>DATBDU010000039.1:0-27506 GCA_036269775.1 Solirubrobacterales bacterium
GCCCGCGGTCAGCACCAGCGCGGCGAGCGAGAGCGCGTAGGCGTCGATCACCCACTGCAGGTCGGAGAAGCTGCCGCCGAGGTCCTGCTGGATCTTCGGCAGCGCGGTGTTCACGACAGTGATGTCGAGAAGAAGCATGAAGGTGGCGACGCAGACCGCTCCGAGCGTCCACCACTTGCGATTTGTCTGCGACTGCATTTGGAAGCCTCCTGGGCATCGAGTACAATTCGTAAGGAAGCCTTGTCAGGCCACCTGACCAGGCGAACTTATCAGGTATCCTGACGAAATGTCCGACGCCACCGACAAGACCCAGAGCCGCTTGCCCCTCCCCGGTCTGATGGCGGTCGTCGAGGACGCCCTCTTCGCCGAGTTCCGCACGGAGCTGGTCGAGGTCGGCTACGGAGACATTCGCCCTACCCACGGTTGTGTCTTCCGCTTCATCCGCGAGGAGCCGCTGCGCCTGACCGAGCTCGCCAGCCTCGCTGGCATGACCAAGCAGTCGATCGGCGAGGTGATCGACAACCTGGTCGCTCTCGGCTACGCCAAACGCGTCCCCGACCCCCAGGACCGCCGCGCCAAGCTGATCTGCCTCACCGAGCGCGGCGAAGAGGCCCAAAAAACCGGCCGCCGCCTCTTCGCCAAGGTCGAGCAGCGCTGGGCCGAGCGCTACGGCGCCGAGCGCATCGCCCAGCTCCGCGACCTGCTCGAGGAGATCGCCGCCACCGAGTCCCCCAACGCCGTCCCCGAGCTGGCCCGCCCACAGCTCGCCAACGCCTAGTACCCGCTAGATTTCGCCCCTGGGCCGCTCCCACAGGCCCATCCGAGTTCGCTCGGGGGCGTAGCTCAGCTGGTTAGAGCGCCGGCCTGTCACGCCGGAGGTCGCGGGTTCGAGTCCCGTCGCTCCCGCTTCGGCGTGCCGCATTCCAAAGCGGGATGAATCGTGGGATGGCCTAACTAAGTTGGCATTCTTGGGTACCTAATTGGGTACCCAAGCCTAAGCAGTCGCCTTCCATGGAGATGTGGAATCACTACCCAAGGACTACCTCGGCGAACGTCGCGTGTTCGCCCGTGGTAGGGCTTCCCGCTGGCCGTTCCTATGCGATCAAGTCAAGAGCATCGTTAGGCAGCCAGGCGTCGAGAAGCTGGGTGGGCTCCAGCTTCCAAAGCCCCTTGCCGTACACGCGTGCCCCGTCCTGCAGTCGTGCGGTCACTCGTTTCGAAGAGAGAAGCTCGAAGAGGTCATCGGCATTCACGCCAGGACGGGGACGGATCACGAGCCACGAGTTGAGGGGCACCCCCTCGGCGTAGTTGCGTACAAAGCGTGCCGTCGGACGGTTGAAATAAGAGAAGAGAATTGGCGCCTCATCGGGGGCATCTATTTCGAACCAGCGTCGACCAGCTTTGACCCTACTTGCGACCAGAGTGCGATCGGTGACCCGCAGATCGATCCCAGAATCGAGATAGCGTCGCAGTGGGCCGGTTGCGCGTTGGCGCTTCGGTGCCAAGAGCCAGCGGGGAACGTCGTCTGGTAGCTCCTCGAGATCCGCGAGGCGCATCTTGTTGGCGCTGAAATGCCGAGGAGAAGCAATGCAGGGCCGAACTGAGCAGCGCTGTATACCGAGTTCCTTGCGGCGAGCCTCGCTGAAGACGAAGAAGGCGTTGTAGCCGGTAGCGACGCCGCGGTGAACTATCGCCAGCCGCCTAAGCCGGACCCCCCCCGTTTTTTGCTGCCGCTTCGTAGTCCAAGAGGCCTCGGCGTCGAGGCGAACGTCTCGCTCCGTGGCTTTGCCGCGCAAATCCGAGGCGATGAAATCGGTGGCCGAAGCAAGACCATCGCACTCAAGAATGCGGGTTAGGCCGGGATCTCCACCCTTGCGAAACAGGGTGATAGCGGCCGTAGTGCGGACACCCGGGAACAACATGTGCTCGGCGGGAAATTTCACGATTGCCTCGACCCGTCCCTGTTCAAGGAGAAAGCGCTTCACCTCGCGTCCATAGGCCATCTCAAGCCAGTGCGACGGAGTTATGAAGGCAAGACGTGCGTTTGGACGGGAGACCTCCAGCGCCCGCACCAAGAACAACACGTGCAGTGAGGCCAGACGTGAGAGACGAAGGCCGAGGCGTGATTGAAAGCCTTCGTGGATTGCGATCTTGAGCGCGACCGGGATGTCGTGGTGGCGGGTGAATGGCGGGTTGCAGATCACCGCGTCGGGGATCTCGGAGAGCGGGTCAAGCAGGAAGTCTGCGATGCGCACATCCATCTCCTCGATCTTGCGGATCGCTCGCGTGGTTGTGGCCATTTGGATCGCGACGGGATCGGAGTCAAGCCCGATCAACTTTACGCGCGGATCAGACCGCTCAAGTGCGCTTGCAATTAAAAGCGAGCCAGATCCGCATCCGGGGTCGAGCACCGTGGAGGTCGGCTCAGAGAGCAGCCAGTGAGCCATAGCGCGTCCGACCCAGAGCGGAGTAAAGAATTGGCCGGCGTCTCGACGAAGCGAGGCGGACACCACTCGTTGGTAGGCCTCGCCGACTACGTCTCGGCCATCAGCCCAAGCCGGTCCGTGGGCAGAATCGACTAGCTCGTCAAGACAAGAACGGAATGCCTCGCGTGGCGGGGTAGCGTCGCCGAGCCGCAGCTCGGCTTTGGCCACTAACCCTTCTACGGCCGCCTGGCTGGCGGCCGTAGGGCGAGAATGTTTTCGAGTAATGGTCTTTTTCACGGCATCACCGAGCGGAAGGATATGCTCCCCGACCAGTCAGGCTTTGACCCAATGGTCTCAACGGGATCGGCGAAAGGAGAAACGTTGCCGCAGACCACCGAAAGTCACCGGATCGAGCGGATCAGAGAACTCCTCGCTGAGGCGAACAAAATACCGCCCAGCAAACGTCCAGAAGGAGAACGTCTGCCGGCGATCGGTAGCGGCGATGGCGAGGTCTGCCCAGTGATCACTATTGGAGTCGATGAGGTGGTCCTTAACCCCGACTCTCATCGGATCAAGGCGCAGCTTCAGGATGACCCCGAGTGGGAGGACCTGAAAAACCGCCCCTACTCCGAGCAGGCCCAGAACCTCATCCGCCGCCACGTGCGCGAGGCTCGCAAAGAAAATGACTTTGCCGAGTTGAAGAACTCAATTGCGAGCGAAGGTCAGGACTTCCCAGGCGTCATCACTCACATGGGCGTGCTGGTGAACGCAAACACGCGGGCAGTCGCAATCGCCGAGTTCGAAGACCCGACTAAGCGCTTCATTCGCGTAGCCGTCCTCCCTGAGACTGTCCAGCCCAGGGAACTTGCACTGCTTGAGCTCCGCCTGCAGATGCGGAAGGAACTTAAGGAGCCTTACACCCTTACTAACGAGCTTCTCTTCATCGACGAACTTTCCGCCCGCGGTCTCACCGACAAACAGATCGCCCGAGAGCTGCGTATCTATCCAGATAACGAGGCAAAAGGCGAAAAGGAGGTACAGACCCGACTCCGACTGCTCGACTTAATCCACCAGCTGCAGAGAATCCCAAGCGTGCCTCCCTCGTTGGGCTTTTTCGACACGCTCGGATACGAGCAGCTACGTGAGTTGCTGCGAGATCAGGATGCCCTGATGCAAACCGATCCAGACGAGGCTGAACGGCTCATGGCCAGCTTCTTGCTCTCGACCGCGGTTGGTGTGACGCCGGTCCACAGGCTGCGCAAAATCGACCCCTCGTTTATGGACGAGTACATGTATCCGCAGCTTGAGGAAGACGAGGAGCTCGGTCGTTTCGCCGAGATCTTGGCGATCGGAGATGAGGAGTCCATGGTTACTAACAGGTCAAGCAATGTGCTCGACCTACCCACGTCGTCCTCGGATGGCGAGACTGGTGAGATCAACATCAAGCGCCTTGTGAATGCCGTCACCGGACCCGGCAAGGAACTCAAGATCCCGGGAACCGCCTTCACGATACAACGCTCCTCTCTCAGGGAGGGCATCAAGGCCGCGATCCTGACGGGGATCAAAGAGAAGCAGCGCGACAAAAAGGACGAAAACAAACTGGAGGCTCCGCTGACGGCGGTAAAGACGGCGACCAAACAGCTCGTCGGCGCCGCAGATGCAGTCAAGGAGGTCGTGAACGATCCGGACTTCGACCAGTCACGCAAACGTTCGCTCGAGGCGGCTTTCAAGAAATTGCGGAAGCGTCAACGCGAGCTCGAGAACACTCTCACTGAGCTCGAGATCCTGAGCTAGGGAGGAGGACGCTTGCTCAGACTCCGCCTTGAAGGCTCGCCGCCGACAGTACTGATCTCCCGAGACGCCGACGTGCCCGAGGAGTTGTGGCGAGCACTTGGTCGCAACATTGCTCCGGGGCAAGTAGAGCGACGCTCCGAAGACGAAGTGAGCGTGCCACTAGAGCGATTCCTGACGGCCCGTCGCTGGCTCGCACAGAGTCTGCAGAGTTATCGCTGCGTGTCGGAGGTCTCTCCTGCGCTCGAGGAGACCCTGAACCGCGGCCGCGAAGAGCACCAAGAGGTTCAGGTGATTCTCGACGGGGGGGTCGAGTCGCTATCAGAGGCAGAGCTGGATGAGTTTCTGGCGGAAAGCCACTTCACCCGCGAGCTGTTGGCCTTCCAAAGGCGCGACCTGCGAGAAGTTCTCGCGCTCTCGCACGGAGCCAACTTCTCGGTTCCGGGGGCGGGAAAGACCACTGTGACGTACGCCTGTTTTGAGGCAGAGCGAATGCGCGGTCGTGTAGATCGCCTGATGGTCGTCGCACCGCTCTCGGCCTTCGAGGCATGGAACGAGGAGGCTCTCGCTTGTTTTGACCCATCTCCGATTGTGCGCCAGCTGACCGACTCGCTGCCTGTCCATGCCGAGGTGCTGCTGGTCAACTATCAACGGCTGAGATCGCGCTTCGATCTGATTGCAGAGTGGATGACCGAAGGTCGCTGCCAACTTGTCCTCGACGAGGCCCATCGAATGAAGCGCGGTCACGACGGACAATGGGGGTCGGCTTGCCTCGAACTTGCGCATCTCGCAGTTCGCCGAGACATCCTCACGGGCACCCCCGCTCCGCAACACCCAACTGACCTCGATGCCCTCATGAGCTTCCTTTGGCCGAGCAATGGCAGCTCCATTCTTCCCGACGCCGCTCGAGCGACGGACCCTCCGCCTCGGGCAATGTCTGAGCTGTCTCAGCGCCTGAGACCATTCTTCGCCCGCACCAAGAAGGACGAGCTGGAGCTGGATGATCCCTTCATTCGGGTTGAGGAATGCGAGATGAAGCCGATTCAGGCGGAGATTTACGCGAATCTGAAAACGAGGATGCGCCGAGCGATTAAGGCCGCGGCGGGCGAACGCGCCGAGCTCGGACGCCTAGGAGAAATTGTCATGTACTTGTTAGAGGCCGCTGTCAATCCGGCGCTACTAGCCCCGGCGATCGGTGGCACAGCGCAAACGCCGGTATGGCCGCCGGTGGCGGCCCCGGAGGGTTCGACGCTGGCCGAACAAATCCGTAATTACGGCGAGCGTGAGGTCCCAATTAAGTTCGAGAAGCTCGCGACCAAGGTTGCGGAGAACGCGGCGAATCACCGCAAGACGTTGGTCTGGACGAACTTTGTCGACAATTTCGAGGCGATCGGAAAGCTCCTCGCACCGTTTGCACCGGCAAAGATCCACGGCGCCATCCCGACGATCGCTGATCCTGCTACCGACGTAGTCACCCGCGACAGTGAGCTTGCGAGGTTTCGAGGCGACGATCATTGCTCGGTCCTGATCGCTAACCCGGCGGCGATGTCGGAGGGGGTCAGCCTTCACCAAGCTTGCCACGATGCGATCTATGTCGACCGAACTTTTAACGCTGGTCAATATCTCCAGTCGCTCGACAGGATTCACCGGCTCGGCTTGGAACCCGGAGTCGAGACGAGGATTACCTTTCTGGTCTCTCGTGACACGATCGATGAAGCGGTCAGCGACCGGGTCAAAATCAAGGCGACTCGGCTTGGGGAAGTGCTCTCGGACTCAGCCCTGACGACTATGGCTTTGCCTGACGAGGAGCTGGCATACGGTCAGTGGATAGACCCTGAAGACTCCGATGTCCTTTTTGCCCACCTTGGGTAGTCGCCAGTCCCGTCCTCGATGGGCGGACGCCGACGGGCTTCCGAGCGCTCATGTCTGCCGAGCCGCGCTCCATGCGGCGAGCATGGTGGACACTGAAGGTTCACTTCTGGTCCAGGCGAGAGAGTCCTACTGGCATAAAGCGACTGGGGGGATCTTCAGCGCGTCCGACCTTGCCGTGGGGGAGGGATTGCTGAGGGACACGGGAATGCTCTTCGAGCGGGGAGAACGCATTTTCCTCAGCGCGCAGTTGGAAGAAATGCTCGATGGTTCAATCGAGGACGCGATCGCTGGGTTGGCGCTTGAGGCTCTCTGTCTGCCGCATGCGGAGGGTGCAAAAGGGTCTGTGGGGTCACTCTCGGCGCTCATCCAGGACGAGCAAAAGCGGGAGGAGCTACTGCTCGCACGCGCTCACCGATGTGATTATTCCGTCCAACGACTAACTGGCGAAATCGGAGAGGAGCTGGTGGTCAGTGCAGCCCGCGAAGAATTGCTCGGACTCGGTCGCGAAGATCTCGCCCGAGCGGTGCGGCGGGTCAGCCTCACCTCAGATGCACTCGGGTACGACGTGAACGCACCGCGCCTCACCGGCCGACCGCGGCTTCTGGAGGTCAAGTCGACGACGAGGACTGAGGATGCGTTTAGGGTCTTCATCTCTCGCAACGAGGCGAATATCGGAGCGAAATTTCCTGACTGGGCGATGGTCGTCTGTCGCGTCACAGACTTGGAGATGCGCAGCGCCGAAATCTGTGGCTGGTGCCCGGCTCACACTTTCTCAGCCCAACTGCCAACGGACTCAGCCCGGGGTCGCTGGGAGCAAGCTTCGATCGAGTTGCGCGTCGAAGAGCTTCATCCTGGCTTGCCGCTGCCGACGCTCTGACCTAGATCGACTACCCCGGCACATTGCCGAGGGAGGGCATCTTGAACCGGTTGCCCTGGGGCTACACTTCCCCCATGGCAGCTCACCCTTGGCCAGACCTCCCCGACAAGCACCGCTGGGTGCTGGAGCAGATGGAGGAGCGTCTGGAGCAGACCACCCAGCCCCCAAGAGAGCTTTCCGCTCGGGCTGACGAGCTTCGGGCGCAGGCGGCGCAGACCGACATCGAGGGATACCGCGATGCGGCTCTCGCTTTGGCCGATCGCTACGAGCAGGCAGCGGCAGCCCGGCTCGCCTCAGCGTAGCTCTCTACGAGTCCAGCATCGAGCGCAGTAGCGCTGCGATCTCTCGCTGCCGGTCGAGCAGGGAGTCGATCTTGGGCTCGAGGTGCTTCAACTCGGATTCCAGCGCGACGAGCACCTCTTCCGCTCCCTTGCTGTCGAGCAGGCTTTGCTCTTGCCACCTGGCAGAGAGCTGACGAGCAGTCGCCGATAGGCGCGGCAGCTCGACCATGGCGATCTGCGCCGACTCTGCAACTAGCCGAGCCTGCTCGGGATTGCCTCGATCGGCTGCGATCAGCTCGCGGCGCGTCTCGAAGATGATCTCGTGGGCGATCGTCACGGCACCGAGCAGGGAGTTGAGTTGCTTGATTGCCGACGGGCGCTCTGGCATCCGGCCATCCTGCCGAAACGGGCGGCGTGACGTGCAGACAGCAAGCTGCAGCTAGTCGAAGATGCTCGTCAACTTCGCGACATCGTCTGGCCGGGGCTTGGAGTGCGGTAGCGCTCGGTCGTGGTCAGTTTCGAGTGGCCCATCATGTCCTTGACGGCCACGACGTCGAACATCTGATCGCCAGGCTGCCGAAGCTGTGGCGCAGGTCGTGGAAGCGGCGCACCCGGACGCTGGCCTTCTCCTGGGCGCGGATGAAGCGGGTACGGATGGCGGAGCGATCGAGCGGGCCGCCGTCGGGCCGGCAGAAGACGTAGTCGGTCTGGGCCTTGAAGGACCGACGCCTCCGAAGCGCCTTTAGCTCCGAGGCAGCCTGGTCGGCGAGAGGGACCGAGCGAGAGCGCCGTGACTTGGTGCTCGACTCCTCGCCGGCAGACATCGACCTGGAGACCGTCAGGATGCGGGCCTCAAGGTCGGCCCGCACGACCAGCGTACCTTTGCCTTGCAGCTCGATCTCCACCGCGCACCTCCAATGTCTCGATGCATTCCTCTGGGGATATGTCCAAGCCGCCGGCCCTTTGCATCGGTCGATCTGATCTTGGACCCACGCGGGTACCAAGTTGGGTACCAGCTCCAGCTTTTCGAGACTGATCGAGACTGATGTTCCCCTATCCGGCTAAGCCCAAAAGGCCTATTTGCAGGTACTTTAAGATCTGTCACGCCGGAGGTCGCGGGTTCGAGTCCCGTCGCTCCCGCTTCCTCGAGGGTCTCCGGATCAGGATTTTGGCCGAAGCCAACCGAGCATGTCGTGCACGACCTAGCCAAACGGCTGAAGCACCGGAAGCGCAGCGTCTCTGGCTCCCGCCATCGGCACCGACGCCTGCCCCAGCTCGAATCCCTGGCCGCCCTGGATGATCGTGCCGGGGCGGGCGTCGAGGGCCTCGACGCCGCGCAGGAACTCGAGGGTCTCCTCGTCCTCGATGCCGTCGGCGATCACGAAGGCGCCGCTCTGGCGGGCGAAGGTGGCCATCGCCATCAGCACGGCGCGCGCGTTGGGCTCGGTCGCCGCGGCGGCGACGATCGAGCGGTCGATCTTCACGTACTCGGCGCCGATCTTGCGGAGCATCTCGAGGCCGGCGTTGCCGGTGCCGACGTCGTCGAGCGCCAACTTGAAGCCGCGGCCGCGCAGTCGCTCCAGGCTCTTCAGGACCGGCGCGGTGCGGGCGCCGATCCGCTCGGTCACCTCGGCCACGACCTGCTCGGGAGCGAGGCCCGCCCGCTCGACCTCGCTTTGCAGCCACTCGTCGCAGTTGGGATCGAGCTCGAGCGTCTTCGGCGCCAGGTTGACAAAGAGCAGCGCTCCCTCGGGCAGCGTCGACACCCTGCGCAGCGCCTGGGTCGCGCAGATCTCGTCGAGGTCCGCCACGGCGCCGATCTGTTCGGCGATGTCGAACGCTTCCCGTGGGCCCGAGAGCTCGTAGGAGGGATCCGGCCGGGTCAGCGCCTCGAGGCCGATCAGCTCACCCGAGGCGAGGTTCCAGATCGGCTGAAAGACGGTCTCGAAGCGGCGCTCCTCGACCAGCCGGCGGACCGCCTCGCGCTTGGCCGAGGTGGTGATCGCGACCTTGTCGCGGATCTCCTCGTAGGCGGCGAAGCCCTTGCCGCCGCGACGCTTCGCCTCGTAGAGAGCCGCGTCCGCCTGGGCACGCAGCTCCTCGGCCGAGAGCCCGGGCCGCAGCTGGGCGACGCCGATGCTCGCCGATGCCTCGGCCTCGGTGAGGGTCCTGCTGAGGCGCTGGATCAGGATCCGCGCGCCCTGCTCATCGGTGTTCAGTAGCAGCAGGGCGAACTCGTCGCCGCCGATCCGATAGCCGCGGTCGGCCGAGCGGCCGTCGCGCAGGACCCCGGCGACCCGCCGCAGCAGCTCGTCGCCCTGGGGATGGCCATAGCGGTCGTTGATCAGCTTGAAGTGATCGAGGTCGAGCAGCGCCAGCGCCAGCGGCGCCCGGTTGCGAGCCGCCGCCGCGGCGATCTGCGCGAGCTCCTCGTCGAAGGCGCGGTGGTTGGGAAGGTCGGTCAGCCCGTCGCGGGTGGCGCGCTGCAGGGCCAGGCGGTGGTGGCGCAGCAGGGTTCGCCCGCCGAGCAGATAGAAGAGCCCGGCGATCCCAACCAGGGCGAGGAGGATGACGAGCAGCAGGGTCCGTCGCACCCGGTCGACGTGGGCGTCGAAGCTGGCCGAGTCATAGCTCGTCGTCAGCGCGTAGAGGCCGCCCGGGAAACGCACCGGCGTGACGAACTCGAAGTCGGAAGAGTCGAGCAAGGGGTCGGTCTCGTGTCCGGAATAGAAGGCCCCCGAGGCGAGGGCGGCATCGATCCGTGGATCGGACTCGCGCCGGCCTTCGAGCCGATCCTCGGCCGAGGCCCGAACGACGTTCGCGGGACTGATCAGCAGCGCCTCTTGCGTGCCGGAACGCCGCCCGATCGCGTCGAGCAGCTCGTCGATCTCGCGGATCGCAATTGGCGTGGGAAGTTTGCGCGCAAGGTCCTCGAAGCCCTTCGCGTCGTCGCGCTGATCCCGGGAGTAGCGATCGATCTCGTAGCCCTCGAGGTGGTCCGAGATGAGCACGTAACCGAGCCCGCCGACGATCGCCAGGGCGACGAACAACGTCAGGAACAGCCGGACGCCAAAGCCGAGAGCGTCGGCCCGCCGCCGCAGATCGTCGGCCCGCCGCGCCGTCCAGGAGCTCTTCGGCGCCGGCACGCCGGACGTCTTCGGATCGAATCCCATACCGGTCTATCGGCCGGCGGCGAGCAAATATCGAGCTGGCGCGACGCTGGCGCCGCCGCGTGCGGTCTAGGAAGGCCGAGGCGCGTAGCGGCTGTGGAACATCAGCACGTTGCCGTCAGGGTCGCGGAAGAAGGCCATGTGGCAGACGCCGCTGTCGACGGTCTCGCCCTGGAACTCGACGCCCTTCGACTCGAGGTCGGCGCGGGCCGCTTCGACGTCCTCGACGTGCAGGGCGATCGGGGCGCGGCCGGGCTTGAACTCCTGGCCGACCGAGGCGGCGTCGATCAGCTGCAGGGTGAGGCTGCCGGTCTCGTACTCGCCGGCGGGGATTTTCTCGTAGTCGACCGAGTGCTCCAGTCCCAGCAGCTCGCCGTAGAACTTCTGCGCCGCCGGGTAGTCGGTGACGAAGACGGTGAGGAAGTCGACGCCGGTGATGGTGGTGGGGGAGGTCATGCGGCACGGGCAATATAAACGGCCTTGCTGTGGACCTCGTCGTCCAGCGGCTGGCGCAGGACCGCGTCTTCGCCGTGGCCGAAGACCTCCAGGCACTCCAGGCCGGCGGCCTGGAGCCCAGCCAGCACCTCCGCTTCCGGGAAGTGACGCTGGCGGTGCATCTCCGGCGGGATCTGCGGGCCGTCCTCCCCCTCCGGGGGCAGTACTTCGAAGCTGGCTTCGGAGATCGAGCCCGGTGGGATGTCCGGGCTCGAGCGTCCCTTCCAGACCAGGCGCCGGCCATCCCGCTCGACCACGACTTCCTCGGCGAAGAAGCCGCGGTAGGTGTTGAGCGTGTTGACGTCGAACATCAGCAGCCCGGCCGGGCCGAGGTTGCGCCGCATGCCGTGCAGCGCCTGCTCCAGCTCCCCGCCGCTGAGCAGGTAGTTGATCGCGTCGTCCAGGCACCAGACGAGGTCGAACTCCCCGAAGCTGGGCAGGTCGCGCATGTCGGCCACGGAGAGCTCGGCCCCGTCGCCCACCTTGCTGCGAGCCAGCTCGACCATCGCCGTCGAGATGTCGCAGGCGGTCACCTTCCAGCCGCGTTTCAGCATCGGGATGAAGCTCTTGCCGGTGCCGCAGGCCACGTCGAGCAGGCGGTTGCCCTTCAGCCCGTGGCGCTCGAGTTCGGGCAGGAGGTTGCCCAACCACAGCTCGTAATCGTGGTGAGCGGTGAAATCGTCATAGACCGGCGCGATCGCCTCATAGGCGATTTCCGCGTCGCGCCGCCGCTCCTCCTCTGCGGTTCTAATCCCCACGAGCAAGAGACCGGCTCGATGGTCAGAACAGTTTCAGCGCTTAAGTTCACTCGTGTGGCTATCGGTTATGTAAGTTCGTTTGATCAGCGCTCGGAACTGGCATCGGGATGTCACGGACGATGGCTGGGAGTGGGGTGAGGCGCACAGGGTCTGCCTTCGTATGGCGTATCGCTACGCGAGCAATCCAAGCGAGGCGGAGGACATAGCCCAGGACGCTTTGCTTCGCGCCTGGCGTCGTCGCTCAACGCTGCGGGAGGTCGACCGACGCAACCAGTGGCTGGCCACGATCGTCCGCAACGAGGCCTTTCGCCAGCACGCCCGCATCCGCCCGGACCCGACCTCGATCATCGAGACATACGAGGGCGTCGAGGATCCACAGGTGGTGGCGACGGTCGAACGGGCCGATCTGCACGCGGCGCTGAAGCGGCTCAGCGACAGGGACCGCCAGCTGCTCGAGCTGCGCTACGGCGAGGACCTGACCCAGGCGGCGATCGCGCGGCGGCTGGGGATCCCGGAAGGGACCGTCAAGGTGCGGCTGCACCGGGCCCGCGACAAGCTGCGCCGGGCCTACGTGCTTCAGTGAGCAGCGATCCGCCGCATCTCTGCGGCGGCGGCTTGGGGCCCGACGTAGGGGACCAGCATCGCGAACAGCAGGTCGGGCAGGCGGTCGGGTAGCTGCCCGGCGCGACCGGCCAGCAGCTCGTCGAAGATCAGCCCGGAGACAGCCCCGGCCGACATCAGCGAGATGTTCTCCGGGAGCTCCCTGCCGCCGGCCAGCTCGCGGCCGGCATCGAGGTACTCGGTGAAGCGGGCGACGGCGTTCCAGTGCAGCTGGCGGGCATCGGCGCCGGCGGCGGCGACCTCGACCACGGCGGTCCGGGCCAGGGCCGGGTCGACGGCGAAGCGGTCGACGATCGTGGTCAGCCCCTTGGTCATCCGCGACAGCCAGGTCGCGTTGCCGTCGCACTGTTCGACGACCTCGCCAAAGACTTGCTCGACCAGCATCTCGTAGGCGGCGAGAAAGCAGTCGTGCTTGTCGTCGAAGTATTTGTAGAAGGTGGTGCGGGAGGTCCCGGCCTCCTCGATCACGTCGGCGACGGCGGTCTCCTTGTAGCCCTTGACGCCGACGACGCGGATCATTGCCGCCAGGATCAGTTGACGCCGCGATTCGGGAGATGCCATCGGCCCGCTTTCGAGGGAGGCTGAACTACCGGATACATTGATCATAGCGGCGTCGTGTACGAAGATGTTTACTTAGATTCTTCGCCCACCTCCCTTGCTGCCGCATCCGGGCCGAGATACGCCACCAGCGTGGCAAAAAGCACGTCTGAAAGCAAACCAGGAAGTTCGTCCGCTCGACCGGCGACGAGCTCGTCTGAGATCAAACCGACCACCGCTCCGGCGGCCATCCGTGAGGTGTTCGCCGGCAGGTTGCGGCCGCCTGGGGCGAAGTCACGCCCCTCGTCGAAGAACGGCGTCAGCCGCTGTACCGCCGCCCGGAAGCGCCGCTGGGCCGGCGGGCCGGCCGAGGCGACGTCGACAAAAGCGAGCCGCGCCTGTGCCGGCTCGGCGGCCAGCGCCTCGAGCAGCGTCGCCAGCCCGGCCCGGGCGCGATCCGGCCAGCGTTGCTCGGCCTCGTAGGCGCTGGAGATCCGCCGCACCAGCGAGTCGACGCTGTTGTCGTAGGCGGCCAGGAAGCAGGCTTCCTTGTCGGCGAAGAGCTCGTAGAAGGTGGTGCGGGAGACGCCCGCCTGCTTGGTCAGATCGGCGACCGTGGTCGCCGCATAGCCCTTCGACGCGACGACCCGCATCGTCGCCTCCAGTAGCCGGTCGCGCTGCGAGCGGGCGACGACCTCCGGCGGCAGCCCGTGCCGCCCCCGCGGCGGGCGCCAGCGCTCCCCCTGCTTGGCCGGCGGCACGGCTCAGCCCGGCCCAGGGCGAAGCGACTTCTCCGCTTCCCGGGACTGGCGCAGCGCCTCGTCCTGGCCGAGGTAGGGGACGGTGACGATGTAGACGATGTCCGGCAGCAGTTCCGGCAGTCGCTCGGTGTTGCCGGCGAGGATCTGGCCGACGATCAGCGACTCGGCGGCGGCGAGGGCGCCGCGACCGGCGCTGGAGGGGATCGCCTGCTCCTCGATCGGGTCGTTGCGGCCGCGGTCCAGCAGCGCCTGTAGGACCCGCTTGCCAGAGGCGTACATCTCGAAGGAGCGGCCGCCGGCGGCCGGCGCCTCGATCAGCGCCATGCGGGCGAAGTCGGGGCGGTTGGCGAGCAGGTCGAGGAAGGTGGCGGCGGCGTCACGGACCATCGTCGCCCACGGCTTGTCCGGCGAGTAGACCTCGACGATGCGCCCCATCGCGTCGGCCAGGGACAGCTCCATCGAGGCCTGCAGACAGTCCTCCTTGTCCTTGAAGAGCTCATAGAACGTGGCGCGGGAGACGCCGGCCGGCTCGCAGATGTCGGCGATCGTCGTCGCCCCGAAGCCCTTGGCGGCGCAGGCTTCGGCCATCGCCATCAGGATTCGCTCCCGCTGGGAGTGGGCGATCAGCGGCTCGGGCAGGTCGGCTCGTCCCGCCGGCAGCCGTTCCTTCTCGATTAGGCCGCCGATATCGTCCGGCTTAGGATTGGACTTGGCTCCGTGGTGGGAAGCGATGCGCGGCATTTGGGTTCCTCGCTCAGACAGCCGTGTTTAGGTAAACGCGATTGTACACCCCGAGCGAGGTTCTGTGGACGATTCAGTACCAAATTAGCCTTTTGGCGGCTAATCGGGAACGCGTTTGGGATGCCTGTACATGCGGGCGAGTGAGATACCGAAAACTTCGGACCGCTGTACAAGCGCCGCGGCTCGAATCCCATCGACCATTTACCGATGAAGACGGTACCCCGCCAGATCGTCGCCTTCGGTGGTGGTGGCTTCTCGATGGAGTCCGGGAACCCACTGCTTGATGACTACGTGCTCGGCCTGACCGGGGCGGAGCGGCCGCGGGTCTGCTTCCTGCCCTCCGCCAGCGGCGACGCCGACCACTACATCGTCCGCTTCTACCGCGCCTTCTCCGCGCATCGCTGCGAGGCCACCCATATCTCCCTCTTCCGCCGCGAGCAGGGACCGGAGGACCTGCGTAGCCACCTGCTCTCCCAGGACCTGATCTACGTCGGCGGCGGCAGCGTCGTCAGCCTGCTCGGGGTCTGGCGGGCGCACGGGATCGACGAGATCCTGCGCGAAGCCTGGGAGGCGGGGGTCATCCTCTGTGGGCTCTCGGCCGGCTCGCTCTGCTGGTTCGCGGAGGCGGTGACGGGCTTCCACGGGCCGCCGAAACGGCTCGAGGGCCTGGGGCTGCTGCCGTTCAGCAACTGCGTCCACTACGAGCCGAAGTCGAAGCGGCGTGAGGCCTACCACGGCTTCCTGCGCGAGGGGATGCGCGCCGGCTACGCCGCCGAGGACGGCGCGGCGCTGCACTTCACCGGCACCGAGCTGAGCCGCGTGATCGCCTCGCGGTCCGAGGCCCGCGGCTACCGGCTCGACGTCGCCGGTCAGCGGGTGGTCGAGATGCGGATCGCCACCACCTTCCTCGGCGACGCTGGGTCCGTCCCCACCGCGCCGGTACCGGAGGCGCTCTCCACCGCGGTCGCCGGCTGATGGAGGTCCGCCGCATCCTCGCCCTCGGGGGCCACGACTTCACATCGCGCCCGCCCGACCGGGCGGTCTGCGAGCTGCTGCTGCGGCTGGCCTCCGAGCGCGGTGGCGAGCGGCCGCGGATCTGCATCCTGCCGACCGCCAGCGGCGACACCTCCGAGCAGATTGGCCGCTTCTACACCGCCTTCGGCGAGCGTCCCTGCGAGCCCTCCGACCTCTCCCTGTTCCGGCTCGGGCGGCGGCCGATGGCGCTGCGCGACCACCTGCTCGCCCAGGACCTGATCTACGTCGGCGGCGGCAGCCTCGTCAACCTGCTGGCGGTCTGGGAGGCGCACGACATCGCCTCGATCCTCAGCCTCGCCTGGCGCCAGGGGATCGTCCTCGCCGGCCAGAGCGCCGGGGCGATGTGCTGGTTCGAGGCCGGCATCACCAAGTCATCCGGGAAGCCGCTGGCCGCCGCTGGCCTGGCCCTCCTGCACGGCAGCCTCTGCGTCCACTACAACAACGAGCCCGAGCGTCGCGCCGCCTACCTGGAGGCGGTCGGCAACGGCATGCCCGGGGGCTACGGCCTCGACGACTACGCCGGCCTGCTCTGGGAGGGCGAAGGCTCCCCCGCGGCGGTCACGGCCCGCCGCGGCGCCCGCGCTTACCAGGTCTGCAACCGCGACGACTCCGTCTCCGAGTCCCCTTTACCCGCGCGCTTCCTCCCCGCCCCAGCTCCCGCCGCCCTACGCGAGGACATCGCCGAGTTCCGCCGCATCAAGACGATGCGCAAACGCGCCGGCTGGCTTGGCTAGAGGCGCTTTTGTAACCCAGGCGGTGACAAAAGCGCCTGCTACTCCCCTGCGACCGGCGGCGCGGTCGGGTCGCCGCTCTCTTCGCCGAGGCTCTCCCGCGCGATGTAGTCCTCGGCTAGCAGCAGGTTCTCCTTCGAGCGCGCGACCACGTTGAGCAGGTCGCCCATCAGCGCGACCTCCTCGACCTGCTCCTTGACGAACCACTGTAGGAACTGCTCGGCGCGGTAGTCCTTGACCTCCCGCGCCAGCTCGAACAGGGAGAAGATCTCCTCGCTGACCCGCTTCTCCTGCTCCAGCGCCATCTTCACCGGCTCGCTGCCGTCGGCGTAGGTGGTCTCGACCGACTTGATGTCGGGGATGTGGACGGCCTCGCCGACGTCGAGCAGGTAGCGGATCATCATCATCGCGTGCTCGCGCTCCTCCAGCGCCTGGCGGTAGAAGAAGCTGGCGAGGCGCGGCAGCGTCTCGGCGTCGTAGTAGACGGCGGCGCCCACATACTGCTGCGAGGCGGCGAACTCGTTGGCGATCTGCTCGTTCAGGGCGTCGGCGAAAGTCTTGTCGGCCATCTCAAAGCTCCTTGTCGGCGGGCGTCGGGAGGCCAACGTAGCCGAAAGCGCAAGTTCGGTTCGCCGAAGCAGCGCTTAGGCCCACCTCATCCGTGCTGTAGGCATTTATCCCCGGTATGCGGGGAGAAGTGCGTACAGCACGCCATGGGGAAGGTCAGATGCGCCAACGAAAGCCGGTCGGCTCGATCGCCGGCTCGAGGGGGCTGGAGGGGAGGCCTGGCCTGGTCGCCTGCTCGGGGTCGTTGTAGCCGCCGGGGGCGACGTCGTTGGGCGTGTCGGGATGGAAGATCGAGGCCAGGTACTGGATCTGGCCGCGGCCCTGGCCGAGCTCGGTCTGGCCGCCGCCGTAGGCGCCGATGCCGCGCTCCTCGCAGTAGTCGTAGGCGGCGAAGAGGTTGCGGATCGGGCCGAAGCGGGAGGGCTTGACGTTGACCGTCTTCGGCGGCGACCAGGGCATCGCCTCGATGTCGGCGATCGAGTGGATCGGCGCGTCCCAGGTGACCCGCTCGGAGACCGGATCGAGCAGCGGCCTGGTCTCGTCGGTCACGTCGGGGTCCTCGAGCCAGGCGTCGGGGAAGGCCTCGATCAGCCTCGCGTAGAGCTCCGGGTCGGTGACGACGTCGACCGGGGTGCCTTTGTAGAAGCCCTTGAGGTCGAGGGAGTCGACGGCGCCGGTCTCTACAAGGGCGGCGATCAGCTCGTCGTCCCAGTCGTTGAAGGGGTCGAGCTTGAAGCGCAGGGTCGGATAGACGGCGAGGCGAGCGCGTAGCGGCTCGATCGAGGAGCGCTCCCCCTCGACGAAGCCGGCGAGGCGCATCGAGTTGACGAAGTTGACCGGGCACGGCTCGCGGCCAAGTGCGGCGGCGAGGTTGGTCCCCGCCTGGCGCAGCGCCAGGTCGAGCGCCGCCGACTCGAAGGCCCAGCGCCGGTACTCGCGGGAGACGTCCCGCTCCGGCGCCGCGGCGGGGAAGAGATCGATCGGGTCGAGCGCCTCCGAGAAGCCGGCGAAGGTGCCGGAGAAGGCGAGACCCTCGGGCGGTCCGTGGTCCTGCTGGGCGATGTGGTCGACGGCGTCGTAGACGACGTCCTCGCCGATCCCCTCCTGGCCGCCGCCGCTGAGCTTGACGATCGTGGTCAGCCGTTCGAACTCGCCGAGCGCGATCCCCAGCCCCTCGAACTCGCAGGACTCGATCTCGAGCGGCAGGTCGGCGATCGCGTCGAAGCTGGCCATCCGCGGCGGAGCCTAGATGATCGATTCCACCGGCTCGGCCCCTACGGCCGGAGGGCGACGCGCAGCGTCTTCAGCTCGCGGTCGCTGCCGCCCCGCACGTAGCCGCCGTGGGCGACGCTCTCCCTTATGTAGTCGAGCGTCTCGGCGGTCAGGCGCTCGCCGGGCAGGACGTTGGGGATCCCCGGCGGGTAGGCGGCCAGCCCCTCGGCCGCGACCCTGCCGGCGGCCTGCTCGAAGGGGATCACCTCCTGCGGGCCGAGGAAAGCCTCCCTCGGGGTCATCGCCAGCTCGCCCCAAGGAGGGGGAGGGACCAGCTTCTCGTCGCGCGGCTGCGGTTCGGCTTCGAGCTCCTCGATCGCCTTGCGCAGTCCCGCGACCAGCTGCCCGCCCGCCCGCGCGGCCGGCTCGCCGACGCCGAAGATCGCAACGACGACGTTCTCCGAGTAGAGCTCGAGGTCGAGCCCGCTGGCGTAGAAGGCCGCTTTGGCCAGCCGGTACCCGGTCGAGCTGGTGCCGCGGACGTCGATCGCCAGCCGCAGCGGATCCCAGCCGGCGATCCCGGGGCGCCCGACCAGGCTCGCGTCGAGCACCGCGAGGCCCGGGATCTCCGCGACCGCCTCGCGCGTCTTCGCCACCGCCTCCAGGGTCTCGGCGAGCAGCTCGGCGCCATGGACCGACGCCTGCCGGCGGGCGGCGTCCAGCGAGCCGGAGAGGAGGCCGCTGGGGCTGGTCGTTTCGACCAGGCTGACGCAGCGGTCGACCACGGCCGGATCGATGCGGCCGCCGCCACCAAGGTGCAGCATCGCGGCCTGGGTGAGGCTGCCGACGATCTTGTGGGTGGAGGAGGTGACGAGGTCGGCCCCGCCGGCGAGCGCGTCCGGCGGCAGCGAGGGGTGGAAGTGGAGGTGGGCGCCCCAGGCCTCGTCGACGACCAGCGGCACGCCGCGCTCGTGCGCGACCGCGGCCAGGCCGGCGACGTCGGCGCAGGCCCCGAAGTAGGTGGGGGAGACGACCATCGCCGCGACCGCGTCCGGCGTCTCATCCAGCGCCGCCGCCAGCGACTCCGGCGTCAGCCCGTGGGCGATCCCCAGCTCGGGGTCGAGCTCCGGGGCGACGAAGGTCGGCCGCATCCCACTCAGCACCAGGCCGTCGATCACCGAGGAGTGGACGTTGCGCTGGACGACGACACGGTCGCCGCCGTGGGCGAGCGCCATGCAGGTCGCGTGGTTGCCCTGCGAAGCGCCGTTGACGAGGAACCAGGTGCGCGCCGCATCCCAGGCGTCGGCGGCAAGCAGCTGCGCCTGCTGGAAGGGAGTCGGTTCGGGGCCGATGTCGACCCCCTCCGTGACCGAGGGGATGTCGTTGCGCAGGCCGGTCTCGCCGACCAGCTCCCGTAGCGCCGGGTCGGCGCCGACCCCGCCCTTATGACCGGGGACCTGGAAGCGGCCCGGGTCCAGCGCCGCGTAGGCGAGCAGGGCGTCGACGTAGGGAGTCGAGTCCTGATCGCGACGATCCGCCATCGCATCGATCCTACGCTGCTGTAGGCATCTGTCCCCGCATACCGGGGAAAAGTGCCTACAGCACGAGATGTGAGGGACACTTTGGGGGATGAAGCACTCGCCACACGGCTACTGGCTGGAGGAGGCGGGAGCGGTCGCGCCGGCGCCGCCGCTGGACGGCGACTGCGATGCCGACGTGGTGGTGATCGGCGGCGGTTTCACCGGGCTCTGGGCCGCCTGGCACGTGACGCTGTTGGAGCCGCAGGCGCGCGTCGTCCTGCTCGAGGCGGACGAGCACTGCGGCCGCGGGCCGAGCGGCCGCAACGGCGGCTTCTGCAACGTGATGTGGTTCTCGCTGCCGAACATGCGGCGCCGCTGGGGGGACGTGGGCGCGCTCGCCGTGGGCCGTGCGGCGGAGCGGGCCGTGGAGGAGATCGGCGAGTTCTGCGAGGCCGAGGAGGTTGACGCCTGGTTTCGCGCGGGCGGCTACCTCCAGGTCTCGACCGCGGCTGCGCACGACCAGGTCTGGGCGGCTGCGCTTGCCGCCTGCCGGGAGCTCGGGGTCGGCGACGCGGTGCGGTCGCTCTCCCGCGAGGAGGTCGCCGCCCGCTGCGCCTCGCCCACTTTCCGCGCCGGCGCCTTCTACCCGGGCTCGGCAACGGTGCAGCCGGCGCGCTTGGCGCTAGGCCTGCGCGAGCGCCTGCTCGCGCGCCGCGTCTCTATATATGAGGGGACTCCGGTGCGAGCCTTGCGCGACGCCCCCGACGGGGTCGAGGCGCGCACCCCCGGCGGCACCGTGAGCGCGCGCACCGCGGTGCTGGCGATCGGCGCCGCCGCGAAGGCCTGGCGGGGCCCGCTGCGCCACCGCATCACCGTCGCCTCCTCCCACATCGTTCTCACCGAGCCCGTCCCCGACGTCCTCGAGGAAGTGGGATGGACGGGCGGCGAGTGCATCACCGACAGCCGCGCCCTGATCGACTACTTCCGTACCACTCCCGACGGCCGCATCGCCTTCGGCTGGGGGGGAGGGCGGATCGCGATGGGCGCCCGGCTCGGCGGCCGCGCCGAGCTCGATGCCGCGGTCGTGGCTGCCACCGCCGAGCACCTCCACACGGTCTTCCCGGGCCTGGCCGGCTGCCGCATCGAGCACGCCTGGGGCGGCCCGATCGACGCCTCGCCGACCCACCTGCCGATGGTCGTGCCACTGCCCGGCGGCCGCGCCTTCGCCGCCGCCGGCTATACGGGCAACGGAGTTGGCCCCTCGCAAATGGTCGGCCGCACCCTCGCCTCGCTCGCCCTCGACCGCCGCGACGAGCCCTCCCGCCTCGCCTTCGTCGACCCCTCGCCGCCCCGCGTCCCGCCCGAGCCCTTTCAGTGGATCGGCGGCGAGGCGATCCGCCTCGGCTTACTGGCCAAGGAGGAGGCGGAGCTGGCGGGCCGCGCCCCCGGCCGTATCGCCAGCGCGGTGGCGAAGATCCCGGAGCTGATCGGCTTTCACATCGGCCGCTGACGAGGGAGGGGGAGACTTGTCTCTCCTCTGGACTCAGAGGGATGTCCTACGCCGACTGCTTCGCGCTGGCCACCGCCCGCCGGCACGGCGCCCCGCTCTGGACCGGGGACCCGGAGCTGCTCGCCCTCGCCTCTCCGGACGAGGTCGTCGACCTGCGCCCGTGAGGGGTGCCTTAGGACCGCGCGGGAACGACCAGGACCGGCCGCTCCGACAGATGCAGCAGCTTGTTCGGCGTCGAGCCCAGGATCACGCCCTTGAGCGGCGGGTCGCCGAAACTGCCGACGACGATCATCCGGGCGTCGCGTTGCTCAGCCGTCTCAATCAGGGCCTCGGCGGCACGCTTCGCCACCAGCTGCGCGTCGATCTCCACGCCCTGATCCGCCGCGCGCGCCTTGGCGCTCGCCATCACCTTCTCGCCCAGCTCCTCGATTGCCTCCTCGTGTTCGGCGATCTCGCCGCCCCAGAGCCCGGGCGGCGCGTAGCCGAAGACGACGGTGACGCTGTCGTCCAGCTCGCCAGCGAGCTGGAGCGCCTTGTCCAACGCCGCGTCGCCGCAGGCCGAGCCGTCGTAGCCGACCACGATCTGGCCCATCAGGGCACCTCCGTCGGGCCGACGCCGGTCGGCCCGGGCGCCGGCGCCTCGCCCTCGAGGAAGCCGGCCGGCACGACCTCGGGCCGGCGCCTGAAGAAGTCCGGGAACTTGCGCCACTGCACGAACATCAGCAGGAAGCCGAGGACGAGGAAGAAGACGGCGATCACCAGCGGCGGGCCGACCCCGCCCCAGGAGTTGCCCGATTCGGAGTTGGCCGGGTCGGAGAGTTCGATCCCGTTCTTGATCAGCAGGTAGAAGAGGATCGCGCCGCCGACGGTGGGGCCGACACCAATGAAGAAAAAGTTCTTGACGCTGCGCAGGAGCTCGCGCCGGTAGTAGATCGTGCAGGCGAAGCCGGTGATGCCGATGTAGAAGGCGATCATCAGGCCCAGCGCGGCCAGCGAGTCGAAGAGGATGTCTTCGCTGACCAGGGTCAGGCCGACGTACCAGACGATCGAGAGCGTCCCCATCGCGATCGTCGAGATGTGCGGGGTGAGGAAGCGCGGGTGGACCCTGCCGAGGCTCTTCGGCAGCGCGTTGGCGCGCGCCATCGAAAGCGTGGTCCGGGCGGTAGGCAGGATCGTCGTCTGGGTCGAGGCCGCGGCCGAGGACAGCACGGCGATGATCAGGATCTTGTCCAGCGGCGAGCCGAAGACGTCGGTGCCGAGCGAGCTGAGCACGTCTTCCTGGTTTTTGATCAGGTCGTTGACGCCGGCGTAGGACTGGGCGGCGACGGCGACGATCAGGTAGACGCCGAGCAGGATCAGGGTGCTGACCACGGTCGCCTTGCCCGGCGCCTCGGTGGAGTCTTCGGTCTCCTCGTTGACCGTGGCGGTCGTGTCCCACCCCCAGTAGATGAAGACCGCCAGCAACATTCCAGCTGAGATCTCACTCGGGCTGAGCGAGAAGGGGTTGAACCAGGAGAGGCTGGGGTGAATCGAGGCCGAAGGAGCGCTGCCCGCGTAGACCTTGACCAGGGCGACGACCGCGAACAGCGCCAGGGTGAAGATCTCGGCCGCCAGCAGGCCGACCTGGGTGCGGGCCGATAGCTCGATCCCGATCACCACGATCGCGGTCATGATCACGATCCAGATCACCCCGACCAGGGTCACCGCCGCCGTGGATTCGGCCGCCGCCTGCCAACCGACCAGCTCGAAGCTGTAGAGGCCGGCGATCTGGGCCAGGTTGGCCATCACGACGATGTCGGCGACGACGATCGTCCAGCCGGCGATCCAGCCGAGCTGCGGCCCCATCGCCTTGGTCACCCAGGAGAAACTGGTGCCGCAGTCCGGGTCGGCTTTGTTCAGGTAGTAGTAGCCGCCCGCGACCAGGAACATTGGGATGAAGCTGATGATCAGGATCGCCGGCGATTGCAGGGCGACGGCGGCGGCGACGAAGCCGAGGGTCGCGGCGAGGCTGTAGCCGGGGGCGGTGGAGGCGACACCGATGACGACGCTGGAGACGAACCCGATCGCGTTCTTCTTCAGGCCCTTGTCTTCGACGCCGGGACGGGAGGCGGAAGTGGAGTCTGAGGTGGGAATCGCTGAGCTCTCCATCTCCGCGAAGGTAAGCCTCGGCGGATCAAGACGCAAGTGGCAAATGTCCTAAAAGGACAGGTAGCGTTTGTCCCTTATGTACAAGTCGACTGCCAGGGCTTGACCCAACGACCACTTGCGTCTGTGCCATCCTGGGATTAGCTTTATCCATATCGTCGTAGCACGAGAGGAGACGGCATGGCCACCTCGCAGGCCCCAGTAGGCACCGAGAACCTCCAGGCGCTCGCCCAGCGACATCTCTGGATGCACTTCTCGCGGATGGGCGCCTACGGCCCCGACCACGAGGTCCCGATCATCGTCCGCGCCGAGGGCTGCTACGTCTATGACGAGCACGGCAACCGTTACCTCGACGGGCTCTCCGGCCTTTTTTGCGTCAACGCCGGCCACGGTCGCAGCGAGTACGGCGAGGCCGCGGCCCGCCAGATCGAAGAGCTCGACTTCTACACGCTCTGGAGTTACGCCCACCCGCGCGCGATCGAGCTGGCGGCACGGATCGCCTCGCTCGCCCCCGGCGACCTCAACCGCGTCTTCTTCACCTCCGGCGGCTCCGAGGCGGTCGAGTCCGCCCTCAAGCTCGCCCGCAACTACCACCGCCTGCACGGCAAAGGGCAGAAGCACAAGACGATCGCCCGCGAGGTCGCCTACCACGGCACCTCGCTGGGAGCCCTTTCGGCGACCGGCATCACCGAGCTGCGCAGCCAGTTCGAGCCGCTGACGCCGGGCGGCTGCCACGTGCCGAACACCAACGTCTACCGCTGGCCCGAGGATCGCGACCCGCTCTGGGCCGCCGATGCGATCGAGGAGCGGATCGTCTTCGAGGGCCCCGAGACCGTCGCCGCGGTGATCCTCGAGCCGGTCCAGAACGCCGGCGGCTGCTTTGTCCCGCCCGACGGCTACTTCCAGCGAGTGCGCGAGATCTGCGACAAGTACGACGTGCTGATGATCTCCGACGAGGTGATCTGCGCCTGGGGCCGGCTCGGCCACTACTTCGGCTGCGAACGGTTCGGCTACGTCCCGGACATCATCACCGTCGCCAAGGGGCTGACCTCGGCCTACGCGCCGATGGGTGGGATGATCGTCGCCGACAAGGTCGCGGAGCCGTTCATGGAGGGCGACGCCTCCTTCGCCCACGGCTTCACCTTCGCCGGCCACCCGATCGCCGCCGCGATCGCGATGGCCAACCTCGACGTCTACGAGAGCGAGGACCTCTGCGGGCACGTGCTCGCCAAGGAGGGCGAGTTCCGGCAGATGCTGGAGAGCCTGCGCGAGCTGCCGATCGTCGGCGACGTGCGCGGCGCCGGTTACTTCCACGCGATTGAGCTGGTCAAAGACAAGGAGACCAAAGAGAGCTTCGACGACGAGGAGTCCGAGCGGCTGCTGCGCGGCTTCCTCTCCGGCGAGCTCTACAAGCGGGGGCTGATCTGCCGTGCCGACGACCGCGGCGACCCGGTCGTGCAGCTGGCGCCGCCGCTGATCGCCGACAGCGAGCAGTTCGCCGAGATCCACGAGGTGCTGCACAGCGTCCTCTCGGAGGCCTGGGAGCAGGTCGTCCGAGGGCGACCCGCGGCAGCGCCGAGCGGTCGCGCTGGGCGCGCATCACGCCGCGGTTCTGTTCGAGCCGGCCGCTAGGAGCCGGATTGCTCACCGTCCAGAGCCTGCTCGATGAGCTCGACCTCGACCTCGCGGCGGGTGCCGAGGCGGCCGGCGCGCCGGTTCGCTGGGTGCACATCTCCGAGCTCGAGGATCCGACGCCCTGGCTCTCGGGCGGCGAGCTGATGCTGAGCACCGGGATCCCCCTCGACAACGCCGCCAAGCAGCGCTCCTTCGTCCGCCTGCTGGCCGACAGCAACCTCGCCGGGCTCGGCTTCGGGACCGGCTTCAGCCACCGCAAACTGCCCAAAGCGCTGGTCGACGAGGCCGAGAAGCGCGGCTTCCCGCTCTTCGAGGTCCCCTACTCGACCCCGTTCATCGCGATCACCGAGAAAGCCTTCGCCCGCCTCGTCAACGAGCAGTACGAGGTCCTGCAGCGCGGCATCGCGGTGCAGCGCCGGCTCGAGCGGCTGGTTCTGGAGGAGCGCGGGCTGGAGGAAATCGCGGCGACGATCGCCTCGGCGGTCGGCGGCACCGTTGCCGTCCTCGACGGCCGCGGCGAGCGTCTCGCCGGGCGCGGCTTCCGCCGCCAGCTCTCCGCCGACGCGATCGGCGCGATCCGCAAAGAGGCGCTCACCCATGCCGGCGACGGCCACCCCTTCGTCCCTGCCCACCCCTCGGTCGCCGGCCGGGCGCTTGCCCATCCGGTGATCTCGCCGGGCGGCGGGCCGCCGCAGGCCTGGGTGGTGATCGTCCGCGACTCCGGCGGCCTCGGTGACTTTGAGCGGCTAATCCTGCAGCAGGCGGTCGCCGTCGTCGCCCTCGAGCTAATGCGCCGCCGTGTCGCCCGCGAGACCGAGCGGCGCCTCGCGGGCGACGTCCTCGCCGGCGCCCTCGGTGGGCGCATGGAGGCTTCCGAGCTGCGCCGCCGCCTGGAGCCGTTCGGCATCGGCGACGAAGCCGCGGTGCTCGTCTTCGCCCTCGATCACCCCGCCACGGCGGTCGGCGCGCTCGAACGCGCGCTTGCCTCCGATGCCTGTCCGGCGGTGGTGGCGCCGCACTCGATCGGCAACCGCGAGCTGCTCTGCGCTGTCGTCGACGCTGCCGACCGCGACCCGATCGACGTCGCTGCCGACGCCCGCAAGGCGCTCAGCCCCGAACGCGGCGCGGTCCGCGCGGCGGCCAGCCGCCCCGCCCCGCCCGAGCAGCTGCGCCACTCCTTCCACGAGGCGCGCTGCGCCCTCGAGGCGACCGCCCTCGGCAACGGCAGCGCCCCCGAAGTTGCCTCCTGGCGCGACCTCGGCGCCTTCACGCTGCTGCTCTCGATCCAGGACGACGAGGCGCTCCACCTCTACTGCGACAGCGTCCTCGGGCCGATCGAGCAGGGCGACGCGGAGTACGGCGGCGAGCTGCTGCGCTCCCTGGAGGCGTTCATCGAGCAGAACGGCCAGTGGGAGAAAGCCGCCCGCGAGGTCTTCTGCCACCGCCACACGCTGCGCTACCGGATGCGCAAGGTCGAAGAGCTGACCGGCCGCGATCTCTCGCGCGCCCACGACCGGATCGAGTTCTGGTTGGCGCTGCGGGCGAGGGAGCTGGTCGCGTGAGGATCGGGGTGCCGAAGGAGATCAAGCCCGACGAGTACCGGGTCGCGGTGACCCCGGCCGGCGTCCGCGAAATGTCCGAGCACGGGCACGAGGTGCTGATCGAGGCCGGCGCCGGCGGGGGCAGTGCGATCGCCGACGCCGAGTTCGCGGCTCAGGGTGCCGAGGTCGTCGCCGACGCCGCCACCATTTTCGAGCGCGCCGAGATGGTTCTGCACGTGAAGGAGCTGCAGGCGGCGGAGATCGAGATGCTTCGCCCTGGCCAGCTGCTCTTCACCTATCTGCATCTGGCGCCGGACCCCGAGCAGACCAGTGGCCTCTGCCGGTCCGGCGCCACCTGCATCGCCTACGAGACGGTCGAGGATGGCCGCGGCCAGCTGCCGCTGCTGGCGCCGATGAGCGAGATCGCCGGCAAGATCGCGACCCAGGCCGGTGCTTTCATGCTGGAGAAGCCGCTCGGCGGCCGCGGCATCCTGCTCGGTGGCGTCCCCGGGGTCGCCGCCGCCAACGTGATCGTGATCGGCGGCGGCGTGGTCGGCATGAATGCCGCCTTCATCGCGATCGGGATGGAGGCCGACGTCTTCGTCTTCGACCGCTCGATCGACCGCCTGCGGGACCTCGACGTGATCTTCGGCGGGCGCTGCTCGACCGTCTACTCGACGACGCTGGCGGTGGAGGAGATGCTGCCGCGGGCGGACCTCGTCATCGGCGCGGTGTTGGTGCACGGGGCGCGGGCGCCCTACGTGGTGACGCGCGAGCAGCTGAAGCTGATGAAGCCGGGGGCGGTGCTGGTCGACGTGGCGATCGACCAGGGCGGCTGCTTCGAGACCTCGCACCCGACCACGCACGCCGAGCCGACCTTCGAGGTCGAGGGGATCACCCACTACTGCGTCGCCAACATGCCCGGCGCGGTGCCGATCACCTCGACCCAGGCGCTGACCAACGCGACGCTGCCGTACGCGATCGCGCTCGCCGACGGCGGCTTGGCCGGGGCGATCGAGCGGATCCCCGGGCTGCGGCCCGGCGTCAACGTCGCCGCCGGCAAGGTCACGCACCCGGCCGTCGCCGAGGGTGTCGGCATGGAGTACGTGCCGCTCGAGGACGCGCTGCCGCTGGTCTGATCGTGCCCGCCTCGCTCCCCGGCCGTATGCTGCCGCGGTCGTGGGTCGAGGCCGGGACAAGGTAAGGGGAGTAATGCTGCTCTCCGTGGCTGTCTTCGCGCTGGTCGCGTCCCAGGCGATCGCCGGCGGGACAGGCACCGC
>DATBDU010000040.1:0-25147 GCA_036269775.1 Solirubrobacterales bacterium
GCTCAGGCCCGGCAGGGCAGCCGCCGCGACCGGCTGGGCGGGGGCGGCGAACTCGTCCTCGTCGGCCACCGCCGCGGCCTCGGCGGCGCGGGCGGCGATCGCGGCGACCCCCGCCTCGGAAAGATCGGTCCCGTAGGCGTACCCGACGCGCCCGCCGATCCAGGCGCGGACGCCGATGCCGCTCTGGGTCGCCGCGGTCAGGCTCTCGACCTCGCCGCCGTGGACCCGCACCTCGCGACCGCTGTCGCGCGAGGCGTAGGCCTCCGCCGCCCCGGCCCCGGCGGTCAGAGCCGCCTCTACCGCGCGTCCCGCGCTCGCGCACAGCTCGCTCAACGCTCGGTCCCGCCGACCGTCATCGCCCGCACCCGCACGTGGCCCTGGCCGGTCCCGACCGGAGCTTTCTGGCCGCCCTTGCCACAGATCCCGGTTTTCATGAAGAAGTCGTCGCCGACCGCGTCGATCGCCATCAGCGCCTCCAGGCAGTTGCCGATCAAGGTCGCCCCGCGGCAAGGACGGGTGACCTTGCCGCCCTCGATCAGATAGCCCTCGGAGACGCCGAAGACGAAGTCGCCGGTCGCCGGGTCGACCTGGCCGCCGGCGAAGGAGACCGCGTAGAAGCCCTTCTCGACCTCGGCGATCATCGCCTCCGGAGTGGCGTCGCCGGGGGCGATGTAGGTGTTGGTCATGCGCGGGATCGGCAGGTGGCGGAAGCTCTCACGGCGGCCGTTTCCGGTCGAGGCGACGCCGGCGCGCTCGGCGGTGAGCCGGTCATAGAGATAGGCGGTCAGTCGGCCCTCCTCGATCACCTGAGTCTTCTGGGTCGGCACCCCCTCATCGTCGATCGCGTCGCTGCCCCACTCGTGCGGCAGGCGGCCGTCGTCATAGGCGTTGAGCAGCGGCTGGGCGACCTGCTCCCCGAGCTTGCCGACGTAGACGCTGGCGCCCTTCTGGATGTGGTCGGCCTCGAGCCCGTGCCCGGTCATCTCGTGGAAGAGGACGCCGCCGAAGCCGCCGCCGACGACCACCGGCATCGAGCCCGACGGTGCCGGGCCGGCGTCGAGCAGGGTCAGCGCCTTGCGGGCGGCCTGCTCGGCGATCAAGCCGGGGTCGTCTTCGAGCAGCTCGAAGCCACGGTGGGCGCCGAGCGTCTCGGCCCCGGTCTCGACCGCGTCGCCGCGGCGGGCGACCGCCTGGGCGCCGATCCGGGTGCGCGTGCGGTCATCGCCGCTCAGCAGCCCCTCGGAGTTGGCGATCGCGACCTCGCGGCGTGCCTCCGCATAGGAGGAGGTGAACTGGGCGATCTCCTCGCCCAAGCCGCGAGCGCGCTCGTCGAGCTCACGCAGCAGCGCTGCCTTGCGCTCGGCCGGGACATCTTCGGGCCGGCGCACGATCGGCAGTGGCATCGTTGCGGCCGCCTGCAGCGGCCGTGGCTCGCGACGCTCGCCGCGCAGCGCCGCCGCGGCCTCGTCGGCGGCGCGCTCGAGATCGGCGGGGTCGAGACCGTCGACGTGCGCGAAGTAGCTCGTACCGCCATCGACGACCCGCACCCCGGCGCCCTCCTCGCCGCCGGACTGGACCGCCTCGATCCGCGACTCGTCGATCGACATCGAGAGGCCGTGGCGGCGTTCGGCGAAGATCTCGGCGAAGCGGCCGCCGTTGGCGAGCGCCCGCGCCAGCACCCGCTCGGCGACCGCGGGGTCGAGCAGTTCACTCACGCCTTCGGCCGCTTCCCGGCGACCTCGATCAGGCGCCCGGCGGCGACGAACAGCTCCGCTCCGGCGGTCGAATCGTCGGCGTGGTCGGCGCTGCGCCCGTTCGGGTAGTAGAGGCGGGCGAAGGGACGGCGCGAGACGCGGCGGCGGCGCATGTAGGCGGCGGCCTCGTCGGCATAGCCGGAAACGCGGTCGAGCAGCACCCGGTGCGGCTTGGGTGGAGTCATCGGCTCTCCTCCCCGGCCGCACCGGCGAGGGCGAGGTCGCGCAGGACCGAACGCATGTCAAAGAACATCAGCGAGGCGAGGGCGAAGCGCTCGGTTACAGCGACAGCGGCGAAGCCTGCGTGGCGCAGAGCGAAGACCTCGCCCTGCTCGGTGGCGACGTGGATCTGCTCGGCCGGCTCGGCGCCGGCTCGGTCGGCGACCTCGAGCAGCGCCGCCGCGTCCTCGCCCCAGCGGTCGTGGCCGCCGGTGGCGGCGAGCACGCCGCCGCCGGAGTCGAGTATCGCCGCCCCCCGCAGGTCGAGCGACATCTCGCCGAGGAAGGCCAGCGCGGCCTCCGCGGCTTCGCCCGCAGCGACCTCTGTGGTGACAGCGTCGGCCATGTGAGTGAAAATACCGACCGTGCCACTCGCCCGAGCCTCATGGATCACCGTCGTCGCGGTCTGCGCGATCGCCGCGGTCCTCTTCGCCCTCAGCGGTTACACCGGCTACACGATCACCCTAATCGCCGTCGGCCTCGCCGCCGCGGTCAATCTGCTGCCGCCTCCCTAGCTCCCCTCAGCCGGAGCGGAACGGGCCCGAGTCGCTGTCGTCGGGCTCGCGGAACGAGGTCTCGGGCTCGGCATGGATCAGCACCTCGGCCTGGGGGATCTCAGCCTCGATCGAGGCGCGCATCTGGTGCGCCAGCTCGTGCGCACGCTCGAGGCTGGTCCCGGAGCGGTACTGGACGTGGAAGTCAATGTGGCGGCGACTGCCGGCCCGGCGAGCGCGCAGCTTGTGGTAGCCGGCAACCTCCGGCGTGCGGGCGGTGGCGATCGCCGCCTCGATCCGATCCATCTCCGCCGCCGGCAGCACCTCGTCGACGAGGATGGCGGAGGATCTCCTGAGGATCCTGAACCCGGCCCAGACGATCGCCACCGCGACCACCAGCGCCGTGATCGGGTCGAAGGCGGCGTCGCCGGTGACCTGGACCAACGCCAGGCCGAAGAGCACGCCGGCCGAGGTCATCGCGTCGGTGCGCAGATGGGCGGCATCGCCCTCCAGCGCCTGCGATTCGTGCGCCTTGGCCTGGCGCGAGAGGACCGATGAGACGCCGAGGTTGGCCAACACCGAGAACGCCATCACGGCGATGCCGACCCCGAGCCTGTCGACTTCGGCGCCGACCACCAGTTGGTGGGTCGCCTCGTAGACGATCACCCCCGCCCCGATCAGGATCAGCATGCCCTCGATCGCCGCGGAGAGGTTTTCGACCTTCTCGTGACCGTAGGGATGCTCGGCGTCGGCCGGCTCGTCCGCTTTACGGACCGAGAAGTAAGCGATCACCGAGGCGACCAGGTCGATCAGCGAGTGGACCGCCTCGGTGATGATCGCGATCGATCCGGTGACCGCGCCGGCCGCCAGCTTGATCGCGATCAGGAATGCGTTGGAGGCAATCGAGAGACCGGCCGCCCCCCGTTTGGTCTTAATCACGAGGGGGCTCCGCACCCAATCCGAGATGGGCCGCGAGCATCCGCGCCGCCCGCCCTCGATGGCTGATCGCGTGCTTCTCGGCGGCGCTCAGCTCGGCATAAGTGCGCTCGTCGTCGGGCCCGGTGTCGTCGGGGACGAAGGCTGGGTCGTAGCCGAAGCCGCCGCTGCCGCGGCGCTCGGCAAGCAACCGGCCCTCACAGCGTGCTTCGAAGACGTGCTCGACGCCGGACTCGTCGATTAGGGCCAGCGCGCAGACGTAGGCGGCGCGCCGATCGCCGCCGGCGGCGTCGACTTCGCGCAGCAGCTTGTCGAGGTTGATCTCGTCGCTGGCGCCCTCCCCCGCGTAACGCGCCGAGTAGATCCCCGGCGCGCCACCGAGGTCCGCTGCCTCGATCCCGGAGTCGTCGGCGATCACCACCTCGCCGGTCGCCTCACGCGCGGCGCGCGCCTTGATCAGCGCGTTGGCCTCGAAGCTGTCGCCATCCTCGGGCGGCATCTCCAGCCCCGCCGGCAGCGGCTGCAGCCCGACCGCCGGCAACAGTTCCTCCATCTCCGCCAGCTTGTGGCGATTGCCGGTAGCCAGAATCAAGCGACCCGCTCCTGCACCTCCCGCAGGCGGGCGATGCCGCCCTCCGCGAGCGCCAGAAGATCGTCGAGCGAGGCACGCGAAAGCGGCGTGCGCTCGGCCGTGGCCTGCACCTCGACCAGGCCACCGTCGCCGGTCATGACGACGTTGGCGTCGACCTCGGCATTGGAGTCCTCGACGTAGTCGAGATCGCACAGCGGCCGGCCGCCGACCATGCCGACGCTGACGGCGGCGATCGTGCCATTCAGCGGCATCGTCTCCAGAGCTTTCTTGTCAATCAGTTTCTGGAATGCCTGGCGCAGGGCCACGTAGCCACCGGTGATCGCCGCGCAGCGAGTGCCGCCGTCGGCTTCGAGCACGTCGCAGTCGACGTAGACGCTGCGTTCGCCCATCGCCTTGAAGTCGACGACGACCCGCAGCGAACGACCGATCAGGCGCTGGATCTCCACACCGCGGCCGTCCTGCTTGCCCTTCGAGATGTCCCGCTGCTTGCGGTCCCTGGTCGAGGCCGGCAGCATCGCGTACTCGGCGGTGACCCAGCCCTTGCCCCGCCCCTGCATCCAGCGCGGCACCGATTCGTTGACCGAGGCCGTGCAGATGACCCGGGTTTTGCCGATCGAGATCAGCGCCGAGCCGTCGGCGCTGGCGACGAAACCGGGGTCGATCGTGACCGGTCGGATGTCGGCGGGAGCGCGGTCGTAGCTGCGGGAGGCTGGCATCGGGCGAGTCTTTCACGGCAGCGACCGGGGCGCGAGCGACCGCTCACCCACCGGGATGGACGCGCAGCCCGCGCTGGTTGAAGTGCGCATCGAACGCAAATGCCTCGCCGCCGCCGTCGCGCTCGATCAGCGCGAAGGAGGTCGCGTCGACATAGCTCCACTCCTTGTCGCCGTGGCGCTCGAGGATCTCCCAGGCGTCGTCCTCGACGCCCTCGTCGAGCCGGACGAGCTCGATCGCGCCGCTGGCGCGGAAGCGCCTGCCCCACTCGATCGCCTCCGCGCGTCCGACGCGCACCATCAACGCCGTGTAGGTCTCGGCGAAGACGTAGTTCGAGGTGAACAGGGCGGCGCCCTCGGCCAGCAGTGCCGAGAGCGCCGCCCTTGCCGGCTCATGCTCGGCCTCGGCGCCGTTGCGGAGCGCGACGAAGGCGCTGGTATCGACGAAGACCGACCTCATCGGCCGTAGAGATCGCGATCCAGCGTGGTGACGCTGGTGCCCTCTCGTCCGCGCCCCGGCGACTCGTCCACCAGGTAGCGAAGCAGAGGATCCGCGGCCAGGTCCGGCCGGCGGGCGCGCTCGGCGTCGATCAGCTCGCGCACGACGGCGGCGATGCTGCCCGACTTGCCGGCCCGCTGCCGGAGCCAGCGGTGCTGGGCCTCGTCCAGATATAGCTGCGTCCGATGTTTCATGCTGTCATACAGCATACGTCGCAGGGAGGACGGAATCGGTGCCGCCGTGGCCTGTGCAGTCGTCATCGCATTTTCTCGCTTTCAGCTCATGAGCAGGGAAAAGGGGGGGCGGCAAAGCCGCCAAGCCCCTATTTGAAGGCGACCTTGTCCACCGCCTCCTTGATCTTGTTGACGATCACGTCCGCCAACTCCGTCCCCTGTTTGCCATTGAAACCTTTCATCGCCGCCACCATTCCCACCATCAGCAGCGAGACCAGCAGGATCAGGCCGACGTACTCGACCGTCCCCTGTCCCGTTTCACCCGCCGCAAGCATCCGGATGCGGCGCAGCCGCCGCGCAACCGCGGCGTGCAGATAACCCAGCAGTGCGTAGATCATTGAAGCCTCCTCTCTCGGTTGGAGGCCAATGCTCAGCGTCGAGGACGCACAGATCCAGACCCGAACGCCACAACTTCGCAACGCCACCGAGCCAAAACTCCGATCCCACCATTCCCCTGGCCGCGTCCGCCACGGATACCCTGACCCGGGTGCGCGTCCTGGTCGTCACCAACTTCGAGCCCGACGACTCGGCGCCGCAGCGCGGCCGTTGGGTGCGCGACCAGGTCGACGAGGTGCGCAAGCGCGGGGTCGACGTTGACGTCTTCAGCTTTCCGCCCGGCCGCAACGAGTACATCCCCGCCACCCGGCGGCTGCGGGCCTTGCTGCGGCGCGAGCGCTTCGACCTTGTCCATGCCCACTACGGACTGCCGGGATGGTGCGCGCGGTTGGCCGGGGCGCGGCCGCTGATCGTCACCTTCCATGGCACCGACGTCCGCCACGGCGTCGTCGGCCCGCTCTCGCGGCGCCTCGCCTGGCGCGTCGACCTCGTCGCCGCGGTCTCGCGGGCGCTGTTCGCGCCCGAGGACGGCCGCCCGGGCCTGCCGCCCGTGCCCGGCTCGGCCGTCCTGCCCTGCGGGCCGGACCTCGCCCGCTTCGGGCCAATCCCCCGCGCCGAGGCTCGCCGATCGCTCGGCCTCGACCCCGGCGGCCGCTACCTCTTCTTCCCCGCCAACCCCGCCCGGCCCGAGAAGCGCCATGACCGCGCCGCCACGGTGGCCGCGGCCTGCGGGGCCGAGCTCTTGACCGGCGGCTCGATCGAGCCGGAGCGGATGCCGCTCTGGCTCAACGCCGCCAACGCTGTCCTCGTCACCTCCGACTACGAGGGGTTCGGGATGGCCGCAGTCGAGGCGCTTGCCTGCGGGGTACCGGTCCTCTCGACCCCGGTCGGCGTCGCCCCCTACGCCCTGGCCGATCTAGAGGGCTGCCTCTGCGCCCCCTTCGACGCCTCGATCTGGAGCGCCGCGGCGCAACCTCATCTGGACGCGCCGGAGCCGCGCGTGGCTGGAGCGGCAAGGGCCGCGTCGCTCTCGGCGGGGCGGATGGCCGAGCGCGTGATCGAGGCCTACCGCGACGTCACCCGCACCCCGGTATTAGATTGAGCCCATGAGCGCGGAGCGAGCAGCCGGTAACAGCCTCAGCGCGCAGGTCGAGGAGGCCGAGCGCAAGCTGAGGGCGGCGGCCGACGTCGCCACCGCGGCTGAACGCCGTGCCAGCGCCGAGATCGAGGCACTGGAGGCGGACCTGGAGCGCGAGCGCGCTGACGCCGAGCAGGCTCGCGAGAAGCTGCGACTCGCCCATGAAGAGGAGCTGCAGCGCGAGCGCGAGGCCAAGCAGCGGGCAATCGCCGCGGCCGAGACCCGCCTCGGCGAGATCGAGGCCCAGGTGGAGGCGGCGGAGAAGCGGGTCGAGAAGGCCGAGTACCGAGCCGAGCAGGCAGAGCGCAGCGTGGCCGACGAAAAGGCGCGGGCGCGCGAATCTGCCGCCGCCTGGCTGCGCGAGCAGCTGGACTCGATCCGCCGAGAGGCTGAGGGGCGATAGCGGCCAACCCCGAGTTCGACGTCGTCGTCGTCGGCGGCGGCGCCGCCGGGCTGTGGACGGCCCTGCGGGCGGCGGAGCAGGGCGGCAGCGTCTGCGTCGTCTCCCGCACCCCCCTTTCCCAAAGCGCCAGCTTCTGGGCCCAAGGCGGTCTGGCCGCGGCCCTCGAGCCCGACGACTCGCCCGACCGCCACGCCGCCGACACGATCGCCGCCGGGCGGGGACTCTGCCGGCCCGCCGCCGTGAAGGTGCTGGCCGACGAGGCCCCCAGCGCGGTCCGGGACCTGCTGGCGCGCGGCGTCATCTTCGACCTCGACCACGAAGGCCGGCTAGCGCTGGGGCTCGAGGGAGGCCATGCGAGCCGGCGCATAGTTCACTCCGGCGGCAGCCAAACCGGCCACGAGCTGACCTCGAAGCTGGCAGCGATGGTCGCCATCGAGCCTCGCATCGAGGTTCGGGAGCGGACGTCGGCAACGGCGCTGTGGAGCGACGGCGAGCGTTGCCACGGGGTCGTCAGCGACGCCGGCCCGGTCGGCGCGACCGCGACCGTGCTGGCCACCGGCGGCGCCGCAGCGCTGTGGAGCCGCACCACCAACCCGCGCGGTGCGATCGGTGCCGGGGCGGTCCTGGCCGCCGCCGCAGGAGCCGACCTCGCCGATCTCGAGTTCTGCCAGTTCCATCCGACTGCCGTCGCCCTGCCCGACTCGTCCTTCGACGGCGTCCTCATAACCGAGGCGGTCCGCGGCGAGGGAGCGAAGCTACTCGACGCCTCGGGCGAGCGCTTCACCGACGAGCTGGCGCCCCGCGACGCGGTGACCGCCGCGATCCTCGACCGCATGCAGGCCGACGGCGCCGCCGACGTCAAGCTCGACCTGCGCGAGATCGACCCGGCGCGGTTCCCCAATGTCTTCGCCTCGCTCGCCGATGCCGGTCTGAGCCCGCGCACCGAGCCCGTGCCGGTGACCCCGGCGGCGCACTACATGATGGGCGGGATCGCCGTCGACGTCGACGGCCGCTCCTCGCTGCCCGGCCTCTACGCCGTCGGCGAGTGCTCGTGCACCGGCCTGCACGGCGCCAACCGACTCGCCTCGAACTCGCTCAGCGAGTGTTTCGTCTTCGGCGCCCGCGCCGCGACGGCGGCCGTGGCGGGGGTTCCCGGCGGGGCACCGCCGTCGCCGCCGGACTGGTCCTTCGACCCGCCGACCCAGGAGACCCGGGACGCCGTCTGGCGTCGGGCCGGGCCAAAACGCAACCCCGACGACCTGGCGGCGCTTGTCTCCAACACCTATCCCCTGGCCTCGGCGATCGCGCGCAGCGCCCTCAGCCGCCGCGAGTCGCGTGGCGGTCATCTGCGAACCGACTGCCCCGGCAGCGACCCCGAGCTGGACGGGATCCACCTCGTCCTCTCCCCCGCCGGCGAGGTCCGCCGCGAGGAGTGGCGGTAGCGTCAGCCCATGCTGCTCGGAGTCGATGTAGGCGGGACCTTCACCGACGCCGCCCTAATCGACGACGGTGCCGTCCACACGGCCAAGGTGCCGACCACGCCCGGCGAGGAGTCGGCCGGGGTGATGAGCGCGATCGGCGCGGTCTTGGAGCGGGCCGGCGCCGGCGTCGCCGACGTCAACACCTTCGCGCACGGGATGACGGTCGGCACCAACGCGCTGCTTGAGGAACGCGGGGCGCGGACCGCCTTGATCGCGACCCGCGGCTTCGCCGATCTGCTCGAGATCGGCCGGCAGGACCGCCCCCACCTCTACCGCCTCTGCGCGCCCAAGCCGGCGCCGCTGGTCGAGCCCGAGCTGCGGCTCGAGGCCGGCGAGCGGATCGGCCCCGAAGGTGTCGTCGCGTCCCTGGATGACGAGGAGCCGGAGCGGCTGGCCAAGCTGCTGCGCGAGCGCGGCGCCGAATCGGTGGCGATCTGTCTGCTCTTCTCCTACCTCGATCCCAGCCACGAGCAGCGGATCGCCGCCCACCTGCGGGACCGCCTGCCCGGCGTCCACGTCTCCGCCTCGCACGAGGTGCTGCCGCGCTTTCGCGAGTACGAGCGTTGCTCGACGACCGCGATCGACGCCTACCTCAGCCCGCTGCTCGGCCGTTATCTCGGCCGGCTCGCTGAGGCGGCCGCAGCGGCCGAGCTGCCGCCACCGCTGGTGATGCAGTCCTCCGGCGGCGTCGCCCCGGCCGACGAGGCGGCCCGGGCGGGCGCTTGGAGCGTCCTCTCCGGGCCGGCGGGCGGAGCCGTCGGGGCCGGCCTACTGGCCCGCCTCAGCGGCGACGGCAACGCTCTCGGCTTCGACATGGGCGGCACCTCCTGCGACGTCTGCGTGGTCGAGGAGGGCGAGGTCCGCCGCACCGACTCGCGCCAGATCGGCAGCCGCACGATCCAGCTGCCGATGGTCGACGTCCACACCGTCGGCGCCGGCGGCGGCTCGATCGGCTGGCGCGACTCCGGCGGGGCGCTGCAGGTTGGCCCGCGCTCAGCCGGCGCCGAGCCAGGCCCCGCTTGCTACGGCCAGGGTGGCAGCAAGCCGACCGTGACCGACGCCAACCTCCTGCTCGGCCATCTCGCCGCCGACTCGCGGCTGGCCGGCGGGGTCGCCCTCGACGCCGAGGCGGCCGCGACGGCCGTCGGCGCCCTCGCCGCCTCCCTCGACCTCGACCCGCTGCAAACCGCGGCTGGAATCGTCCGGGTCGCTAACCAGGAGATGTTGCGGGCACTGCGGGTCGTCACGGTCGAGCGCGGAATCGACCCGCGTGGCTTCGCCCTCCTTCCTTTCGGTGGCGCCGGGCCGATGCACGCTGCCGCGATTGCCGCCGAGTTGGGGATCGAGACGATTCTCTGCCCGCGGGCGAGCGGCGTCCTTTCGGCCCTCGGCCTCTGCGCCTCCGAGCGCCGCCGCGACACTGCCCGCACGGTGCTGCTGAGCGGCGCCGAGCTCAGCGCCGAGCGCATCGCCGCCGAGGTCGGCGAGCTGATCTTCAGCGCCGCCGCTGGCATCCCCGAAGCCCGGCCCGAGGTCGTCTATGAGATGCGGTACGCCGGCCAGGCCTTCGAGCTGCCCGTCCCCGGCCCGATCGATCCGAACCCAGCTGACCTCAAGGAGCGCTTCGAGCGCGCCCATGAGGATCGCTACGGCCACCGCGATCCCGACGGGGGGGTCGTCCTCGTCGACATCCGCCTGGCGATGGTGGCGCCGGGGCCGGAACCGCGTCCGGTAGCCGCCGCGAGCGGTCACCTGGAAGAGAGCGCCCGGCCCGTCTACTTCGACGGCGAGCGGATCCAGACCCGGGTCCTGCGAGGGGAGCCCGAGGCCGGTACCAGCGCCGCGGGCCCGGTCGTCTTCGAGCTGCCGGAGGCAACCCTGGTCCTGCCGCTCGGTTGGCAGGCCGAGGTCGACGATGTCGGCACTATCCGGGCGTTCCTGGGGAATGAGACGCGTAACAAAGGAGCTGCGCGATGAGCAAGCTCGACCCGATCGCCCTCCAGGTCCTGGTCGGCGGGCTGCGCGCTGCCTGCGACGAGATGGGCGCGACGCTGATCCGTTCCGCCTACTCGGCCAACATCAAGGAGCGCCACGACTGCTCGACCGCGCTCTTCGACGCCGCTGGGGAGCTGGTGATGCAGGCCGAGCACATCCCCGTCCACCTCGGCTCGATGCCGGACGCGGTCGCCGCCGTGCTCGGCGAGGAGCAACGGCCGGGCTCCGCCTGGATCCTCAACGACCCCTACCAGGGCGGCACCCACCTGCCCGATGTGACCCTAATCTCGCCCGTCTTCGCCGCCGGCGAGCTGCTCGGCTTCGCCGCCAGCCGCGCCCATCACGCCGACATCGGCGGGCCAACCCCGGGCGGGATGCCGGCCTTCTCGAAAACGCTCGAGGAAGAGGGCGTGGTGATCCCACCCACGGCCGCCACCGACGCCGAGCTGGAGCGCCTGGCCAACCAGATGCGGGCGCCGCGCCAGCGCCTCGCCGACCTGCGGGCCCAGCAGGCCGCCAACCGCGTCGGTGAGCTGCGGCTCGCCGAGCTGGCCTGCCGTCACGGCCTCGACAGCCTTCGCGCCGGGATGAGCGAGATCCTCGCCTACACCGAGCGCCGCACCCGGGCCGCCCTGGCCGCGCTGCCCGACGGCGTCTACGCCGCCGAAGACGTCCTCGAAGACGACCGCGACGGATCCCAGCGCGACGCGCTGCTGCGAGTCGAGGCGACAATCGCGGGCGACCAGTTGCGGCTCGATTTCAGCGGCACCGATCCCCAGGTAGATGGCAATCTCAACTGCCCGCTGTCGGTGACCAAGTCGGCGGCATTCTTCGCCGTGCGCGTCCTTACCGATCCCGACGCCCCGCCCTCGGCGGGGGCCCACCGACCGATCGAGGTGACTGCCCCGGCCGGCTGCTTGCTCAACGCGCGCTACCCGGCAGCCGTGGCGGCCGGCAACGTCGAGACCTCCAGTCGCGTCGCCGACCTGGTCATCGCCGCACTCGGCGGCGCCCGCCCGGTCCCCGCCCAGGGCCAGGGGACGATGAATAACCTGACCCTGGCGAACGGCGACTTCACCTACTACGAGACGCTCGGCGGCGGTCAGGGGGCATGCCCAGACGCCGACGGACCCAGCGCGATTCACGTGGCGATGTCGAACACCCTAAACACGCCGGTCGAGGCGCTGGAGACCGAGTTCCCGCTGCGGGTACGGGAGCTGTCGGTCCGCCGGGGCAGCGGCGGCGAGGGGGGCCACCGGGGCGGCGACGGCATCGTGCGGGAGATCGAAGTGCTGGCGCCGATGCGCTTCACCTTGATCAGCGAGCGTCGCCGCTTCGCGCCTCACGGACGCGGCGGCGAGGACGGCAAACCAGGGCTGAATCTGCTCGATGGAGAGCCCCTCGCGAGCAAGGCCGAGGGAAATTTGGAACCCGGAAACCGCCTTAGAATCGAGACTCCGGGCGGCGGAGGCAGTGTTTAAGGATCTTTAATTTTGCGATTTGGCCCTGCTCGTCTAGAATGCGCGATCTCGGGCAGGCAGCAGAGCCTTTTGCGGGTCTGGAAGTGCAGCCCAGCCCCCCTGATTTCTCACGACTTACAACCTTCGCAGGTACTGATTCCACATGCCGATCGCTTTCAAGGAATGGGCAGTAACGGTTCGCGCTCTAGCGGAGGGTGAGCAGCTGCTCACGCTGCGCAAGGGCGGCATCCGCGAGGAGAACAAGCACTTCGAACTCGAGCACGAGCGCTTCTTCCTCTACCCAACCTTCGATCATCAGCGGAACGACCTGGTCCGCGAATCCCATCATCCGGAGCTGAGTCGAGCCCTCGAGGAGGGCGTCTGGCCCGACGAGGAGCCACCGCCGAAAGCGCTGCTCCAAGACGGCGGCATCCCGCAGCCGGACCGGGTTCGCCTGCGCGCCTGGGCCGAAGTGACCGACCACGTCACGATCAACGACCGTCGCACCCTCGACAGCCTCTCGCCGTATTACATCTGGACTCCTGACTACGCCGAGAAGCGCCTCGCCTGGAAGCGCCGTCATCCGCTTCACATCCTGCTGCTGCGGGTCCACCGCATCCCGCGCCCGGTCACGGTGCGCGTCCGCGACGAGTACCACGGCTGCCGTTCCTGGGTCGAGATCGATCGCGACCTGCCCTTCGAGGGCACGCCGGTGATGGCCGACGAAGAGTTCGACCGCGCACGCGCCGAGATCCGCGAAGTCTGCGGCCAGGCTGAGCCTGCGCTCGTCTGACCGGCGCATACCGGCGTCCTCGTCGCTCACGTGCGGAGCACGCTCGCTCCTGCGTCCTTGGTCTGCTTGGTCAGTCGACCGCAGTCTCTAGCCTGCAAGCATGAGTTGGATTGAGACGGAGTCGCTGAGTTTTACGGCGCGTCACGACACCGATGACGCGGCTTATGCCGAGCGCACGTTGGATCGCATGGAGGATTTGCGGCTGCGGCTCGAAGACCGCTTCGAGCGGGTGCCCGGTGAGGTCACCGTCGTCATCCACACCAACCCCGCCTGGCTGACGCTGGCCCATCCCTTTCTCCCCGCCGCGCGCTGGTCAGCGGCGCCGGCCGGCCGCCGCTACCTCGCCGGCTGGGCGATGGCAACGGAGCTGCACGTCCTCAACGACTCCCACATGGAACGTCGGGCCGCCGGCGACGACTCCAAGGAGGCCCTGCTCGGCACCGCCGAGCGCCTCTACGCACAGCTGGTGGTCGCCGCGAACAACGCGTCCCTCCCCCCCTATTGGACCCCGCGCCGCTTCGTCCGCTACCTGCGCTGGGCCTGGTTAGTCGAGGGCGGCGCCCAGTACTTCGCCCGCCAGGTCGGCCTTTACCGCGCCGCGGTGATCCGTCGCCTGCGGGAGAGCGCCCGCCCCTCCTTCCCGCCCTCGCGCCGCGACGCGGTGATCCTCGGTGGCACGATCTTCGACCTGCTCGAGAACGAGCGCGGTCCGGAGGCCTGCGAGCGCCTGGTCCACGAACTCAAGCCGGGCGGGCCGATCCCCACCATCGAAGACGCCTTCGACGCCCGCTTCCGCGACATCGAGGGAGCCTGGCGAGACCATCTGCGGGGCATGGCCCGTCCCGCCAGCGTCAGCTGAGCTGGTAGAGGACCCAGACCAGGATCACGGCGCCGAGGAAGGCGGCGCCGACCCAGAGTGCCAGCCGCGCCGGTGAGGTTTCGGTCGTCGGCCCACCGCCGCGCAGCCGCGTCTCCTCGCGGAGCTCGGCTTCCTCGTCTGCTTCGCCCTCGGTGATCGTGTCGGCCAGCAGGGCCTTGGCTTTCTGGGCGTGACCGGAGTCGACCAGGACGTCATGCGGTCCAGCCGCCATGAACTCCGGCGCATCGAAACCGCGAGCGCGCTTGAGCACGCTGGGGATACCCCCCTCACCGAGCAATCCCTGCAGCATCTCGGCTTCGACCTGATTACGGGCGAAGGCGACCTTGACGAGCTTGCCGCCCCCACCGCCGCCGCCTCCCCCACCCCCGTCGTGGGGCGAACCGCCGCCACCACCGTGGGAGCCGCGCTGATGGGAACCGCGACTATGAGACGTCGAGCTCGGCATCAGCAATCCTCAGATCCTTGAGTAGATACGCCTTCACGTCGGGCGCCTCTTGGTCGGCGAGGGAGATGATCACGTAAATCTGTTCCGGCCATGCGACGGCCTGGTTGACGTCGGTTTGCGAAGGATAGGCGGCGCTCTTGGTGTGCGAGTGGTAGATCGCCAGCAGCTCCCCACCGCCCTCTTCGATGGCTTTGAGGGCGTTGTACTGCTCCTGGGGATCCATCTCGTAGCGCAGCGGGGTCGCCGCCGCATTTGTGACCCGGATCACCTCGGTCGCCTCGCCGTCGCGGCCGCCGACCATCCCGCAGCACTCGTTCGGCAGGTCCTCGCGCGCGTGCGCGACCATCTCGTCGACAAGGCTCTGGGAGATGCGCATCCGGGACGAGGCTGGCGCCTACCACCAGACCGTGGAGTCGAGGTTTTCGATCTCCTCGATCGGCTTCGTGTAAACGCCTGAAGAGAGGTACTTCCAACCGTCGTCGGGGATCAGGAAGACGACGTTGCCGCCGTCGAGCTCGCCGGCGATGCGGACCGCGATGGCGGCGATCGCGCCGGAGGAGACTCCGGCGAAGACGCCCTCCTCGTCGAGCAATTTCTTGGTCCAGACGATCGCGTCGCGGTTGGAGACCATGATCTTGCGGTCGAGAATCGAGAGGTCGATGATCGGCGGGATGAAGCCGTCGTCAAGGCTTCGCAGGCCCTGGACTTCCTCCCCCTGCATGGGCTCGGCGGCGACGATCAGCGTCTCCGGGTTGGCCTCCTTGAGGCGGCGACCGTTGCCCATCAGGGTGCCGCCGGTGCCGAGGCCGCCGACGAAAGCCGCGACCTCGTCGAGCTCGTCGAGGATCTCCACCGCGGTGCCGTTGTAGTGCGCCAGCGGGTTGGCCTCGTTGCCGTACTGGTACGGCATGTAGAAGCTCGGGTCCTGGGACAGCTCCAGCGCCACCTCAACCGCGCCGTTGGAGCCTTTGGCACCCTCCGAGTAGACGATCTCCGCCCCATACATCGAGAGCAACTGGGTGCGCTCCTCGGTGACGTTGTCGGGCATCACCACCTTCAACGGGTAGCCCTTGCGGCGGCAGATCATCGCCAGGGCGATGCCGGTGTTGCCGGAGGTCGGCTCGAGGATCGTCTGTCCCGGTTCGATCGCGCCTTCGGCCTCGGCCGCCTCGATCATCGATTTGGCGACCCGGTCCTTGACCGAACCGGTCGGGTTATGGCCCTCGAGCTTGGCGTAGATGCGAACCTCGGGCTTGGGCGAGAAACGCGGCAACTCGACCAGCGGCGTGTTGCCGATCGACTCGACGATGTTGCCGAAGCGTCCTCCGCAGGGTCTGTTGAGTAGCTGGTCGCCAGGCATCGCCGTCTCCCGTTACTTCAAAAAGTATAGCCAGGCACGGAAAGGGCATGGCAACGCCTCGCTCCGGGTAGGGGAGATGAATAATTCACGTTCGTCCGGCAATCCCTTTGATTCGGAGGCAGACTTGAAGAGCAAGTTCCAGATGAGCAAGATGCTTGCCGCCTTGGCGATGTTTTCCATCGCCGCCTTCGCGGCTGGCTGCGGCAGCAGCGACGACAGCACCAGCGGCGGTGGCGGGAGCGCTCGCGAAAAGCTCACGGTCGGCTCCGACATCCCCTACCCCCCGTTCGAGCAGGGGAAATCGCCCAACTACACGGGTTATGACGTCGAACTGCTGGAAGCGGTGGCCGAAAACACCGGTCGCGAAGCGGAATTCCAGGACACCTCCTTCGACACGATCTTCCTCGATCTGGCCCGGGGCAAATTCGACGCGGTCGCCTCGGCGGCGACGATCACCGACGAACGCGAGAAAACGGTCGACTTCACCGACCCCTACTACCTCTCCGAACAGGCGATCCTGGTCAAAGAAGGCGATGAAATCGACTCGGTCGAAAAACTGAAGGGGGCCACCGTCGGCGTTCAGCAGGGCACGACGGGTCAGGAATTCCTCGACGAAAACGGCGAAGCCGGCGAAGTCCGCCCCTTCCCGCAGGGCCCCGACGCCGTCAACGCGCTGAAGGCCGGAACCGTCGCCGCGGTCGTGATCGACATCCCGGTGGCCGAAAACGCCGTGGAAGCCAGCGATGGCCTCGAAATCTCCACCGCGATCCCGACCGAAGAAGAGTATGGCTTCGTCGTCGCCCAGGGCGAAGAAAAGCTCCTCGAAGAACTGAACGAAGGGCTCCAGGAAGCGAAGGACGACGGCACCTTCGCCAAGATCTACAAGAAATGGTTCCACCGCGAACCGACCCAGGCGCTCCTCTCGGCAACCCACGAAGCCAGCTGACGCTCCGCCCAATGAGAGATTCGAGAAGGGGCGCCGCGGAGGGCGCCCCTTCTTTACGTTGTAGGGCGACTCGAGGCCGCAAGAGCAGGAGAGACGATGCAAGAGTTCCTCAAGCAGTTCTTCGATATCGGTTTCATGGCCGAACACTTCGGCGAAGTGCTGGACGGCTTCTGGCTGACGGTCCAGCTCTCGATCGTCAGTGGCATCCTGGCCTTGATCTGGGGGTTGATCCTCGCCTCCCTGCGCCAGCTGCCGGGCAAAGCGTTCCTGCCGGTGCGGTTCGCGACGATCTCCTACATCGACGTCTTCCGCGGCGTTCCGCTGCTGCTCCTGATCCTGCTGATCGCCGGCGGCATCCCCGCCCTCGACTTCCTGCCGAAGGAGATCCGGATCCCCCAGTGGTTCGGCAAACCGGACACCTTCTGGTACGGGGTGATGGCGATCACGATCACCTACGGCGCCTATATGGCGGAGGTCTACCGGGCGGGGATCGAAGCGGTCCCCGCCGGCCAGATGGAGGCGGCGAGATCGCTCGGCATGAGCCACCGGCAGGCGATGCGCAACGTGATCCTGCCGCAGGCGATCCGCAAGGTCTTCGCCCCGCTGCTCAACGACTTCATCGCCCTGACCAAGGACACCACCCTGGTCAGCGTCATCGCCCTCAACGAGGCGGTGCTCGTCGGCAGCGACATCCAGTCGGAAACCTTCAACAGCTCGGCTCTGACCCTGGGCGCGATCATGTTCCTGGTCGTCACCCTGCCGCTGGCCCGCCTGGTGGACAGGATGATCTCCCGTGAACAGAGTCGCTTCACCCGAGGCGCGCCGCGGGTGGAGGCTCTCTGATGGCGCTCGGCGGCGACACCGGCGCGATGCTGAGGCTGGAGAACGTCCGCAAGCGCTTCGGCAAGCTCGAGGTGCTGCGCGGGGTCGACCTCGAGATCGCCCGCGGCGAAGTCGTCTGCGTCCTCGGCCCCAGTGGATCCGGCAAGAGCACCCTGCTGCGCTGCGCCAACCTGCTCGAGCCGCCCGAGGAGGGCGAGATCTTTCTCGAAGGTAAAAACATCTGCAAGGGTCCCCGCTCCGGACAGGGCGAGTCCGGCTGGGAGCTGGACTTCCTGCGCCAGCGAGTCGGGATCGTCTTTCAGCAGTTCAATCTCTTCCCCCAGAAGAGCGCACTCGAAAACGTCACGCTCGCCCAGGAAAAGGTCCTCGGACGATCGGCGCGGGAGGCTCGTGACAGGGGCACGGCGCTGCTGGAGCGGGTCGGCCTCGGAGACAAGATCGACGAGTATCCGGACCGGCTCTCGGGCGGGCAGCAGCAGCGCGTGGCGATCGCCCGGGCGCTGGCGATGGATCCGCACGTGATGCTGTTCGACGAGGTCACCAGCGCTCTCGACCCGGAGCTGGTGAAAGAGGTCCTCGACGTGATGAGGGAGCTGGCTGCCGAAGGAATGACGATGATCGTCGTCACTCACGAGCTCGGCTTCGCCCGCGAGGTCGGTGACCGCATCGTCTTCATGGACGGAGGCTCGATCGTCGAGCAGGGCAAGCCCGCCGACGTCCTCGACAACCCCCGCGAGGAGCGCACCAAGAAGTTCCTCGGCCTGGTGCTCGAGCGCTAGGAGGCGCCGCCGGCCATCGCCGGCAAGATCACAACGGTGTCGCCGTCTTTGACGGCGGTGTCGAGCCCGTCGAGGACCCGCACGTCCTCGTCGTTGAGGTAGACGTTGACGTAGCGGTTGAGGTCGCCGTCCTCGCCGAAGAGCTGCGTCTGGGTGTCGGGGTGCTCGGTGGTCAGCGCCCGCAGAACCTCGCCGACGGTCTCCCCCACGGCCTCGACTTCAGGCTGCCCGCCGGTTTTCGGCCGCAGCACGGGTGGGATCCTCACGGTCGCCATCAGGCGGGGAACCTATCGTCTATCCGGCGCAGAAGAGGTCGTAGTCGGGGAACTGGCCCATCTCCGACTCGGGGACCTCGGGGGCGTTCTCGCCGCAGATCGGGCACTCCGGATCGCGGCGGACCTTGAGCTCGGTGAAACGGGTGCCGAGCGCCTCGTAGAGAAGCAGGCGGCCGACCAGCGGATCGCCGACGCCGAGCACTAGCTTGATCACCTCGTTCGCCTGCAGGGTTCCCATCGTCCCGGCCATCACACCGAGGACGCCGTTGGCGGAGCAGCTCGGCGCCAGCTCGGCCGGCGGCGGGGTCGGGTAGAGGCAGCGGTAGCAAGGCCCCTCGAAGGGGACGAAGGTCGAGATCTGCCCGTCGAAGCTGAGGATCGAGGCGGAGACGACCGGCTTGCGCAAACGCACCGAGGCGTCGTTGAGTAGGTAGCGGGTCGGGAAGTTGTCGGCGCCGTCGACGATCACGTCGTAGTCGCGGATCACGTCGAGGATGTTGGACGCGTCAAGGCGCATCTGGTACTCGACGACTTTGACGTCGGGGTTCAGCGCCTCGATCGTCTTCCGCGCCGAGGAGGTCTTCGGCTCGCCGATCCGTTCGGTGTTGTGGATCACCTGGCGCTGCAGGTTGGAGGCGTCGACGACGTCGTCGTCGACCAGGCCGAGGGTACCGATCCCGGCGGCGGCCAGGTAGAGCGCGGTCGGTGCGCCAAGCCCGCCGGCGCCGAGCAGCAGGACCTTGGCGTTGAGCAGCTTCAGCTGTCCGTCGACCCCGACCTCGGGTAGGAGGGTGTGGCGCGAGTAGCGATCGCGCTGCTCGGCGGTCATGCCGCTGGCGGCGACGACCGGCAGCCCCTGCTCCTGCCAGGCGAGGATGCCGCCGCTCATCGAGGCGACGTCCTCATAGCCGAGTTTCTGCAGCTGCGCGGCGGCGAGCGCCGAGCGGTTGCCGGAGCGGCAGTAGAGGATCGTCCGCGCGGACTTGTCCGGGGCGGCCTCGCCGATCTCGTCCCCCAGCAACCCGGGCGGCACCAGCTTGCCGTTCTCCAGGTGGGCCTCCTGGTACTCGTGGGGCTCGCGGGTATCGACCAGAACAACGTCGCCGGCCTCGATCTCCTCGGCGGCCTCGAACGGTTCGATCTCCTCGATCGTCTGCGTACCAGCGGGGGTTGCCATCGCCAAATCTCCTAAATCCGGATCAGCATTACTTCAAAAAGTATAGCGGCGACCGCGAGTCTGCATTTACCCGTGTATAGGACGTGTAAATGCAGACGCGCGCCGCCGAGGGTGGAGCCTCAGCCGAGGCTCGGGCGCATCTGGCGCAGCCTTTTGACACGCTCCTCGATCGGGGGGTGGGTCGAGAAGAGCCCGGCGATGCCCTTGCCCTTGAAGGGCGCGACGATGAAGAGGGGCTCGGCGGCCTGGTTGACTTTCATCGGCATGTCCGTCGCCCCCTGCTCCAAGCGCAGCAGGGCGCTGGCCAGGGACTCCGGGTTGCCGCAGATTTCGGCGCCGCCGGCGTCGGCCGCGTACTCGCGCTGGCGCGAGATCGAGAGCTGGATGATGCTGGCCGCGATCGGCGCCAGCAGAACCATCGCCAGCGAGGCGACCAGGCTCAGCGGCGACTCGTCGTCACTGCCGAACCACATGAACATGTAGGCGAGATAGGTGATCGCGGCGCCGATCGCCGAGGCGACAGACTGGATCAGGATGTCGCGGTTCTTGACGTGGGTGAGCTCGTGCGCGAGCACGCCGCGCAGCTCGTCCTCGGAGAGCAATTTGGTGATCCCGCGGGTAACGGCGACGGCGGAGTGCTTCGGGTTGCGGCCGGTGGCGAAGGCGTTGGGCTGATCCTGGGGAATCATGTAGAGGCGCGGCATCGGCAGGCCGGCGCGCGTCGTCAGTTCGCGGACGATCTGGTAGAGGCGAGGATTTTCGGACTCCTCGATCGGTTTCGCCCGACTCATCCCCAGCGCCAGTTTGTCGCTGAAGAAGTAGGAGCCGAGGTTGATCAGCAGAGCGATGCCGAGGAAGAGGCCGGCGGTGCTTGGGCCGCCGATCAGAGCGCCGATTACGACCAGCAGTCCCGAAAGGGACGCCAGCAGGATCGTCGTGCGCAGCGTGGCGCCGAAAGTGGACTGCTTGGTGGTCTTCATCGAATCGTCGCTCCTCGGTTGCTTACCGCACCAGTATTGCGACGCCGGGGCGGCTTGCCCATAGGTGGCAGCCCTGATTCGGCCCCGTGGGCCACCCAGGGGCTTCTAGGCTTGGCGGATGACCTTGACGGTGATCGTCGTACTTGCGGTGGCGGTGTTGGCGCTCGCGACCAGCTTGCATCGGCTCAGGCGTCGCTTCGGCCCGCTGGAGCGGTTGATCGAGGAGATGGAGAAGGTCGACCTGAGCCGCCCGGGTCCGCTGCTGCCGGCCTCGATCGACGGCATCGGCGAGACCGAGGAGGTGGAGCGGATCGAGCTCGCCTTCCTGCGGATGATGCGGCGGCTGGAAGCCGAGCGCCGGCGGGCGGGGTCGGCGGCGCTGCAGGCGCAGGAGCAGGAGCGGACCCGGGTCGCCCGTGACCTCCACGACGAGGTGAACCAGTCTCTGACCGGACTGCTGCTGCGCCTCGAGGCCGCCCGCGAGGCAGCGCCGCCAGAGCTGGAGGCCGAACTGGCGGAGACCAAGGCCCTGGCGAACCAGGCGATGCGGGAGCTGCTCTCCCTGGCCCGCCAGCTGCGGCCGACCGCGCTCGACGACCTCGGCCTGGCGGCGGCGATCGCCGGTCAGGTGGAGCAGCTGGCCCATGGTGAGATCGATGCCGAGGCCGAGATCGACGGCGACTTCTCCGACCTCGGCGACGACGCGCAGCTGGTCGTCTACCGGGTCGCCCAAGAGGCGCTCTCCAACGCCGCCCGCCACAGCGGCGCCGGCCGCGTCGAGGTGCGGCTGCGCCGACTTGACAGCGGCGACGTGGAGCTCGCGGTTGGCGACGACGGCCGCGGTTTCGCCTTCGACGAGTCCGAGGGCGGCCTGGGGATCGCCGGCATGCGCGAGCGGGCGCTGCTGATCGGCGGCGAGCTGACGATCGAGTCGCGCCCCGGCCGCGGCACCACCGTCCGCCTCCTCGTCTCCGGCTGAACCGCCGGCCGATGGGCCGATAAGTCGCCCCTGGCGCTACTTATCGGCCCATCGGCCAGACTGGGCGGATGAGGGTGTTGATTGCTGATGATCATGGGATCGTGCGGTCGGGGTTGCGGCTGCTGTTGGAGCGGCAGGCGGACATCGAGGTCGTCGCGGAGGCAGCCGATGGTGCAGAGGCGCGCGAGCTGGCGGTGCGGGAGCGGCCCGACCTGGCGATTCTCGACGTGAAGATGCCGAAGCTGACGGGGCTGCAGGCGACCCGCGAGATCAAGCGCCAGGCGCCTGAGGTCGCGGTTCTGATCCTCTCCATGCACGACGACGAGCGCTACCTGTTCGAGGCGCTCAAGGCCGGCGCCTCCGGCTACGTGCTGAAGGCCCAGGCGGATACCGATCTGCTGGCCGCGATCCGGGCGGTCGAGCGCGGTGAGCCGTTCCTCACCCCGGCGGCGCAGCGGACGCTGATCAAGGACGTGCTCGCGCGCGGCTCCAGCGGCGACGAGGAGCTGACCCCGCGCGAGGAGGAGATCGTCAAGCTGGTCGCCGAGGCGCACACGACCAAGCAGATCGCCGGGCTGCTGCACCTCTCCGAGAAGACGGTCGAGAACCACCGCGCCAACGCGATGCGCAAGCTGGGAATGCGCGACCGGGTCGAGCTGGTCCGCTACGCGATCCGCCGCGGCCTGATCGAGCCCTGAGGACGGCAACCGCGGTTTGATTGACTGAGGAGCCGCGCATGTCCGCCAACAACGACTTCCAGGAGAAGCGCTGGCTGGCTCTGGTCCTGCTCAGCGCGGCGCAGTTCGTCGTCGTCCTCGACGCCTCGATCGTCAACGTCGCCCTGCCGACGATCGGCAAGGCGCTCGATTTCTCCCAGGACAACCTGTCCTGGATCGTCAATGCCTACGTCCTCACCTTCGGCGGCTTCCTGTTGCTGGGCGGCCGCACCGCCGATCTGCTGGGACGGCGCCGGGTCTTCATGGCGGGGCTGCTGCTGGTCGCGGTCGCCTCCCTGGCTGCGGGGTTCGCCGCCAGCGAAGGACAGCTGATCGCCGCCCGGGCGGCGCAGGGCCTCGGCGCCGCGATCATCTCCCCCGCCGCGCTCTCGATCGTCACGACGATCTTCAAGGACGGCGCCGAGCGCAACAAGGCGCTCGGGGTATGGGGCGCGGTCGCCGGCTCCGGCGGTGCCGCCGGCGTCCTGCTCGGCGGCATCCTCACCGACGGACTGGGCTGGGAGTGGGTGCTGTGGGTCAACGTGCCGGTCAGCCTGATCGCCTTCGCCCTGACGCCGCGGCTGATCGCCGAAAGCCGCGCCGCCCAGGAGACCCGCGCCTTCGACGTCGCCGGCGCGGTCACCGTCACCGCCGCCCTCTCGATCCTCGTCTACGCGGTGGTCGACGCCGAGCGCGCCGGCTGGGGCTCCAGCAAGACGATCGGCCTGCTCGCCGTCTCGGCTGCCCTGCTCGCCGCCTTCGTGGCGATCGAGCTCCGGGCGCGCAAGCCGCTGGTGCCGTTCTCGATCTTCCGCATCCGCACCCTGACCGGCGCCAACGTCGTCGGGCTGCTGGTCGGCGCCTCGCTGTTCTCGATGTTCTATTTCATCTCTCTCTACATGCAGCAGGTGCTCGGCTACAGCGCCATCCACGCCGGCCTCTCCTATCTGCCGCTGGCGCTGACGATCATGGCCTCGGCCGGGATCGCCTCCGGCCTGGTCACCAAACTCGGCTACAAGCCGGTGCTCGCCATCGGCCTGCTCTTCATCTTCGCCGGGCTGCTCTGGTTCAGCCGCGTCTCGGTCGGCGGCGGCTTCACCACCGACATCCTCGGTCCCTCGCTGCTCGCCGCCGCCGGGCTCGGCTTTGCCTTCGTGACGACGACGATCGCCGCCGTCTCCGGAGTCCCGGAAGAGGAGTCGGGACTGGCCAGCGGGCTGATCAACACCTCCCAGCAGATCGGCGGCGCGCTCGGCCTGGCGGTGCTGTCCTCGCTGGCGACCTCCCACACCTCCAGCCTCCTGACGGACGGGTCGGGACTGAAGGACGCGCTGACCGAGGGCTTCCAGGTCGCCTTCCTCGGCGGCGCCGCGATCGCGGCCCTCGGTTTCGTCCTCACCCTGGTCCTGATCAAGGGCAGCGACAGCCGCGCCCACGTCGAAATCGGCAGGGCCGAAGCCGAGGGCGCCGAGGCATAACCGACCGCTTCGGTAGGATTTAGGTCGATGCTGTTTTCGACCAAAGCCGAGTACGGAGTGCGCTTGATGGTCGAGCTGGGCCGCCAGCCCGGCTCGGCGCCGATCTCGCTCAATACCGTCGCCGAAGCGGAGCGGCTGCCGCTCTCCTACCTCGAGCACCTGGTCGCGAAACTGCGCAAGGCGGACCTGGTCACCTCGACCCGGGGCGCCCACGGCGGCTACCGCCTGGCCAAACCGGCCGAGGAGATCACGATGGACGCGGTGGTCGAGGCGCTGGAAGGGCAGATCGCGCCGATGGAGTGCTTCCACGAGACCCCCGAGGGCAAAGTGCTCTGCTCGCACGAGGACGACGGCGACCGCGCCTGTTCGACGAAGCTGCTGTGGACGCGGGTGCAGGGCGGCGTGACCAAGGCGCTGGCGGGCACCACGCTCGCCGAGCTGGTCGATTTCTCCCGCCCCGGCGGCCGCAGCGAGGCCGCGATCGCCCGCGCCGCCTGAATCCCAGACTTTCGAAACCCCCAGAAACGGAGTGAGTGAATTGGCTGAGCTGGAGATACGCAACCTGCACGTGAGCGTCGAGGACAAGCAGATCCTCCGCGGCCTCGACCTCGACGTCGAGAAGGGCAAGGTCCACGCGCTGATGGGGCCCAACGGGTCCGGCAAGTCGACGCTCGCCAACGCGATCATGGGCCACCCGGCGCTCGAGGTGACCGAGGGCTCGATCGTCTTCAAGGGCGAGGACATGACCGAGGCCGATCCCGACGAGCGCTCCCGCGCCGGCCTCTTCATGGCCTTCCAGTACCCCGTGGCGATTCCCGGCGTCTCGGTCAGCAAGTACCTGCGGATGATCCTCAACGCCCACCGTGAGGCGCGCGGCGAGCCGGAGATCAAGATCAAAGACTTCGCCAAGACCGCGCAGGAGGCGATGGAGCTGGCGAACATCCCCAAAGACTTCTCCAGCCGGTACCTCAACGACGGCTTCTCGGGTGGCGAGAAGAAGCGGATGGAGCTGCTGCAGCTGGCGCTGCTGCGGCCGGAGATCGCGGTCCTCGACGAGACCGACTCCGGCCTCGACATCGACGCCCTGCGGGTCGTCGCCGACGGTGTCAACACCTTCGCCGGGCCCGACATGGGCGTCCTCATCATCACCCACTACCAGCGCATCCTGCACATGGTCAAGCCCGACTCGGTCCACGTCATGTTCGAGGGCCGGATCGTCAAGGAGGGCGGGCCTGAGTTGGTC
>DATBDU010000041.1:0-81796 GCA_036269775.1 Solirubrobacterales bacterium
CGCTCGCCGACCTGCTGCAGGGCGAGGCCCAGTACGCGGCGGTGACCGATCGCCAGGGGCGAATCGACGGCGTGCTCTCAGTCGAGATCATCTCCGAGTTCCTCGCCTCGCCCAGGGCGAAGGTCGAGGAGAACAGCACGGTGGAGCGACCGCGTGGCTGACGCTGCGGCGCTCTTCCTGCCGCTTGCCAAGGTCGGCGAAGTCGGCGAAGGCTTCTTCCACGAACGCACGTCCGCGACGCTGCCCTGCCAGGCGCAGGAAAGCAAGCTCTTCTGCTTCGGCTGGGCAAAGGAAAACATCGGCAGCTTCGGCACGCCTACTCTGCAGCACCTCGAACTGGTCGTGTTCTCGGTCCTCGCCGGATTTGCGATTGCATTTGTTCTGGCCCTGCTGGCGCACCGGCGTCGCTGGCTGCGGGCGCCTCTGCTGGGCGCCACCGGTGTTCTCTACACCGTGCCCAGCATCGCCTTCTTCTTCCTCCTGCTGCCGATCACCGGACTCGGCCGCGACTCGGTGATCATCGCCCTCAGCGCCTACACGCTGCAGATCATCTACCGCAACACGATCGTCGGACTGGCCAACGTCCCGGACGCCGTCAAAGACGCGGCGCGGGGCATGGGGCTGACCGAGCGCCAGATCCTCTGGAAGGTGGAGCTGCCGTTGGCGGCGCCGGAGATCTTCGCCGGCCTGCAGATCGCGATGGTCAGCACGGTGGCGATCGCGACGTTGGCCGCCTTCGTCGGCGGCGGCGGCCTCGGCGAACCGATCCTCCGCCAGGGCATCAGCTTCCTGACCAACATCATCATCGCCGGCGGTCTCGCCTTTTCGATGGCGGTCTGCTTCGGCCTGGTCCTCTTCGGGATCCAGCGCCTGCTGACTCCCTGGCGGCGAGCGGCGGCGTGATGAGCGCCCTCCTCCCCCATCCCGTCTTCGCCTCAATCGAGGGGGCGATCGAATTCATCTTCAGCCCCCAGACCTCGAACGTGACCGGCGGCAAGACCGTTGGCGGAATCGAGCAGGTGCTCGAATTGCTGCTCGCGCAGGTCGAACTGACCGTATTCGCCCTCGCCCTCTCTCTGATCGTGGCGCTGCCACTCGGTCTCTACCTGGGGCACCGCGGGACCGGCGAAGCGCTGGCGATCGTGATCGGCAACCTTGGCCGGGCCATCCCAGAGCTGGCGCTGATCGCCTTCATGGCGGCGCTGATCGGAGTTGGGGTGCTGAACCTGACCATCGCCCTGGCCGTGCTTGGCGTGCCGCCGATCCTCGCCAACACCTTCGTCGGCATCCACCAGGTCGATCGGGCCAGCGTTGACGCGGCCCGCGGCATCGGCATGAGCGAGCTCGAAATCCTCCGCAAGGTGGAGATCCCGCTGGCGATCCCGACCCTCTTCGCCGGCATCCGCGGGGCCACGATCGCGATCGTCGCAACGGCGACGATCGCCCCGATCGCCGGCGTTCTGACCCTCGGCGACTTCATCATCAACCAAAACGTCTACGGCAACAACGGGGTGCTGGCGGGGGCGATCGTGGTCGCCCTGCTCGCTCTCACCCTCGAGTTCTCGCTCGCCGGGCTGCAGCGCCTGCTCACCTCGAGGGGCCTGAAGCTGAGGAGCGCCTGATTTGACCACTAACCAAGGAGGCAGTAAGTGAGGACCAAGAAGACGAGACTGAGGACGGCGCTGGCGATGCTGTTGGCGCTGGCGCTGACCCTCGGCGTTGCCGCCTGCGGTAGCAGTAGCGACGACAGCAGCTCGACCGAAAGTAGCGAAGGCGGCGGCGCGATCGTCTCCAATCCCGACAACGGCAAGGTCAGCCTGACGATCGGCTCGAAGAACTTCCCCGAACAGGAAATCCTCGGGGAAATCTATGCCCAGGCCCTCGCGGCAGCCGGCTACAAGGTCAAGACCGACCTCAACCTCGGCTCCGAAACGGTTGCTCTGCGGTCGGTGAAATCAGGGCAGATCTCGGGCTACCCGGAGTACGCCAGCACGGCGCTGACGTCCTTCTTCGGGCTCGAACCGGAAGACGTCCCCGCTGACGCCCAGGGCGCTTACGAAAAAGCGAAGGCCGAATTCGAAAAGGAAGAACTGACGGCCTTCCCTCCGACTCCGTTCGTCAGCGCCAACGCGGTCGGAACGCTGAAGAAGACGGCCGAAAAGTACGGCCTGAAGACGGTCTCCGACCTCGAAGGCCAGTCGGAAAAACTGACCCTCTACGGCTCTCCCGAGTGCCGCCAACGCATCGACTGCCTGGCCGGCCTCGAAAAATATTACGGGCTGAAATTCAAGTCCTTCAAGCCGGTCGACATCGGCCTCCGCTACACCGTCCTCGAAAAGGGCCAGGCCGATCTCTCGATCCTCTTCACCACCGACCCGCAGCTCTCCGCGGAGAAGGACAAGTTCGTGATCCTCGAAGACGACAAGGAAGTCTTCCCGGCCGGCAACGTCATCTTCGTGACCAAGAAATCGGTCGCGGACAAAGCCGGGCCCGACTACGAAAAGACGATCGTCCAGGCTCAGGAAGGTCTGACCCTCCCGGTCATGCAGGAGCTCGACGCCCGGGTCGAACTCGAAAAGCAGACGCCTAAGGAAGCGGCCGCGGCCTATCTGAAGTCCGCCGGGTACACGGGCTAGCGGTAGGAGGCCCGGCGGGAGGGGCTCGGCGGACAAAAGCGGGGAGTGTCCGGCGAGCCCCTCCCGCCGGGCCTCCCCCAGCAGTCGGATGTACATCGTGCCCAGAGACTGCAGCTAAGCGACGAGCTCCGCGGTGTTGCTGGCGCGGTCGCGGAGGCGGGCGAAGGACATGTGGGCGGCCCAGGCGGCGGAGATGCCGGTGACGCCGGCCAGCAGCAGGGCCACGCGGGGGTCGTAGGTTTCCGCCAGCCAGCCGGTCAGCGGGCCGCCGATTGGGGTCGAGCCGAGGAAGACAACCGAGTAGAGGGCCATCACCCGGCCGCGCATCTTCGGCGCCACCGCCAACTGCAGAGTGGAGTTGATCGTCGCCGCGAAGGTGACGGCGGCAGCGCCGAGCAGGGCCAACACCGGGATCTCGAGGGCCAGCGAGGGCATCGCCGCCGAGAGCAGGCCGGCAACGCCGAAGGCGAGGGCGCCGCCGGCGATCAGGCGCGGGCCGGTGCGGCCGCGATGGCCATTGACGAGGGCGCCGGCGATCGATCCCACCGCCATCGCCGAGACCATCACCGCGTAGGTGGTGGCGCCGCCACCGAAGCTGAATTTGGCCAGCAACGGCAGCACCACCTGGAAGTTGAAGCCGAGCGTTCCGACCAGCGCCATCAGCGCCAGCGGCACCGCCAGCTCGGGGGTGCGAAGGACGTAGCGCAGACCGGCGCGGATCGCGCCCGCCTCGCGGGGGGCGACCGGCTCGGTGCGCAGGCCGCGCGGGTCCATCCCCCAGAGGGCAACGATCATCGCCACGAAGGTGAGTGCGTTAAGGGCGAAGCAGGGGACGACGCCGAAGCCGGCGATCAGCAGCCCGGCCAACGCCGGCCCGACGATCCGCGCCATCTGCACGATCACGCTGTTGAGGCTGACCGCGTTGACGACACGGTCGGGGCCGACCATCTCGATCACGAAGCTCTGCCGGGCCGGGTTGTCGACGGCGTTGACGGTGCCCATCGCGAAGACGGCGAGGAAGACCATCCAGGGGGCGACGACCCCGGTCGCCGTGACCGCGAAGAGACCGACTGCGGGGATCGCCATCAGCGCCTGCGTCGTGATTAGCAGCTTGCGTTTCGGGATACGGTCGGCAAGCAGGCCGCCCCAGGCGCCGATCAGGAGCATCGGCAGGAACTGCAGCGCCGTGGTCAGGCCGACGGCGATGCCGCTATTGGTGAGGCTGAGGATCAACCAGATCGCCGCCACCGTCTGCATCCAGGTCCCCGACAGGGAGATCAGCTGGCCGGTGAAGTAGCGCCGGTAGTTGGGAACCTCGAGCGAGTTGAACGATCGGCGCAGGGCGGTGCTCACCCGCGCTCATCCTCCAGCATGCGCTCGAGGATCTCCGCGGCCCGCTCGAGCGTCTCGATGTCGGCCGCGGGCATGTCGCGCATGCGACGCGCCAGGTAGGCGTTCTTGCGGCGGCGCAGGCGGCGCAAGCGCTCGCGGCCATCGCCATTGACGCTGACCAGGGAGCTGCGGCCGTCGGCGGGGTCCGGGGTGCGCTCGATCAGCCCCTCCCTTTCCAGGCAGCCGAGGGTACGGGTCACGGTCGGCCGCCGCACCCGCTCCAGCGCCGCCAGCTCGCTTGGGGTGAGTGGTCCGTGGCGCTCGATCGTCGCCAGCGCCGCGGTCGAGGTCGGGGTCAGCCCGGTCGCCTCGGCCGCCGCCTCCTGCCGCAGCCGCCGCGCCGTCCGCACGATTCCCAGCCGCAGCTGGGCTGCGGCATCGGTGAGAGAGGTGGCTTTGGTCTTATCGCGCATTGATTAGCCTTGGTAATTAGTTTAGCAAACTACTTTTCCCAGCACATCGTCCACCGTGTGCCTAGGGGTGGGTATCAACTGCTCGCGGGGTGGCTCCCCGCTTCGCCAGACTCGACCCGCTCCGGCGGGTCTAGTCGTTTCTGGAGACTTGCGCCGACTGGGTCGGCTCAGGCCGCGAAGCGCTTTTCGGAGCGCGCGCGGGCCTTGGCAGCCTCGGTCTCGCGGTCCTTCGGCGGGGCCGAAGTGACCAGACGATCCAGCAGCTTCGCCGTGACCTCGGCGATCTCCTCGACGGCCTCGTCGAAGGCCTCCTTGTTGGCCTGCGAGGGCTTGGTCGAGCCGCTGATCTTGCGCACGTACTGCAGTGCAGAGGCCTGAACCTCATCCTCGGTCGCAGGTGGCTGGAAATTATGGAGGGTGCGAATGTTTCTACACATGCACCGATTTTAGCTCCGCCTGTGCACCTCGGTCGCCCTTGCCTGGTCACGCGGCCGGACGACGATCTCGTCGATGTTGACGTGGGACGGCTGGGCGATCGCCCAGTGGATGCACTCGGCGACGTCCTCGGCGCGCAGCGGCTCCATGCCCGTGTAGACCTTGGCCGCCGCCGCCTCGTCGCCGCCGAAGCGGACCAGGGAGAACTCGGTCTCGACCATGCCGGGAGCGATCTCGGTGATCCTGACCGGCTCGCCCAACAGCTCCAGGCGTAGCGTGCCCAGGACCGCTTTCTGGGCGTGCTTGGCGGCGGTGTAACCGGCGCCGCCGCGATAGGTCTCGAAGGCGGCGATGCTGGTCACGCCGACGACGTGGCCGTCCCCCGAGGCGATCAGCTGCGGCAGCAACGCCCGCGTCATCCGCATCGTCCCCAGCACGTTGGCCTCGTACATCGTCCGCCACAGCTCCTCGTCGGCCTCCCCCACCGGTTCCAGCCCGAGGGCGCCGCCGGCGTTGTTGACGAGCACGTCGCAGACCGGCACCTGGGCCACGAAGGCGGCAACCGAGGCAGGCTCGGTCACGTCCAGTTCGATCGCTTGCCCACCGATTTCGCTGCCCAGCCGCTGCAGGCGCTCCAGCCTGCGGGCGCCGAGAACGACCCGGTAGCCGTCCTCGGCCAGCGCCCTGGCGGTCGCTGCCCCGATGCCACTCGACGCGCCGGTGATGATCGCGGTCCGCATCGCCGGGGGCGCGACCATTCCGGCCCTCCTAGTAGCGGTAGTGGTCCGGCTTGTAGGGGCCCTCGGCGGGAATGCCGAGGTAGGCGGCCTGCTCGTCGGTCAGTTCGGTGAGGCGGACGCCGAGCGCCTCGAGGTGGAGGCGGGCGACCTTCTCGTCGAGGTGCTTGGGCAGGACGTAGACCTGCTTGGCCTCGTACTGGACGCTCTTGCCGAACAGCTCGATCTGGGCGATCACCTGGTTCGTGAAGGAGTTCGACATCACGAAGCTGGGGTGGCCGGTTGCGTTGCCGAGGTTGAGCAGCCGGCCCTCGGAGAGCAGCACGATCGAGTGGCCGTCGGGGAAGCGCCACTCGTCGACCTGGGGCTTGATGTTGATCCGCTCGGCGGCGCCGCCTTCCAGTCCGGCGACGTCGATCTCGTTGTCGAAGTGACCGATGTTGCCGACGATCGCGTTGTGCTTCATCCGCGCCATCTGGTCGGCGGTGATGATGTCCTTGTTGCCGGTGGCGGTGACGAAGATGTCGGCCGTCTCGACCACGTCGTCGAGAGTTTTCACCTCGTATCCCTCCATCGCCGCCTGCAGCGCGCAGATCGGGTCGATCTCGGTGACGATCACACGGGCGCCCTGGCCGCGCAGCGAGGAGGCGCAGCCCTTGCCGACGTCGCCGTAGCCGCAGATCACGGCGACCTTGCCGCCGATCATCACGTCGGTGCCGCGGTTGATGCCGTCGACCAGCGAGTGGCGGCAGCCGTAGAGGTTGTCGAACTTGGACTTGGTGACCGAATCGTTGACGTTGATCGCCGGGAAGAGCAATTCGCCGGCCTCGGCCAGCTGGTAGAGGCGGTGGACGCCGGTCGTCGTCTCCTCGGTGACGCCCTGGATCCCCTCGCCCAGCCGGGTCCAACGCCGCGGGTCCTCAGCGAGCGAGCGCTGCAGGGTCTCGAGGATGATCTTGAACTCACCCGACTCCGCCGTCGCGGGGTCGGGGACCGCGCCGGCCTTCTCGAACTCGACCCCCTTGTGGACGAGCAGGGTCGCGTCGCCGCCATCGTCGAGGATCATGTTCGGCCCCTCGCCGTCGGGCCAGAGCAGCGCCTGCTCGGTGCACCACCAGTACTCCTCCACGGTCTCGCCTTTCCAGGCATAGACCGGCACCCCGGTCGCGGCGATCGCGGCGGCGGCGTGGTCCTGGGTGGAGAAGATGTTGCAGCTGGCCCAGCGCACCTCGGCGCCGAGTGCCGTCAGCGTCTCGATCAGCACCGCCGTCTGGATCGTCATGTGCAGCGAGCCGGTGATGCGGGCGCCTTTCAGCGGCTGGCTCACGGCGAACTCCTCGCGGGTCTGCATCAGGCCGGGCATCTCCACCTCGGCGAGCGCGATCTCCTTGCGGCCGAAATCGGCGAGGTCGATGTCGGCGACCTTGTAGTCCTGCGTGGCGGTGCTGACGGTCATCGGGTAGGCGTCTCCTGGATTAGTTGATTGCTTGGCCATGGTACGCAAAGGGGGTAGGCCGGGCGGCGTCGAAACAAGTCGCGGTGAGCTCCGAAGCGGCAGCTGAGCCCAGGCGCTACGGCGCGGGAATGGACGCGCGCAGCACGCGGGTGGCGGAATTCCTCAACACGCCGATGCTGATCGCGGCGGCGCTGACCCTGCCCACGGTGGCGATCTCCGAGTCCCATCCGGGCGGGACGCTCGAGACCGTTGCGATCGTCCTCAACTGGGTCACCTGGACCGCCTTTCTGATCGAGCTGGTGGTGATGCTCGCGGTGGTGCCCGACCGCTGGGCCTGGATCCGCCGCCACCCGCTCGACGTGGTCATCGTCTTCCTCACCCCGCCGGTCCTGCCAGCCGGGCTGCAGAGCCTCCGCGTTCTGCGCCTCCTGCGTCTGCTCCGGTTGCTGCGCCTGGCCCAGCTCTCGCGCGAGGTGTTCTCGCTTGAGGGGTTGCGCTACGCGCTGCTGCTGGCGACGCTGACCGTGGTCGGCGGCGGCGCCCTCTTCAGCGCCTTCGAGAAGCACAGCCAGCACCTCAGCTTCGGCGACGGCCTCTACTGGTCGATCACGACGATGACGACGCTCGGCTCCGACATCTACCCGACGACGACCGGTGGCGAGATCGTCTCCACGGTGATCCTGATCGTCGGCATCGGCTTCGTCGCCCTGCTCACCGGCAGCTTCGCCCAGCGCTTCCTCGCCCCTGAAATCGCCGAGATCGAGGAGGAGCTGGAGGCGGAGGAACTGACCGCCGAGGCGCTGGCGCTGCGCGAACTGCGCAGCGTCCAGGCGCAGCTACAGGCCCTCCAGGTCGCGGTCGAGCGCATGGTCGGCCAGCGCGATCCTCACTGACGTGCTGTAGGCACTTCTCCCCGCATGCCGGGGAGAAGTGCCTACAGCATCAGTCCTCGCTGTCGCGCTCCTCGGCGATCTTCGCCTCCAGCTCGCCCATCACATCCGGGTCGCGCAGCGTCGTCACGTCGCCCAGCGCCCGCCCCTCGGCGATGTCGCGCAGCAGCCGCCGCATGATCTTGCCGGAGCGCGTCTTCGGCAGATCGTCGGCCCAGATGATCCGCTTCGGGCGGGCGAATTTGCCGATCCGCGCGGCGACGGTCGCCCGTACCCCTTCGACCAGCTCGTCGCTGGGCTCGGTGTCGCCGCGCAGGGTGACGAAGGCGCAGATCGCCTGGCCGGTGTCCTCGTCGGACTGGCCGATCACCGCCGCCTCCGCGACCTTCTCGTGGGCGACGATCGCCGACTCGACCTCGGCCGTCGAGAGCCGGTGCCCGGAAACGTTGACGACGTCGTCGATCCGGCCGATCACCCAGAAGTAGCCGTCCTCGTCGCGGCGGGCGGCGTCGCCGACCAGGTAGCGCTCCTTGCCGAAGCGCGAGAAGTAGGTCTCGACGAAGCGGTCGTCCTCCTTGTAAAGGCCGCGAAGCATCGACGGCCACGGCTGCTCCAACACCAACAGCCCCTGGCCCTCCTCGATCGGCTTGCCCTCGCTCTCGTCGACCACCTCCGCCTCCACCCCGGGGAACGGCCTCGTCGCCGAGCCCGGCTTGGTCGCGGTTATCCCCGGCAGCGGCGTGATCATGATCGCCCCGGTCTCCGTCTGCCACCAGGTGTCGACGATCGGGCAGCGTTCGGCGCCGATTACCTTGTGGTACCAAAGCCAGGCCTTGGGATTGATCGGCTCGCCGACCGAGCCCAGCAGCCGCAACGAGGAGAGGTCGGACTTTTCGGGGATCTCGGCGCCCCACTTGATGAAGGTGCGGATCGCCGTCGGCGCCGCGTAAAGGATCGTCGCCTTGTAGCGCTCGATCAACTCCCACCAGATGCCCTTGCTCGGGTAGTCGGGCGCCCCCTCCCACATCACGCTGGTGGCGCCGTTGGAAAGCGGGCCGTAGACGATGTAGGAGTGGCCGGTAACCCAGCCGACGTCGGCGGCGCACCAGTAGACGTCCTCCTCCGGCTTGAGGTCGAAGACGTAGCGGTGGGTGGCGGTGACGCCGGCCATGTAGCCACCGGTGGTGTGCAGGATTCCCTTCGGCTTCGCGGTCGAACCTGAGGTGTAGAGGATGTAGAGCGGGTGCTCCGCCTCCATCGGCTCCGCCGCGCACTCCGGCTCGGCCTTATCCATCGCCTCGTCGTAAAAGACGTCGCGGCCGTCGCGCATCGGGCAGTCGATGCCGGTGTGGCGGACGACGACGATCGTCTTCAGGCTCTCCAGCTCGCCCATCTGCTCGTCGACCGCCGGCTTGATCGGCGCCGTCTTGCCTTTGCGGCGGGCGCCGTCGACGGTGACCAGTGCCTTGGCGGCGGAGAACTCCATCCGCTCCCGCACCGATTCGGCCGAGAAGCCGCCGAAGACGACGTTGTGGATGGCGCCGATCCGGGCGCAGGCCAGCATCGAGACGACGACCTCGGGGATCATCGGCAGATAGATTCCGACCACGTCGCCCTTCTCGACCCCGAGATCCCTGAGGGCGTTGGCGAAGCGCTGGACGTCGCGGTGTAGGTCGGCGTAGCTGACGTCGCGCTCCTCGCCCTCCTCGCCGCGCCAGTGGTAGGCGACCCGCTCGCCGCGGCCAGCCTCGACATGGCGGTCGAGGCACTGAGCGCTGGCGTTGAGGCGCCCGTCCTCGAACCACTTATAGAACGGAGGGTTGGAGTCATCGAGGCCCTGGCTGGGCTCGGTGTCCCAGTCCAACAGCTCGGTCGCCTGGCGCAGCCACCATGCCTCCGGGTCGGCCGCGGCCTCCTCGTAGACCTTCGGATCGCTCCAGCGGGCGCGCTCGCGGAACTCCGCCGGCGGCTCGAAGCGCTCGACCTCCAGCAGCGACTCCAGCTCGCGCTCCAGGTCCGAAGACCTCTCCTCAGTTGCCATCCGCCCTCTCCCTTTTCAGCGACCCAGTGGCTTGACCGGCAGCACGACTCGGCCGAAGGTCGAGTTCGTCACCGCCGCGAACGATGCATACCAGGCGGCAACCGCCGTGGCCAGCCCGAACCAGCCGCCCGCTTCGACCAGGCCATCGCTTTCGTTGGCGTTGCCGATCCCGAGCAGGAAGAAGGTGATCGCCAGGAGCACGAAGACCACCGCCACCGCGGCCGTCGTCCGCAGCGAGGCGATGAACATGTAGGTGGTGAAGATTCCCCAGGCGATCAGGTAGAGACCCAGCGCCGCGGCGACGTTCTCCGCCGGGACCTCGGCGGCGAAGAAGGTCACGTAGGCCCAGAACGAGAGCCAGAAGGCCCCGAACGAGCTGAAGGCGACAGCGCCGAAGGTGTTGCCGGTGCGGAACTCCCACATCCCGGCCAGCAGCTGGGCGATCCCGCCGTAGGCGAGCGCCACGCCGAGCACGACCGGCTCGCCCGCGTGGCTGACCAAGCCGGCATTGAACATGCTCAATATGAAGGTCGTCAGAGCGAAGGCGGCGAGGCCGAGTGGACCTGGGTCGGCAGGTTTCCAGCCCGCGCTGACCTCCGCAGCTCCCACTTCACCGGCCGGTTCACGCCGCGGCGGCTCGGGCCTCGGAACAGATGCAGACTCCATGATCCACTCCTTCCGTCGGGTGGATTCCCCCTACCCGCCCAGCCGCACCCGAACCACGCCGCCGATGGGCCGAAATGTCGACTCAGAGTGGACTTGTCGGCCCGTCGGCTGTCAGTAACCGGAGGGGTGACGCGCGATGAAGCCTTCAGGGGAATCCACCGGCGAAGAGTGCCAGCGCGGACCGGGGCCGCCGACGGTGTCGAAGGCGAGGCCGGCGATCATCATCCAGGCGTGTTCGGCGTTGGCGTAGACGGTGATCCACTTGCCGGGGCCGGGTTCGCCCCAGGTCTCCAGCCCGGTCGAGTCGAGCGGGCTTTCCAGGAGGCCGCCGCCATGCAGGGCGTAGCTGACCGCGCCCGAGCAGTCGTAGCCCGACGATTCGAAGGAGCCATGGCCGCCGCCCCAGATGTAGGGGGTGGTGGCGATCGCGTTGGCCGCGGAGATCGCGGCCTGGATCGCGGAAGGCGCCGAGGCCGGGGCGCTCGCTTCGCTTTCGTTGATGAAACCGGCGGTCTCACCGGCGGTCAGCGGCGCCGGTACTTCGCCGGTCGGCGCCGGACCGCCTTCGGAGGCGATCTGGTTGGAGATCGAGGCGAGGTTGTTGCTGAGCGCTTCTTCCTGGCTTTCCAGGGCCGCCATCGCTTCGCGCCGCTCCGCCTGGGCCGACTTCAGTTCCGCGAAGCGGGACTCGGCTTCGGCCCTGGCGGCGGCGACTTCGCGCTCGGCGACGGCGATCGAGTCGCGCGCCTGCTTGACCTTGGCGCGGTTGTCGGCCAGTTTGGCGACCGCGCTCGTGACCTCGTCGCGCAGCGATTTCACCCGCTCGACGACCGAGTCGTCATAGCTCTGAATCCGGTTCAGGTATTCGGTTTGGGCCGCCATCTCCGACCAGTCGCTGGAGGAGAGGATCGCGTTGACAACGTCGGGCGAGCCAGCCTCGTAGATCGCCACCAAGCGCTCGCGCAGGACGCCGAGGGCGCGGTTGAGCTGGTCGCGAACCTCTTCGAGGTGCGCCTTTTCCTTCTTCAGCGCCGCCGTCGCCTCTTCGAGTTCGCTCTGCGCTTCGGCCAGTTCGGCCTCGACCGCCGCCTGCTTCTGCCGCAGCGCCGAGACTTCGCCGATCATCGTGTCGATCGCGGCGTTCTGTTCGGCGATCGTTTCCGCCAGCGAACTCTGGTCTTCGCGGACGCCGTCGAGCTTGCCCTGGGTCGCCTCGAGCTTTTCCTGGGGGGTCTTGGCCGGCGCGCTCGCCTCGGTTAGGGCAAGCACGCAAATGGCCGCCAACAGCAGCGCCGCGAAAAGCAGCGCACGCCTCTTGGACGCGCCCGGATGAGTGTCGAGGAAGAGAGCCCGCATCGAATTCCACGCCGCCCCTGAGAGGGGTCCGGCACGGGTCGCGCAGGCTAGCGGAGAAGCCTGAAGATCATGAGGAGTTGCTAATAACTTGCAACTTTGCGTGCAATTTGGGCACTTCTGGAGGAAAAACCGGGCCGCCGTCGACCCTCAGGCAGATGGGCCGAAATCCCACGCCAGTCGCGGGAAGCCGGCCCATCAATGGGGTGCTAGGCGAGCAGTTTCGCCTTGGCCTTGTCGAACTCCTCGGCCGTCAGGGCGCCCTTTTCCTTGAGGTCGTTGAGTTTGTGCAGTTCATCTGCCGGCGTGGTGTGGGCCTGCTTCTGGACGTATTCGTCGAAATGCTTTTTTGCGTCGGCCTGGGCTTTGATCGTCCTGTCGCGCATGCCACTACCGCGGGCGATCAGGTAGATCAAGGCGGTCAGGAACGGGATGAAGACGAGGAACAGGACCCAGGCGGCCTTTGCCCACCCTGAGAGCTCGTGATCGCGGAAGAGGTCGGAGAGAATCGTGATCAGGATCCAGATCCAGATGACGAAGAAGAAGATCTCCAGGGCAACAAGGAGAAGTTCTCCAAAGCTGATGTCGGCGAACGGCAACAAGGTGCTTCCTTTCGGTCAGGGGCGGCATCGCGGCGTGTGCCGCAAGGTGGTTTTCAGCACGCTAGCCGCCACGCCTGCTTCTTGCATCGGTCTCTCGTCTAAATATCGGCGCCCAAACGCCAGCTGAACAGGGCGATGGCGACCGAGGTGGCGAGATTGAGGCTCGAGACTCCCTCCCGCATCGGAATCGCGATGCGGGCGTCGGCGCGCTCGAGCAGCTCGCCGCTGATGCCGTGGCGCTCGGTGCCGAAGGCCAGGACGGCACGGGCGGGCAGCAGGCCCGGGCGCAGCTCCTCCCCCTCGGGGTCGATCGCCAGCAGTGGTCGGTCGCTCGGCGGCAGCACCTCGATCGAAGTGACCGGCAGCGCGAAGTGCAGGCCGGCGGCACCACGGACCGCGTCCGGGTACCAGGGGTCGTTCTCGCCGGTGGCGAGCACCGCGGCTGCGCCGGCCGCCGCCGCGACCCGGATGCAGGCGCCGATGTTGCCCATGTTCTTCGGCTGCTCGAGCAGGACCACCGGGGCGGGCCGCGGGTCGGCAAGCACCATGGCGAGGTCGACCGCCGGGCGGCGGGCGATCGCCACCACCCCGGTGCGCGGCACCAGCGGCGCCAGCTCGGCCAGGTCCTCGGCGCCGATCTTTTCCACCCGCCCGCTCAACTGCCCGGCCAGATCTGGGGCGAGTTCCGCCGCCAATTCGTCCAGCGAGTCCGGGTCGACCGCGACCGCCTCGACCAGCTCGGCATCGAAGCGCAGCGCGTGCTTGAGGGCATGAAAGCCCTCTATGACGGTCAGCTCCGGGTCGCGCCGCGCTTTGCGGAAGCGGACCGTGAGGTCGTGGCCCATGGCGCCATCATGACTCGATCCGCGGAGCCCGGACCAGCTGGTCGCGCCCCGCGGCCTTGGCTCTGTAGAGAGCGCTGTCCGCCCGGTCGACCAGGTCCACGGCCGTCTCGGCCCAGTCCCAGCAAGCGAGGCCGGCCGAACAGGTCTGCTCGCCGGGGGTCGCCGCCCGCAGCCGTTCGACGATCTCCGCCGCCTGCTCGAACGGGCAGTCCGGGAGGACGACTAGGAACTCCTCGCCGCCGAAGCGCACCAGGGTGTCTTCGCCGCGCAGCTCGGAGTCCCAGGCGACGGCGCACTGGCGCAACATCGCGTCGCCGGCCAGGTGGCCGTGGGCGTCGTTGTAGGCCTTGAAGTGATCCATATCGACGATCGCCAGGCAGAGCTCTGAGTCGGCGCGACGGACCCGCGCCATCTCGCGTGGCAGCTGCTCGTCCAGCCCGCGCCGATTCGGCAGCCCGGTCAGGGCGTCGCTGCGGGCCAGGGTGGCGACCTCGGTGAGGAGGTTCTCGCGTTCGGACTCGACCAGCTTCAGCGTCGTCACGTCGGTAGCGCGGGCGTAGATCAGCGCCTCGTCGACATCCACAGTCGAGCTCCAGCGCAGCCAATGCCAGGTGCCGTCCTTGGCGAGGTAGCGGTTCTCGAAGCCGACCGTCTCCTTGCCGTCGAAGAGGCCGGCGCTCTCGGCTTCGGTCAGGGCGCGGTCATCCGGATGGACGAGCTCGATGAAGGGAGCCGCCCGCAGCTCCTCGCTGCGGTAGCCGAGGCAGTCCGCCCAGGCCGAGTTGAGCTCGACGAAGTACCCCTGCATGTCGGCGGTGCAAAGTAGGTCATGGGAAAGATCGAAGAAGCGCCGAGCCCGCCGGTCCGCCTTTGTGCGGCGGGCGACGATGGCGCTGGTCAAGCCCATCACGACCGCGAGCGAGACCGCGGTGAAGACCCAGCGGGTCAGCGGCGAGTAGCCGGCGGTGCTTTCGACCGCCGCCAGGGACACGGCATAGACGCCGAGCAGCCAGGCGAGGTGGGCGATGGCCAGCCGGCGCGGGAAGAAGTAGGCGGCGATCAGGGTGGCCCAGACGAAGATCGAGCCGTACTGGCCGATCGCGACGCCGCTCTCCCAGATCAGCAGGCCGGTCGCCACCGCGGTCGCGGCGAGGGTGAGGTGCGTCGCCAGCAGCGGGATCCGCCGGGAGAGGAACCAGGAGGCCACTCCCACGACCGCCATCACCACGGCGGTGACGATCAGCGCCGAGGTGTTGCCACCGCTCGGATGGGGCAGGGCGAGCGAGAGTCCGACGAGCCCGGCGCCGGCCAGCAGGAGCGCGCCGGTCGCCCGCGCCTCGGCGCGACCAGGGGCTCGAAGCTCCTCCCGTTTCTTTGCGGTCGCGGCCAATGCCCACTAGGCATCGACAACCGGGACAGGTTCTTTAGGTTCGCGGACGCACGACCTCGAACTGGCTCATCAGGCCATGATCCTCGTGATCGAACATGTGGCAGTGGATCACGAACTTGCCGGGGTAATCGGAGAAGTGCCCGGCGAGGAGGATCCGTTCGCCGGGGAAGACGAAGAACGTCTCCTTGAGGCAGTCTTCCCAGGGCGGTGGCGGGCGCCCGTCGCGGGCCAGCAGGTACCAGTCGCTGTGGTGGAGGTGCATCACGTGGGCGACGGCGGTGCGGTTGACGATCTCCCAGACCGCGGTCGTGCCGAGCACCGGGAAGGCATCGGCGCGGGCGGGGTTGAAGGTCCTGCCGTTGATCAGCCAGGTGGTCCTGAAGAGGCCCCCGACCGTAACTTCCCAGCGGTGGTCGGGCTTACGGTCCGACCTGCGCTTCGCCTTCGTCGCCCACTCCGGCAGGGGTCGCAACCGGCGCGGGATTCGAGTCCTGTCCGGGACGCGGCCGCGGCCGACCCGGAACTGCATCAGGGCACCGATATTGGCGCGGGCCCCGTCCGGGTTGCGGCCGCCGTGCCGGCCGCTGCGAAGCTCGACCGAATCCCCCGCGGCGGCAGCGAAATCGACGATCACCTCGACTCTCTCCCCCGGGCCGATCAGGATCTGACTACGGCGAACCGGCGCCGGCATCAGGCCGCTGTCACTGCCGATCTGCACCATCGGAGCACCGTTCGAAAGCTGCAGGTTGTACGACTGGAACTGGGAGACGTTGAGGAGCCGCAGCCGGTAGCGACAGGCGAGAACATGGTGGTGCGGCATGTAGGCGCCGTTGACGAGGACGCTGCGCCCGGCGATGCCGTCGGCCGGCGGGCGCAACCCCGGACCGAAGGGATCGGTCAGCTGGTTATGGCGGTCGAAGGTGCGGTCGGAGATCATCAGCGGGATGTCGCGGTCGCCGGTCGGCAGCGGCAGCGAGGCGTCGAGCTCGTCGTCGACGATCCACATCCCGGCCAGGCCGCGCCAGCTGTGCGGTGCCGTCCGGTCGAGTCGGTGATCGTGGTACCACTGGAAGGCGGCCCGTTCCGGGCGCCCGTCCTCGACCAGGTCGTAGACGTAGGTTTTCCGCCCTCCCGGCGCGATCAGCAGGTCGTTGCCCGACTCACTTGAGGAGAGCCCGCGCGGGATACGGCAGAAGTAGGAGATCGGCTGCGACTTGGTCAGGCCGCCCGGCTGGCCGTCGAACTGGGTGCGGTTGTGGCCGCCGTGCAGGTGGACCGAGAGCTCACCGGCGCCGGCCGGCAGCTCGTGGTGGAAGGTGACCTCGGTTCGCTGGCCGGCCGGGCGGCGGACGGTCGGCCCGGGGAAGCTGCCGCCGTAGGTCCACAGCTTCGTCTTGGGGCCGGGCAGGATCTGGGCCTCGGCCTCGCGGATCGGGATCTCGATCTGAGAATCGCCGAGGACCCGGGGGATCGGCAGGCGTGCCTGGAACGGCACTGCCGCGACCGCCTCCGAGGTTGCCTCGCCAAGGGGGAGAAGCTCGCCCAGCCCCGCGCCCCTCAGCGGCAGCAGGGAAGCGAGCGCGCCGCCGCCCAAGGCGCCGAGGAAAGCTCGGCGCCCCAGGCGAGGCGTGGATGTGGACTGTTCGGACGTGCCGTTAGCCGGCTGGCAGGACCTTGACGGAGCCCTGCATCCAGGGGTGAATCGCACAGACGAAATAGAGCGTGCTGGTGGTCGCCGGGTCGGCGGTCACCTGCTGGGTGAGCGAGTCGCCCTTCTTTTCGGTGAACCAGGAGTCGCCCTTCTTGGTGGTGCTGCCCAGGGTGCTCCAGCCTTCGGGCCCCGCTTTGGCCGGGTTGATGGCGATCTTCTCGGTTTTTGGATTGAACCCATGCCACTGAGAGATCGAGAGGCAGATGTGTTTCGGGGTGAAGCAGTTTTTACGCGCGCTGGGGGTCTTGGGCAGCGAGCCCTTGGTGACCAGCGAGAAGGTGTGCGGGCCAACTTTTTTGGGATCGGTTTCGTTGACGATTTTCAGTTCGTCGCCCTGAGTGACCGTCTGCGGAGCGACGAATCGAAGCGGGCCGCCTTTGCCGCCCTCGCTGCCCTGGATGTAGATCGTCGCGGTCGTGCCGGTGGACGGTGGCGTTTCGGCACCGGCGGCGAGGCCGGGCCCGACGAGGACGAGCATTGCGGCGGTCGCGGCGACCGCCAGAACGAGCTGCTTTCTCAAGAGATTCCTTTCCGTGCCGGGCATCCGGCACAGTCCAAAGATTGCGGAGATGTTGCAACTTAATGGGCCACCCGCCCCAGTGCAAGCCGCATTCCAAAGCGGTACACGGCTCGGTGTAGCCTTTCCGAGCCATGGCCAGCTTTCTCCACACCTGCTACCGAATCGGCGACATCGACCGGTCGGTCGCCTTCTACTCGAAGCTCGGCTTCGAGGAGGTGGCGCGGATGCCGATTGGCGACGAGGCGATCAACGTCTTCATGGGCCTGCCCGGCGAGGACCCGCGCCTGGAGCTGACCTACAACCACGGCATCGACTCCTACGAGCTCGGCAGCGGCTACAACCACATCGCCCTCGCGGTCGACGACCTCGAGGGCACCCTCGACCGGCTGGCCGCCGAGGGCATCGATCCCGAGAAGCCCCCCTACCGTCCCGGCGGCCGCATCGAGGGCCACCGCATCTGCTTCGTCCGTGACCCGGACGGCTATCGCATCGAGCTGATCGGAGAGTAGGTCAAGCTAAGGCGAATGCGAGAGGTTTCTAAATGACGCCGCCGCGACTGGCGCCGGAGCGCTCGCGGGGTTTCGACTCGAGGTGGACCGGCGCGGTCGAGAGCGCCTGCACCCGCAAGTCGCTCCAGGTCAGCCCCTCGCGGACCAGCGCCGGCAGCCCGAGGGCCACCGCGGTGGCGATCTCGACGGCCTGGAGGATGACGCCGTAGGCGAGGGCATCGGCGGTGCCGACTTCAAAGCCGGTGTGAAGGACGCTGATCACCGCTAGCTGGAAGACGCCGATGTTTGACGGGGTCGCCGGCACGACCGCGGTGACGTTGACCGCGAACAGGACCGCAGCGGCAGCGCCGATCCCCGCCTTGCCGTCGAGCCCGAGCGCGTAAAGAAGCGCCCAGCAGGCGCAGAGCTGGATCGCCCAGGCGCCGAGCTGGGCGGCCGCGGCGGCGGCTCCCCGCCGTGGGTCGCGGAAGACGGCGAGGCCGGCGCGTACCTGGATCAGCGCCCGGTGCAAGCTGGCGCCGAGGCGGGCCAGGCGGCCGTTGCCGTTGCGGCGCATCAGCATCGGCGCAACGAGAACGACGACCAAGAGCAGTAGCGGCACCAGGCTGAAGACGAACAGCTTCTGGGTCCCGGAGTGGAAGAGCGGCGTGGACGAGACGATGATCGCCCCGAGCAGCGCCAGAGCCACCAGGTTGAGCATCGTCTGGGAGACCAGGGTCCCGAGCAGGACCGGGAAGGTTTCTCGCATGCGGCCGGTGCGGCGGGCCAGGGCGAGGGCGCGCGCCGGCTCACCGAGGCGAGCGGGCAGGGTCGCCGACATCAGCACCCCGATCATCGTCGCCGAGGTGACGTCGCGCCGACGGACGGATCGGTTGGGCAGCGCCGCACGGGCGATCCAGTACCAGGAAGCGGCGCGGAAGAAGAGCGAGACGGCCATCAATGCGCAGGCGACGACCACCCAGGTGAGGTTGGAACGGACGATGCTTTCGACCACGTTGTCGACGCCGATCTTCTGGGCGGCGAGGACGGTGAGGCCGATGCCGAGGGCGCCGGCGGCGACCAGCCCAGCACGCCGCGCCACCCGCCGGCCGCGCTTGCCAGCCTGGGCCGGTACTGGGTCCAGCGACGGCAGCCTCCGGGCGGGGTGGCGGGGGCCCCCATCGGCGGGCCGGAGCCCGGCCCAGTGAGCCATACGCTCACCGGCTCCCACAGGACGCGGCGCCTCGATCGCCCGCTCATAGACCTCCGTTACCTGGTCGGCGACGCGGGGCCAGGCGTAGCGCTGGGCGCTGCGACGGGCGGCCTCTCCCATCGTCCGCAACCGCTCGGGCTCGTGATGGACGCGCTGCAGCTCCTCGGCCAGGCGCTGCGGGTCGCCGGGGGGCACCAGCAGACCGTCGACGCCATCGCTGACGACGTCGCTGTAACCGGCGATGTTGGAAGCGATCACCGGCGTGCCGGCGGCGAAGGCCTCGGTCAGCACCATCCCGAAGCTCTCACCGGAGAGCGAGGGGGCGCAGAGGACGTCGGCGCCGTGCAGCTCGGTCCAGAGGCTCTCGCCGGAGACCCGGCCGCGGATGTCGATCCAGCGCAGCAGTTCGGGGTCGGCGACATAGCGGAGCACGTCCTCGCGGTCGGCGCCGATCACGGTGAGGCGGCAGGGAACGTGCTCGACCAGAGCCCCGAAGGCGGTCAGCAGGATCGGCAACCCCTTGCGCTCCTCCGGACGACCGACGAAGAGGATCCGCAGCTCTCCCGCCGGTGCCGACGGCGCGCTCGGCGCGGAGTCGACGTCGACTCCGTTGGGAATGATCGTGTAGTCGCCCCCGTACCAGCGTCGACCGGTCCAGGCGGCGGCCTCGGAGACGGCGATCCGGGCCGAGAGGCGGTTGAAGAGACGGCGGGCGCCGACCGCGTTGGCGATGTAGTTGGGGAGGGCCTTGGTCGAGTAGGCGTGGAAGGTACCGACGACCGGTGCCTTCGCCCCCAGCGTCGCGTTCCAGCCAACATGGGGCACCAGCGGCTCGTGGACGTGGATCACGTCGAATTCACCCCGCCGCACCGCCCGACGCGGCGCCACGATCCCACCGACGGGGAAGGGAGCAAGATTGGATACGGACCCGTTGGCGCCAAACCCCATGGTGCGGCCGAGCGGCGTCAGGTAGTCCGGCATCTCGCGGCGTTCGGCAGCCGCCCGGTGCAGCACTCGACTGACCCGGCCAGGCGGGTCATACGGGGCAAGCACGCGAACGTCGTGGCCACGGCCGAGGAACTCCTCGGCAAGCGCCTCCACATGCCGGTTCACGCCCCCCTGGTAGGACCAGGAATATGGCGAGACGAGAGCTATGCGCACAGGCGATCAAGGGTAGATCATCGCCCGGCCCCGTTGCGAGGCCGGGCAATAGCTGTCGCTCGCTCAGAGTTGGGTCGCCACCAGGCCGAGGACGGCAGCCATCAGGCCTACAAAAGCCGCGACCAAGGCTCCCCCAACTTGAATGATTGTTCGCTGGAACGAGTCGATGCGGCTGGAAAGCTCGCTGACTCGACCGTTGAGGTCGTCGAGGCGCGAGTCGACGTGGTCCCTGAAATCGTCGAGGCGGGAATCGGTCCAGGTGGATCGCATTGACTCCATGCCCTCCAGGCTAGGGAGAAATACCTCACGTGTGGGAAATCGAAGTGTAACTTTTTGTCTGCGCCGAGGTTTGTTCGGCGGCCTCTGCCCACACAAAGCCCGTGAAGACGAGCAGGTAGGCGGCACCGATCTCCAGCAGCAGCGCTCCGGAGTCGTTGGCGAGGGTGCCGACGACGGTCGCCGCGACGGCGCCGATCATTCCGGCCCGTATCGCCGGGCGGCCGTCGAGCCAGGCGCGGAGACGATCACGGCGCGCCACAGCGAGCGCGGCGAGAACGACGATCAGGGGCAAGAAGACGAAGACGATCGGACGGGAGAAGCTGTGGGCGGAGAGCTGGAGGCGGCGCTGAGCGACGTCGCCAAGTTCGCCGAGGCCGCCGGCGTCCAGCACCGAGCGGGTGAGATGGGCATTGGCGCCGGAGACGAGATCGATCAGCGCCAGCAGCGCCAGCACCGCGAACGGCAGCGCCACGATCAAGAGTGCCGAGCGGCGCCTCCGAGCGGCGATGACCGCGGCCGCCACCGCGGCTCCGACCGGAAAAACGATCGCCGCCCCGACGTCGGCTCCGAAGCGGCCCGCGGAGAAGATGAAGGCGGCACAGATTCCGACCGCCAGAAAGGCGATCGCGCAAGCGCGTGGCGACAGTCGCGGCGCAAACCCGGTCAATCCGGCGCCGGTCCCGGCGACGATCAGCACCGCCAGCAGCGCCTCCAGCTCGTTGCCGATCCCATAGAAGCGAACTCCGAGTCCCGGGTTGGGCCCGAGCAGCGACAGCGCCGTCAGCGGCGAGCCGACGATGACGTCGATTGCATAGGCCAGGACGGTCAGCCCCGCGGCAACCGCCAGCGCCCGATATCCACCGCAGAGCGCCAGCGTCAGCGACGCCAGCAAGGGCGCGCCAAGCATCGTCATCAGCATTTCAACCGTCTCCCCCGGCTCCACCGCCGCCCCGACCAGCAGAACCAGCGGCAGGTAGACGACCGCCAGTCCCACCACCCGGACACCACTGCGCCCAGCTGCGCCCCGACTCGCGACGATCGTCAGCCCCAGCGCCACGATCCAGGCCAGCAAACTCAGCCCGATCACCGGCCCCCGCCGTTCCGAGATCACCTCCATCCGGTCCCCCAGTGCAGTCACCGCCCCCGGATCGACCTCGCCCTCCGCGCGGATCGGCTGCCCCGACATCTGTTGGGGAATTGCAGTTCCGAGCCGCTCCAAGATCGTCGGCGCGACGTCCGTCGACAGCACGTAGCCGTTGAGCCGAGTGCTGTCCGAGGTCAGGTTGCCGCTGTAACCCTCGCCGGCGATCCCAATCGCCAGAGCCCGATTCTTCTGCGGCGGCGGCCGCTCGATCGCAATCAACAGATCATCCCCGCGCAGCCCCGCGACCATTTCCGGTAGCTGGCGCACCGTGACGTCGTCTACCGCGAAGCCCTTGCCTGCCTTCCCCAAAGTCTGGGCCAGCAGCCCCGGCACGATGTCCGCCGGAGCCGATTCCGCCCGCTGAAGCAAGGCGGCATTGGTCACCGCGCGATTGAGCGGCACCCGCCCGCTTGGCAATTCGGAGTCATAGAGCGAATCGAAGACCCGGTTCCCCTGGGTGATGTCGAGATAGGTCTGCTCCGCTGAAACCGAGCCGAGCCCTGCGCTCATCCACCCCGGCGACATCCCGTTCTTCGCCAGCTCCTGAACCGGAGTCCCCGGTGGGAGCAGGACCAGCGAGACCTGGGCGCTCGCGGTCGACGCAGCGAGCAGCGACACGACGAGCGCTATCGTCACCCCGATGGCCGACCGCACGTTCGCCAAGTTCACGTTTTTCAAATTTGATCCAGCCTGGCGCCGTCGGGATCCCGACCTTCGCGCCGCCGACAAGCAGGAGTTTCTCGCCGCTTGCGAGGACTTCGGCCTCGACCGCTCGCTGCGGGCCTACTCAACCATAGGCACGCGCGGCGACGTTGACCTGGTCCTGCTCAGCCAGAGCCCCAACCTCGACGACATCCACACCTTCCACGTCGTCCTCGGCCAGAGCGGCCTGGCGAAATGGGCCGAGACGCCCCACTCGTTTCTCTCGATGACCAAACGCTCGCCCTATTCAGACGAGCAGGCGCGGCAGGAGATCTGCATCAGCGAGCGCAAGTACCTCTTCCTCTACCCGATGGTCAAGCAGCGGCGCTGGTACGGGCTGGCGCCGGAGGAGCGCGGCCGAATCATGAAAAGCCACATCGAAGTTGGCCGCCGCTACCCGGAGATCACGATCAACACGACCTACTCCTTCGGGATCGACGACCAGGAGTTCGTCGTCTGCTTCGAGGGCGACGACCCCGGGATGTTCCTCGACCTCGTCAACGAGTTACGCCCGACCGAGTCGAGCGAGTACACCGAGCGCGAGACGCCGATCTTCACCTGCGTGGCGATGTCTACCCGCCGCGCACTCGACGCCCTCGACGGCAGCCCCAGCGCGGTGCAGGCCGATTCCCCCGCCTTGAGCTGAGCGGTTTAGCCTTAGCGGATCACTCAGGCAACCCTCAGCTACGCGATCGATGACCAGGACCGCCTCGTCAAGGTCGACGAGGGCTACTACGCCTTCGCCGCCGAGAACGGCTGGGACGGCGCCGGCGCCAGCCTCGGGCGCTTGCTCTGGGACTTCGTCGCCGGAGAGGAGCTGGAGAAATTGCAGCGGATGCTGCTGCGGCGCATCCGCGGCGAGCTGCGCAGCGCCGACATCCCCTGCCGCTGCGACGGGCCTGAAGTGCGCCGTGAAATGGACCTCCACATCGCCGCGCAGTCATCCGGCCGCTTCGTCCTCTTCTCGGCCCGACTGCGCGCCGAACAGCAGCGCGACGAGTTCCAGCCGCTGCTCGACGCCGAGACGCCGCGCGGCCAGGAGACCCTGACGATGTGCGGCTGGTGCGACCGCTTCCTGGTTGACGGCGAGTGGGTCGAGGTCGAGGAGGCGGTCGCGCGGCTCGGCCTGTTCGCGCTGCCGGAGCTGCCCGAGATCAGCCATGGCGTCTGCCCGGACTGCAGCGAGATGTTGATGGCGGCGTAGCCGCCCCGCTCGCCAGATTCCCTATTCTTCCGCGTCCAATGAGCAAGATTGGCAGTCCAGAGAACCCCCTTCGCGTCGCCATCGTCGGCGCCGGACCATCCGGCTTCTACGCCGCCGAGCACATCCTCAAGGGCGAGGATCTACACGCCCAGGTCGACCTCTTCGACCGCTTGCCAACCCCCTTCGGCCTCGTCCGCGGGGGCGTCGCCCCGGACCACCCGAAGATCAAGTCGGTGACCCGGGTCTACGAAAAAACCGCGGCTCGCGACGGCTTCCGCTTCTTCGGCAACGTCAAGGTCGGCCATGACATCGAGGTCGAGGACCTGGAGCGGCTCTACCACGCGATCGTCTTCACGGTCGGCTGCGAGACCGATCGCCAGCTCGGCGTACCCGGCGAGGAACTGCCCGGCAGCCACGCCGCCACCGCCTTCGTCGGCTGGTACAACGCCCACCCCGACTACGCCGATCACGATTTCGACCTCTCTAGCGAGCGCGCGGTGGTGATCGGCAACGGCAACGTGGCGCTGGACGTCGCCCGGATGCTGGCCCTGACCGACCACGAGCTGCGCCAGACCGACACCGCCGACCACGCGATCGAGCTGCTCGATGCGAAGAAAATCCGCGAGATCGTCGTGCTCGGCCGCCGCGGGCCGGTTCAGGCCGCCTTCACCAACCCGGAGATCAAAGAGCTGGGCGAGATGGAGGACGCCGACGTGATCGTCGATCCGGCCGAGGTCGAGCTCGACGAGGCCAGCGCCGCCTTCCTCGAGTCCGACCAGGCCGACAAGACCACCCGCGTCAACGTCGAGACCCTGCGCGAGTTCTCCCAGCGCACGCCCGAGGCCAAGCACCAGCGGATCGTCCTGCGCTTTCTCGCCTCGCCGGTCGAGATCAAGGGCGACGGCAAGGTCGAAAGCATCGTCGTCGGCCGCAACGAGCTGGTCGAGGAAGGCGGCACGCTGCGCGCCAAGGACACCGGCGAGCGCGAGGAGCTGGAGTGCGGCCTTGTCCTGCGCTCAGTCGGCTACACCGGCATCCCGATCGAGGGCGTTCCCTTCGACGAGAAGCGCGGACTGATCCTCAACGAGGGCGGCCGCGTGCTCGACTCCCACGACTCCGGCCACAAGGTCGGCCACTACACGGCAGGCTGGATCAAGCGCGGACCCTCGGGCGTGATCGGCACCAACAAGAAAGATGCCCTGGAGACGGTCACGCACCTGCTTGCCGACGTCGAGTCGCAGACGCTGCTGCAGCCGGCAAATCCAGATCCAGCCGCGGTCGAGGCGTTGCTGGCCGAACGCGGCACCCGTTATGTCAGCTTCGAGGACTGGCAGGCGATCGACCAGGCCGAGGTCGGCCGCGGCGAGCCCCACGGCCGCCCCCGCGTCAAGTTCGTCAGGGTCGAGGAGATGCTCGACACCCTCGGCGAGAAGATCAGCGGCTAGGCACCGCGCCCGTGGCTGCCGATCTCGCGGAGCTGAAGGGAATGATCGAGGCGGCGCTGCCCGGCGCCAGCGTCGAAGTTAGCGACGAAACCGGCAACGGCGATCACCTGCGGGCAACCGTCAGCGCCGCCCAGTTCGAGGGGCTCTCGCGGATCGACCAGCACCGCCTGGTCAAGGCCGCGGTCAAGACCCGTTTCGACGACGGCACCATCCATGCCCTCTCGGTCAAGACCGACGTGCCGAGCTAGCTACTCTGTGCCGATGGCCGATCCAGAGCTGAAGTCCAAAGTCCAGGAGCTGATCGCCGCCAACCCGGTGCTGCTCTTCATGAAAGGCACCCCGGAGGCGCCGCGTTGCGGCTTCTCGATGCGCGTCGTCCAGGTGCTCGACCAGGTCGACGTTGAGTACGGCGCGATCGACGTCCTGCCGGCTTTGCAGCCGCTGCGCGAAGTGACGGCAGAGATCTCCGACTGGCAGACCTTCCCCCAGCTCTACGTCAACGGTGAGCTGCTCGGCGGTGCCGACATCGTCGAGGAGATGTTCGAGTCCGGCGAACTGGCCGAGGCCCTCGGCGTCGAGCAGCCAGCAGTCACGACCCCCGCCGACGGGCCCCCGGCCCAGTCGCCGCCCCTCCAGATCGAATAGCGGCTCGCCCGAAGGGACAGCGGGTCAGTTTGAAACTGACCCACTACCTGGCACTTCGAAGAAGCCCTGGCAGGAGGAAACGTGGATCGCCTCGGCGCCGTTCTTGCTCCGGCGCTCGGCGCTCAGACGCTCATTCTCGAGCAGCTCCAAGCGGCAGCGTTCCTGGATCTCCATCCCGTTCCGCAGCCCCTCCGCGTCGACCACCATGGGGGTCCTGGTCAGGTGGAAGTTCTCATTCGAGCCGATCATCCTCGCCCGAACCGAGGCGGTGAAGTCGTCGAGGATCGCCTGCATGTACTCGCCGACCAGATGCTGGGCCAGCTCGGGGCTCTTCGCGACGAGCTCGTCCCACTCGTCGGTTTCGACCAGGTGGCGCTCGGTGGCTCGATACCGATGCTCAACAGCGCCACGAACCTTTCGTTCCTCTACGAGTTCGGCGCAGTCCAGGGCGACCAGGCGCTTCGCGTGATAAGAGACGTTCGGCACGCTCCTCTCGCCTAACTCTCGCGCCATTTCAACCGGGCTGGCCGTCCGCTCTACAAGGATGCGCAGCATTGCCGCCCGCAGCGGGTGCGAAACCGCGTCAAGGCGGTTCTGGGTTGCTTTTCGGTGGCGGACCTTGCTCGCCATCACATCTCCCTTCCAAGGGTCTTGAGCGCTTAAGCCTAGTCCGTCGGTCGAGGAAGTTGCGCCGATTCCGCTTAAGGCGCACTTACCGTTGGAACCACATCAGCAGTGAGCTGGTCAGTCGATCACCACCCGCAAACAGGGAGGGGGTGAAGCGAATGAAGATCAGCACCGACAAGGTCGTGCCGGCCGTCAGCATCGGCAAGGCGGCCTAAGAGAGCGCCCAGGGGGGCCGGCCTTCGACCTAGGAGGAGGTCGGCTTCCGCGCTAGACAGACGCGGTTGCAGTCTCTGGCGCGTCGTCTTTGACCTGAAACGACGAACCGCAACCGCAGGCCGCAACCACATTGGGGTTATTGACCTGGAAGCCCGCCCCCTGAAGCCCCTCGACATAGTCGACCTCTGAGCCGAAGACGAACTGCATACTGACCTTGTCGACGACGACGGCGACCCCGTCGACCTCGAAGACGTTGTCGTCGTCCTTGGGCTTGTCGAAGGCCAGCGCGTATTGGAAGCCGGAGCAACCGCCGCCACGAACGGCGACGCGAAGCGCCTGCTCGGTGCCCTCGGCCTGCCCGCCAAGCAGCTCGCCGATCTTCTCGGCCGCTTTGTCGGTGAGGGTAATTGCCGCGTTTGGCGTATCGGTCACTTCACAAAGTGTAGCGGGGGGCCGGCGGAAGCTCCGTGCGCAAACGCGTCTGCGAGAATCGCCGGGTTGAACGCGAGTGACCAGACCGCCGTCGTCTGCGACACCACGGCCTACCTTCCCTGCGACCTGGTGAAGGAGAGGGGCGTCGAGACGATCAGCCTCTACGTTTCGGTCGACGGCCACCAGGAGCGCGAGATCGATATCTCCGACTACGCCGGCTTCTACGAGCGGCTACGCGCCTCCGAGAGCGGCGCCACCACCTCCCAACCCTCGATCGGCGACTTCATCTCCGTCTACCAGCCCTTGCTCGACGCCGGCCAGGAAATCGTCTCGATCCACATCTCCTCCGGCATCTCCGGCACCTTCGAGGCGGCCAACCAGGCCCGTCAGCGGCTGATCGACGAGGACGGCGGCGGCGAGCGGATCCACGTCATGGACTCGCGCTCGGCGGCCGGCGGGATGGGCCTCGCCGTCCTCGGGGCCTCAGCCGCAGCGGCGGAGGGAGCCGAGGCCGAGGCCGTCTTGGCCCGGGCCGAGGAGACGCGCGAGGCGCTGAAGATGTGGTTTGCGATCGACACCCTCGAGTACCTGCGCCGCGGCGGCCGCATCGGCGGCGCCCGTGCCTGGATCGGCAGCGCCCTGAAGATCAAGCCGATCCTCACCCTCGAGGAGGAGATCACCCCCGTGGAGCGGGTCCGCACCCGTGCCCGCTCGCTGGAGCGGCTGCGCGACTACGCCCGCCAGCGCCACGACCAAGGTGCCGACGGCTGGGTCGTTCAGCACATCCAGGATGACGAGACGGCCGCGACCCTGATCGACGACGCTCGCGAGATCTTCGGCTGCGAGCCCGTCTTCGTCTCCGAGATCGGCGCCGTGCTGGGCGCCCACGTCGGCCCGGGACTGCTGGGAATCGGCAGCGTGCCGACCGACCTAGTCACCACCCGCTGACGAGACTCAGACGGGGCCAGGCAAGGACGCAGGGAGCGCGGAAGCAGCGCCATTTTGCGCGACCGAGGACGCCGCATGGCGCCGTCTGAGTCTCGTCAGCGGCGGCGGCGGAGCATCGCGCGGACGCCGATCGCAAAACCGACCACGGCGGCGGCGGCGATTAGCTGGGTGCGGTGCTCGTCGACCTGACGGCGCCAGTCGGTCAGCTCGGTGACGCGACCACGCAACGCCTCGACCGAGGTGCCAAGCTGCTGACGCTGGACGTCGATGTCGCGACGAATCTCAGCCGCGCTGCGTTCCGGCATCTCCGGCCTCCTCGCTTTCGAACATAGCTTTGGTCAGTTTCGCCTCTTCGATCGCCTGCTCTGGCAGCGGCGGCGCTCCGGCCCTGACCGAGCGGTAGGCGACGTAACCCGCCGCGGCGGCGATCAGCAGGAAGACGGCGGCCTCGATGAAGAAGCCGGGCCAGGTCTTGCCATCGAAGACCTCTTCGTTGAGCAGCCAGGCGATGCCCTCCATAATCAGGATCAGGGCGAGGAAGGCGAAGGCGCCCGCGGCGATTCCGACTACCGAGCCGCGCAGGATCTTGCCGACTTTCTCGGTGACCTCGGCCTTGGCGAGCTCGAACTCCTCGCGGATCAGCGAGGAGGTTCCCTGGGAGACGTCGATGACGAGATCGGCAACCGATCTCTTGTCGGCCGCGACCGGTCCGGGAGGCGGCACCTGCGGCGGCGTCGGTGGCGCCGGAGGAGGGGTCGGTGGCGGGGTCTGGCTCTGCTCGGGCATGGTTCCCTCCTACTCGGGCGGATCTTCGTCGAAGACTCGACGCCAGACGATCGCGGCCAGTCGCGCCGCGGCGATGCTGGCCAGGGCGCTGCTGGCGGCGAGCACCCCACTCCAGAGCAATCTTCTGACCATCTCGTTGTCCATACCCGGCTTGCGACCTTACCTATCGCGGCTCGAGCCCGTCGCAGATCGTCGTCACGACAAGTTCCTTGGCCTGATCGAAGTCTGTGTCGGAGGCGGGGATGACATCGAAGATCCAGCCCGAGAGCAGCTGCTCGATGGCGCCGTAGAAGGACATCGAGGCGAACATAGGCGCCACGTCGTCACGAAAGGCGCCGGCCTTCTGGCCGTCCTCGACGATCTTGGCGATCGACTGATAGGCGCGGCGGATCTCCGGCAGGTGGGTGCGCCCGAATGAGTTGGCGGCACGGGTCACCTCGACGATGATCACCTTCATCAGCTCCGGGTCGTGCCGGTAGGAGTCGACGATGAAGGCCGCAACCGCCCCGAGCTTCTCGCGCGGCGTCTCCCCCGTACGGTCGGTCTCCTCGATCGCACTCAGCAGCAGCGACCAGCGCTCGACGAAGAGCTCGTTGAGAACCTCGTCCTTAGAGCGGAAGTAGTGGTAGACGAGCCCGTAGGCGACGCCGGCCTCGTCGGCGATGTCGGAGACGCGGGTGGCATGGAAGCCTTGGCGGGCGAAGACACGGATCGCCGCGTCGAGGATCTGCCGGCGCTTGTCGACGGGCGGCGCTTTGGCCATCAGGCCCGCGCCTCCATCAGTCGCGGCCATGAGTAAGCCTGGGGCCGGCGATTGGCCAGCGAGGGCAGCGACTCGCGGATTCGGTCCTGCGTCGCCAGGTCGAGGTCGGCGGCGACGAAGCACTCTTCGGCGGGCGCGCTGGCCAGCACCGTTCCCCAGGGATCGATGATCGACGAGTGGCCGAAGGAGTCGAAATGGGGCGGCGCCTGCCCGACCTGGTTGGGGGCGAGCACGAAGGCCTGATTCTCGATCGCCCGCGCCCGCAGCAGCACCTCCCAATGATCGCGGCCGGTGGCGGCAGTGAAGGCCGAGGGAATGGCGAGGAGCCGGGCGCCGCGCAGGGCGAGGATGCGGAACAGCTCCGGGAAGCGCAGGTCGTAACAGACGCTCAGGCCGGCGATCAGCTCGCCGAGCGGTGCGGTGACGATCTCGGCACCGGGCTGCTCGTGCTCGGACTCGCGGTAGGAGACCCCGCCGGCATCGACGTCGAACATGTGGATCTTGCGGTAAATGGCGAGATCCTCGCCGTCGGGACCGATCAGCACCGAGGTATTCGAGGCTTTCTCGCCGTCGCCGCGCTCGGCGATGCTGCCGGCGAGCAGGTAGATGCCAAGCGCTCGCGCCCAGCCACGGGCAGCGGTGAGACTGGGGCCGTCGAGCGGCTCCGCCCCGGACAGCAGCCCCTCTCCCCCGGCCAGCAGATTCCACTTCTCCGGCAGCGCCACCAGCTCGGCCCCGTCGGCCGCGGCGGCGCCCACCAGCCGCTCGGCCGCGGCGAGGTTCCGGGCCTTGTCACCTGTCGAGTTGAGCTGTACGGCGGCTGCTCGCAACGGTTCCCTCCGATGGTCGGTGCCGACTGATTGACCAGTCAATCGACGGCCCCAGTATAGGGCCGACGTGGCCAGGTCGATCGCGGCCCGGCGGACGTCCTACAAGCCCATTTGCCGAGCGATGATGCGGTCGAAGATCGGCGTCGGGATCACTAGCTTGGCGCCTGCCGCCAGCTTGGCTTCCCGGCCGACCAGGTAGCGCGCCCGGGGACGGTTGGCGCTGAGGGCGTGCTCAATCACCTTCGCCGCCCTCTCCGGTGGGATCCCCCGTCCGGCGGTGTCCTTGATCACCTTGCGGTACTTCTCGATCGCCCTGCCGTAGAGGGCTTCGCGCTGAGGCGTGCCGATCTCGTCGGCGGTGCGCTCGCCGCGCTTCCAGATCGGCGTGTCGATCGACCCCGGCTCGACGATTGAGACCGAGATGTTCCAGGGCCTCAGCTCCTGGCGGAAGACGTCCCCCACCGCCTCTATCCCGAACTTGGCGGCGTGGTAAGCACCAGTCAGGGGCAGAGCGACTCGGCCGCCGATCGAACTGATGAAGACGATGCGACCGCGGGCGGTGCGGATCGCGGGCAGCAGCGCCTGGGTGACGGCCACCTGGCCGGTCATGTTGACCTCGATCTGGCGGCGGAAGTCCTCGATCGCCAGCGTCTCCAACGGCCCCGGCACGGCGACGCCGGCGTTGTTGACGAGCCCGTCGAGCCCGCCCTCGGACTCGGCCTCAATCCGCGCCGCGGTGGCAGCGATCTGGACAGGATCGGTGACGTCAAGGGTCAGCGGCGCGATGCACTCGGAGCCAGCCTGATGCAGCGAGTCGGCGTCGCTCTCCTTGCGGACGCCAGCGAAGACCTTCCATCCGGCCCCGTCGAGACGCAGCGCCGTGGCGCGGCCGATGCCCGTCGATGCTCCGGTAACCAGGACAGAGCGCACCGCCCCAGGCTACTGCTGTACCCATCTCTCCCCGGCATGCGGGGAAAAGTGTGTACAGCACGATGTCCGCTGAGACTGGCGCGGGCGTAACCTTGGACAGGTGACTCGACCAAGCTCCGACGACGCCGAGCGCAAGCAGGTGACGGTCCTGTTCGCCGACGTGAGCGGCTCCATGGATCTGGCCGAGCAGCAGGATCCCGAGGAGTGGCGCAAGATCATGCAACGCTTCTTCTCGATTCTGGCCAACGCGGTGACCAGGTTCGAGGGCACCGTCGATAAGTTCACCGGCGACGGCATCATGGCCGTCTTCGGGGCGCCGATCGCCCACGAGGATCACGCGCGGCGCGCCTGTTACGCCGCCCTGCAGATGCTCGACGATGTCTCCGACTACGCCGCCGAGCTGCGGCGCGGACCGGGACTCAACTTCTCCACCCGGATCGGGATCAACTCCGGCGAGGTGGTCGCCGGCGCGATCGGTCAGGGGGGCGACGGCGAGTACACCGCGATCGGGCACACGGTGGGCTTGGCCCAGCGGATGGAGGCGCTGGCCGAGCCCGGCAGGACGTACGTGACCGAGCACACCGCCGAGCTCGCCGCGGGCTTTCTCGACCTCGACGATCTCGGCGAGTTCGAGATCAAGGGGGCGAGCCAGCCGGTCCGTGTCTTCGAGCTGGCCGGGGTCGGGGAGGCGCGCTCCCGTCTCGACCTCTCCCGCGAGCGGGGTTTCTCCAGCTTCGTCGGCCGGGCCGAGGAGATGGAAAAACTGCAGGCGGCGCTCGCCGAGGCCAAGCAAGGCCGGGGAGGGGTGGTCGGCCTGGTCGCCGAACCAGGCGTGGGCAAGAGCCGGCTCTGCCACGAGTTCGCCCAGACCTGCCGCGCCGAGGGGCTCGAGGTCTTCGAGGCACAGGGACAGGCGCACGGGACCTCGACCCCATTCATGCCAGTGCTGCAGATGCTGCGTGCCTTCTTCGGGATCGGCGAGCGTGAGCCCGAGCAGCTGGCGCGGGAGAAAATCGCCGGGCGGGCGCTGCTGCTCGACCCCGGCTTCGCCGAGGACCTGCCGCTGATGTTCGACTTCCTCGGCGTCCCCGACCCCGATCGGCCGCTGGCGCCGATGAGCGCCGAGGCACGGCAGCGGGCGCTAGGCCGGATCGTCTGTCGGCTCGTCAACGCGCCCAGCCGCCGCAAGACGCTGGTCCTGGTTATCGAGGACCTGCACTGGATCGACGAGGGAAGCAACGTCCTGCTCGCCGATCTCGTCGCCTCGATCGCGGGCACGAACACGCTCGCGATGCTCAACTTCCGGCCCGAGTACTCACCCCCCTGGCGCCGCTCGGCGTCCTATCGGGAGATCTCCCTGGAGCCCCTGGCTCGCGAGGACACGAGCGAGCTGCTGCGCGACCTGGCCGGCGAGGACCCGTCGCTGGACGGGCTCGACGAGCCGGTCCACGAGCGCACCCAGGGCAACCCCTTCTTCATCGAGGAGATCGTCCGCGAGCTGGCCGAGGCGGGGCATCTCGAGGGCGAGCGCGGCGCCTACCGCCTGGCGCGGCCGATCGAGGGCGCGGCGGTACCGGTCACCGTGCAGGCGGTCCTCGCCGCCCGCATCGACCGCCTCGACCCCGCCGCCAAGCAGCTGCTGCAGGTCGCTTCGGTGGTCGGCAAGGAGATCAGCGGGCGGGCGCTGGGAATGACCGCCGGGCTCGACCGCGACCGGATCGACCCGGTGCTGTGCGAGCTGATCGAGGCCGGCTTCCTCTACGAAGCGGAGCTCTACCCGGAACGGGTGCTTGCCTTCCGCCACCCGCTGACCCGCGAGGTCGCCTATGGCACCCAGCTCGCCGATGGCCGGGCTGCCACCCATGCGGCGGCGGCCCGGGCGACGATCGAGCTGGAGCCCGAGCGGCTCGACGAGCTGGCGGCTCTGATCGCCGGCCATATGGCGGCCGGCGGCGAGACGCTGGAAGCAGCTCGCTGGTCGGCCCGCGCCGCCCACTGGGCCGGCCACAGCCGCCCCCAGGACGCGCTGGGACTGTGGCGGACCGTGACCGAGCTGGCCTCGAGCCTCGACGAGAACGAGGAGACCATCGGCCTCGGTGTGCTCTCGCGGATGATGCAACTCGACTACGCCTGGCGACTCGGCATGGAGAGCGGAGAGGCGGAGGCGCTGGCGGCGGAGGCGACGGAGATCGCCACCCGGGTCGGCGACCTGCGCTCGCTGGCACTATTGAAACTGCTCACCTCGGCCCGCCCGGGGGTCGCCCACCGCGCCTCCGAATGGATCGCCGCCGCCGAGGAATCGATCCAGCTGGCCGACGAATCCGGCGACCTCGACCTGCGGGTCGCGATCCGCGGTGCCGGCTGCTATGCGCAGATGTGCGCCGGCGATCTCGACCTGGTCGAAAAGGCCACCAGGGAAATCCTCGACCTCGGCGGGGGAGATCCCCAGGTCGGCGCCGGGATCGTGATCGGCTGCCCGCCGGCCTGGGCGCTGATGGCGCGGAGCATCGCCCTCAAGGAGCGCGACCGGCTCGATGAGGCCGAGCGACTGGCGGACGAGTCGCTGCGGCTGGCGGCGGAGTTCGGCGATCCGGAGACCGAAAGCTGGAGTCGGGGCAACAAGTCGACCCTGATGGCCGAGCGCGGCGAGCTGGAGGGGGCGCTGGCGCTCGCCCGTCGCAACTGCGAGCTGACCGACCAGCTTGGCGACGTCTTCTCCCGCACCCTGGCGTTGACCAGCCTCGGCTATGTGCAGATCGCCGCCGGGGACCACGCCGAGGCGCTGGAGACGATCGAGCTCTCCGACCGCACCTACCGCGAGGCGATGAATGCCGGCGGCGAGGGCGAGGCCTGGCGGGGCACCCTGCGGGCGCGGGCGCTGCTGGGCGTCGGGCGCGTCGAGGAGGCACTCGCGCAGGCCGAAGCCGCCGTCGAAACCTCGCGCGAGCGGGGAATGCACTGGCAGCTGCCGGGCGCTCTGCTGATCCTCGCCCAGGCCCGCGCTGCCGCCGGCGCGGCGGGCGTCGAGCAGGCGCTCGAGGAGGCGACCGCCCTCTGTGAGCGCCTCGACCACCGCATGACTCTGCGCAAGATCGAGGCCGACCGCGCCGCTCTCACCACCGCCTAGCCCCGGCGGCGCTCCAGCTCGGCGACCATCAGCTTGGTGTGGAGGGCCGCGATCAGGTCCTTGAGCGGCTGGGCGCCGGCTTCGAGCATCTCGACCACACGCTCCGGAGGGACCTCACCGGCGAGGCGGTTCATCACCATGTCGACCTCCTGGTGGACCAGCTGCTCGAGGGCCTCCTTGTAGCGCAGGGTGTCGTAGACGGTGAAGCCGATCTGCTCGTCGTAGCCGCCGGCACGGAAGCGGCTGATCGCCTCGATGATGGTTACGTCAGAAGGCGAGTAGCCGCGGCTGTTGGGGGTGAGGATCTCCAACTCGGCGAGGCGGTCGAGCACCTCTCTGGGAACGCCGTAGCGCTCACGGACCTCGGCGGCGCTGGTCCGCGCCCGCTCGTCGGCCAGCGCCCGGTCGAGGATCCGATCCTCCAACTCGAGCAGTGCTCCGGCCCGCTCGGGCCCCTTGTCGAGCACCGACTTGATCGCCTTCAGCGGCATGAAACGCTCCTCCTGCAGGCGCTTGATCAGCTTGATCCGGTCGACGAACTCGGGCGGGTAGTAGGCCATGTTGCGGCTGGTCTTGACCGGCTCCGGCAGCAGACCCTCGCGCAGGTAGTGCTTGATCGTCGGCACCGGCACCCCCGAGGCCTCAGCCAGCTCCCCCATCCGCAGCAGCGATTTCTCGACGTGGGCGTTCATCGGGGCGGTCGATGGGCCGCAAACGTCCACATATTGGACGGAATCGGCCCGTCGGCGGTCGTGGCGGTCATGCGCGGAACTCGGTTGGGGCGGCGCCTGCCGCCGGGCCGGCGGCGGCGCCTGACGCCAGCATGGCGGCGACCTCCTCGGCGGAGTAGCCGGCCTCGCGCAGGACCTCCTCGGTGTGCTCGCCGAAGGCGGGTGCCGGGCGGGTCGGGTCGCCGGGGGTGCGGGTGAGCTTGACCGGCAGGCCGAGCTGGCGCACCGTCCCCAGGCCGGGCTGCTCCAGCTCGACGACCATCTGGCGCGCCCGCACCAGCTCGGAGTCGAGCGCCTCGTCGAGACCGAGGATCGGCTCGATGCAGCAGTCGTGCTCGTCGTTGAAGGCCAGCCACTCGCCGCGGCTGCGGGAACGGAAGATCGCGGCGACCTCGCGCCAAGCGTCGGAGCCCGGCACCTCGAACTGCTTCTCGATCAGGTCCGGCCGGTCGACGCCGTTGCAGAGCGCCGCCCAGAACTTCGGCTCCAGCGCGCCGCAGCTGACCCATCCGTCGACGACCTCGTAAGGCAGGTAACAGATCAGGCCACCGGCGAGCTGCTGCTCGCCGCGGCGCGGCACCTCGCCGTCGCAGAAGTAGCGGCCGGCGACCATCGCCAGCCAGGAGAGGGCGCCGTCGGCCATCGAGACGTCGACCATCTGCCCCTCGCCGGAGCGGCGGCGCTCGTGCAGCGCCGCCATCACCCCGAAGGCCGCCATCAGGGCGCCACCGCCAAGGTCGGCGATCTGGCCGCCGGACTGGACGGGAGGGCCGTCCTTGAAGCCGGTCAGGCCGAGCAGCCCGACCAGGCCGAGATAGTTCATGTCGTGCCCTGCGCGCTGGGCGTAGGGGCCGTCCTGGCCGTAGCCGGTGATCGCACAGAAGACGATCGCCGGGTTGGCCTCGCGCATGCGCTCGTAGCCGACCCCGAGCCGATCGAGCACGCCAGGCCGGAAGCCGTCGAGGACGACGTCGTAGTCCTTGACCAGGCGCAGCAGTGCCTGGCGGCCGGCCTCGTTCTTGAGATCGAGCCGGACCGAACGCTTGCCGCGGTTGAGCGAGAGGTAGAGCGCGGAGCGGGTGCCGAGCGCCTGCTGCTCCTCGCCGCCGTAGTAGGGCGGTGCCCAGCGGATGTAGTCGCCCATGCCGGTGTCCTCGACCTTCAGCACCTCGGCACCGAGGTCGGCCAGGAGCAGCGAGCAGAAGCCCCCCGGCAGCAGCCGGGTCAGGTCGAGGACCTTGACGTCGCTAAGCGGGAGAGCGCTCACGCTTGGGTATCCCCAGCAGCTCGCGAGCCTCGGCGACGGTGGCGGCGCGGCGGCCGACGTCCTCGGCCATCTGCCGTGCCTTGGCGATCAGGTCGCCGTTGGAGCGGCACATCTCGCCGTTCGGCAGGTAGAGGTTGTCCTCGACTCCGGCGCGGACGTTGCCACCCAGCACCAGCGCCGCACCGAGCAGTTTCCACTGGTCGCGGGAGACGCCGATCGTCTGCCATTGGTTCTGGCCCTCGGCGCCACCCGGGATCTGATCCGACATGAAGGTGACGTTGCGGGGCGTGGGCCGGATGCCACCGGTGACACCCATCACCAGCGAGATCTGCAACGGCTCCTCCAGCAGCCCCATGTCGATCAGCGGGTCGAGGTTGGCGACGTGGCCGGCGTCGAAGCACTCGTGCTCGGGCTTGATCCCCAGCTCCCGCATCTCGGTCAGAAACTCGATGATCGTGTCGAAGCTGTTCTCGAAGACCGCTTTGAAGACGAAGTCCTTGCGCCGCTTCGAGTACTTCGCGTAGTTCATCGAGGACATGTTCAGGGCGGCGACGTCGGGCTTCAGCGCCCGCAGATACTCGAGCCGCTTCTCGATCGGCACGCCGATCGTGCCGGTCGAGTAGTTGATGATCACGTCGCCGACCTCGGCCAGGATCGCCTCGGTAATCGCCCGGAAGTCCTCGATCTCGACCGAAGGGGTGCCATCGGGCGTGCGGGCGTGGATGTGGATCTGCGAGGCGCCCTCGTCGATCGCGCGCCGCGCCTCCGACGCGTACTCCTCCGGCGTGTACGGGATCGCCGGGCACTGGTCGCGGTTGGCGATCACGCCGCTGATCGAGCAGCTGATCACAACCGGGTCCTCGAAGTGGCTCATGCCTGGCCTCCGCTTGGCGCTTTTCTTGCCTCTATGGCAAGAAAGTCGACAGTCGCCCTCATACCGGCATCACCCCGTGGCGTTTGCGCGGCTTCTGGACGGTCTTGTCCTTGGCCATGCGCAGCGCCTTGACGATCGTCGGGCGGGTCTCGCGGGGGTCGATGATGTCGTCGATGACCGCGTTGCCGGCGGCGATGTAGGGGTCGATCTGCTGGCGCACCGCGTTCAGCATCGTCTCGCGGGTCGCCTCGGGGTCGTCGGAGGCCTCGATCGCCGAACGGCCGATGATTTCGACCGCGCCCTCGGCGCCCATCACCGAGATCTCCGCCCCTGGCCAGGCGACGATCAGGTCCGGCTCATACGCCTTGCCGCACATCACGTAGTAGCCGGCGCCGTAGGCCTTGCGCACGATCACCGTCACCTTCGGCACCGTGGCGCGGCTGACCGCGTAGAGCATCTTTGCCCCGTGGCGGATGATGCCGGCCTGCTCGACCTTGGAGCCGACCATGAAGCCGGGCACATCCTGGAGGAAGACCAGCGGGATGTTGAAGGCGTCGCAGAGGTTGATGAAGCGCGCCGCCTTGTCGGCCGAGTCGTTGTCGAGGATGCCGGCCAGCTGCTTGGGCTGGTTGGCGACGATCCCGACCGGCTGACCGCCGAAGCGAGCGAAGCAGGTGATCAGCGTCTTGGCGAACTTCGGCTTCAGGTCGAACCACTCGCCGTCGTCGACGATCTCGCCGATCACGTCATACATGTCGTAGGGCTGGCGCGAGGAGTCGGGAACGATTTCCATCAGCTTCTCCGACATGCGGTCGTCCAGATCGTCCGTCTCTATAACGGCCGGCTTCTGCTCGCAGTTGGCGGGGAAGTAGGAGAGGTACTGCTTGATCGCGATGATGCATGCCTCGTCGTCGGGCACCTCGAGGTCCCCCACTCCGGACTTGCGGCAGTGGACCTTGGCGCCGCCGAGGTCCTCCATCGAGATGTCCTCGCCGGTCACGGCTTTGACCAGATGCGGACCGGCCAGCGCCATCGCCCCCTGACCGGAAACCATCGGCACGAAGTCGGCCAGGGCGGGGATGTAGGCGGTGCCGGCCGCGCACGGCCCCATCATCGCCGCCACCATCGGGATCACACCCGACATTTCGACCTCCTCGCGGAAGAGAAAGCCGGAGCCGGCGAAGAGCGAACCGGTCGCCTCCTGGATGCGGGCGCCAGCCGAGTCGAGCAGCCAGACGAAGGGCATCCGCTTGGAGAGCGCCATCTCGCGCAGGCGGGTCACCTTCAGCTCGCCGGTCATCCCCATCGAGCCGGCCATCACCGTGAAGTCGTAGGCGGCGATGCAGGTTGGACGGCCATCGACATCGCCCCAACCGGTAATTACGCCGTCAGCGGGAGCCTCGACACCGTCCATGGCCCGCTGGGCGAAGTGCGGACGGCCGTGGATGCCGAGCTCGACGAAGGTCCCTTCGTCGACCAGCAGCTCGAGCCGCTCGCGGGCGGTCAGCTTGCCACGGCCGTGCTGCTTGGCGATCTTCTCCTCGCCGCCGCCCAGCCTCGCCCTGGCGCGGCGCTCGTGCAGCTGCTCGTTTAGCGCCGCCAGCGGGGCCGTACCGGGAAGGAGGTTCTTCTCTCCCTGTCCCTGCTCGGTGCTTGCCACTCCTACCGCCCCTTCCACTGAGGGTCGCGCTTCTCGAAGAACGCGGTGACGCCCTCGACGATGTCCTCGGTGCTGAAGGTCAAGGAGAGCTGGGAGCGCAGGAACTCGAGCGCGTCGTCGATCGCCATGTCCTGCTGGCGGTACATCGCGTCGTGGCCGAGACGCATCAGCACCGGGCTCTTCGCGGCTAGCTTCGCCGCCCAGTCTCCCACCGCGGCGTCGAACTCCGCCGCCGGCACGACCTTGTTGGCGAGCCCGTACTCGACCGCCTGCTCGGCGGTGAGCCGCTCGCCCAGCAGCATCATCTCGTTGACCTTCTTGCGCGGGACGTTGCGGTAGATGATCGACATGATCATGTAGGGGAAGGCGCCGACGTTGATCTCCGGCGTGCCGAAGGCCGCGCCCTCTTTGGCTATGACCAGGTCGCAGGAGAGCGCCAACCCCATCCCCCCCGCCAGCACGTGGCCGTTGGCCGCGCAGAGTGAGGGCTTGCCGAGCCGCGGCATCAAGCGGAAGAACTCGAGGAAGAGATCGGAGGCGAAGTGTTTGGCGACCAGCGGCGCGTCGGCCGCGAAGCCGCCGAGGTCGGCGCCGGCGCAGAAGACCTTGTCGCCGGCTCCGGTAAGGACGACGGCGCGGACCTCTTCGGAAGCTTTCGCCCACTTCATCGCATCGACCAGCTCGGCCAGCATTTGGCCGGAAAGCATGTTGCGCTTCTCCGGGTTATTCAGGGTCACCGTGGCGACGCCGTCGGCGACCTCGTAGGCGACCAGCTCGTAGTTCCCCTCGCTCATCGAGGCGGACCATAGCCGACTCCGCTGAAAGTAGGAAGTGCTACTGTCCACCGCAGCCAGACGTGTCCGACTTTATGGGTCGAATGCGCCCCAAAAACTCGGACACGCCGGCTGGGCGGCTGGGCCGTCCGCAAATCCAAGCGAGGAACGAGGAGAGACCAGTGGCGACCGCGACCGACGGCTCCAGCGTCATCAAGCCCGACCATGCAGCCGGGCGCAAGCACTTCATCTTCAGCCAGGAGCACGAAGACCTGCGCGAGTCGATGCAGGCGTGGGTGAAGAAAGAGCTGTGGCCGCACCGCAACGAGTGGGAGGACACCTACTGGCCGACCTCGGCGATGCAGCGCGCCGGCGAGCTCGGCTTCCTCGGCCTCTGCTTCCCCGAGGAGTACGGCGGCCAGGGCGGCGACTACTTCTACTCGCTGGTTCGCGCCGAGTGCATGAGTTACTCCGGCTCCGGCGGCACCAACATGGGCTTCGCGGTCCAGACCGACATGGTCCTCCCCCCGATCCACCTGCTCGGCAGCGACGAGCAGAAGAAGAAGTACCTCGAACCGGGCCTCAAGGGCGAAAAGGTCGGCAGCCTCGGGATCACCGAGCCCGGCGCCGGCTCCGACGTCGCCGGCATCCGCACCACGGCGATCCGCGACGGCGACGAATACGTCATCAACGGCTCCAAGACCTTCATCACCAACGGCCCGCGGGCGGACTTCATCGTCCTCGTCTGCAAGACCGACCCGGACGAGCGCCACGCCGGCATCACCCTCTTCGTCGTCGACCTGCGCGATGAGAAGGGCGAGCACGTGCCCGGCTTCACCGTCTCCGCCGAGCTGGAGAAGATGGGGATGCACTCCTCCGACACCGGCGAGCTGGCCTTCGAAGATGTCCGCGTCCCGGCCAGCGCCGTGCTCGGCGAGGTCGGCAAAGGCTTCTACCACATCGCCTGGGAGCTCCAAGGCGAGCGCCTGGTCGCTGCCGCCGGCTCACACGCCGGCTGCGAACGGATGATCGAGAAGACCCTCGAGTACGCCAAGGAGCGCGAAGCCTTCGGCCGCCCGATCGGCAAGTTCCAGGCGATCCGCCACAAGTTCGCCGAGATGGCGACCAAGACCGAGGCGGCCAAGCAGTTCACCTACGCGACCGCCTGGCGCTTCGCCAACGGCGAGTACCCGGTGCGCGAGATCACGATGGCCAAGCTCTTCGCCTCCCGGGTCGGCTGCGAGGTCGCTGACGAGTGCATCCAGATCCTCGGCGGCTACGGCTACATGAAGGAGTACGAGATCGAGCGCGCTTACCGCGACGTCCGCCTTAACCGCATCGGCGCCGGCACCGACGAGGTAATGCTCGACGTGATCGGTAAGAGCTACGGGCTGTAGGGGCCCGGCAGGTCAGGTACGGGCCAGCACCGTGACGATGGTGGCGAGAATACCGACCAGGGTCGACCCCCAAAGCTGGAACATCAGGGTCCGCATCTCGCGGAGGTCGGTGCGCACCTCACGAATGTCCGCATCAACGCGATCGAGCCGGCCGTCCAGGCCGTCGAATCTCTCCTCGAGCCGCTCCTCAGTCCACATCGTCCGCTCCATATCTCCACGCTACGGGAAAAGTATGCACGCGAAACGCGTTGTCTGCAACGCTAGCGCATCGACTCTGTGACATGACCGTCGTCAAGGACAGCGGTGCCCGGGCGTCCCTGCCGCCCTTCGGCGAGGAGCACGAGGAGCTGCGGGAGACCGTCCAGCGCTTCGTCGCTAAGGAGATCGCGCCCAACGTCGATGAGTGGGAGGCGGCACGGGAATTCCCCCGAGAGCTGTACGGGCGCTGCGCCGAGCTCGGCTTCCTCGGATTGAAGTTCCCGGAGGAGTACGGCGGCCAGGGCGGCACCCACCTGCACGACGCGATCTGGGTCGAGGAGCTGGCCCGCTCCGGCGGCTCCGGCGGCGTAGCCGCCGGGCTCAACGCCCACACCTCGATCGCGATGCCGCCGATCTTCAACTTCGGCACGCCCGAGCAGAAGCAGCGCTGGCTGGTGCCGGGAATCGGTGGCGAGAAGATCGGCGCCCTCGGCATCACCGAGCCTGGCGCCGGCTCCGACGTCGCCGGCATCTCCACCACCGCCAAGCGGGTCGACGGCGGCTATGTCGTCAACGGCGCCAAGACCTTCATCACCAACGGCGTCCGCGCCGACTTCCTCGTCTGCGCCTGCAAGACCACCCAAGAGGGCGGCCACGGCGGCATCTCCTTCCTCGTCCTCGAGCGCGAGATGCCCGGCTACGAGGTCGCGGCGAAGCTGGAGAAGATGGGCTGGCACTCCTCCGATACCGGCGAGCTGGCCTTCACCGACGTCGAGGTGCCGGCGGAAAACCTGCTCGGCGAGGAGAACGGCGGCTTCAAGCTGATCATGGCCAACTTCGCCTGGGAGCGACTGCTGATGGCGATCGGCGCCGTCGGCGCGATGCAGCGCCTGATCGACGTCACCGTCGCCTACGCGCTCGAGCGCGAAGCCTTCGGGCGCCCGATCGGCAAGTTCCAGGCGATCCGCCACCACGTCGCCGAGATGGCGACCAAGGCCGAGGCGGCCCGTGCCCTCACCTACAACGCCCTGCGCCTCTTCCACACGGGCCAGGAGTGCATCCGCGACGTCAGCATGGCCAAGCTCGTCACCCAGCGCGCCGTCCTCGAGATCGCCGACACCTCCCTGCAGATCCATGGCGGCTACGGCTACATGCGCGAGTACGGCATCGAGCGCGCCGTCCGCGACGCCCGCCTCGGCCCGATCGGCGGCGGCACCGACGAGATCATGAAGGAGATCCTCGGCAAGCAGATGGGGCTGTGAGGCGCCGACGCGGTCAACGGCCGGGGCCGGTCTCGCATTCACGAGAGCGGCCGGGGCCGAGGCCACCGTCGCAGTAGTCGAAGCCTTCGCCGCCGTAGAGCTGATCCGGGCTGGGTTCTCCATAAAGGCGGTCGTTGCCCGCTTCGCCGTGGCAGCCGTCTTCTCCCGGGCCCATGTAGCAAACGTCGTCGCCCGAGCCTCCCCAGCAGCCATCGCTGCCCGTGCCCGCCTGGCAATAGTCGTCGCCGTTGCCACCGACGCAATCACTGTTCTGCGAGCCAGTGACGCAGACGTCGTCGCCACCTCCGCCGATGCAGCGATTACGTCGCGACCCTTCGGGATAGCAGAGGTCCTTCTCGCCGTTGCCGATGAACTTGTCTTCTCCGGAGCCGAGGTGGACGGTGAGCGGAAACGGCATCCGATCGAGCACTTCGACGAAGTCGCCATTCGGCCCCATGTCCAGTTCGATCCCGCCGGCGCCGCTGATCGGACAAACGGCGACGCGATGGCCTCGGGTGAAGCGGCATCCCCGCGGCTCGGCGCGCGCCATGATTCCCTCGACGACGATGTTCGAGCCGCTGGTGCTCAGCTTCAGATGGGACCCCGAGGCGGCGCCAAAGACGACGATGCGCTCAGCGGGAGAGGCGGCGGCAGGAATTGCCAGCAAGACGATCGCCGCCAGCCCCCCGATGAGCATTCTGTGAGTTTTATGAGCTCGAAGAAAAATCGACGGCGCATGTTAGACAGCTCGGGCAGCGGAAACCCGCCGCCGGTTAAATATCTCGATCCAAGTCCGCATGTTGCGACTTTCCGATCAAGGCTCCGCCCGCGTCACTAGGCCAATTCGCCGGCGCGGGCCGGCCGCTCCGCGAGTCGCTTCAGATTGAGAAGCTGGCGACGCATCATCAACGCGTCTCCGGGCGGGACCAGAAGTCGCATCAAGGGGCGGTGAACCGCCCGGGGGTAGCCGGCGAGGACCTTGACGACGATACGTGAGCCGCCTTCCCCCGCCGGGTCGGCGCGATAGGTACACGCCACCCGCCCGAAGACGCGTCCGCTCGACCACATCGTTAGCGAGCGGCCGGGCTCGAACTCGACCAGCTTGAAGATCGTCTGAAAGCGTTGCCCCGGCGCCAGCCGCTCGAGGCCGGGAGTCAGCGTCTGCGGGCTGCGGCGGCCGAAGTTATCGAGCGTGTCGTAGCTATAGGGAGCGGCGCGCAGCTGGCAGAGCCAGCGAAAGGTCGTCGCCGGCGGCGCTTGGACGTCGACGGCGCGAAACAGGGTGCAATCCGGCTCGCTCAGCAGGCCATCGCAGGGAAACGGCTCGGCCCGCTCAGTCGCGGTCGATCCCCACTGCTCGACGACCGCGGGCCAGATGGTCTGCCTCATCCGGGCAGTGTGACGAAAACGGCGCTATTGGGCCAAGAGCGTGATCACGCCGCGGAGGACGAGCAGCGCGCCGATCGCCGCCGCGAAAATAATCGCGCCGCGGCGGCTATTGCGACCCAACCAGGCGCGGAAGCGGGCCACCACTTCCTTGGTCCAGTCCGGGGCCAACACGTAGCCCAGTAGCGGCAGCTCGAGCAGCAGCTGCTGGATCAGGCAGAAGCCGAGGACCAGCAGCACCGTCGCCGCCACGCCGGCATCGAGCTTGGCCATGCGATCCAGCGCGGTCAAATAGGAGACGCCGGGAAAGGTGAGCAGGACGCCGACCGCGAAGGTGACCCTGGCCGACCCCCTGCCCAGCATCCGCTCCGGCCACGACTCCTTCTTCTCACCCCTCGTCGCTTTTGCCTCTTTGCGACGCTGGCGGCGCTGCTGCAGCCGTGTGTCGCGACCAGTGCCGAGCACGAAGGCGACCAGCAGCGCCAGCAGCCCGATGACAATGTCCTCACCGGGGCCGAGGGTGTGCTTGGCGGTGCTGACGCTCGCCGACCCATGCAGCGAGAAGACGATCAGCAGACCGAGGCTGATGCTCGTCGTGTAGGCGCCGAGCAGGTAGCCGAGCATCAGCCGCTTCGGGTTCGGCAGCAGCATCATCACCGTCACCGCGGCCAGCAGCGTCGGCGTGAACATCGCCAGCAAGGAGAGCAGGAAGATGCTGGCCAGATCGCTCACGCGGCCATTCTTACTGGAAGAATCAAGCCATGAAGCAACGGCTCAGCGTCCTCACCCTCGGCGTCTCGGACCTGGAGCGCGCCCGCGCCTTCTACGAAGCGCTGGGTTGGACCACCAGGGCCGAGCCCGGCGACGACGTCGTCTTCTTCCAGACCGGCGACATGGTGCTGGCGCTCTGGGACCGGGCGCGGCTGGCCGAGGACAGCTGCGTCGAGGACTCGCCCGGCTGGGGAGGCGTGACGCCGGCGCTCAACCTCGGCTCGCCGGTGGAGGTCGACGCGGCGATCGAGGAAGCCCGAGCGGCTGGCGCCAGGATCGGCCGCGAGCCGGCCGAAACCTTCTGGGGCGGCTACAGCGGCGTCTTCGTCGACCCCGACGGCCATCCCTGGGAGATCGCCCACAACCCCCACTGGCGGCTGACCGAGGACGGCGGCGTCCGGCTCAACTGAGCGCGGAGCTATGCGGGAAAATCGTCGGGCAGCAGGCGGAACGGGCGCCCCCGCGGGCCGCGCATAGCGCGGAAGTGGCGGTAATCGAAGCTGAGAACGTCAACGGTGGCGTGCTTCTCGGCCAGCACGACGATCGAGGCATCAGCCAGGCCGACCCGCAGATCCGCGTAGGTCCTCATCACGCTGGTGGCGGCTTTGACGTCGGCCCGGCCGAACTCGGCCAGCTCGTAAGCACCTTCGACCACCTGCGAAAGCAGCGCCAGTTGCTTCTCCTGGCCGTGCCGCTCGATCAGCATGTAGTCGAGCTCGGCGAGGACGAAGGGGGAAAGCAGGAAGGGGCCGTCAAGCTGCTGAACCACGCGCAGCACGTCCTCGTGTCGTTGCCCAGTCGAGCTGGCCAGCTGCAGGGCGGCGCTGGTATCGACGAGGATCAATCGTGGCCGAACCCTTCCAGCGCCTGCTCAGCCCGGTCGGGATCGTCGAGGACGGGATCCGAGAGCGCGAAAAGGGCGCCGGGCTTCTGCCGCGCCACCCGGTTGGCATCGAGGATCTGGTCGACGCCCTCGCGGATCAGATCCGACTCGGTGCGGGTCGTGCGGTCAGAGAGCATCTCGAGCTCCTCCTTCTGGGCATCGGTGAGGTAGATGGTCGTGCGTTTCACGCCATACATCGTGCCATATACGAGGGACGTCGCCTCCATCCGGCTCTAAGAGTCGGCCCCGGGCAAGTTCTCCCCTTCCCCGGCAAAACTGGCCGGCTGACCAGGATTGCGCCGATCCCTGTAGCCTCCGGCGCCGACTTCACGAACTAAAGGAGACGCAGACTGATGGGACTTCTCGATGGGAAAGCGGCGATCGTCACCGGGTCGGCGCGGGGGATCGGACGGGCGACCGCCGAGCTGTTCGCGGCCGAGGGCGCCAGGGTCCTGATCAACGACCTCGACGCCGACGTCGCCGAGCAGACGGCTGCTGAAATCGACGGCGAGACCGCCGTCTTCGCCGGGGACCTGACCAAGACCGGTGCCGCCGACGAGCTCGTCGCCGCCGCCGTCGATGCCTTCGGTTCGGTCGACATCGCCGTCAACAACGCCGGCTACACCTGGGACGGCGTCGCCCACAAGATGACCGATGAGCAGTTCCAGGCGATGCTCGACATCCATACGGTGGTCCCGTTCCGCGTCGCCCGCGCGCTTGCCCCACACTGGCGCGAGGCCGCCAAGGCCGAGCGTGGCGAAGACAAAGAGGTCTTCCGCAAGCTGATCAACGTCTCCTCGACCTCGGGCACGATGGGCAACGCCGGCCAGGTCAACTACTCGGCCGCGAAGGCCGGCGTCGTCGGTTTGACCAAAACGCTGGCCAAGGAGTGGGGCCAGTTCAAGATCAACGTCAACGCCGTCGCCTTCGGCTTCGTCGACACCCGCCTCACCGCCGCCAAGGAGGAGGGCGGCGAGATGACCGCTCCCGGCGGCGAGAAGATCGAGCTCGGCATCCCCGAGCAGATGCGGGCGATGGCCTCGGCGATCATCCCAGTCGGTCGTCCTGCTACGCCCGAGGAGGCCTCCGGCCCGGTCCTCTTCCTCGCCTCGCCGCTGGCCAACTACGTGCATGGCCAGGTGCTGAACGTGACCGGCGGCATGTTCGGCGGGATGTACACCTGAGCGATTCGGCGACAAGCCGCAGGCCGCCGCGCTACCTCGACGTCGGGGACAAGGTCTGGCCGCTGACGCGCCGCTTCATGGGCGCCCACACGTTCCTCTACCAGAGGACGGGTGGGCGCCTCGGCCACTCGCTCCCCGGGGTGTCCGGCGAGATGCTCCTGCTGGACCACGTCGGGGCGAAGAGCGGTACCAGGCGCACCTCGCCGCTGCTCTACGTCGAGGACGGCAAGGACGTCATCATCGTCGCCTCAAAAGGCGGCTTTCCCAAGCACCCGGCCTGGTACCACAACCTCGTCGCGCATCCCGACACCACGGTGCAAATCGGCTCCGAGCATCGCCCGGTCCACGCCCGCGTCGCGACGCCCGAGGAGCGCGACCGCCTCTGGACGATGGCTGTCGAGGCGTACCACGGCTACGAGGACTACGCGCTCCGCAGTAAGGGTCGCCAGATCCCGCTGATCGTGCTCGAGCCGCGCAACTAACCGTTGACGGGCCGATTTCCCTCCATATAGGCATATTTCCGGCCCATCACCTCAGTTCTTCGGGCGTCGCTCCTCGGCCACAGGGGTGCCCTCGGCGTTGGCGATCGCCTCGGGCGGCCAGGGGCCGGCCCAGTTATCTCGGGCACCGTCGATCGTGATCGTGGTGCCCGAGAAGAAGTCGCCGGCGGGCGAGGCCAGGTAGGCGACCAGCCAGGCCATCTCCTCGGGCCGGCCGGCGCGGCCGATCGGGATCGAGCGCTCGAGGTTGTCGACGACAACCTGCGGATACTTGGTCAGCAGCGTTTCGGTCGCAAACTGGCCGGCTGCCAGGGCGACGGTCTTGATCCCGAAACGCGCCCACTCGACGGCAAGCGTCCGCATCATGTTCTCGACCGCGGCGCGGGCGGCCCCGGAGTGGACCATCCCCGGCATGCCGTTGTGGGGAGAGAGGGTGACGCTCAGTACCTTGCCGCCACCCTGGGGGATGAAGGCCCTGGTGGCGGCGGCGTGGGTCATCAGCCAGGTCCCCTGGATGTTGAGGTCGATCACCGTGCGGAACCCCTTCGGGGTAATCGCCTCGGCTGGGCTGAGGAACTGACCGCCGGCATTGTTGACGAGGACGTCCAGCCGTCCGTGGCGCTCCAGCAGCGCGTCGAAGAAGCGGCCGACCGGCTCCTCCTCGCGGATGTCGAGGATCCCGTGCTCGAAGGTTCCGGGCAGGCCGGCGGCGAGCGCGGCAGTCTCCGCCAGCGGCTCCTCGCGGCGACCGCAGGCGATGACGACGGCACCAAGGCGAACCAGCTCCAGCGCCGTTTCGCGCCCTAGGCCACTGCCGGCGCCGGACACGACGCAAACTTGGTCGGCGAGCAAATCGTCCCTGAACACCTGCGAATGCGAGCTTTCAGCCATCGGCGCGCAAGCCTATAGGCGACCCGTTCGGCGGTAGTGTCACTCGCCATGAAGGTGCAAGTCGAGGCAAAGCCCCTGCACGAGCCGCTTGCCGGGGGGACGCCGGCAGCGACCGTCACCGTCGAACCGATCGTCGCTGGCCACGTCGATTTCCCTCAGGCGATGATGGTCAGCCCGGGTGGCCGCTTCCTCACCCTGAAGCTGCTGAAAGCGCTGTTCGGCGGCCGGCCGCCCAACGTGATTCCGGTCCCGGCCTTCCTCGTTCGCCACCCCAGCGCCGGCGCGATTCTCGTCGATACCGGCCTGCACCCCTCCGTCGCCACCGACGGCAAGGAGAACTTCGGCAAGCTCGGGAATCGCATCGGCAAGCCGCGGCTGGAGGTCGGCGAAGACGTGCCTGCACAACTGCGCAGGCGTGACCTCGACCCTGGCGAGATTCCGATCGTGGTGATGACCCACCTGCATAGCGACCACACCTCGGCGATCTCGGAGTTCCCAAAGGCTACCTTCGTCGTCAGCGAGACCGAGTGGGAGGCGGCCGCCAGCGGCCCCCGTCCCACTCTCAACGGCTACCGACGCCCGCACTACGACTACGCCTTCGACTACCGCACGATCGACTTCGATCGCGCCGGGATCGACTCCTACGCCAGTTTCGGCCGCACCTTCGACCTCTTCGGCGACGGCTCCATCCACCTGGCTTTCACGCCTGGGCACAGCGCCGGCCACATGTCGGTGATCTGCCGCCTCAAAGAGGACGACTTCGTGATCGGTGGCGACGCGATGTACATGGCGGCCCAGCTCAGTGGCGATGCGGCGATGCCGCCGCGTCCCTTCGACGCCCATAACTTCCGGCGCTCACTCCAAGAGTTGCGCCTGTTCCAGACTCAGTTCCCCGGCGCGGTGATCACGCCCGGGCACGATCCGGAGTTTTACTCGCGGCTCGCGGCTCGCTACGAGTAGCGATCCCTTCGTACATCTCCCGCACCTCGGTGAAGATCTCGGTCGCCACCTCGAGCTGGCGCTCGCGGCTGGGCGAAGGCTCGACCGAGAAGGTCGTCGGCTTGCCGAACTCGATGGTGACCTTGGGAAAGTGAAGCCGCTTCCAGCCGCGCACCCGGGCGGAACCGTGGATCGCGACCGGCACGATCGGGGCGCCCGACTCCAGGGCGATCCGGCCGATGCCCGGTTTCGGCTCCCCCATCTGACGCGATCGCGAGCGACCGCCCTCGGCGTAGACAAGCAGCATTTCCTCCTGATCGAGCAGCTGGTAGGCCGTCTTGAACGCCTCCTCATCGTGCTGGCCGCGGCGGACCGGGAAGACGCCGCCGTGCTTGTAGACGTAGGTGAGGACCGGTGGCCCGAACATCTGCGATTTCGCCATGAAGCGGATCTTCCGTCGCAGATAGACGCCGGCGAAGAAGTGATCCATCTGGCTGAAGTGATTAGGGGCGAGCACGAGGGCCCCTTGGCGTGGCACGTTCTCGATGCCAATCGCCCGCACCCGGTAGATCAGGATCGTCGGCAGGGTGAGGACGAGGCGGGCGAAGGTGTAGGTCCAGCCGATGCCCTTACGGGCGGCCTCGTGGAACTGCGTGAAGTACTCCGCCGGACGCGGGTCCTTGTAAGTCTGGGGCTTCATCTCGGCCATAAGAGCAGCGGTGGCGGCCGCCGTGGGTGCCTACCCTTACCGGCGGGAGCGGTTACTCCCACCGGCCGGCACCCCGCCAGATGGCGGGGTCGACGGCTTCAGTCCCCCTGCCGGGGCTCCGCCCAGCCGCGTGAGCGTTCCAACGCCCGGTGCCAATCGGCCAGCAGCGACTCGCGCTCGTCGGCGCCCATCCGCGGCTCATAGCGGGCCGCCTCGCGCCACATCTCCCCCACCTGCTCACGGCTCCAGAGGCCGGTCGCGATGCCGGTTAGATAGGCGGCGCCGAGGGCGGTCGTCTCGGCGATCTCTGGCACCACCACCGGGATCCCCAGCAGATCGGCCTGGAACTGCATCAGCCAGCGGTTGGCGACGGCGCCGCCGTCGGCCTTCAGCAGCTCCAGCCGCTCGCCCGCCGCCACCTCCTGGGCGCGCACTGCGTCGACGGTCTGGTAGGCGATCGCCTCCAGCGCCGCCCGGGCCAGGTGAGCGCGGCCGCTGCCGCGGGTCAGGCCGACGATCGTGCCGCGTGCGTAGGGATCCCAGTGCGGCGAGCCGAGCCCGGTCAGGGCGGGGACAAAGTAGACGCCGTCGTTGGAATCGAGCGAGGCGGCCAGCGCCTCCGTCTCCCCCGCCTCCTCGATGACCCCCAACCCGTCCCGCAGCCACTGCACCGCCGCCCCCGTGACGAAGATCGAAGCCTCGAGCGCATACGTCACCTCCGCGGTCGATGGGCCTGAAACGTCCGGCATGTGGACGTTTGAGGCCCGTCGGCGGGTGGTTGGGAGGGCCCAGGCGACGGTGGCGAGGAGGCCGTCGGGCGGGCGCGGCGCCCGCTTGCCGGTATTGAGGAGGACGAAGCTGCCGGTGCCGTAGGTGTTCTTGGCCGTGCCAGGGCGGTGGCAGGCCTGGGCGAACAGCGCCGCCTGCTGGTCGCCGGCGACCCCGGCCACCGGCACCTCCCCCCCGAACTCGCCGGTCGTCCCGTAGAGGTGGGCGGAGGGCAGCGGCTCCGGCAGCCGCGCGGGGTCGATCCCAAGCAGGTTGCACAGCTCCGGGTCCCAGGCGAGGCGGCGGATGTCGAACAGCATCGTCCGCGAGGCATTGGAGTAATCGGTGGCGTGGCGCCCGGTCAGCTTGAAGAGGAGCCAGGAGTCGACGGTGCCGAACAGCGCCCGCTCCGCCCCCTCGACGTTGCGCAGCAGCCACTCGATCTTGGTGGCGGAGAAGTAGGGGTCGATCGTCAGCCCGGTCCGCTCGCGCACCAGTGCCTCCTGTCCCCCCGCCCGTAGCTCGTCGCAGCGCCCGGCGGTGCGGCGGTCCTGCCAGACCAAAGCGCGGTAGATCGGCTCACCCGTCCGCGGGTCCCAGGCGACCACGGTCTCGCGCTGGTTGGTGATCCCGATCCCATCGAGCTCGGCACCCTCGATGCCAGCGGCGGTGATCGCCTCGGCAGCGGCCCGCCGCGTCACTTCCCAGATCTCGTCGGCGTCATGCTCGACCCAGCCCGGCCGCGGGAAGTGCTGCTCGAACTCCGAGTAAGCACGGCCGGCGATCCGTCCCTCTCCGTCGAAGACAAGGCAGGTGGTGCCGGTGGTCCCCTGGTCGATCGCGAGGATCACGCGGCGATGCTCAGATCAGTGCTGGGAGACCAGTAGGCCGAGGAAGCCGACCACCATGGTCGCGAACATGCCGCCTCCGACCTGGAGGATCAGCCGTTGAGTTGCGTCGAAGCGGCTGTTCATTTCGGCTCGAGCGTCAGATCTGAAAGCGCGAATCTCGGCCCTCACGTCGTGCAGCTCATGGTCGAGGCGGTTGAACCCGTCGCTGATGCGGCCGTTCATGTCGTCAAGCCGCTCGTCGGTCCACTTTCTCTCATCGCCTCCACGTTCTACACCCTAGGGAGCGTCGTGTCATATGTGGGACAAAGTGGAAAATTTCTGCAAGCCGCTCAGCCGCCTCGCACGCTGCAGCTGCGGGTCAGGGTCGAAGAGAGCGTGCGGCCATCGGCGAAGCTCATCGACGCATCTGCGAAGGGAAAGGTGGCGCCGGGAAAGCCGGCGGGCGCGTCACAGGCGGCGCTGAGGTAGCTGCGGGACTGGCCCCTGTAGATGAAGTTGCGGTGCAGGCTGAGGCTGATGCGGTTCAAGTACCCCCAGCGATTCAACGCTGCCGGCAGGAAACCGGTGAGGATGGTGCCGTAGATGCCGGTGCTTTCGTGGATGTGGAAGACGATGATGCGGGTGGTCGGTGCCGGATTCGCGCCGTAGACGTGGGCGAGGATGGCGCGCTTGCCGCCGACGACGGCGTTGAAGGCGAGGATGCGACCGTGCGAGGGAAAGGCCAACTGTTCCGGGAAGGCGACGTCGGCGTCGTAGCTGCCGCCGCCGACCAGGGCCGGGCCGCAGCGGGCGAGCGCTTCCTGGGTCGAGGAAGGTTCGATCTCACTCCGGCGACAGACCGGCAAGCCGTGGGCATCGAGACGGCCGCCGCGGTTGATCGCGATCGAGATCCGCCGCAGCGCCGGCGGCCGTTCGCCCGACAGCGTCCGCACCGTTCCGGCGACGCTGACCGAGATCGGCGCCCGCGAGTCGCGTGGCAGCGCATTGGGCGCGATGCCGCCGCTGAACCTGACGAAGAGGTCGCCGCTCGCGGTTAGCTCGGCATGGGCGAGCGAGGCGCCTAGAGCAAAGAGCGTGGCCACGATAGCCAGCACACCGATCTTCCTTGCCCCTCCCCTCATTCCCCGGTTGAGGCTAGCGAAGGCGGTGTGCGCGACCGGCTATCCGGCGCCTTCCGCCACCCACGGGCCTCGGCGAGGCCTACATATGGCATCAACATCAGCTGAACCAAATTCCGGCTCCAGCGCTGGCTCTGACTATCGTGAGCGCTGGGATGGCGTCGAGGGACCCCGCAGCAAGGGCTACCAAGCCCCTCTTTCCGCGCCTTGCGGGCGGCCCGCGACGGATGCCGCCGGCCAACGTCGCCCGGCACCAGAAGGCGCGACTGGAGGGGGCGATGGTCGAGGCGGTTGCCCGCCATGGCTTCGCCGGCACGACGATGCGGGAGCTGGTGACCCTCGCGGGCGTCTCCAAGAGCACCTTCTACGAGCATTTCGAGAGCAAGCAGGACTGCTTCCTGGCCACCTTCGACGAGATCGTCGCCGAGGTGGGTGTCCGCGTCGGCGAGGCATACCGCTCCGGCGGCGACTTCCGCCAGCGACTGATCGCCGGGTTGGCGACCTTCATGGGGCTGGCAAACGAGCAGCCAGCAGCGGCCTCCTTGGTCGCCGTTGAGTCGCTCACCCTCGGCGCCGCGGGAGTGGCCCACCGCGAGCGCGCCGCGCATGCCTTTGGAGCCCTGATTCAACAGAGTTACGACCACTCTCCCGCCGAGCGACGGGTCGCCCCGATCACGGTGCTGGCGGTCGTCGCCGGCATCCGCGGTGTCACCTACCGCCGGCTCCGCGACGACCGCCAGCGGGAGCTGCCAGAGCTAGTCGAAGACCTGGCCGACTGGGCGCTGTGTCACCAAGAACCTGACAGCGAGGCGACGGCGAAAGCCGCCGCGGCAGCCGCACGTCCTGGCGAACCCGTGCTGGCTGCCGAGGAACCGGCGTCCGACGGCCGGCCTAGCTGGGACGAGGCTCCCGACAGCCGGATCAGCCGCCGGACGCTGACCCAGCGCGAGCGAATCATCCGCGGCACCGCACGGATCGTCGCCGAGAACGACTACGCGGCCCTCAGCATCCCCGCCATCTCCGGCGCTGCCGGGGTTTCCAACCAGACTTTCTACGAATACTTTGGTAGCAAGCGAGACGCTTTCCTCGCTGCCTTCGAGATTCTCGGCGGGGAGGCGCTTGCGGCGGCCGGTGCAGCCTTTGCCCGGGAGGGAGACTGTCCCGAGGCAATCGGCGCCGGCCTGCGGGCGCTGCTCGAGCACATTGCCAGCAATGAGCTGTTCGCGCAGCTCGCCTTCTTCGAGTTGCCGGCCGCAGGCCCGGTGGCACTCGATCAGGCGGACGCGCTACTCGACACCTTCGGCGCCTTCCTCGAGCCGGGCGTTGCTCCCAGCGAGATCGGCGGGCCGCTGCCGCGCACAATTCTGGAGGCTGTCCCATCCGGGATCTGGGCCGTAATCCAACATGAGATCGTCCATGGCCGCTCAGCGGTACTGCCGGAGCTAGCCCCGGACATAACCCGGATCGTGCTCGCCTCCTTCAACGGCGCCTGAGCGCCGCGCCGCGATGGCGTGACGCGTAAACACGCACGAAATCCCGTAGTTGGATGGCGCGGTGACGGAAGCCGGCGGGAGTGCGGCCGGTCGCGCGATGCTCGAGATCCAGCTCGTACTCACCCAGCCGGTAGCCGGCCCGGACCGCGTCGACCGTCATCCCGATCTCCATCCCGAAGCCGGCTGCGAAAGGCAGCGTCGCCCGCAGCGCCTCCACCCGCAGTGCCCGCTGGCCGGAGATCGGCGCCTCGGTCTCGGCCCCGCAGAGTCGCCGGATCGCCCAGCGGGCAAAGCCGACCGCCAACCCGAAGCCGCCGCCGACTCGGCGCGAGAAGGCGGCGACGGCGAGGTCACACTCTCCGCGTTCGACGGCCTCGACCAGCGGTGCCAGACGGGCCGCCGAGGCGCCGAGGTCGCCGTCGCAGAGCAGGACCAGCCGTGGCTGCGGCTCGGCACTCAGCACCGCCTCGGTGGCGGCGGTGACGTTGGCGCCCTTGCCGTGCGGACGGCCGCGGCTGACCACCTGGGCGCCCGCGGCCATTGCCAGCTCGGCGGTCCCGTCGTTGGAGGCGTCGTCGGCGACCCAGATCGTTGCCAGCGGGAACTGGGCCCGCAGCGCGGCGACCGTCTCCCCCACCCGGTCCGCCTCGTTGCGCGCCGCCACTATCGCTGCCATTGAGTCCTTCACGGCGGCTATTGTCCCCGCCCATGCCAAACGTCGAGGCTCACATCACCGGCAACGTCTGGAAAATCGAAGTCGCCGTCGGCGACACGGTCGAGGACGGCGACACCGTCGCCATCCTCGAGTCGATGAAGATGGAGATCCCGGTCGAGTCCGAAGACGATGGCACCGTGAAGGAGATCCGCTGCGAGGAGGGCCAAGCCGTGAGCGAAGGCGACGTCCTCGTGGTGCTGGAGTAGACAGCGTCGTGGAGGAACGGCTGGCGGGCGGCAAGCTCGTCCTCGACCGGCCCGCCGAGGCGGTCGCCCGTCTCACCCTCTCCAACCCCGAGCGCCGCAACGCCCTCGACCACGAGATCCTCGACGCGATCGCCGAGGCTCTGCCGCAGCTCAGCCGCGGAATCGAGACCCGCTGCGTGCTGATCACCGGCGCCCCGCCGGTCTTCTCGGCCGGCTACGACATCGCCGGCATCCCCGAGGAGACCTTTGAACGCGACGCCGAGGCACTCGTCGCCCACCCCTTTCACGGCGCGATGGAGGCGATAGCTCACCATCCCTGGCCAACCTTGGCGGCGATCAACGGCCACTGCCTCGGCGGCGGTCTGGAGCTGGCGATCACCTGCGACCTGCGGCTCTGCGCCGCCGGGGCGAAGCTAGGAATGCCGCCGGCGAAGCTGGGACTGATCTACGGCCATACCGGACTGCGCCGCTTCCTCGACACGATCGGGCTAGCGCGGACCAAAGAGCTGTTCATGACCGGCCGCAACTACGAGGCGACCCGGGCCGAGAGCCTCGGTCTCGTCAACGAGGTGGTGGGCGACGATCGGCTCGAGGCCGTGTCGGTGGAGCTGGCGGCGGCGATCGCCGCCAACGCGCCGCTCTCGGTGCGGGGGAACAAACAGGCGATCGACCTGCTCAACGCCTGTCCATCCCTCACCGAACAGCAGGAGGCCGGACTGATCGCCCTGCGCGAATCCGGCTTCGCCTCCGAGGACTTCCGCGAGGGGATTCGGGCCTTTGGCGAAAAGCGCCGGCCCGAGTGGACAGGCCGGTGAACGCCAGGGCGCGGACCGCGCTGGCCAAGTCCGACCCGACGATGGCGGCCCTGATCGAGCGGATCGGCAAGATCGACCTGGCGACGCGGCTGCGGCGCCGCGGCGAGGAAAGCCCCAACGACGCCTACGGCGCCCTGCTGCGGGCGATCGTCGGCCAGCAGCTCTCGACCAAAGCGGCGCGGACGATCTACCTGCGCGTGCTCGACATATTCGGCGGCACCACTCCCTCGCCGGAGCAGCTGCTGGAGGCGAGCGAAGCCGACCTGCGCGGGGCCGGGCTCTCCGGGCGCAAGGTCGAGTACGTCCGCGACCTCGCAGCGCACGTGCTCAGCGGCGAGCTGGAGCTGGACCGGCTCGGCGAGCTCGGCGACGAAGAGGCGGTCGCGGAGATCGTCGCCGTGCGCGGGCTCGGCCAGTGGACCGCCGAGATGTTCCTGATCTTCCACCTCGAGCGGCCCGACGTCCTCTCCGGCGGTGACCTCGGCATCCGCAAAGCGGTGCAGATCGAGTACGGCCTGGCGGAGATGCCGCCGCCACAACAGGTGCTGGAGATCGGCGCGTCCTGGCGCCCGCATCGCAGCCTCGCCAGCCTCTACCTCTGGGAGTCGCTGGCAGCCGTTCCCGGCAGCTGAGCGGCGAACCCGCGCACGACGCCTCCCACATTGAACGAAAGTGCCCGCTTGGCCGACAATGAGGGTATGCGCCTTCGCTTCTGGATCGGCCTCGCTGCAGTCCTGCTGATTGCCGCCGGCTCGGTGACCGCGGCGCTAATCGTCAGCGCCGACGACAACGCCGACTTTCACGAGGGTCAGCGCGACGAGGCGGTGCGGGCGGCCCACCAGGCCGAGTCCGTGGCCAGCCTCTCGATCGGGCAGCTGGCCAGCGCCGCCGCCTTCTTCCAGGCCGAGGGGGATTTCAGCAAGCACGAGTTCGACGTCGTCGCCGCTCCCCTCCTGCAGGAGGGCGCGCTGAGCGGGACTGCCTTCATCCAGCGCCTGCCCAACGCCGACCGGGCCGCCTTCGAACGCCGCCACGAGGCACCGATCTTCGAACAGAGCGCCGAGGGCCCGCGCAGAGCCCGCACCCGGCCCGTCTATTACCCGGTCGTCTACGGGGTCAGCAGCCTCGGCTCCGCCTCCCCCGTCGGCTACGACCTCGGCTCCGATCCCGAACGCTCCCCCTTCCTGCGCCGTGCCCGCGACCGCGGCAGGTCGGTGGCGACGCCGCCCGTGAAACTGCTGCTCGGCGGCCTCGGCATCAACGTCTACCGGCCGGTCTACCGTGACGGCGCCCCGACCGCGACGGTGGCGCAGCGTCGCGCCGCCCTGATCGGCTTCGCCGCCGGCGCCTTCCACCTCAGCGACCTCGCCCGAGCGGCGGTCTCGACGGTTCCCAAGGCGGTCGACGTGCAGCTGCGGGTGGACCCCGATCACGTCATCGGCCAACAGGGGGAACTCGACGACGCGGCCAACGCGCCAATCCACATCGCCGATCGCACCTGGCTGCTGGTCGTCCGCGACCCCAACCGTCCGGACGTAAGCCTGCCGCTGTTGTTGGCGGTGGTTGGCATCGCTCTGGCGGCGCTGCTGGGATCGCTAATCGTCATCTGGAGCCGCAACGAACGGATGCAGGAACTGCAGCGCCAGGCCAGCCTCGACCCCTTGACCGGGCTGAAGAACCGCCGCCGCTTCGAGGAGGACCTGCGGGTGGCGATGGCGCGTGGCCGCCGCGAGCGAACGACCGGGGCGGTGTTGATGCTCGATCTTGACCACTTCAAGCAGGTCAACGATCTGCACGGGCACCCGGCCGGCGACCGCACGATTAAGGAGATCGCCCAGATCCTGCGCCAGCGCACCCGCGAGAGCGACGGTCTCGCCCGGCTCGGGGGCGACGAGTTCGCGATCGTCCTCCCCCGTTGCAGCCGGGTGGAGGCGCGGATGGTGGCCGATTCGATCGCGGCCGCGATCCGCAACCACCAGCCGGCTGGCGGCGATATCGAGCCGATCACGGTCAGCGTCGGCGTGGCGATGTTCGGGGAGGACCCGCGGACCAGCATCGAGTTGGTCGTCTCCGAAGCCGACACTGCGATGTACGCGGCCAAGGACGGCGGTCGCGACAGCGTCCGCGTCTTCGACCCGGTCGCGGTTCGCGATGACGCCTCCTGGGACGACCTCGGGTTCTAGAGAACTAGCGCGCCGTGAGCTGGCGGCGCAGGTCGAGCACCCGCTGCGCCGCGGCCTCGAACTCCTCGCGATCGAGAGCGCCGTGGCGGAGCTTCGCCGCCAGCGCCCGCCAAGCCCGTTCGGCCGCCGACAGGTCGGTGAAGAGCAGCAGGTCGGAACCGGCCCTGGCCGCGGCGATGCCCGCCTTCGCCGGGCCGCCGAAGGCCTCCACAGCGACGCTGTCGAGCGCGTCGGTTATCGAGACGCCCTCGAAGCCGAGCCGGGAGCGCAGCTCGCCGGTCGCGATCGCACGCGAGAAGGCCGCGGGGTCGGCCGAGAGCGCCGGGTAGATCGCGGTGCTGAGCATCACCAGGTCGCCGCCGGCGGCGCTGAAGGCACGGTAGGGCGCCTCGTCGACGTCCCGCAGGGCCTGCTTCGAGAGGCCGATCCGCTGCACCGCAAAGTCGGTGTTTTCGGGAGCCGCCCCGAGGCCGGGAAAATGCTTGCCGGTCGCCGCGACGCCGCCTCCCCGCAGGCCGACCGCGAACGGGACCGCGGTGGCCGCGACGCGCTCCGCGCTGGCGCCGAAGCCGCGTTCGGTCGCGGCGATCGTGCCACCGGGGCGGGCAACGTCGAGGACGGGGGCGAGGTCGACGTTAACTCCGACCTCGCGCAGATTCGCCGCCGTGCGCCGGCCCTGGTCGCGGCTGAAGGCCGCGCCGCGTTCGCCCATCTCCCGGGCCGAGGCCGTGGGCGGGCCGCCGACGCGCTTCACCAGGCCGCCCTCCTGGTCAATCATCACCAGCAGCGGGTCACGCAGCGCCGGCGGCCGGCGCACCCCCTGCAGGCTGGCGATCAGGCGACGGCCAGCGGCGCGGCTGGGAAAATTGTCGGCGAAGAGCACCACCCCCGCCACCCGGCCCTCGCGGATCGCGCTTTCCAGGGCCGGCGAGACATCGGTGCCATTGACGCCGGCGACGATCCGCTCGCCCACCAGGCGCGGGACCGGCAGCGTGCTCGCCACCTCAATTTCGACCTCGGGCGTCGGCGTATCCCCTAGGGCTGCACCGAAGGCAAACGCGGCGATGGCGAGGCCGGCAAGAGCGCCCAGCGCGACCCTTCGCCGTCGGACCCTCGATCGCTCCATATCCCTCACGCTATCGAGACCGCGGTCGTCATTTCATCCGCTATGCGGTTGAGATGACGACCACATGCGCCAGCCCCAAGCGTCCGGGCTGGTTCCTAGCCTTGTCGTCAATCCACCCCCCGGACCAACACCTGGAAAAGAGTCAGAATGCCTTCTCTGATCACCTTTGACGAAGCTCTCGACTACGGGCGGCTGACCGGCCACGACGAGATCGGGGCCCTGGTCGAGCGCGCCTGGGAGGTCCGTCGCGAGAACTTTGGCGACTCGACCGACATGTGCTCGCTGGTCAACGCCAAGTCCGGCGGCTGCGCCGAGGACTGCGGCTTCTGCGCCCAATCGCGCTATGCCGAGGCCGACACGCCGATGCACGCGATGCTGGAGCCGGAGCAGATCCTCGAGCACGCCAAAGCCGCCGAAGCCGCCGGCGCCCACCGCTTCTGCATGGTCACCCAGGGCCAGGGGCTCTCCAAACGCGATTTCCAGAAGATCCTTGAAGGGACGCGGCTGGTCGCCGAGCAGACCAACCTCAAGCGCTGCGCTTCGATCGGCCACATGTCCGCCGACCGCGCCTCGGCGCTGAAGGAAGCAGGCGTGCAGCGCGTCCACCACAACGTCGAGTCCTCGCGCTCCTACTACCCGGAGGTCTCCAGCACGGTCCGCTACGAGGGCCGGCTGCGGACGATCCAGGCGGTCAAGGAGGCCGGCCTGGAGACCTGCGTCGGCGGCATCCTCAACCTCGGCGAGACCGAGGAGCAGCGGGTCGAGATGGCCTTCGAGCTGACCGAGATCAACCCGACCTCGGTGCCGATCAACCTGCTCAACCCGCGCCAGGGCACCAAGTTCGGCGACCGCGAGCCGATGGACCCCTGGGAGGTCGTCAAGTGGGTGGCGATCTTCCGCCTGATCATCCCCGGCGCCCTCTTCCGCCTCTGCGGCGGCCGGGTCGAGAATCTCGGCGAGCTGCAGCCGCTGGCGGTCAAGGCAGGCCTCAACGGGGTGATGATGGGAAACTTCCTCACCACCCTCGGGGCCGAGCCCGAGGACGACCGGGCGATGTTCGAGGAGCTGGGCCTGAACGTCGCCCGCCAGGCCGACAACGGCGCCAACCCACGGCCCGACAATCGCTCCGGCTGGCTCGACGGCGAGACGCCGGCGACGCCGATGGATGAGCTCGTCGACCGCCAGGAGGAAGCCAATTTCTGGGATCCCTCGACGCAGCTGCGGGTGGTCAAGAAGGCGAAGAAGCCACCTCCGTACCCGCGCGCGGCGGCGTGACCGACGTCGCGGAGCGGCTCGAGGAGCTCCGCGACCGGGGGCTCTACCGGCGCCTGCGCTTGGTCGCCGGCCCCCAGGGCCCGCGGGTGCTGCTCGGCGGGCGGCAGGTGCTGCTGCTCTGCTCCAACAACTACCTCGGCCTCGCCGACCACCCGCGGGTTCGCGAGGCGGCGGCGGAGGCGGCGATGCGCTTCGGCGCCGGCGCCGGCGCCTCGCGGTTGATCTCCGGGAGCATGGAGCCGCACCGGCGGCTGGAGTTGCGGCTGGCCGAGTTCAAGGGCTACGAGGCGGCGCTGCTGTTCGGCTCCGGCTACCTCGCCAACACCGGCGTCATCGCCGCCCTCGCCGGCAAGGACGAGGTCATCTTCTCGGACGAGCTCAACCATGCCAGCATCGTCGACGGCTGCCGCCTCTCCAGGGCCGACACCTTCGTCTACCGCCACGGCGACCTCGAGCACCTCGCCTGGGGGTTGCGCGAGGCGGGTGGGCGCGGCTCGCTGATCGTCAGCGACGGCGTCTTCTCGATGGACGGCGACGTCGCGCCGTTGCCGGAGCTGCTGGAGCTGGCCCGCCGCCACGGTTGCCGGCTGATGGTCGACGAGGCCCATGCCACCGGGGCGATCGGGCCCGGCGGGCGCGGCTCGGTCGCCGCGGCCGGCCTCGGCGGCGAGGTCGACGTCGTCGTCGGCACGCTCGGCAAGGCGCTTGGTTCCTATGGCGCCTATGTCTGCGCCAGCGCCGAGACGGTCGACTTCCTCGTCAACACCGCCCGGCCCTTCATCTTCTCCACGGCGCCGCCGCCGTCGTCGGTCGCCGCCGCCACGGCGGCGCTGGAGCTCGTCTCCCCGTCCCGGGTCGAGCGCCTGCGGGCGAACGCCGCCGGATTTCGCGCCGCGCTCGCCGCCGAGGGCCTCGACGCGGGCACCTCCCAAACGCAGATCGTGCCGATCGAGGTCGGCGGCGCCGAGCGCACGATGGAGCTCTGCGCGCGAATCCTCGAGGGCGGTGTCTTTGCCCAGGGCATCCGTCCACCGACGGTGCCGGAGGGTTCCTCGCGCCTGCGCTTCACGGTGATGGCCACCCACCGGGTCGGCGAGCTGGAGCGAGCCGCGAAGCTGATTGGCGGCGCCGCCCGCGAGCTGGGCCTGGTCGCACCCCAGCCGGTCGCCGCTTGACAGGCTGCGCATGACGGGCTGCGCATGAGCGGGTCCGGCACCGGGATCTTCGTCACCGGGACGGGCACCGAGGTCGGCAAGACCGTGGTCGCCGCCGCCATCGCCCGCACCCTCGCCAAGGAAGGCCGCGGCGTCGCCGTCTTCAAGCCCGCCGTCACCGGCCTCGAGGAACTGCCCGCCGATGAGCCGAAAAGTGGAGCCCCAGGCGACATATCGGCCCATCGGCCCCTGGCTGACCACGAACTGTTGAGGTTGGCCGCAGGCTCGGGGCAGAGTGATGACGAGGTTTCGCCCTATAGATATGGCGTGCCGGCTTCACCGCATCTTGCAGCAGCCCTGGCGGGAGAGGCGATCGAGCCGGAGCGGCTGCGCGAGGCGGCACGACAGGCGGCGGCGGGCGCTGACGTGCTGGTCTGCGAGGGGGTCGGGGGGCTGCTCGTGCCGCTCACCCCGGGCTACCTCGTCCGCGACCTCGCCGCCGACCTTGGCTACCCGCTGGCCATCGCCGCCTCGCCCGGCCTCGGCACGATCAACCACACCCTGCTGACGATCGAGTCAGCCCGCGCGGCCGGGCTCGAGGTCGCCACCGTCGTCCTCACTCCCTGGCCGGACCAGCCGAGCGAGATCGAGCGCTCCAACCGCGCGACCATCGCCTCGCTCGGCCAGGTCGACGTCCAGGTACTACCGGCTCTGGACCTCTCGACCTCTTCGAGCTGGCCGAATCTCAGCTGGCCACGATGACATCGAGGTTCGAGCCGGAGAGCTCGACCTCGAAGCCGGCGTCGCGGGCGATGGCCGCGACAGCCTCGGGATCGGCGGGCGGCTTCCGGGCCAGCAGTAGCGCCCGGGCGACGTCGCCCCGCACCGCCTTCGCCATGTGAGAGACCGGTTTGCGCTCGCCGCCGCTCTCGCTGAACGCACGCACCGCCAGCAGCGTCGCCCGCTTCGGCTTCCAGGCGGCCGCGTAGGCGGCCGAGCGCATGTCGACAACCAGGCCGCCTTCCTCGTCGGGTATCGCCGCCGCCAGCGACTTGCGCCAGTAGGTCGCCGGAGCGCCAATCCGAGCCAGCCTCGCTTTGGCGGAGAAGCGGTAATAGGGGATGCGGTCTTCCGGCCTGACGACACCCCACAAGGCGCTCGCGATCAGCACCTTGCGCTTCGCCTCGGCCGGCAACTCCGGCAGCCGTAGGTGGTCGTAGAGGACGCCGGTGTAGATCGCTGCTGCCGGTGCGGCTGGGGCGGTGCGCAGCACCGCGTCGACCGCGATCTCCCCCACCTGCCCCTTGGAGATGTCGAGCTGCTTCAGCGCCCGCGCCGTCGACACCGTCCCCAGCCGCTCGAGCGCGTCAAGCAAGCGCGCCCGGCGCTCGCCGAGCTCAGCGGCGAAGCCAAGTAAGTCGAGCGCGACCGGCGCACCCTCCGGCGGTGAGAACTTGCCCTCGGAGGGCGGCAGCAGAATCAGCACGCCGCAATCCTCCTCGATCCCTAGGAGACCGTCTGCAGCTCCGTCTCGCGGGCGGCGACCGCGGAGCCGCCGGGGTTGACGTTGGCCTCCGCCGCCTCGACGGTCAGCTGATGCTCGCCGTTGTTCTTCTTGGCCCGGATCGCGACGGCGCCGACCGCGGCGCCGAACAGTGCCACACCCGCGCAGACCATCATTGCGAAGCCGAGCGCGTCGACGAACTGCCGCGGCGAGGCGGCCTCGAAGCTGGCGCCAACGCGGGCCTGGAAGATCGCGCCGGTGACGGCGACTCCGAGGCTGCCGCCGACCATGCGGAACATCGAGAGCACGCCCGAGGCGACGCCGGCTTTCTGCACCGGCACCGCGTTCATCGCGGCGCTGGTCATCGGCGACATCGTCATCGCGATGCCGATGCCGAGCAGCATGAACCCGGGCAGCAGGTCGAGATAGCCGGAGTCGACGGCGATGCCGCTGAAGCTGTAGAGCGAGGCCGCCACGATCGTGAGCCCACCGGCGATCAGCCAGCGCGGCCCGTAGCGGTCGGAGAGCCGGCCCGCGACCGGCGCCACGCCGACGATCATCAGGGTCGAGGGCAGGAACCTCACCCCCGCCTCGAGCGGCGAGTAGCGGAGGATGTCCTGCATGTAGAGGGCGAGGAAGAAGAAGACGCCGAGCATCGAGAAGGAGACGATCAGGGCGACGACGACGGCGCCGAGGAAGTTACGGTCCGAGAGCAGGCTGAAGTCGACCATCGGCACTTTCACCCGCCGCTCGATCGCCACGAAGGCTGCCAGTCCGAGCACGGCGCCGGCCAGCAGGGCGACGATTCCGGTCGAGCCCCAGCCCCAGCTGTTGCCCTCGACCAAGGCGAGGATCAGAGCGGTCAGGCCGCCCGTGAGCGCGGCGACGCCGGCGTAGTCGACCTCGCGACCGACGCTGGTGTCGCGCGACTCGCGCACGGCGAAAAGGGCGGCGGTCACGGCGCCGATCGCGACCGGGATATTGAGGTAGAAGATCGCCCGCCAGCTGACGTGCTCGGTGAGGAACCCGCCCAGCACCGGGCCGACGGCCAGGGCCAGGGCGGAGACGCCCGCCCACATCCCCATCGCCTTGCCGCGCTCGGAGGCCGGGAAGGCGTCGGTGATGATCGAGAGCGTTGCCGGCATCATCAGCGCCGCGCCGACGCCCTGGACGATGCGGCTGATGACCAGCGACGTCGCGTCGGGCGCAAAGCCGGCGGTGGCCGAGGAGAGGGTGAAGATGACGACGCCGAAGAGGAACATGCGGCGGCGGCCGAAGATGTCGCCAAGCCGGCCGCCGGTCGCCAGCAGCACCGCGAAGGAGAGCGTGTAGCCGTTGATCGTCCACTCGAGGCCGGAGATCGAGGCGCCGAGATCTTTCTGGATCGACGGCAGGGCGACGTTCACCACCGTGTTGTCGAGCATGATCATGAACAGCGCGAAGCACATCGCTCCGAGCGTCCACCACTTGCGGTTGTCGTCGGTGATCAGGTGGTTGTAACGGGTCAAGCTGCTCCACTTCCCTTCAGGTGCTGGTAGGTCTGGGCGATGTCGTCGCGATCCATCAGCGAGTCGACGGCGGCATCGAGCTTGCGCCGTTGGGGGGCGCTCAGCGTCGCCGCGAAGGCCTCGACGCCCGCCTGGCGGACCGTGACGAGGGTGTCGACGAGCTCCTTGCCCTTGGCGGTGATCTTCACCCGGCGCACCCGCCGGTCCTCGGGGTCCTCGACCCTGGTCGCCAGCTCCTTCTTGACCAGGGCATCAACCGCCCTGCTCATCGAGGGCATCGAGGCCCCGAAGTGCTCGGCCAGATCGCTCAGCTGCCAGGCCTCCGTCGCACGGCCCAGGCCGCCCAGCTCGAGCATCGCCTTGCACTGGGTCATCGAGAGACCCGTCTCCTCGAGCACCCGCAGCTGGTTGCCGCGGTCATAGAGGAACAGATGGCGCATTAGTGCGGTCAACCGCGCCGCCGTCTCCTGCTCCGCCGGGCTCGTCTCGGGAGCCTCGTCGATCAGCGCCTTCACATCGCTCGCTTGCATGCGAGGAATAGTTGCAAGTTCACAACTATTCCTCAAGTGAAATAGTTGTGCGTGTGACCTATATCACAGAGACGCGACCCTCTCGCCGCGGTAGGGCCCGGGCTTGGGACGCGGCTTGCCTCCCGGCAACGCCAGCCGCAGGATCGTCCGCTGCACCATCCCCAGCTGCTGCAGCAAGGGACCGCTGTTGTAGGGGAGGCCGTAGCGCTCGCAGACGTCCTTGACCTGGGGGGCGATCTCGGCGTAGCGGGTGCTCGGCAGGTCCGGGAAGAGGTGGTGCTCGACCTGGAAGCCGAGGTTGCCGCTGGCGACGTGGAAGAACGGCCCGCCCTCGATGTTCGCCGAACCCGACAGCTGGCGCACGTACCAGCCGCCCGGGCTCTCGTCCTCGACCTCGGCCTCGCTGAAGGTGTAGGTCTGGTCGGGAAAGTGGCCGCAGAAGATGATCGCGTAGGCCCAGACGTTGCGGGCGACGTTGGCGGTCGCGTTGGCCTTGGCGGTCGATCCCGCCGCCCTGGCGCCCTTGTCGAGCGCTCGCCGCAGACTGCCGGCGAGGCCACCGCGCCGGCGCCGGCGCCCCGGCTCCCGCCGGTCGGCGACCGACTCCAGCGCCAGCTCGACCCCGACGGTCGCCAGGCCACTGAGCAGCGGCCAGGCGATGTAGTCCTTGACGATCTGGCTTTTCGCCTTTTCGACGATGCCGCCGACCTGGCGCTTCACCTCCGCCTTCGACTTCTCGCCGGTCCTGATCGCCTCGAAGTCGAGGTCGTGCGTGGCCACGCCCCACTCGAACAGGGCCATCAGGATCAGGTTGTAGAACGGCTGCAGGAGATAAACCGGGTGCCATGGCTGCTGCGGATCGATCCGCATGATCTCGTAGCCGAGGTCCTTGTCCTTGCCGCGGATGTTGGTGAAGGTGTGGTGGACGTAGTTATGGGAGTGCTTCCAGGCCTCGGCGGTCGAGGCGGTGTCCCAGTCCCAGGTCGAGGAGTTGATGTGGGGATCGTTCATCCAGTCCCACTGTCCGTGCAGGACGTTGTGGCCGATCTCCATGTTCTCGAGGATCTTCGCCGCCCCCAGCGCCACGGTCCCGGCGGCCCTGGCGGGCAGATTGTTGGAGGCCAGCAGCAGCGCCCGCGAGATCACGCCGAGGCGGCGGTGCATCGCAATCATGCTCTCGATGTAGCGGCGATCGCGTTCGCCGAGGTCGGCACGGACCCGATCGCGGATCGCGTCGAACTCGCTGCCCAAGGCGTCTATCTGTTCGGAAGAGAGCCGGCTCAGCGGGCTCTCAATCTCGGTGGTGGTGACAGTGCTCATCTTGTTCCTCTCGGTTGGCTCAAGTTCAAAGTGCGATCTCGATCGGCCCCTCGGGGGCGTTGACGCAAGTTCTGACCATCTCTCCCTCGCTGCCGTGGACGTCGCCGGTGCGCAGATCGCGGACCTGGCCGTGGCGCAGCTCGCCGACGCAGGTGTGGCAGATGCCCATCCGGCAGCCGTAGGGCAGGGTCGCGCCGGCCGCCTCGCCGGCGGCGAGGATCGGCGTGGCGCCGTCGCAGGGCGCCTCCACCCGGCTCTTGGCGAAACGCACCGTGCCGCCCTCGCCTCCACCCGCCTCGCCGCCGATCGTCGGCTGGAAGCGCTCCATCGCGAGCAGCTCGGGGTCGCCATACGATTCCCAGTGCCGGGTCAGGTCGTCGAGCATTGCGCCCGGGCCCGAGGCGTAGGTGTAGCGCTCGCGCCAGTCTGGACAGACCTGATCGAGGTGCGGCGGGGCGAGGCGACCCTGCTGCGAGGTGATCCGCAACTGCAGATCGAAGCCTGGCTGGGCGGCCTCGAGCTGGCGCAGGCGCTCACCAAAGATCACCGTCTCCGAGGTCCGCGCCGAGTGGATGTGGACGACGTCGTCGACCGCGTCGCGGCGGACGAGGCTGCGCAGCATCGCGGCGATCGGCGTAATGCCGCTGCCGGCGCTGATGAAGAGCAGCTTCTCGGGGGCGGGATCGGGCAGCACAAAGGTGCCTTCGACGCCGCCGAGCCGGACCAGGTCACCAGGCCTGGCGTGACGGACCAGATAGGGCGAGACCTTGCCCGCGTCGACCAGTTTGGGCGTGATCGCGATGCAGCCGTCGGCGCGGCCGGGATCGGAGGTCAGCGAGTAGGCGCGCCAGTGGTGGATGCCGTCGACGACAACCCCGATCCGCAGGTACTGACCCGGCTGGTGGCCGCCCCACTCGTAGCCCGGACGGATCAGGATGGTTGCCGCCTCCGCGGTCTCCGGCTCGATCCGCTCGATCCGCCCGCGCAGTTCGCGGGTCGAGAGGAGCGGGTCGATCAGCTCCAGGTAGTCGTCGGGGAGCAGCGGGCTGAACAGCGAGCGGACCGCGCGCAGGGCGCGTTGGCGTGCCTTCGGAACCCTGGGTATCGCGCCTCGCTCAGCCATCCGTACAGATCATGACATGAATCGATGTAACATCTGTGGGTGTAGTCACAGAGACCTCATACCCGGATTCCGGCCGGACTCACGTCTAACGTCGCGATCGCGATGCCGGCCGACCCCGCGCAGCTCGATCACGACCATCTCTGGCACCCGTTCACCCAGCAGCAAGGCTGGTCGGACGAACAGCCGCTGCTGATCGAGCGCGGCGAGGGATCGCACCTCGTCGACGTCGACGGCCGCCGCTACATCGACGGCACCGCCTCGCTCTGGTGCAACGTCCACGGTCATTGCCATCCAGTCATCGACAGGGCGGTCAGCGAGCAGCTCGGCCGGGTCGCCCACTCGACCATGCTCGGCCTCTCTCACCCCGCCGCCGCCGAGCTGGCGACGCGCCTGGTCGAGATCGCCCCGCCCGGCCTCTCGCGCGTCTTCTACTCCGATTCCGGCTCGACCGCGGCCGAGATCGCCCTCAAGATGGCCTTCCAGTACCAGGCCCAGCGCGGCGGCGCGCACGCCCGCCGCAGCTCTTTCGTGAAGCTGCGCGAGGCCTACCACGGCGACACGATCGGCTCCGTCTCGGTCGGTGGGATCGACCTCTTCCACGCCGCCTACGGTCCCCTGCTGTTCGAGACCCACGCCGCCGTGCCCGGCGACGCCGCCGACCTCGATCGCGTCCTCTGCGCCCACGGCGAGGAGATCGCGGCGGTGATCGTCGAGCCCCTGGTCCAGGGCGCCGCGGGGATCCTGGTCCAGCCCCGCGGCTACCTGCGCGCGGTCCGCGAACTCTGCGACGCGCACGGCGTGCTGCTGATCTGCGACGAGGTGGCGACCGGCTTCGGCCGCACCGGGACGATGTTCGCCTGCGAGCAGGAGGGGGTCGCGCCGGACCTGCTCTGCCTCGCCAAGGGCCTTACCGGCGGCTACCTGCCGCTGGCGGCGACGCTCACGACCGAGCGCATCTACGAGGGCTTCCTCGGGACCCCAGAGGAGCAGCGAACCTTCTTCCACGGCCACACCTACACCGGCAACCCGCTGGCCTGCGCGGCGGCGCTGGCCAGCCTCGACATCTTCGAGTCGGAGCGGACGATCGAGCGCCTGCAGCCGAAAATTCGGCTGCTCGAAGAGCGGCTGGAGGAAATCGGGGTGATGCCGGAGGTCGCCGAGGTCCGCCAGCGCGGCTTCATGATCGGGATCGATCTCGGCGAGCACGACCCCGCCCTGCGGATGGGCCATCGGGTGACGCTGGAGGCCCGCCGGCGCGGCGCCCTCGTGCGCCCCCTCGGCGACACCGTCGTGCTGGTCCCGCCGCTCTCGATCTCCGCGGAGGACCTGACCGACCTGCTTGAGATCACCGCCGAGTCGATCGAGGCGGCATGTGCTCCGGTCCTGCGCGCGGCGACGCCGCTGCATGACTCGGCGCGTGTTCCCTACGCCGCCTGAGCGCCGGCCCAGCCTCCCTCGCCCATACTCGGCTGTGATGGATTCGTCGGCATGGCGTAGTACAGGCGTGAACGGGACCCTGGTCGCAACCACCGAGGAGGCGCCGCGTGAGGCGGACATCGCCTTCGACCGCCTCTACAGGTCGAGCCGCGATGACGTCTACGCCTATGTCGCCAGCCTGGTGCGCGACCCCGCAGCAGCCGAGGACGTCACCGCGACCGCCTTCGAGCGCGCCTACCGCAAGCGCTCCCGCTTCGACCCCAGCCGTGGCGAGCCGCGCGCCTGGCTGTTCGGGATCGCCCGCAACGCCGCCCTCGACGAGCTGCGCCGCCGCGGCCGCCAGGCGGAGCTGGCGGCGGAGCCGGTCGATCTCGTCACCGTCCCCGCGCACGAGAGTGCCGAGGCGAGCGAGCGGCGGCTGGCGTTGACCGCCGCCCTCGCCACCCTCGGGACTCGCGAGCGTGAGCTGATCGCCCTCAAGTTCTTCGCCGGCCTCGCCAACGCCGAGATCGCCGCGGTGGTCGGCGTCAGCGAGTCGAACGCCGGCACCAAGCTGCACCGAGCCGTGTCCAAGCTGAGGGAGGCATGCGATGGAGCCCTTTAGGGACGACGACGACCTGATCGCCGAGCTGGGCGCCCTGCGCCCGACTCCGCGTCCGGCCTTCGCCGCCGAGCTCGACGAACGCGTCGCAGCGGGCTTCCCCCGGCGCTCCTGGCTGACCGGCACACCGCTTGGCCCCCGCTTTGCCCGATTGTGGTCGCTACCCCCCCGGCGCTTGATCCTCTCGGGCGGCGCTGCCACGCTTGCCGCGATCGCAGTGGCAACCGTGGTCGTCGCCGTCAGCGAACCGGAGGCGGGCCACTATGTGGCGACCCAGTCCTCCCAGGAGGCAAAGCCACGTGGCGGCGAAGAAAGCTCCGGCATCCAGTTCGATGCTCCCGTCCCGACGGTCACCGGGCACGTGGGCTCGTCCAGAGGAGATTCGTCCGCGAGCGCTGCCGCTGGAATCGGAAGCACTGGCTCCTCCACCACCGGCACCGGGCCCTTCGCATCGAGGGCCGGGCACCGCGAGGTCGAGCGCTCGGCCGAGATGGTCCTCGGCGCTGAGCCGACTGAGGTCGCGGACGATGCCGCCAAGGTCTTCGACGCCGTCCACGCCGCCGACGGCATCGTCCTCAGCTCCTCCGTCAGTGGCGGCGCCGCGGGCGATGCCGGGGCCAGGTTCGACCTGCTGATCCCGTCCGCAAAGCTCAGCGACGCGCTGGCCGACTTCTCCGCGATCGACGCGGTCGTCTCGCGGCGGGAGGCGACCGACGACATCACCGCCCCGACGGTAAGGCTCGGCGAACATCTGCGGGACTCGAGGGCGAAGATCGACGGCCTCCTGGTCCAGCTCGCCGGCGCCAACAGCGACGGCGAGCGGGCCGAAGTCGAAGCCGAGCTGAGCGCCGAGCGCCGGCACGCCGCCTCGCTGCGCTCACGCCTGACGAAGCTGGACCGGCGCGCCAACCTCTCCCGTGTCTCGCTGCGGATCGAGACCGGCGCGGCCGCCGCCTCGTCGCACGAGGGGAGCGACTGGGGGATCGGCGACGCGCTCGGCGACGCCGGCCACATCCTCGCGATCGCCGCGGGCGTCACCATCGTCGGCCTGGCGGTCGTCGGCCCCCTGGCCCTAATCGCCCTGCTCGCCTGGCTCGCCAACCGCACCCGTCTGCGCCGCGCCCGGGAGCGGACCCTGGCCTGACCAACCCGAGACGTGTCTGAGCTCAGGGGGGGTATATGACCCCGGGAACTCAGACACCCCCCGATAGGGTGGGCCGATGGAGGAGCGTCAGCGCGGACCAGCCGAGGCGCCCAATCTGGGGACGCCGTCCGAGCCCCGGCCCGCCGCCTCGGTGGTGCTACTGCGACGCGGCGGCAAGCACGGCGACCGCGAGCTCGAGGTGCTGCTGCTGAAGCGCAGCGCCGAGGCCAAGTTCATGCCCAACGTCTGGGTCTTCCCGGGCGGCGCCGTCGACGCCCCGGACGGCGAGGGCGAGGCCGGCTACCGCGCCTGCGCGGTGCGAGAGCTGGCCGAGGAGGCGGCAATCGAGCTGCCTGCCGACGAGGAGCTGGTGCTGTTCTCGCGCTGGATCACCCCTGCCGTGATCAGCACCCGCTTCGACGCCTGGTTCTTCCTTGCCCTCGCGCCCGCTCACACGCCCCCGAAACCGGACGGGGTCGAGACCACCGAGGCCGTCTGGTTCAAACCCGCCGCGGCGCTGCGGGCCCAGGCGGACGGAGAGCTTGTCCTCGCCTTCCCCACGCTCAGTCAGCTGCAGTCGCTGCTCCCATACCGCACCTCCGACGAGGCGCTCGCCGCCCACCGCGACCGCCCAGTCGAGCCGGTCCTGCCGATCGTAATCGGCGACCGCGGGAACCACCGGGTCGTCCTGCCGGGCGACCCCGACTACCCCGCCGCCTGAGAGCCTCTAGCTGGCCGGGAACGGCTCCAGGCCGGCGTGCCAGGGCCCGGGCGGGTAAGTGTGGATACCGCTCTCGTCCATCTCGCCCTGCAGCCGCTTGAATAGTTCGCCGGCGTTCTTCAGCGCTGTTTTCAGCTCCGCTTCGGTCCGCTCTCGCAGCCGCCAGAGGAACCAGAGCTGGCGGTCATTGACGCCGAAGTCGATCTCCCCGGTCATCGTCGTCACCCAGGACAGGAAGCCGGGGCTGAACAGCTCACGCAGGGAAACCGGGTCGTACTCCTTCGGCACCGTCGCCCAGAAGCGCCTGTTGAAATCGATCGACTCGAACTCGACCTTGCGCGAGAAGCGCTGGGTGACCGCCTCGTGGCCCTCGATCGACTCGACGTTGAAGGCGGGGACCACCTGGGCCAGGTCCGGCATGTTCGCCTTGGCAAGCAGCGCCGTCGGCAACACCGCCTTGTTGAACAACCCGCCGACTTCCCTTTCGTCGGCGTCGCAGCAGGAGCCCCAGAACCCGTCGCTGAGCTGGCCGGTGAGGCGGTTGACGCCGCCGACGCAGAGCGCGACCGGGCCGTCTTTGGGATTGATGCCGCCGACTTCCTCGTAGGTGAGCCCGTTGCGCTCGCCATAACGGCGCACTGCCTCGGCCCAGTTCTGCGCCTCCTGCTTCGCTCCCATGGCCGACGATCCTATGCGGCGGGAGCTCGGGGGCTAGGATGGCCTTTCGCCCCGGTCCGACCACAGGAGCCACCATGACCATCGCCATCATCGTCGTCGTCGCGATCATCGTCATCGCGGTCCTCTACTTCATCGCGAAGCGCAACTCGATCATCGCCTCGCGGAACCGGGTCGACGAGTCCTGGAGCGGCATCGACGTCCAGCTCAAGCGCCGCCATGACCTCGTTCCCAACCTGGTCGAGACGGTCAAGGGCTACGCCGAGCACGAGAGCCAGACCTTCGAGAAAACGACCAAAGCGCGGGCCGAGGCGATGGCCGCCCAGAGCGTTGGCGACACCGCCCAGGCCGAGCAGAAACTAACCCAGGCGCTGGCCGACCTCCGCGCCGTCGCCGAGAACTACCCGACCCTGCGGGCGACCGAGAACTTCCAGCAGCTCAGCCGTAACCTCTCCGAGCTTGAGGACGAGATCCAGGCCTCGCGCCGGATCTACAACTCCAATGTCCAGTCCTACAACACGGACATCGAACAGTTCCCCGGCTCGATCATCGCCAACCAGGGCGACTTCACCGCTCGCGAGTACTTCGAGATCGAAGACAAAGCCGACCGCGAGCCGGTCTCGGTTAGCTTCGGCGACAAATAGCGCTCTCTAGAATTTCCGGCATGACCGCGATCAAAGAAGCAACGCTCTGGATCTGCGACAGCTGCGGGTTCATCTACGACCCGGCGATCGGCGACCCGGACGGGGGAATCCCGCCGGGGACCGCCTTCGAGGACATCCCCAAGGACTGGTTCTGCCCGGTCTGCGGTGCGCGCACGTCGGACTTCAGGCCCCTGGAGCCCGGCGAGGCCTGAGATCGCCGGCTTCAGCCGTCACGGCTGGAGCGAATAGGGTTTGGCCGATGAGCCAATTTGACTACGACTGGATAGTCGTGGGGTCAGGGTTTGGCGGTTCCGTCTCGGCCCTGCGCCTGGCCGAGAAGGGGTACTCGGTCGCTGTGCTCGAGTGCGGCAGCCGTTTCAACGACGATGACTTTGCCGAGTCGACCCTGCGCGAACCGCGGCGCTACTTCTTCGCGCCCAAGCTGGGCATGCGCGGGGTGCTGCGGATGACCTTCTTCAAGGACGTCTTCGTCGTCTCCGGCAGCGGCGTCGGCGGCGGCAGCCTCGGCTACGCGAACACCCTCTACCGAGCGCGGCCGTCCTTCTTCGAGGATCCGCAATGGGCCGGGTTGGGGAACTGGGAGCTGGAGCTGGCCCCCCACTACGACACCGCCGAACGGATGCTCGGCGTCACCGAGTACGAAGGGATGGGGCCCGCCGACAAGCTGCTGCAGGAATACGGCGAGGAGATCGGCGTCGGTGACACCTTCACCAATACCCGCGTCGGCGTCTTCTTCGACCAGCCCGGCGTGGAGGTGTCCGACCCCTACTTCGGCGGCGAGGGCCCGGCGCGGACGGGCTGCAACCGCTGCGGCAGCTGCATGGTCGGCTGCCGTCACGGCGCCAAGAACACCCTGGTCAAGAACTACCTCTGGTTCGCCGAGAAGCTCGGCGTCAGGATCTTCCCCGAGCGCCAGGTGACCGAGATCCGCCCGCTCGGCGCCGCCGATGGCTCCGACGGCTACGCGGTCGGGGCCGAGCGCTCCGGCTCCTGGTTTCACGCCGAGCGCAAGACGTTGACGGCGAAGGGAGTGGTGGTCGCGGCCGGCGCCCTTGGCACCAACCAGCTGCTCGCCAACTGCAAGCACGGCGGCGCGCTGCCGCGGATCTCCGACAGCCTTGGGGCGGTCGTGCGAACCAACTCGGAGTCGATCCAGGCGGTGACCGCCCCCGACGACGAGCGCGACTTCAGCCGCTCGGTCGCAATCACCTCCAGCATCTACCCGGATCCCGACACCCACATCGAGGTGGTCACCTACGGCCAGGGCGGCGACGCGATGAGCGGCACTTTCACGGCGATGACCGGCGCCGGCACGAAGCTGACCCGGCCGCTGAAGTGGCTGGCGGCGATGGGCCGGCACCCGCTGCAGACCCTGCGCGGGCTGGTCCCCTTCAAATGGTCGCGGCGCACCGTGATCCTGCTGGTGATGCAGACCGTCGACGCGGCGATGCACCTGCAGCCCAAGCGCAAGCTGTTCGGCGACGGGGTCCGCCTGCAGACCGAGCAGGACCCCGAGCGGCCCAACCCGACTTTCATCCCCGCCGCCGAGCAGGTGACCCGCTGGTTTGCGAAGCGGACCGGCGGCGCCGCCCAGAGCGCCCTGACCGAGTCAATCCGCAACACCCCCACCACCGCCCACATCCTCGGCGGCGCCGTGGTCGGCGACGGGCCGGAGAGCGGTGTGGTCGATGGCGCCAACCGCGCCTACGGCTACGAGAATCTGCTGGTCTGCGACGGCGCCGCGATCCCCGCCAATCCCGGCGTCAACCCAAGCTTGACGATCACCGCCAAGGCCGAGCATGCGATGAGCCTGGTCCCGCCCAAGGAGGGCGCCGAGCCGCGCCACCTCCCCGAGGCGGCGCGACCGGCAAACCCTGTCGCTGGCTAGTGCTCAGCCCGCGTCGCCGAGGCGCTCGGCGACGTAGTCCCAGTTGACGACGTTCCAGAAAGCATCAATGTAGTCGGGACGTTTGTTCTGGTACTTGAGGTAGTAGGCGTGCTCCCAGACGTCGCAGCCCAGCAGCGCCGTGCTGCCGTCGGAGATCGGCGCGTCCTGATTGGGGGTCGAGACGACGGCAAGGCCGGAGGAGTCCTTGACCAGCCAGGCCCAGCCTGAGCCGAAGCGGGCGATCCCGGCGTTTTTGAACTCGTCCTTGAAAGCGTCGAAAGAGCCGAACTTCTCGCCGATCGCCGCGCCGAGGTCGCCGCCGGGCTCACCGCCGCCGTCCGGGCTCAGCATCCGCCAGAAGAGTGAGTGGTTGTAATGGCCGCCCGCATTGTTGCGGACGGGTGCCTGCTTGTCGCCGGGCAGGCTGGACAGGTTCCGCAGCACGTCCTCGACGTCGCGGTCGGCCCACTCGGTGCCCTCGAGTGCCGCATTGGCTTTGTCCACGTAGGCCTGGTGGTGCTTATCGTGGTGGACGCGCATCGTCGCCTCGTCGATGTGGGGCTCGAGCGCGTCGTAGGCGTACGGAAGATCCGGAACGGAGAAAGGCATCTGGTGACTCCTCGGTCGGTTTCGAAGTGCAATACGGAGCCTAGCGGCGCCGAACCGCCGGGGCCGCCGCGACTTCTTCGCCGACGACTTCGGGTTCTTCGGCCACTTCGAGTTCCTCGCCGGCCGGGCCGAAGAGCGCCCGCGGAACCGTGTCCGGATCGCCGCCGGTCCAGGCGTTGAAGCGGTACCAGGCCGGCTTCGCTTTGCGTGCTTCGGTCAGCAGCCCGGCCGAGCGGCAGAACTGGCAACTGCCTCCTTCATCGGTCCAGGTGAACCACCAGGCGCCGCCGATCCGCCAGTTCAGGCGCTGGGCCGAGAGCATCGCGAAGGCACTCGAGAGCTGGTGGGCCTGCCCGTAGAGACCCCGCTCCCAACGGGTCGGGCCGCTGTCGGATCCCCAGCCCAGCTCGGTCACGTAGATCGGGGTCGCGGCGTCATGGTGGATGCGCATGATCCGCCGCAGGTTGACGATCTGGGCCCCCATCGCCCGGGCCCGGGCGACGTACGGGTGCAGCGCCACGCCGTCGAAATACTGCTTCACAGGCCGTGCTCGATAGACCCGGGAGAGGTAGTCACCCGAGGAAACGTTGGGGGGAATCTGCAGCGGGCGCCCGAAGAGGCCGCCGAGGATCACCTTGGCGCCGGGGTCGGCGCGGTGGAGGATCCTGCCTGAGATCCGGATCAGGGTCGCGAAGCCGGCCGGGTCGGGCCGCTCGGCGAAGGTGACGATGTTCTCCTCGTTCCAGATCTCCCAGCGGCGGATCGGCAGGAAGGGGAGATCGGGGTTCTCCTCCCAGAAGGAGCCGTGGGGGCCGTAGCGCCCGACCGCCCGGCGCAGGAACGAGGCCCAGGCCCGGCGCTGCCAGGAGCTGTTCACCGGCAGCGCGATCGGCTGCGCCGCCACCCAGGCGGGCGAGGCGGAGACGAAGGGCATGATCCGGATGCCCGATTCGGCGGCGAGGCCGACCTCGTGGTCGAACCCGTCCCAGTCCGACGCCGATGTGCCCGGCCCCTCGGGCTCGATCGCGATCCAGTTGAGCGGCAGGCGCACACTGGTGATCCCGGATTCCCGCATCAGCTCGAAGTCCGAGCTGCTGGCCGGGCTCTGCGGCGAAACCCCGACGAAGCCCTGCGGCAGGTAGGCATGGGCGGTCGACGGCGCAATCGCCATCAGTACCAGAGCCAGGATCAGGGGGGTCTTGCGGGTCATCGCCTTACTTGAACAGGGTCCTGACGCAAAGTAGCGGCCGGACCCGGGCAGGGGCGGGACGGCGTTCGCGTCCCGCTCTGAGATAATCGCCGCTCTCGGGGCGTGGCGCAGCCTGGTAGCGCGCACCGTTCGGGTCGGTGAGGTCCCCGGTTCAAATCCGGGCGCCCCGATGAGACCGCTTCGCCTCCCCGACCTTGGGCAAGCTCAGCGGCCTGGCGAAGACTGGTCAAGACGAGAGGAGACACCTGGATGGCTTCCATCCGCGTTGAACGTTCGATTGAGGCAGCGCCGGAGCAGGTTTGGAGCGCCTTGCGTGACTGGGGCGCACTGCACGAGCGGCTCGTACCCGGATTCGCCGTGGACACCAGCCTGGACGGGACGGACCGGATCGTCACCTTCTTCAACGGCGCCGTCGCTCGTGAGCGCCTCGTCGACCTCAACGAGGAGGACCGCCGCCTGGTCTGGTCGATCGTCGACGGGCCCTACTCCCACCACAATGGAGTGGCGCAGGTCCTCGCCGACGGTGGCGGATCCGCGCGGTTCGTCTGGGTCGCGGACCTGCTGCCCGATGAGCTCGCCGAGGTGACCGAGGAACTGATGGAGCGTGGCGTCGAAACCGTCAAGCGGACCCTGGAGGCGGGCGCCGCCTAGCGCACTTCTTCGATCGCCCGTTCGATCTGGCCCAGCTTGGGTCCGTCCTGGAGCGTCTTGGTGCCGTTGGGGCCGCTCACGATCGCCGCCTGGCGGACGCGGATGCCGAGGTCGGAGCCGAGTTCCTCGTAGCCTTCGAGGCGCTTGTCTATCGCGCCCCCGGGGCCGCCGTTGTCTTCCAGATCGGCTTCCCATTCGGGCCCATTCAGTTCCTCGACGCCGCCGGCGATCGAGTCGAGGAAGTCCTGATCGACGCCGAAGTGCCCCGCTTCGGCCTGGTTGCGGAAGAAAAGGTAGATGTACTGCCAGCCGTAACCCTGGTCCGCCGCTGCCTCGGCACCGTAGAAGCTGAGCTCCTCCGGACTTTCGCTGTTGGAGTAATGGCGATAGAGCAGCTGGACGTCGCCGGGGCGTGCGAAATCTTCGGCCAGCGCGGGGATCGTGCCAAGGAAGTCTTCGCGGCAGTTGGAGCACTGCATGTCGTTGAAGACCTGGATCGTCACCGCGGCGTCGGAGGAGCCGAGCCGATCGCCTTCCTGGGGGATGCCGCCAAAGATCTCCTGCGCGTCGGAGATGCCTTCGACGCGCACCACCGCCTGGCCCGGCTTCTGGGTCGAGACCTCGACGATCAGGTAGCCCAGTCCGAAAAGGGCCAGGGCGAGGATCGCAGCGACCCAGAGTCGGCCGCGGCGGGGCATCGCTTTGACGGTCGCTTCGGACACGCGGCCATTATCGCGACCCGGCTGCCCGGGAAGTCGCAACGTGCGGTTGCGGCAATTGACATGTCCCCCTCAAGCGATAACTATTGCGATACCCACTTTCAACTACCCGGGAGGTCTCAATGGCCCATCACCTGACGCCCAGCGAGCTCGCCGACCAGCTGCAGATGAAACAGCAGGAGGTGATTGGGAAGTGCGTTGAGATGGGCGTCCCGATCTTCCACGGGCGCATCGACAGGACGCTCTTCGAGAGCTCGCTGCGCAGCCGCGCGCCCAGCCGCCGAGCGCGGCGCGCCGCGGCCAATTGAGGCTGACTAGACTCCCCCGCGATGCGGCGGGGAACCAAGTCGAAAACGCTCGCTGACCTGCTGCCACTCGCGGCGCGGGTCTACGGCGACGCGCCCGCGGTCCGCTACAAGGACGGCGAGCAGTGGGTTGACCGTAGCTTCTCCGAGGTGCGGGAGATCGTCCGCCCGCTGGCACTCGGACTGGCCGGCCTCGGCATCGAGAAAGGGGATCGCGTCTCGATCCTCGGCAACACCCGGCCGGAGTGGACCTACTTCGACTTCGCCGCGCTCTCGATCGGCGCGACCGTGGTCCCGATCTACCAGACCAACTCGCCGGACGAGTGCCGTTACGTGCTGGAGAACTCCGACGCCAAGGTCGTCGTCGTCGAGGACGACGAACAGCTGGAGAAGATCCGCAAGGTTCGTGATCAGCTGCCCCAGCTAGAGCAGGTGGTGAGGATGACCGGCTCCAGCGAGGACGCGATCTCGATGGAGGAATTGGCCGCCCGGGGCGCCAGTGGCGATGACAGCCGCTGGGAGGCGCTCTACTCAGCGGTTACCCCGGCCGATGTCTGCACCTTCATCTACACCTCGGGAACTACCGGACCGCCCAAGGGCTGCGTGATCAGCCACGGCAACTACCGCTCGATGCTCGACATGGTCAACGAGACCAGCGTCATCGAGGGAGAAGACGTCAGCTACCTCTACCTGCCGCTGGCCCACTCTTTCGCGCTGCTGATCCAGCTCGGCAGCTTCGACCTCGGTGCCACGCTCGCCTACTGGGAGCGCGACCCGCTGAAGATCCTCCCCAACCTGGCCGAACTGAAGCCGACCTACTTCCCCTCGGTGCCGCGGATCTTCGAGAAGATCTACACGGCGGCCAACAGCGGCATGGAAAAAGAGGGCGGCCTCAAAAAGGCGATTTTCCACTGGGCGATCAACGTCGGTGCCAAGATGCGCGCCGCCGAGCGGAGCGGCCGCAAGCCCAGCTTTCTGCTCAGCCGTCAGTACGCCTTCGCCGACGACAGGGTGCTCTCGAAAATCCGCAACCTCTTCGGCGGCAAGCTGCGCCTGGCAGTTTCCGGCGCCGCGCCGATCAGCCCGGAGATCCTGCGCTTCTTCGACGCCGCCGGCGTCCTTGTGCTCGAGGGCTGGGGAATGACCGAGACCTCGACCGCGGCGACGATCTCCACGCCCGACGACTTCAAGGTCGGCACGATCGGCAAACCCTTCCCCGGCTGCGAAGTGAGGATCGCCGAGGACGGCGAGATCCTCGTCAAGGGGCCCAACGTCTTCCAGGGCTACCACAAGAACGAGCAGGCGACCCGGGAGACGATCGTCGACGGCTGGCTGCACACCGGCGACATCGGCGAGATCGATTCCGAGGGCTTCATCAAGATCACCGGCCGCAAAAAGGACATCATTATCACCGCCGGGGGCAAGAACATCACCCCCGCCAACCTCGAGGCCGACATCAAGCAGCACCCGCTCGTCTCCCAGTCCGTCGTGGTCGGCGACCGCCGTCCCTACCTGGTCGCGCTGGTCACCCTCGACCCCGAAGACGCCGCCGCCTACGCCAAGGAGCACGGCCTGCCCGAGGATCCGGTCCAGCTCGCCGCCAACGCCGACGTCAAGGCCTCGATCGAAGCTCACGTCGAGGAGATCAACAAGAACTACGCCAGGGTCGAGCAGGTCAAGAAGATTGCCATCCTCAAGCAGGACCTCTCACAGGAGACCGGTGAGTTGACTCCCACTCTCAAGGTCAAGCGAGCCGTCGTTGCGAGCAAGCACGAGGCTGAGATCGAGGGGCTTTACGCCGAGTAGCCTGCGTGGGGTCGGGTGAGGAGGGCTACCGGCGCCCACCCCGCTGAAGCAGCTTCAGGAAGCCTCGCCGCTCTGCCGCAGCAACACCGACGTCGTCTGCTCTAGAACGCGCCGCCAGGCCGAGGTCTGCTCTGGCTCTTCCTCGGATGCGCGCTCGACCACGCGGCGCACCCTCCGCTCGGAGATTTCGAGGCCGTGACGCTCGGCGATCTCCTTGAAGCGCTCGTAGTCCTTGGCGAGGGTGGCGGTGACCGATTCGAAGCCGTGGCGGGCGATCTTCAGCCGTCGCGAGTAGTCCATGATCGGAGTGCCGAACATCAACTCGTCGGTCGGCTCAGGCTCGATCAGAACGATGTCCACGCCGGGATATTTCCCCTGCCACTGTTCGACCGCCTGGTGCAAGCGCTGGTGGGCAATCAGGCGGAAGGTCTGGTTGGCGATTGCCGGCAGGCCCATGTCGGAGACGCGCCGCACGCGGTTGCCAGTGACGGTCGGAATCGTTTTCTCGAAGTCGTTCACGTAGGGAACCAGCGGGTTGACGACGACGATGAACTTGGCGCCCTTCTCGACCGCGATGTCGACGTTGGTGGTCGAGCGGATGCCGCCGTCGACGAGTTGGCGTCCCTTCAGGTCGACCGGCTTGTAGACGATTGGCAGACAGGTCGAGCACTCGATCGCTTTGGAAATCGGCACGTCGTCCCAAGCGTCCTCGCCGAAGACGATCCGCTCGCAGGTGTCGAGGTCGGTCGCGGTCAGGTACAGCTCGCGGTCGAGCAGGCGGAAGTCGTTGACCCGGCCGGCATCGGCGAGGGCCTGCTCGACGTAGTCAGCCAGCCCCGACCCGGTGTAGAGGCCGGTCGGCAACGCCTCAGCCAGGCCAACCCCGATGTCGATCGCCGAAAGCTCGCCGATCCGCGCCAGCGAGCCCAACAGCTCCAGGGTCCGCAGCGGCAGCGCTGCGGCTTTCGAGAGGAAACCGAGGTAGTTGGGTTTGAGGACCCGGTTGAGGTCGAGATCCTTGAGCTCGGAAGGAACCCGCGAGTTGAGCACCTGCATCATCTCGTCGGGAGTGATGCCGTTGGCGAGCATCCCAGCGACGAAGGACCCGGCGCTGGTGCCGACGTAGACGTCGAAGTTGTTGACGGTGCTGTTGACGGCGAGCAGGTCGAGGGCTCGGAGCGCGCCGATCTCGTAGACGCCGCCGGTGAAACCGCCGCCGCCGAGGACCAGAGCCGTCTTCGAGGGCTTTTTGCGACGCCGCGATTTACGTCGCGGTTTCGACTCGATGTCGACTACTTGCCCCATTGCCGTACCTAAGTATCCCCGATCAGTCCGGCGTCTACGTGCGAACGGACCCACAGACGCGAACGCTTCGGCCCGACGAGGCCGCTACCTTGCGCCCTGGACGTGTTGGTAGGGACGATGAGAAAGACGCGCTTTCATGCCGTTGCGGGGCTCCTCGCGGCCCTCGCGGCCTCCCTCGGCCTGCTCCTGGCGCTCGCCGGGCCGGCCGCGGCGGCAAGCCCCTGCGCCCAGATGAAGTCCTGGCTGAAGGCCGGAGGCGGCGCCTCGAGCGGCCTCCTGGTCGTCAACGCGGAAACCGAAGAAGTGGTCTGCGCGGCGGGCGCCACCAAGCAGCTACCGCTCGCCTCGAACACCAAGCTCTTCACCACCTCGACCGCGCTCGCCAAACTCGGCCCGACCACGACGATCCCGACCAAGGTCCTCACCGACGGCACGATCGAAGAAGGCATCCTCCACGGCAGCCTCTACCTGCAGGGCGGCGGCGACCCGGCCCTCGGCACGCCAGCCTTCTACAACAGCTATCTGGCGGGCCTCGGAACCAACATCTTCGCCCTCGTCCCGCAGCTGAAGCGGGCCGGGATCAAAGGGGTGACCGGCCGCCTCTACGGCGACGACACGATCTTCGATCGCAAACGCGGCGTCGCCGACTCGGGCTACGCGACCTCGATCTACATCGGCCCGCTCTCCGGCCTCGACTTCAACTCGGGCTTTGCCGGCAACTCCAGCTCCAGCCACTTCTCCTCCGATCCGGCGAAGCTGGCGACGCAGACGCTCGCCGACAGCATGCGCCACTCCGGGATCCGGATCAGCCCGACCATCGCCCTCGGCAAAGCCCCGGGCGCTGCCAAATCCGTCGCCGTGGTCCGCTCGCCGTCGGTCTCCGAGATCGTCAACACCACCGACGTCTACTCCGACAACT
>DATBDU010000042.1:0-21750 GCA_036269775.1 Solirubrobacterales bacterium
AGGCGGGGAAGTTCGAGGTCGTGCTCGGCCCGCATTATGTAGGCGACGCCGCCCTTGCCCGATTGTGAGTTCACGCGCACGGCCTCGTCGTAGTTGCGGCCGACGTCCTTCGGGTCGAAGGGCAGATAGGCAGGCATACACCGGGCGCCAACCCAATTTCACGACGAAGGCGGCCCAGGTGACTTTGCTGACCTCCGTTGACCTCTCGCCAATCGGCGCGTTTATTCGGCGCCGACGGCCTTGAAGTTCTGGTTGACGAAGACGTGGTGCGGCCAATTGATGGCGATCATGTGGACGTTGTATTCGCCGTCGCTCAGCAGCGCCACACGGTTGACGGTGCCGCCTGGGTAGGCGGCCAGCGCAGCGGCCTTGGCCTTGTTCGCCGCTGTTCCGGTGATGATCGTGCCCGTCCCTGGACTGAAGTTCGCCGGGACCTGACCGACCTGCGTGGCCGGGCTCGGCTGACCGCGGTGGAACGGGATGACTTTCCCCACCGCCGCCGCGTTCGCGCCACTGCCCGAACCCGAGTCGGCGATCGCATAGCCGCCGATCGCAATCGCGATCGCCGCCGTGCCGGCAGCGATGAACGCGGTCAGCTTGCGCCTGCCCGAAATCCTGTGCTCGAGGGTCATAGCGGTCTTCCTTACATCGCGGGCCGGGGGTTGATCAGACCATGCGGCAAGAGCCTTAATCCTCCGTGTGATGACCCTAAGAACTGGCTAAAAGAAGGCTGGAGCGGCGACCGGGTCAGCTCCAGAGCAGGCGGAAGCCCGCGCGATGCAGTGGCTCAGCCGGACCGGCCATTACGACGGGTTGCCTCGGTGACGATCGCCGCCAGATCCTGATCGCCGTGCCCGCGGGAGATCGCGCCGCGCCAACGGCTCTCGAGCGCCTGCGTCAACGGCAGCTCCACTCCCAACTCCCGCGCGGCGTCCAGCGCCAGAATGGTGTCCTTGAATGCGTGCCGCAGGGGAAAGCCGGGCGCGAAGTCGCCCGCGATCATCGCCCGCCCCTTGGCCACGGCATAGGGCGAGGCCACCGGGCTGTCGGCGAAGACATCGATGAACTGGTCTGGATCAAGGCCAAGCCCCTCGCTCAGAGCGAGCGTCTCGGCCACCGCCTCGGTGCTTGCCGCCAGCCAGTTGTTGAGGGCCACCTTCATCCGCGTGCCGTTGCCCGCCCGGCCGAGCCAGAACGTGTCGCGGCCGATTGCGTCGAAGATCGGCTGCACGCGCGAGCGCACGTTCTCGGGTCCTGAGGCGAGGACCACCAGTGCGCCCTCCTGGGCCGGACCGGTGCTGCCCGAAACCGGCGCATCGACGAAGGCGACCTCGTCAGCGGCGGCGCGCTCGGCCAGCCGCTCGGTCCAGCTGACCCCCACGGTGCCCATCTGGATCCAGATCGATCCGGAGCCCAGCCCGCTCGCCGCACCGTCGGCGCCATCGATCGTCTCGGCCGTTGCGTCACCGTCAGTCAGCATCGTCAGCACCACGCCGCCGTCCGTGACAGCGGCGCGCGGCGACGAGGCGAGGGTGGCGCCGTCCTCGACCAGCGTGGCGGCGCGTGACTCGGTGCGGTTCCAGACCGTCACCGGGAAACCCGCCGCCAGCAGGTTGCGGGCGATCGGCGCCCCCATCCCTCCCGTCCCGAGCACCGTGACCGGCTCCCGACCCACCATCAGACCGCCTCCGGCGAGGGCCCGGCCACCGCCACCGCGCCCGTCATGATCTGCTCGATGCGGGCGAGATCCTCGACGTCGAGATCCAGCTCCGCCGCCCCGGTCGCGGCCTCGATGTGCTCTGGGTGCCGGGCGCCGACGATCGCCACCTGCACGGCGGGATTCGCCAGAGTCCACGCGGTTGCCAGCTGCGCGACAGTGGCGTCGCGCTCGGCGGCGAAGCGGCTGAGCTCGGCCACCTTGCCGAGGTTGGTGCGGAACTCATCCCCCTTGAACAGCGGACTGTGGCTGCGCCAGTCGTCGGCCGCGAAGGTCGTCTCGCCGCTCATCGACCCGCTCAACAGCCCGTGTGCGAGCGGGCCATAGACGAGCACGCCGATGTCGTGCTCGCGCGAGTAGGGCAGCACGTCGGCCTCGACTTCGCGGCGGAACAGGTGGTAGGGAGGCTGCAGCGTTTCCACCGGCCTCGTTCGAGAAAACTCATCGATCTGGCGCACGTCGAAATTCGAAACCCCGACGTGCCGGATCTTGCCCTCCGCGATCAGCTCGCCGAGAGCACCCGCGGTCTCGGCGAACGGGGTGTCGGGATCGGGCCAATGGATCTGGTAGACGTCGATGTAGTCCGTGCCCAGGGCCTGCAGGCTTGCGTCGACACCGGAGCGGAGCCAGGCGCGGCCTGAGTCGCGAACCAGGCCGCCGTCCGTTGGCCGCAGGCCGCCCTTGGTGGCGAGCACCACCTCCTCGCGGCGGTTGGCGATCTCGTCATGCAGCGCCTTGCCGAGCAGGCGCTCGGAGGCCCCGAACCCGTATGCCTGCGCCGTGTCGAAGAAGTTGATTCCGAGCTCACGGGCCTGGCGAATCGCCTCGATCGCGGCGGACTCATCGAAGCGGCCCCACTCGCCGCCGAGCTGCCAGGTGCCGAAGGCGATCGGCGAGACCTCGATGCCGGTGCGCCCCAAAGTCGTGTTTCTCATCGTGCTCTCCTTCGTTCGCGTCGGTCAGGACCTGGGCCCAGTCTGCGCCTCCCCGCTAATCTCTGCAACAGAAATCAGTGAGCCGATTAAGCAATTTCAGAGATAAGTAGCCGGAACCGTGGAGCTGCGCCAGCTGGAGCACTTCGTCGTCGCTGCCGAGGAGGGTCACTTCAGCAGGGCCGCGGATCGGGCGAACATCGTGCAGTCCGGGCTCTCGGCCTCGATCCGCTCACTGGAGCGGGAGCTGGGCACGCGCCTGTTCGACCGCACGACCCGTCGGGTCGAGCTGACCGAGTCGGGCCGAGCGCTTTTGCCGGAGGCGCGTCGCGTCTTGGGGGCGGCGGCGACGGCTCGCGAGGCCGTGGCCGGGGTCGAGGGGGTCCAGCGCGGGACGCTGGCGCTCGGGATCATGCAATCGCTGGCTGTGGTTCGGCTACCCGCGCTGCTGGCACGTTTTCACTCCACCTATCCCGCCATCGACATCAGGCTGCGGCAGGCGGGAACGACGGTGCTGTTGCGTGAGGTTCGTGAGGGAAGGCTGGAGCTGGCGTTTGCTTCGCTCCCCGAGACGGCTCCTGCGGGACTCGTCGGCCACGAGCTGCTCGGCGAGCCGATGATGCTCGCCTGCACGCCCGCCAATCCCCTGGCGGAGCGCGATTCGGTCAGCCTCTCGAGCCTGCGGGATCAGGACTTCGTCGACGGCTATCCGGAATGGGGGATGCGGATCGCCAGCGACCGAGCGTTTGCGTCGGCGGGGGTCGAGCGCCACGTGGCCTTCGAGGTCAACGACATGCCAACTCTTCTCGACCTGGTCGCCCACGGCCTCGGGGTCGCGATCATCCCGCGATCGCTCGCGCCGCTGCGTACGCCGCTGCGTTTCGTCCGTCTGCGCGGTAAGCCGCCCCGCTGGAACGTGACCCTAGTGGCCCCGGCCCACATGGAACTCAGCGCGGCGAGCCGTGCATTCCTTGAGATGGTCAGCGGCGAGAACGCTGAGGAATCCAGCTCTGGGTTCCTCAGGCTTTTCTCACGTGACGCTTAGGGGAGGGGAGGAGCATTCTGTCCGTGTATCGGTCGAACGAGGTGCAGACGAGTCCAGGCGTTGCCGGCAACGCTCGCCTGACGGGTGGAGTCGCCGCGGCCCTGCTGGTGCTGCTAGCCGCCGAGGGCGCGACGATCCCCTTCATCGGCCAGCTTCTTGGCCCACACGTCTTCATCGGCATGCTGCTGATCCCGCCGGTCTTGCTCAAGCTCGGTAGCACCGGCTACCGCTTCGCCCGCTACTACTCCGGCAACCCCGCCTACGTTCGCAAAGGCCCTCCGAAGATCGGCCTGCGGGTGCTGGCGCCGGGCGTGGTACTCACCACGCTGGCGCTGTTCGGCACCGGCGTCGCGCTGCTCGTGGCCGGACCGCCCAGCAACACGTTGAAGTTCGCCCACAAGCTGAGCTTCATCGCCTGGGTCGCGCTGATGACGCTGCACGTGCTCGGGCACGTGCTCGAGGTACCGGCACTGGCGCTCCCCGACTGGCGGCGCGACGGCCCACCCGAGGCGCGGCTGGCAGGCGCCGGCACCCGCACGATGACCCTTGGCCTGGCGATCCTCGCCGGCATCGTCCTTGCGTTCCTCACCTATTCCGCCGCCGGCCCCTGGTTCTAAAGAGAACTCTCAGGCGCGTTTAGCGGGCGGACTCCATCAGAAGGACCCGTCTCGCGATGCAAGAGGTCGGCGAGTCGGCAGCCCGCCCACCTGGGCGACGGAAAGATGTTGAACTTAGTACCCACTTAGTACCCGCCGCCAGATCTCGCTCGGATCCCGACCAAGAAAGCCCCCGTTTCCGGGGCTTTTTCCTATAGTGGGGGCGGGTTCTGAACGGATTCCCCCTACCGGACACCGGATCGTTGAAGTCCGAGATCTGCCTTGCTAGAGCCAGCCTTTGGTCTCTGTCGCAATTGATGCTACATTCGTGCACATGGCAAGAGACGTTTCGATCCGCGAGCTACGGAACTCCACCTCCGCAGTTGTCTCGGAGCTGGAAGCCGGCGAACGATTGACGCTCACCGTCAATCGTCGCCCGGTCGCCGACATCCTCCCCCACGTCGAGGAGCGCGATCCATGGGTTCCTGTCAGCGAACTTCGGCGCATTGTTCGCGAGGCGCCAGCCGATCCCGGTCTACTCGATGACCTCGCCGAGATCCGCGGCGCCGAGCTCGACGACTATTGAGCCGGGCGATTGCCGACACCTCGGTGTTCGTCGCCCAAGAGTCCGGTCGTGAGTTGGGCGAGCTTCCGGAGGAGATTGCCGTCTCAGTCATCACCGCTGCCGAGCTTGAGCTAGGGGTGCTTCGTGCTACCGAGTCCAACGCTCGGGCAATTCGCCTAGCCACGCTCTCGCGCGTGCAGGCCGCCTATCCCTTGCTTCCGGTTGATCCAGAGGTCGCTAGCTGCTTCGCCCGCCTCGCTTCTGCAGAGCTGGCAAAAGGGCGACGCCTTCGCCGACACGACACCTGGATCGCCGCAACCGCGATGCGACACGGGGCCGCGGTCCTCACTCAAGACGCCGACTTCAACTCGTTCCAGAATGTCGACGTGATTCGCGTCTGAACGTCGTATGTGAGGGTGGAGGTCTCGTCTAGATAGTGTCGCTTTCCTATGACGACTCAGCGATCACGCCGAGCCGAGGCACTCGACCTTGCGGAGCAGCTCCTCAATGACATTGAGATGTCAGGTCTCTCGCCTATGGACGTTGCGAGAAAGACCAGCAGGCTCGCATGGTTGCTTGACGATGCCTCCGCGATGGCTTGGCTGAGCTTTGAGGTTGGTGGTTATCCCACTCCCCTCACGGTCGACGCAACTGCTGCAGCGAGACGCTCCAATCGTGTCGTTCCAGACGAAGAGACTGAAGATGACTCCGAGAAGGTGATAACGGGCACGCTGGGGCAAATGGGGGTCCTCATGGAGAGCGCCAAAGCGCGAATAACTGTCGCGTCCGCGCTACCGGTGGAGCGCAATGAAGCACACAAGCTCGTGGTCCAATTTCAGCCGATACTCGACAAGGTCGTTGGGTCGATGCACAGTTATGTCGTTGAGCGCTATCAGGAGCTGCGCTTTGGCTCGGCGGTTGAGTCGGCATTTGAAATTGTCAGGAGGGATGTCGATTCCGCCATCAGTGACTTGGTGCCCGAAGCGTTGCCCATGCTGAGTGCGGCGTTCGAAAATGCGACGTCGGATAATCCAGAGGATTGGGCAAGTGCTGCCGGGACTTGTCGCCGACTATTGAAGGCAGTCGCGGATGCGCTTCGCCCGCCAGGCGATGCGGTCGAGGGTCGTTCCATGGGTGATGCCAACTACGTAAATCGCCTGATCGATTGGATCCTGGCGAACTCCAAGAGCAGAACCGCCGCAAAGGTCGCGACCGCAGATCTGGCCTATCTAGGGGAGCGTCTCGATGCCGCGGACACTGCCGGCCACAAGGGGGCGCATAGCGAAGTTGACCGCTTTGATGCCTCCCGCTTCATCACCGGTACCTACCTCATCCTCGGAGACGTGCTGCGAATTCCGCAGACATTCCTCCGGCCGTAGAGACGCCCTAGACCAGACAGAGCCATGCACATTACGCGGGTAGCTGCATCCTGGCTAACTCTCCGGAGGCCGGGGGATTCGTTCATAGCGGGGGCAGGATTCGAACCTGCGACCTTCGGGTTATGAGGTCTCTGGTGCCGGTTGTCCTGGCTGGTTTTTGGCTTGCTGAAGCGGTTCGAGTTGGTCTGAGTCGACCCTAGTTGTGCTCAACTTAGTACCCACCTAGTACCTGCGCGGATGCCAAGCGGCGTCACGCGCGGGCGATCGCAGCGTCCGACGTCCGCGCATCGTGGAAGGCGATAACAACTGCCCGATCCTCGGCCTCGATGTATATGTAGACGACGATCAGCCAGCCCCACGGACCGATCAGCGCCCGGCAATCTCGCCATACGCCGGAGAGCTGCTTACCGGCGCGCGGGAACTCTTCCAGCGTGAGCAGCGTGCGCGAGACCCGTTCGCGAGTGTCGGCCGGAAGCTGGCGGGTCTTTATCAGCTCACGAAGCTCGTCACGCGCCATGCGCGTGATCTCGATCGTCGTCATCGGCTAGAGCTCAGAGAGCGGGACCGTCTCGCCGCGCCGAGCCTGCTCGATCGAATCCTGCGCCCTCTCCCACGCCCCAGGAATCCCGTCCAGGATTTCAGTGATCCGCGAGGCATCGGGGTCGGCTTCGTCGAGCGCGCTGGAGAGAAGTGAACGAGCCAGAGTTCCCTCTTGGACATGCGTGCGCTCCGCCAAGCTCGCCAGCTTCTGCGCGTAGTCCGGGTCGAGGGTGACGTTGATCCGGCGGTTCCGCTCAGCCATAGCTCAAGGGTACACGCAAGGGCACGCTACGTACACAGACCGGATCACGTAGCCTGCGCCCGTGCCTCACTACAAGCGCAAACGACCCAAGCACCGCCGCAGCGGTTGCCTTCTCTGCAAGCCGCACAAGCTGAGCGCAAATGTAAAGGCCCAGCGGGTCCGAGACCGCCAGTCTTGGGTTCACCACGAGGAGATCGCATCGGGAGGGCCTCAACAAAGCTCGGAAAATGATCAGGCCTACCACCGGGCGACACCTAATCCAGGACCGTCGCCTTGATTCCGCGGGATGCCCCTGGCATTGACCACCTGTGATGCCGCGTGGCCGCAGAGACTCACTCCCGCGGCTGCCCTTAGAGCTAGTCCGCGTCTATAAGAACTCGCAAAGTATCGCTCGGCTCCTCAGGCCGGCCGACAACAATGGCGACACCGAGTTCGGGCGAGCCCAGAATATGCCAGTGCGCCTCAGGGGGGAGTCCCAGCTCGGAGCGGGCCTGTACCGGCATCGTGACAGTCCCGTTTTTGGTCGCCCGTGCCGTCCCGTAGTCCGCGAGATCGCCGAGAGCGGACAGAAGCTCTTGCACGGCGGAGGAGTTCTTTTTCTTTCGTGTTGCCGTCCGAGTATCCCTGTAGTGTGATCTTAAATCTATAGATCTCTAAATCTAGAGATTTCAATAGAAAGAGCAGTATGGCAAATGAGCAGAAACTTTTAATAATGGCAATGGGATCGGATAGCCAAATTGGTAGCCTCGCGCCCGTGATTAGTCATAGAGACGGGCTGAACGATCTAACTTTTCCTCTCGGCGTCGGGGATTTCCCCGACCCCAAGCGGGTGATTTCATGAGCACTCAGAGCAAGGCTGGTACGCCTGCAAAGCCACCGGCGCTTCCTCGGCCTGATGTAGCGGTTGACTTTGGCAAGCCTGAGCCGGGCTCGGCCAATCCGATGCCGGATGACCACCGAGAGAAATACGAGCAGCGGATTCGCAGCTCTCTCGATGCTCAGGCAGCCGGTGCCGCCAAGGCGTCGAAGCTCTTCATCCGCTAATGCTGCCGTCCAACTGGGCTGGCCCCGCGACGGGGCCCCGGCGCTTCGACCTAGTTAGCGAAGGCATGTGCCTGCGAGAGCGGTATCGACCGCTCGGCGAGTCGCCTCAGCTCGATCGGGTCTTCGAGGTTGCTCTCGGCGCTGGCGCCACCCAGGTCTATCTTGATCGCCCTTATGTCGACTTCGACTACAGGAGCGACTTGGCGCATTTCTACGCGCGAGCCTTCCGCCCACCCCCGCCCGACACCGAGCGGCTGCTCTTCGCAGATGAGGAGAAGATCATCGGGGCATCGGTTGTCCGGCCTCTTCCGCAGCAGGTGGGGCGCACGCACCTGCCTCCTCCCAAAGACCTGAAGCCCTACGTCACCTGCACCACCGAGATGGGCCTGCATGCGTTTGGATCACCATGGACTACCACGGGGTATCCGTTCACGAGTCAGGACGGTGAGTACGGTGTCTGCGCGCATGCCGCGATGTGGTCGATCGCCCGCTACCACCACCTTGAGTTCGGGACCGAGCGCTATACGACCTCCGGCATCATCGAGGCGGCGGGCCTGCGCGAGCGCCCCGACAAGACGGCACGCTCCGCCGGGCTCTATGCGCAAGACATCGTGCGCGGCTTTCGCGGGATCGGTCTGCCGGCCCTCGAGTACGACGTCGAGGCCATCCCCTCCGCGCGCGAGACCCCTCACACGATCATCCATCGCTACCTCAACTCCGGCATTCCTGTCGGCGTCCTGACCTCGGTTCACATGCTGGTCCTGATCGGATACGGCGTGGCCTCTAGCGGAGAGCCGTTCTACATAGTCAGCGACGATCGCTATGGCGCCTATGAACGCGCGCCGCTGAACGATGCAGCCAACGAGGATGGTGCCTGGAAGATGTTGGTGATCCCGCAGCCGGGCCGGATGCACGTCAACGGAGAGGCAGCTGAGGCGCGGGCCGAAGAAGCCTTTGAGGATCGGATCAGGGCGGATACGGGGCCGAGCCACCTGTTCCAGATGTGGCAGGACGGGAGCCTTCAGACCCGCACGTACGCGACGCCGTCGTCTGCCTATATCGAGAAGCTCACGGCTCGAGGCATGTCGGGCGAGCTTCGACAGCACCACATCTACGCACCGAAGGGGAACTGGCTTTGGGTCACGGAGTTTCAGGACCCCAAGGCCGCTGAGGACCAACTCGTTATCGCCGAGGTAGCCGTCGACGCAACCAGCCTTCACTTGGACCCGAGCCCGATCTTCGCGAATATCGAGGGCTGGGCCTACGTCTGGGGAGCGGGGGAGCGGGAGCCATCGGTCATCGACACCGAAACCAGCGCCCGGTTTAAAAGCGCCATGAGCGACCCCGGCGAGCGAGAAGCTTCTCCCGCACCCGAATACGCGCCGTGCAGCGGTGATCCGGTCGAATAAGCGCGGCTGCGCTTATTCGAACAGCGAGCCCTGTCCCTCAACCAGTGCCGGGCCCGAGCGCGGGATCCCGCCTGCGTCCCTGTGCATCCAACCCAGACGTTCCAGCCGAATGCGCATCGCCGTGAGGCTCACGCCGAACTTCTCCGCGAGGCGATAGACGGGCGGCCATCCACTCCACTCCCCGGTGGGCAGCTCCTTTTGCAGGGTGTCCCGGTGCATGAGCAGCGCTGCGGAGAACATCTCCGCCTGCCACTCGATCGAGTCGGTCGATTTGCTGCGGCAGTGGATGCGGCGACCGTCGAACAGGCTGCACGAGCTTAGGCCGATGCCCTTCGCGTGGATGACCCAGTGGCCGATCTCGTGTCCGACAGTGAAGCGACGGACCCGGCCGCCCTTCTCCTCAAGCGCATCTCGATGCCGCTCGTTCAGAATCACGAGCTGCTCCGTCGGTACAAGCAGCCCGTAGACGAGCCCCTCCCCGTCGCCGATCCCGTCCGCTTCGTCGTCGACGTCCTCCCACAGCAACCTCAGGTCGAGGAGGTCGAGTAGGCGCTCGATGTCGAACCCCGGCTCGAGCCCGTGCGCTCGCCAAAGCTCGGCGGCCCGTGCCTCGATCTGCGCCTCGGCCACGAAGGTCATTTCGCTGGCGGTTCGTCGATCTTCAAGCGTTTGTAGATCTGCTTCAGGGCCGCGTCGTCCGCATCCGGCAGGCGCCGCAAGAAGCGTGCGAATCGCACATCTTTCTGGGCGCGTTCGCGAAGGCCGTCGGGCAGCTTGCCGGCAAGCGCCAGCAGCTCCTCGGGGTCTGCATCGAACAGCTCTGCGATCCGACGCACCGTTTTCTCTCCTGGAGTCTCACCGCGGTCGTTCTCTAGCTTCGATAGGTAGGTGAAGTCGATCTCGAGCTTCGCCGCAACCTCTCGCTGGGTCATCTCGGCCTCCTTGCGTAACTCTCTGATCCGCTCTCCGAAGCTGCACTCGGCGTCGCCATCATCAGCCATTTGATTTCTCCGTTAGTTGTAGTAGTCTTCCCAACATCAAGTTGATGTTGACAGCTCAAGCTCAACCTATCGGCTGGGCATAGCGCTGGCAAACAAGATCAAGAAAGGAGTGGACGAATGGCCGTCACGGAGAAGGTGAAAGAGGAGAAAGGGAAGAAACTGTCGGTGAGCATCGCCTACAACGGGCTCAACGACAGCTTCGACTACAACGAGAAACAGGCGACCGGCGCCCTACGCGCCCGTGCCCTGAATCATTACGACATCCGCGGCCAGGCGCGCGAGGAGAACTTCCTCTTCGGTCCCGATAACCAGACGGAGCTGGCGGATGACCGGCCGATCGGGGAGCAGGTCACCCCGGGGTCGCAGCTCTACCTGCGGCCGCGCGCCGCGGGAGGAGGGAGCAAATGACCGTTCTGGCGGCGGGGGTGCTCGAGACGGCTTTCGAGCATTTCCGCCGCTGCGGCGGCGCCCGAGATGAGTGCGTTGTCTACCTGACGGGCCCAGTCGATCGGGGCTCGCTGGTCGACGGCGTCATCCATCCCGCGCACACCGCAGGGCCCGCTGGTTACGACGTGCCATCGAGCACGCTCGCCGACTTATGGGCGGAGCTCGCGCAGGAGGGTCGTAGCGTTCGGGTGCAGGTGCACACGCATCCGGGAACGGCCTACCACTCAGCCCGGGACGACGCCCTTGCTCTCGTCCACACGCCGGGATTCCTCTCCCTGGTGATTCCCGACTTCGCGACGGGTCCTGTTGGCCTCGAGAATGCGTTCCTCGCGGAGCGCGACGAGGATGGGAGCTGGGTCGCCGTCGAGCCCGCATGCCACCTGAGGGTCGAGAGATGACCCAGACCGCAGAGGCGTTGGCGAGGACGAGCTTGCTGATTAACCAGGAGCTCTTCGGCGGCGAAGCCGAAGAGCTCCTGGTCTCCGCAGCACTGCCGGAAGGATGTATTGAGCTGAAGGGGAGCCGGGAGAGCCTCTCGACCCGCGCCGGGCAAACCGCCCTGGTCACGGCGTTCATACTCGTCGCGAGGATGGGTGTCGGCATCCGTCTCGACATTCCTGACGTCGCCGTCATCGACCAGGTGCCGCCATTGTGTGCATCCAGGCTCGGGGAGGCCCTTGCAGATCTGGGCAGAGATCTGATCCCAGGGGTGCCGATCCCACCGGCCTCGGGGCCGGTTGACGCGACCTTTTCCTTCGGGGATACGGGTGACAGCGATGCCATCCAGGTAACTGCGGGTGATCTCGAGGCTTGCCTGGATCGGTTTGTTCAGATGGGGGAGAGCGAGGGCCGGCTGCCATTCGGCGGCCTCGCAGCCGGAGCGGCGGTCGCCGCCGTGACCTTCGAGGCGATGGTGCCGAGGATCGAGTCCCGGGTTGGGCTCTGTGCCAGGATGCCCCGGCCCAGCCCCGGGCCTCCGGTCCGAATCGACCTTGGGCAGTTGTTTCCCTCACTCGGCGAACAAATACCGGGATCGCTGGGGGCCATCGAGGCCGTTAGCGGCGGGGCTATCACCAACGCGCTGATCTTCTGCCTACTGCGGGTTCCCGAGCTGGAGGTCGGGATCAGGGTGATTGAGGACGATGTCGCCGACCTCACGAACCTCAACCGCTACATGCTGTTGCGGCGGAGCCAGGTTGGCCTCCACAAGGTGGCGCACCTGAGGAGCGCGACGGCAAAGCGCGTCAAGGTTGACGGGATCGAGCTCCTGTTCAATGGCGAGACTCGTGACCGGATTCTGCCGCTTGCCGACCGGGTGCTGGTCGGGGTCGACGACGTTCAGGCCCGCTGGTGGGTCCAGGAAGCAGAGCCGCGGTGGCTAGCCGTGGGAGCAACCGGCAACCATCTCGCGCAGCTCAGTGTCCACATTCCCGGCGGACCGTGCGCCGGCTGTGTGCACAACGTGCCGCTGCCGCCTCAGACAATTCCAACGATCTCCTTCGTCTCGTTCTGGGCAGGCCTCCTACAGGCCTGCGCCTTGCTGAGCGACCTCCGCGAACCGGCGAACGTCTCGGTCTACCCGTTCGCGCTCGGCGGTCCGATGAGCTTCACCTCCCTGGCGCCGCAGCACAGTCCCACCTGCCCCGTCGGTTGCAGTGCCTCCGATCGGAGACCGATCTGTGACACCAATGGAACGCCATTGGAGACCGCCTGATGAAAGGAGCCTAAGGAACCGAGTTCACCGACGTTGCTTGCTTTGAGGTGGCCTTCGTGTTCTGGACCCGAAGGTCGGTGAGATAGGACGGTCGCCAGTCGTTTTCGTGCGTGCGGGACTATCGAACCGCAGCGGGACCGCCCCCTGAGGGCGTCAAAATTAGTACCCAATTGGTACCCGCCCAGCAGAATGCTCTCGACGCCGGAGCAGAAAAAGCCCCGCAAACGCAGGGCTTTCTCCAATAGCGGGGGCAGGATTCGAACCTGCGACCTTCGGGTTATGAGCCCGACGAGCTACCTGGCTGCTCCACCCCGCGACGTTCACCGGATGGTAGCAACGGCGCCTCGGCTGGGGGCTTGGGGCAAGGTGTTTGCGCAAGCGACTTCCCGGCTTGCCTCGCTTTAGAGTCCCGCCGATGCCAGAGGGCTCCCACAGGGTTGCGGTGATCGACGTCGGCACCAACTCGGCGCGGCTGCTGGTCGCCGACGTCACCGAGGGGAGGGTGTCGCCGGTGGAGCGGCGCAGCCGGGTGACGCGGCTGGGCCGCGGGGTCGACCTCTCGGGGCGGCTCTCGGCTGAGGCGATCGAGGATGCCTGCGAGGCGATCGGCGACTACGTCACCGCCTATCGGGAGCTGGGCGCCGAGACCGTCGACGCGATCGCTACCAGCGCCGTCCGCGACGCCGAGAACGGCAGCGCCTTCGTCGCCGAGCTGCGGGAGCGGTTCGCGCTCTCCGCCAGGGTCCTCGACGGCGAGGAGGAGGCGCGCCTCACCTACCTGGGCGCCACCGCGGACCGTCCGCCCGCCGAGCCGACCTTGGTCGTCGACATCGGCGGCGGCTCGACCGAGTTGATCGTCGGCACCGGCACCGAGATCTCCTTCCACACCTCGCTCCAGGCCGGCGTCGTCCGCCACAGCGAGCGCCACATCGGCTCCGACCCTCCGACCGCGGTCGAGCTGGAATCCCTTGCCGCCGACGTGCGCGGTCTGATCGAGGCCGCGGTCGGCGACGGAGTCGAGGCCAAGGCCGGAATCGCCGTCGCCGGCACGCCGACCTCGCTTGCCGCCGTGGAGATGGAGCTGGAGCCGTACGACCCGACGCGGGTCCACGGCCATGTCCTCTCCCTTCCCTCGATCCAGCGAATGCTGTCTCGCCTCGCCTCCACTCCGCTCTCACAGCGCGTGGAGATCCCCGGCCTGCATCCCGATCGGGCGCCGACGATCGTCGCCGGCGTAGTGATCCTGGTCGAGGCGATGCGCGCCTTCGGCCTCGAGCGAATCGAGGTTTCCGAGCACGACATCCTCTACGGCACGGCAATCTCCGCGGCCTCGAATCGCCGCTAAGTACCCGCCATTACACTCGGGGAACTTCGCGGTACCGCCTGTACAGCGGGGTACATCATGACAGGACAGATGGGTTAGACCTCTAATTGAACCCCAAAAAGTTGGTAGGTTGTGTCTACCCGGTTATTAGTACCGGGGTTGTGGCCGACTAGACGCATCGGATAGCCGAGCGCATAATCGGCTCACCGGGGAGAGCTGTGGATCATCCAAAGCTCAAACCCTGGTTACAGGGCTTAGGCGATTGCCGCATCATGGCGCCTCCCGCCGTCTGAGCCCATCGAATACACATGGTCCCTGAAGACGTACCCCTGCCCGTCCTGAGGGGCCAGCTTGAATCGGTCGCCAGCGATGGCGGCCGATTCTCGTTCTGCCTCCAGATTGACGCGGCCAGCCAAGGCCAAACCTGGCTTTCTAAGCCAAATTCGACTTGCGCGGATAGACGACCTCGGGGTCGGTGAGGACATTCACGAGGGTCGGCCGGCCGGACTCGAAGGCTCGCTCCAGCGCGGGACGCAGCTCGCTCGGATCGCGGACGAGGAGGCCGTCGCAGCCAAGCGATTCGACCAGCTGGTCGTAGCGGGTTTCCGGCCGCAGCTGCGCCGCGACCGAGTATCCGTAGAGAAACTTCATCGGGTGATGCTCGAGCGCCCAGATCCCGTTGTTGCCCATCACGCCGACCACGCCGAGGCCGTGACGCGCCATAGTGTCGAACTCCATCCCGGCGAAGCCGAAGGCTCCGTCGCCGAGCAGCAGGCAGACCTGCCGGTCGGGATGGGCGATCTTGGCGCCGATCGCCTGACCCGGCCCGGCGCCGAGACAGCCGAACGGGCCCGGGTCCATCCAGCAACCCGGCTCAAAGGTGTCGATGAAGCGGCCAGCGTAGGAAACGAAGTCACCACCGTCGCCGACGACGATCGCGTCGCGCTCCAGAACCTCCGCCAGCTCCCGGTAGATCCGGACCGGATGCAGCGGCGAGCGCGGATCGTCCAGCTCCTGACGCTCCGCCGCCCGCTTCTCCTCCTCGATCCCCCGCAGATCCTCCAGCCAGCGCCCGTCTCGCGGCTCGCCGTCCGTTGCCGCCTCGCGGAGCGCTCTCAGACTCGCCCGGACGTCGCCGACCAGGTCGACCTGCGGAGCGCGGTTGGCGGTGAGCGCGTTGTCCGCAACGTCCAACCGCACAATCTTGGTCTCCTCGCCGAAGCTGCCGCCGAAACCGAGCCGGAAATCCATCGGCACCCCGACCACCAGCGCTACGTCCGCTCCCTGCAGTGCCGTGCCGCGGGCGCGGCTGAAAGCCAGCTCGTGGTCGGCCGGCAGGCAGCCGCGGCCAAGGCCATTGAGGAAGACGGGAATGCCCAGCGCCTCGGCCAGCGCCCGCAGCTCCCCCTCGCCATGCCCCCAGTAGAGGCCGCTGCCGGCCATGATCGCCGGCCGCTCGGCCGCGGCCAGCAGCGCCGCGGCCGCTTCGACGCCCTCCGCCGGCTGCGCGTCCGCCATCGCGGGCACCGGCGGAATCTCCACCTCGGCCTCGCTGAAGACCACGTCCAGGGGGTAATCGAGGAAGGTCGGCCCACTCGGCGCCTCGAGCGCCAGGTCCAGCGCCGCCGCGGTCATCGCCGCGATCCGGCCCGACTCCCTGACGGTCTCCGCCGACTTGACCAGCGGCGAGACGAAGGGCAGATGATCGATCTCCTGCAGCGAGCCCGACCCCCAGCGCATCTCCGGCGCCCTCCCACCGAGCACAGCGACCGGCGAGCTGTTCGCCTGCGCCCCGGCAATGGCACTGACCCCGTTGGTCACTCCCGGCCCCGCCGTCAGCGCCGCGACCCCAAGCCGCCGGGTCGCCTTTGCCCATCCCTCGGCGGCAAAGACCGCGGTCTGCTCATGCCGCACATCGACAATCCCGACCCCCTCCTCCTTACAGCCGTCATAGATAGAGAACAGATGCCCTCCCGACAGCGTGAAGAGATGGTCCACCCCCCTGGACCTCAGAACCTTCGCGACAAGGCGCCCCCCGTGCTCCATGCCACGAGCCTAACGAGCCGTGCCTCCGGTTCAGCCGCCCAGGGGAGGGGGTCCGAGAACGGACCCAGTTTGGCCCGCCCGCTGGACCCCCTCCCCTGGGCGGCTGAACCCACTGCGATGCCCGGGGCGGGACTCGAACCCGCAAGCCCTCGAAAGGGCAGCGCCTTTTAAGGGCGCCGCTTTTGCCAGTTTCGCCACCCGGGCACGGCGATGGTATCCCGCTTGCAGACGCGTAAACCCCCCATAAATGTTCATTGGCCGCAACTCCGACGCTGTTACGGTGTCCTTAGTCGTAGAACAACGCCTTCCCTGGAGGAGAGCTTGGAGGCATCAGCACTCACGCACGCCAGTCGCCGCGGGCTGTTGGCCCGCCGCTCGCCCTTGCTGAAGCTGCAGGGCGACGCGAAGCTGATCGCGATGGCGCGCAACGGCAACCCCGGTGCCTTCGAGACGATCGTCGACCGCTACCAGGGCCGCCTGCTCGGCTTTTGCCGCCAGATGCTCGGCTCCACCGAGGACGCCGAGGACGTGCTGCAGGAGGTCTTCGTCAACGCCTACAAAGCGATGCTCCGCGACGAGCGCGAGATCAATCTGCGCCCCTGGCTCTACCGGATCGCCCGCAACCGCTGCCTCAACCACCTGCGTAAACCGACCGCCGACGCGCAGGAATCGATGGATATGGTGCCCGCGGTCGAGGCCTCCTCGACCGCCGAGCGGGTCCACAACCGCGAGGAGTTCCGCCAGCTCCTCGTCGACGTCAAGAAACTTCCCGAGACCCAGCGCTCCGCCCTGCTGCTGCGCGAGATGGACGCCCTCTCCTACGAGGAGATCGCGGCGGCGATGGAGACCACCGTGCCGTCGGTCAAGTCGCTGCTGGTACGGGCGCGGATCTCGCTGGCCGAGGCCAGCCAGGCGAGGCTGCTGAGTTGCGGCGAGGTTCGGGTCGAGCTCTCCGAAGCCGCCGAGGGCCTGCGCAAGGTCTCCGGGCCGGTTCGCCGCCACGTCCGCGAGTGCGACGAATGCGCCGACTTCCGCTCCCAGGTGCGCTCCAACGAGAAGGCCCTGGCGGCTCTCTTCCCGGTGGGCGGCCTGTTCGCCCTGAAGGGCTTCATCGCCTCCAAGCTCGGTCTTGGCGGCGCCGGTAGCGCCGGATCCGCCAGCAGTGCCGGCGGCGCGGGTGCCGGCGCGGCCGCCGGCGGCGCGGCCGGTGCCGGCGCGGTCGGCGGCGTTGGCGCCGCGATCAGCAGCAGCGGCGCGGCGGGCGGGCTCGGTGCGATTGGCGGCGCGATTGGCACCAAAGCCGTCGCCGGCGTCGTCACCGCCGCGGTGCTCACCGCCGGTGCCGCGGTCGAGGTCAAGCAGAATGCCGGCACGCCGGTCGACCCACCCGCGGCCAAGATCTCCCATGCGCCGGCGTACCAACCCACCGGTCCGGCCATAGCGCCGGCCCAGGTGAGCGAACCGAAGGTGGTCGCAAGCGTCCCCCAGGCAACCGCCCCGCCCGCCGCCCCTGCGGTCGAACCGGCGCCGCAGGAGCCCGCCGTCGAGCCGGTTCCCGCCGCCAGCGACGAGGAAGTGGCTGGGCAGTCCGCCAGCGGCGAAGAAACCGTCAGCGCCGGCGACCCGGCTGTCGAAGCCGTCACCGGTGCGACGCCGCCGGCCGGCGGCACGGCAGGCGCACACAGCGGCGGTGGAACCGTCGTCGTCACCGTCGGCGGCGGCCCGGCACCGCCCACCCCGCCTGCCGCCTCCACTCCGCCTCCTCCCTCCTCCCCGCCCGCGGCCGAACCGGCGCCGCCACCCGCACCGCCCGCCGAATCGACGGCGCCGGCCAACTCCGGTGCCGCCGAAGGCGAAGCGGCGCCGGACGCTTCCGAAGAACCGGCTCCCTAGAGAGCGCGCCCCCTAGGGCGCGCGTCAGCCGAGGCCGATGACTTTGAGGCGCCGCATCAGGCAGGTGCCCGCGAACTGGCGGGTTTCCTCGAGCGAGTAGCCGAACAGCTCGAAGTCCTCCTCTTCGGCCCAGGGCGGCGAGAGCACGCCGTCGGCGACCGGCAGGGACTCCTCCAGGGTGCGTTGAATCGCCCGCTTGTAGCGCTCGTCCTCGCGTGCCTTCTCGCGCAGGAAGACGGAGCCGAAGGCGACGTGGCGGTGCTCGTCGCGAGCGACCTTGCCGAAGCCCTCGACGAAGGTCGGCAGCGTCCCCTCGCGTTCGTTGAAGTCCATGATGAAGTGCTGGCCGGTGAGGGCCAGCATCCCCTCGATGACCATGTGGTACAGCGTCACCGCCTCGACCAGGGCCTCGGTGTCCTCCGGTTCGGCGGAGAGGCGCTCGGTGCGCTGCTTCAGCATCTCGTCGAAGAGGCGGCCGAAGTTATCGTTGAGATGGGCGGAGGTCTCCTCCAGCATCTCGCTGAGACCGTCGGACTCGAGCACGCCCACCTCGCGGTAGAAGCGCTCGAAGAAGCGCACGTGGCGGGCCTCGTCGGCGATCTGCGTGCAGAGGAAGATTTTCTGGTCCTCAGTCGGAGCGGCGCGCATGATCGGCCCCAGCTCCTCGGCGACTTTCTGCTCGCCGATGAAGAACGAGGAGAGCCCGTACATGCGCTGGAAGCGCTCCTCCTTACTGATTCGCTCGTGCCAGTCCTCGCGGTCACGGGTGAAGTCGAGTTCCTGCGTCTGCCACTGCTGGCGCTCCCAGAGCAGATACAGCTCCTCGTAGGTGAGGAGCTGGACGTCGGCGGTGCGGTCGGCCGCCTTCATCAGGGCCGGGTCGGCGGTCTCCTGGTAGTCGGCTCGCTCGGTCCTGGACTGGGTCCCGGATGCCTCCTTGGCCTCCATCTTCAGCTCCTCCTCCGGTCGGCTGCAGTGGTCCGGGCGAGGTTACCAGCCGACTGGCTAGCCAGCCAGGGCTTCTAGACCGTGTGCGACTCCCCGGGTTTAAGCAGGACCACCTGGGAGGAGGTCTGCGCCTCGACCTCGGCCTTGAATGCCCCCGAGTCGGTCTCGATCGCCGGGAAGGTGTCGTAGTGCATCGGGATCACCGTCTTGGCACCGACGAACTCGGCGGCGATGACCGCGTCGTGGCGATCCATCGTGTAGTGGCCGCCGATCGGCAGCAGCAGGACGTCGACCGGGTTGCGCTCGGCGATCAGCTTCATGTCGCCGAAGAGGCAGGTGTCGCCGGCGTGGTAGACGGTGACGCCGCCGATCGAGATCACGAAGCCGGCCGGGGTGCCGGTGACGATGCCCTGGGCGGGATTGTAGGGGGTCTCGGCGGAGCCGGGAATGGTGCTGGTGTGCCAAGCGGGGACCAGCTTGATCCAGCCCCAGTCGAACTCGACAGTGCCACCGAGATTCGGATCGGAGACCTTCTCGACGCCCTGTTCTTCGAGCCAGTTGGCGACCTCGACGATCGCCACGCACTCGGCGCCCGTGCGGCTGGCAACGCCGATGGCGTCGGCGATGTGGTCGGCGTGCCCGTGGCTGACGGCGATGTGGGTCGGCTCGACTTCCTCCGCCGTGGCTACCGCGACCGGATTGTTCGGCTTCAGGAAGGGGTCGATCAGCAGGGTCGCCTGGCCGTTGCTCAGCTCAAAACAGGACTGGCCGTGAAATTTGATCTCCATCGTCAGCTCTCTCCATTCGGTTCGTCATCCCCAGCCGCGGGGCCGCTCATCTCTTCCTTCAATGCCCAGCCGACGGCGACGCCAACCATCATTCCCATCCGCGCCTCCTCGGCCAGCAGGGCGCGGACGGCGGCGATCCGCTCGTCGGGGTCGGGAACGGTTGCCGCCCGCAGGGCCTCGGCCTCATGCGGCTCGCCGAACCAGCCGCCCTCGGCGAGGGCGCTGGCAAGCACCCTCTGTAGCTGCGGCGCCGCCTGGGCGACGACGCGCTCGGCCGTAGAGAAGCGCTCCGGGTCAAGCAGGCGCTCGATCGCGGCCTCGAATTCGCTCTCGTCGGGCACGCCGTCAGCCTAGTTAGTCGGAGCGGTGCACGGCCGCGGCCGCCAGCCCGGCGAGGCCGCCGACGGCGCCACCAGCCAGACCGGTAACGAGGTCCGCCGTCGACGCGAATAGGGGCAGCGCAATCAGGACGGCGGCGGCGACGGCGACACCGATCGTGTCGTACTCCTCGTCGATTGCCCCTCGCGCCTCGGCACGACGGAGCGCGAACCAGGCGGCGACCGCTCCCAGCGCCATCCCGTTGCCACCCGCGATCACGGTGAGATCGAGCCGGCTGTCGGCCACGGCGCCTCCCGCCAGCGTTCCCAGAGCACCGCAGGCGAACAGCAGCACTGCGGTCGGCACGCTGCCCAGGCGCCACTCGATCCCGGTGCCGAAGATCGCCAGGGCAACCGCGACGACGAACAGGTAGCCGACGTCGACATAGGCGAAGGGGGCGGTGAGGTATCGCCACCACTCGTCGTCGAGCGGAACCAGAAGGCCACCGAAGGTTGAAAGCGGGTCGCCGCTGGCCTTCTGGACCAGCAGCAGCGCCGCCGAACCAAGGATCACGGCGAGCGTCGCGTAGGGGCGGAACGGGCGGGCGGCCTCAGACCTGACTCGGCGCCGCAGTCGCGGCCGGCGGCGGCGCGGCCGCTGGGCCTCGAGGGCATCGCCACGCCGCTCCAGCTTCGGTGCCCGCTTGCGCAGACGGGTGCCGCAGTACGGACACTCGGTTACGTAGGGACTGACCTCGGAGCCGCAGTTCTTGCAGATGACGCTGAGCTCAGTCTCGCTCATAGTCCATCGAGAATAACCCCCTGGCCCCGCCCCCCGCGCCCGTTTGCGGATGGCATACTGCCGGGACACCCGTCTTCGAGGAGGAATTTACGTGGAGCTGAAGAGTCTGACCGAGCAGAAATCGCTGCTTGCGACCCTGCCGCCAGGCAAACGCGCCCGACTGCACCGGCTGCTGTTCGAGTTCGGTCCTGGCAACGGAACCCTGATGTTGCTGCCGATCGACCAGGGCATCGAGCACGGTCCCCGCGACTTCTTCCCCAACCCGGCGTCGAAGGACCCCGACTACCAGTTCCGGCTCGCCGCCGAGGCCGGTTACTCGGCCCTCGCCTGCCAGATCGGGATGGCGGAGAAGTACTACCCCGACTACGCCGGCCGGGTGCCGCTAATCCTCAAGGTCAATGGCAAGACCGATATTCCCTCCTCGGCCAAGTCCTTCTCCTCCTGCAACTCCAGCGTCGAGGACGGGGTGCGGCTCGGCGCCGACGCGATCGGCTACACGCTCTACGTCGGCTCGCCGCGCCAGGACGATGACCTCGCCCAGCTGCGCCAGGTCCGCGAGGACTGCGACCGCTTCGGGATGCCGCTGGTGATCTGGTCCTACCCGCGCGGTGAAGCGGTGGAGGCGAAGGGCGGCCAGAACAGCTTCTACGCGATCGACTACGCGGCGCGGATGGCGATGGAGATGGGCGCCGACATCGTCAAGCTCAACATGCCGGTGATCAACCCCGACAAGGACAAGGACGCGCCGGCCCCCTACAACGAGCTCGAGGTCGACCAGGCGGAGGCGATCCGCCATTGCGTCGAGTCGGCGGGCCGGGCCCTGGTCGTCCTCTCCGGCGGCTCCAGGACCGACGACGAGGCCGTGCTCCGCAACACCCGTGAGGTGATGGAGGCCGGCGGCTCCGGCGTCATCTTCGGACGCAACGTCTGGCAGCGCGAGTGGAACGAGGCGCTGGAGATCATCGCCCAGATCAAGGAGTC
>DATBDU010000043.1:0-58908 GCA_036269775.1 Solirubrobacterales bacterium
GAAGGCCAAGCTCGATCGCGCCTTCGAGGAGTTCTACAAGGAGCACCTCCGCGACGTGTATTCGTACGCCTACTACCGGGTGGGGAATCACCACGACGCCGAGGACCTGACCGAGCAGGCCTTCCTGCAGGCCTACCGGCACTTCGACCGGGCCCGGCGCGAGTCCGACGGCCGGCCGCTGCGGCCGTGGGTGATTCGGATCGCCCACAACCTCGCCTCGAACTATTACCGCGACCGCTCGCGGCGGCCGCAGACGACGCTGGAGAACACCGACCCGATCGCCGCCCGCCACGACACCGAGGCGATCGCCGAGGGGCGCGAGGAGCTGCGGCAGGTGATGGCGCACCTCCAGCACCTCTCCGACGACCGCCGCGAGGCGCTGATCATGCGCTTCGCCCTCGGCATGGACAATCGCGAGATCGCCCGTGCCCTCGGCCGCTCCGACGGGGCGACGAAGGTGCTGATCCATCGCGCCATCAGGCAACTACAGGAAGAGATGGGCGATGAGTGAGACCTTGAGCGGCAGCAGTTGGGACGTCGAGCAGCTGCTGGTCGACGCCCTGCGCCCGATCGAGCCGCCGCTGCGGCTCTCCGGCCGGGTCGAGGACACGCTCTCGGCGGTTACTCAGGCCGCCGCCGAGGAGCTCTCGGAATGGGCCGAGGAACTCTCCGAGAGCGAGCTGCGCGCCCTGCGCGACCCGCGCAACTGGGTGCGCCCCGTGGTCGCGGTCGGCGCCGGCGGTGTCGCGACTGGGGCCCTGGTCCTGATGGAGCTGCGCCGCCGCAGCAAGAACAAGGGCGAGAACGGGCTAAGAGCCCTTGGCGGCGGCCTTCGCTCACGGCTCTAGCGGGCTCAACTCATCGCGCGGTTCCTTTTGCACGTCATGCGTGGATAAGGAACCGCGGCTTGAGGCGAAGGCGGCGAGGCCGAGTAGGCCAACGGCCAGGTGGAGCCAGCCGCGGTTCGAGAAGTCCCAGATCGCCAGCGCCGTGTAGATCGTGCCGAGGCTCAGCGCGTAGTAGCGCGAGGCGAAGCTGGCGAGTACCAGGCCCAGCGCGCCGCTGCCGACGTAGAGGAAGTTGAACCAGGAGAGGTCGGAGAAGAAGCCGACCAAACCGAGGATGACCAAAGAGCCGCCGACCAGCGCTGCGTAGAGACGGGCAGGACTGGGGGGCTCCATCGGCGCCGATTGTAGGCTGCCCCTCCCGATGGCCGAAACTTGCTACCGCCACCCCGATCGCGAGACGCGCGTCTCCTGCTCCTCCTGCGGCAGGCCGATCTGTCCCGAATGCATGACCCCGACCCCGGTCGGAATGCGCTGCCCGGAGTGCATGCGCCAGCGCACCAGGGTCGTGCGTGGGGTGGGCGCTGGCGGCGGCGAGGGCTTCTGGCGGGCGCCGGCGACCTTTGTCCTAATTGGGCTCAACGTCATCACTTATTTGATCGAGATCGCCACCGGCTCCGGAGGCCTGGGCGAACAGAGCGGCAAGATCGTCGTCGACTTCGGGCTGTTCGGACCTTCCGTCGCCGAAGGCGAGTGGTACCGGCTGGCGACCAGCGCCTTCCTTCACGCCAACCTGCTCCATATCGGCTTCAACATGTTGCTCCTCTTCTTCCTCGGAAGGTTGCTGGAGCCGGCGCTGGGCACGCCGCGGTTCGTGCTCCTCTACTTTGCCTCGCTCCTGGCGGGTTCCCTGGGGGTCCTGATCCTGGATCCAAACGCCCTTACCTATGGGGCTTCGGGGGCGGTCTTCGGCCTTGCCGGCGCCACCTTCGTGATCGCTCGCGGCCGCGGCATGGACGCGATCGCCAACGAGATCGGCTTCCTGATCGTCTTCAACCTGATTTTCAGCTTCGCCGTGCCTCACATCAGCATTGGCGCCCATCTCGGGGGGCTGGTCGGGGGAGTGCTCTGCGCCTTGGCGATCGTGGCCGGAGAGCGGGGGATGTTGGGTCGAGAGCGGCGCCTCGCCGAGTTCGCGGTGATGGCGGCCGTTGCCATCGTCTCGGTCGTCGGCGCCCTGGCGATCGCCTGACTTAGTTGCCGAGCGAGGGCCGCGTGACCGGCGCCTTGAGCGGCAGGAAGGCGGTGTTGCCAGGCGGGTCGATCAGGTCGGGGTGCAGTAGATGCCCGAGCAGCTCGACCCCGTCGACCAGACGCGGGCCCGGCTCGGAGAATGCGGCGCCGGCGTCGACCGCGAAGACCCGCTCGGCGCCAAGCGCAGCGATCCTCTCCCAGTGCTCCATCGCCTGGGCTTGGGCGTCCTCGGCGGAGCCGTCGGGCATCACGATCACCACCTCGGCGTTGAGGCTCTCGAGCTCACCCCAGCCGACTTCGGGCGGATTGAGGCCGGGGTCACCCGCGACGTCGACGCCGCCGGCGATCGAGATCATCTCCGGGATCCAGAAGCCGGCGACCCGCGCCGGGTCGAGCCGCTGCAACGCGATCACCCGCGGGCTTGCCGCGCCCGCGAGCGCCGCGCGCACGGTCGCCAGCCGTCCCTCGAGTTCCCCGCGCATCTCGTGGGCATGGCTTTCCATGCCGGTTGCCTCTCCCAGACGAACGACCTCTTCCAGCATCTCGCTGAGCGTTGCAACGCGCATTATTTGCTCAATATTGCATCTATCGAAAAACCTGCCTAGGCGGCCAGCTATATTCCATTCGCCGCATGGCCGAGGACGTCCCAGCTCGAAGTACCGGGCCGCATAGCTGATGAGCGTCCTCCTGCTCGTCCTGTTGCTGCTGTTGATCGCCATCAATGGCTTTTTTGTCGCCGCCGAGTTCGCGCTCGTGCGCAGCCGCCGCGGCAAGATCGAACAGCTCGCTGACGAAGGCGAGTCCGGTGCGGAGGCGGTGGTCGAGCAGCTCGACAAGATCGAAGAATCGCTGTCCGCCTGTCAGATCGGAGTCACGGTCGCCTCGATCGGGATCGGCTTTCTCGGCGAGCCCTCGATCGCAAAGTTGATCGAGCCGATTTTCGGCGGGCTTTCGCACGAGGCGGCGGCGGGGCTCTCGCTGGCGATCGCCTTCGCCGTCGTCACCGCGGTGCACATCAGCGTCGGCGAGCAGGTGCCGAAGATGCTGGCGATCGCCAACGCCGAGAGCACGGCACGCCGGGTCTCGCGGCCGCTGAACTGGTTCCGCGTCGCGACCGCGCCGGTGACCAAGGGCCTGAGCTGGGTCTCGAACGCGATCGTCCGTCTGTTCGGCGTCAATCCAGGCGACCTGGAAGAGCACCACACGGCCGAGGACCTGAAGCAGATCATCGACACCTCGAGGATCGGCGGCACTCTCGACCCCGGCGAGGCCGGCATGCTCGGCGGCGTCTTCCACCTCCACGAGCAGGAGGCGCGCGAGGTGATGACCCCGATCCCGGCCGTAATCACCGTCGATGCCTCGGAGACCGTGGAGGCGGCGCTGCGCCGCTGCGTCACCTCCGGCCACACTCGCCTGGTTGTGATCGAAGACGAGAACGCCGACCGGGTCAAGGGGATCGTCCACAACAACAGCCTGGCCCGCCTCTATATGAGCGACGGGCCGGAGGCAGGGATCGAGACCGCCATCCGTGATGCCCTGATCGTCCCTGAGACCCGTCCGCTCGACGACCTCCTGCACGACCTTCAGGTCCAGCGCACCTCGCTCTCGGTCGTCGTCGACGAGTACGGTCGCACGGTCGGGATCGTCACCGTTGAGGACATCCTCGAGGAGGTGGTGGGGGAGATCGAGGACGAGACCGACCCTCGCGCCGCCGCGCTGCGCCAGCTCACCAATGGCGACTGGTTCGTGCGAGGCCACGTCTCACTCGGCGATCTCGCCGATGCCGGCATCGAGCTGCCGGTCGACAGCGACGCCTACAACTCGGTCGGCGGTTACGTCTTCGGCGAGCTCGGTCGCCTGCCCAAGCGCGGCGACTCGATCAAGGTCAACGGCTACACGATCAGGGTCGAGGCGGTCCGCGAGAACCGCATCGAGGCGGTCCGGATCAGCGGTTCCGTCCGTCCCCCCGCCTAATTTCTCCGGGCAACCCGCGATTCGCCAAACGTTGGAGGTACCGCATGTGGGTTGTTCGCCTGACCGACAAGCAACTCGAGGTCCTGAGGGCGTTGCTGCGCTCCGAGGAACATCTCGGCCCGGCCCTGCGGGGCTCGATCGAGGCCCTCGACCTGGCCCGCTGGGACGAGCTCCCCGAGGCCGAGCTCCCCTGGGAGGAGGTCGAGATCGTCGCCCGCCGCCAGAACATCTCCGAGGCAGATGTGATCTGGGACATCTCCGGAAAGCGAAAGGCGGCTAACGCCGAGTAGATCAGTCGTAGCTGTAAAAGCCCGCGCCGCTCTTCCGCCCGAGCTTGCCCTCGCCGACCATCTCGACGATCAGTCCCGGCGGCTGGCTGGCCGCCTCGCCGTTGTCAGCGTAGAGGGCGTCACCGATCGCCTTGGAGACGTCGAGGCCGACGAAGTCGAGCAGGGCCAGGGGACCCATCGGGTGGCCGGCGCCGAGCTTCATGCAGGTGTCGACCTCGCCGGCCTCCATGCCGGTTCGCTCGATCAGCCGCACGGCTTCGAAGAGGTAGGGGAAGAGCAGGCGGTTGACGACGAAGCCGGCCTGGTCGGGTACCTCGACGGCGGTCTTGCCGAGCGCCGCACACCAGGCCAGCGCCTTCTCGCGAGCGCCGGTGGCGCCGTCGGGGAAGCAGACCTCGACCAGCTTCATCCGCGGTACCGGGTTGAAGACGTGGAGGCCGAAGAGCTTGCTCACGCCCGCGGCTCCGGCGATCGCGGCGATGCTGAGCGACGAGGTGGTGGTGCCGAGGTCGGCGTTGGGACAGGCCGCCGCGACCCTCGCCAGGAGCTCACCCTTGGGCTCGACTTCCTCGACGATCGCCTCAACGATGACGTCGCAGTCGGCGAGGTCCTTGGGGTCGGTCGTGACCCGCAGTCGCGAGGGCTCGGCGCCCTCGATCTTGGCGCAGGCGGCGACGACTTTCTCCTCGGCACGCCAGGCGGATGCCTCGCTGCGGGCCAGCAGGATCGTGTCTCCCGTCATCGTCGAGACAGCGGCGAGACCGGTGGCGATTGCCCCGCTCCCCGCGATCCCCGGACTCTCGTACCCCTGATTAGCGCTCATGGCCGGGTTCCTATCAATCCAACCCGGCCCCGTGCCTTCAGACCCCTGGTTGACTGACCAGTCAGTCGGTACCCTTGGTCTTGGACACGAACTGAGAGGAACGGAGACTCGGATGGCTGAGAACGGAAATGGGAAGTTCGGTGGGCGTGAGGTCGTGATCGTCGAGGCGGCGCGGACGCCGATCGGCCGTGGTCATCCGGAGAAGGGCTACTACAAGGACCTCCATCCCTCGAACCTGCTGGCCAAGGTCTACGGCGAGCTCTTCGAGCGCACCGGGGTCGACCCCGCGGAGACCGGCGATGTGATCAGCGGCTGCGCCCAGCAGTTCGGCGAGCAGGGGGTCAACATCGGTCGCAACGCCTGGCTCGAGGCCGGGCTGCCGGTCGAGACGCCAGCGACGACGATCGACCGCCAGTGCGGCTCCGCCCAGCAGGCGGTCAACTTCGCCGCGGCCCTGATCGCAACCGGCGTCCATGACATCGCCGTCGGCTCCGGGGTCGAGCACATGGGCCACATCTCTTTCGCCGACGGCTACGAGGTGATGAAAGAGCACGGCAACCCCTTCTCGCCCGAGCTGATGGAGCGCTACAACCTCATCCCGCAGGGCCTCTCGGCCGAGATGATCGCCGACCAGTGGGAGATCCCTCGCTCCGAGCTCGACGAGATCGGCCTGCGCTCCCAGCAGCTCGCCGCCAAGGCCACCGAGGAGGGCCGCTTCGAGCGCGAGATCGTGCCGATGCAGGTCAACGGCGACACCTACGCCACCGACCAGGGCCTGCGCGAGACGACCCTCGAGGGCCTGGCCAACCTGAAGCCGGCCTTCAAGGAGGACGGCAAGATCACCGCCGGCAACTCCTCGCAGGTCTCCGACGGCGCCGCCGCGGTCTTGCTGATGGCGCGCGAGAAGGCGGACGCCCTGGGGCTGAAGCCGCGGGCGCGGATCTACGACCAGACCACGGTCGGCGTCGACCCCGTGATCATGCTGACCGGCCCGATCCCGGCCACCCGCAAGCTGCTGGAGCGCAACGGGATGGCGATGGACGACATCGACCTGGTCGAGATCAACGAGGCCTTCGCCTCCGTCGTTGCCGCCTGGCGCCGCGAGCTCGATCCCGACATGGACCGAGTTAACGTCAACGGCGGTGCGATCGCCCTCGGTCACCCGCTCGGCTCCACCGGCGCCCGCTTGATCACCACCCTGCTGCATGAGATGGAGCGGACCGACAAGGAAATGGGCCTGGTGACGATGTGCTGCGGGGGCGGGCTCGGCACTGGAACGCTGATCCAGAGGGTCTGAGCTCTGCTTGGCGAATTCCCTGGGTTCAACGCCCGTTCGTCCCACCTATTAGAGGAGAGCTCTTGAGCAAGCGACTCATCGTGCTGCTCGCCGGCGTCGTCGCGATCGCAGCCGTTGTTGCCGGCTGCGGCAGCAGCGACGACAGCAGCGACACCACGGCCCTGACGAAGCAGCAGTTCATCGTGCAGGCCGACGCGATCTGCAAGAAGGGCAATAACGAAATCGACGAAGGCTTCGAATCCTTCGCCAAGGAAAACAACATCCCCCAGAACCAGGAACCCAGCAAGGAGCAGGGGAAGGAACTGGTCGAAACGGTGCTGGTCCCCAACCTCGATACCCAGTCGGAAGAGATCCGCGCGCTGGGAGCACCAAGCGGCGACGAGGACGAAGTCTCGGCGATGCTCGACTCTCTCGACGAAAGCGTCGAAGAAGCCGAAGACGACCCGGAAGCTCTCTTCGACTCCAAGTCGGACCCGTTCGCCAAGCCGAACGAACTGGCGCGGGATTACGGCCTCAAGGTCTGCGGCCAGGAATAGGCGCAGTGTGAGCAGATTAGAGGCGCTTGGCTGCTCAGCCAGGCGCCTCTATATGCTGCCCAGTCGATGGACCTGACGCTGTCGCCATCGGAGGAGCAGTTCCGCGACGAGGTTCGCACCTGGATCGACGAGAACAACCCGGGCCCCGAGCCCGAGGCCGGTCTCGACGAGGTGATGAGCTTCCGCCGCGAGTGGCAGCTGAAGCTGCACGCGGCCGGCTGGGCTGGCATCTCCTGGCCCAAGGAGTACGGCGGCCGCGGCGCGACGATGATCGAGCAGGCGATTTTCGTCGGCGAGGCGGCCCGCCAGGAGGCGCCCAGCCCCGCCAACGTGCTCGGCCTGGCGATGGGCGGGCCGGTGGTGATCGCCCACGGCAGCGACGAGCAGAAGCAGCGCTACCTGGAGCCGATCCTGACCGGCGAGGAGATCTGGTGCCAGGGCTTCTCCGAGCCCGAGTCCGGTTCCGACCTCGCTTCGTTGAAGACCCGGGCCGTCAAGGACGGCGACGAATGGGTGGTGACCGGGCAGAAGGTCTGGACGACCTTCGCCCAGTACGCGAAGTGGTGCATGCTCGTCGCCCGCACCGACCCCGACGCGCCCAAGCACCAGGGCCTCACCTACTTCCTGATGGACATGGATCAGGCGGGGGTCGAAGCAAAGCCGTTGGTCCAGATCACCGGCGAGGGCGAGTTCAACGAGGTCTTTATGGAGGAAGCGCGGATCCCCGAGGCGAACGTCGTCGGCGGCGTCGGCAACGGCTGGGGGGTGGCGATCACGACGCTGATGAACGAGCGCGCCGGGCTCGCCTTCGGCGCGATCGCCCAGATCCAGAACAGTCTCTCTGCGCTCGCCAGGCTGGCCGGCGAGGTCCGCCTCAACGGCGGCTCCGCCGCTGACGACAGCTACTACCGCCAGCGGATCGCCCAGCTGCACATCGAGGCCGAGACGATGCGACTCAACGCCTACCGCGGGCTGACCAAGACGATGCAGTCGGGGATTCCCGGCCCGGAGGGCTCGCTCGGCAAGTGGCAGTGGGCCGACATCAACCAGGGCCTGACCGAGCTGGCGCTGGAGATCGAGGGCGCCTACGCGCCGTTGGCACGTGGCTCGGAGAACGCGATCGACAACGGCGCTTGGCAGTACGGCTTCCTGCGCTCCCGTGCCAACTCGATCGAGGGCGGGACGACGGACATCCTCAAGAACATCATCGCCGAGCGTGTGCTCGGGCTGCCGAGACTGCGTTAGGACTGTCGCTCACTCATGTACTTCGACCTCACCGACGAGCAGCAGGCGATCAAGTCGACCGCCCACGACTTTCTCGCCTCGCGCTTCAAATCCGCCCGGCTGCGCGAGATCTCCGCCAGCGAGGACGGCTTCGACGCCGCCGGCTGGGGCGAGATGGCCGAGCTCGGCTGGGCCGGCTTGGCGCTGCCGGAGGAGTGGGGCGGGCAGGGGCTCGGGATCGTCGAGCTCGCCGTCCTCTTCGAGGAGATGGGCTACGCGCTCGCTCCCTCGCCGCTCTTCTCGAACACGATCGCCGGTCTGGCGCTGAGCCGCTGCGGCTCCGACGACCTGCGCGAGCGCTACCTGCGGCCGCTGGCCGCCGGCGAGAAGCGCGGCACGCCGGCACTCTGGGACGCTGGCTCGCCGGCCACCCCGGGCGGCTTCACGATGGAGGCCAAGTCTGACGGCGACGGCGTCGTCCTCGACGGCGAGAAGGTCCTCGTCCCCGATGCCGCCAGCGCCGACTTCTTCCTCGTCGCGACCAGCGACGGCAGGCGCCACCTGGTCGAGCGGGGAGCCGAGGGGGTCACGGTCAGCGCCGAGCCCTCGATCGATCCGACCCGCCGCTTCTCCTCGGTGCGCCTCGAGGGCGTCCGCGTCGCCGCCGCCGACACCCTGCCGGGCGAGGGGGCCGACTATTACCCGGTCTTCTTCCGGCTCTGCGTCGCTCTCGCCGCCGAGTCGACCGGGATCGCCCAGCGAACGATGGAGATGGCGGTCGAGTACGCCAAAGACCGCCAGCAGTTCGGCCGCCCGATCGGCGCCTACCAGGCCGTCTCCCACCGCTGCGCGCAGATGCTGCTGGAGACCGAGAACGCCCGCTCCGCCGTCTACGGCGCCGCCTGGGCCGCCGACGCCGAGCCGCAGTCGCTGCCGCTGGCGGCCTCGATGGCGAAGGCCTACGCGGGCGACGCCGGCTGGCGCGTTCCCGATGCCTCGATCCAGGTCCACGGCGGGATCGGCTTCACCTGGGAGCACGACCTCCACTTCTTCCTCAAGCGCGGCCGCTCCAACGCCGCGATCTTCGGCGACTCGAAGTGGCACCGCGAGCGGGTGGCCGACGCCGTGCTCTCGCGCGCCGCCGCGCCGGCCGCGATCTGAAGCGCCGGGCTGGATGAGCGCCCTCGACCGCATCTCCGTCGCCGCGATCGGCACCTCGGTCGCCGACCTCGAGGCCGAGACGCTGCGCGCAGAGGCTGCCGGCGTCGAGTGCGTCTGGGCGCCGGAGCTGTTCCGCAGCGCCGCCACGCAGGCCGCCTACCTGGCCGCCAAGACGACCACGATCGACGTTGCCACCGGCATCCTCTGGGCCTTCACCCGCAGCCCGTTCATCCACGCCGTCACCGCGCTGGACATCGACGAGATGTCCGGCGGGCGCTTCCGGCTCGGCATGGGGGCGGGGGTCAAGCGGCTGAACGAGACCTGGCACAACGCCGACTACGGAAAGCCGGCGCCGCACCTGCGCGAGGCGATCGAGGCGACGCGGCTGATCATGCGGCAGGCCAGTAGCGGCGAGCCGATCCGTTATCAGGGCGAGTATTACGACATCGACATCAAGGGCTGGATCCGCCCGCACCCGGCGCCGCGCCAGGCGGTGCCGATCTACACCGCCGCCGTGCAGGCGGGAATGGCGCGGATGGCCGGCGACGTCGCCGACGGGCTGATCGGCCACCCGATCCAGAGCCTGCGCTGGATCGACGAGGTGGTCGTCGACGCCTTCGAAACGGGGCTTAGTCGCTCCGGTCGCGATCGCAGGGACTTCGATTACCTGCCGACTGTCTGCTGCGCGATCGACGACGACGAGGGGCGGGCGATCGAGATGGCCCGCCGTACGATCTCCTTCTACGCGACGGTCAAGACCTACATGCCGCTCTGGGAGCTGCACGGCTTCGCCGACAACGCGGCCGCCGCCGGCGACGCCTTCCGCCGTGGCGACCTCGCCGCGGTGCCGGCGGCGATCAGCGACGAGATGGTCGAGGCCTATTGCGCCGCCGGCCCGCTCGACAAGGTGCGGGCCCGGGTCGAGGCTACGGCCGAGCGCGCCGACGGCCTCTTCCTCACCCCGCCGACCTACTTCATCTCCCCCGAGGAGCTGAGCGAGTTCCAGAACCGCATCATCGACGCCTTCGGCCCCGGCGCCTGACCGCGGCACCCGAATCCCGCCTGCAGGAAGTGCTCGACCGGGTGCGCGAGATCCCCGCGGGATTCGTCCGCACCTACGGCGACGTCTCGCCGGGCGCCCCGCGCTTCGCCGGCACGGTCCTGTTCGAGGTCGACGAGCCCGACCTGCCCTGGTGGCGGGTCGTCCGCGCCGACGGCTCGCTCGCCAAGGGCGCTCGCCAGCGCCAGCTGCTGGTTGCCGAGGGCGTTCCCTTCCGCGGTGAGCGCGTCGAGATGAGCATCGCCCGCGCCACCCCTCCCGACGTGCTGTAGGCAATTCTCTCCGCTATCCGGGGAGAAGTGCCTACAGCACGCGGGTTGGAGTGGCGTTTTCGGCTCTTAGGGGCAGACGACGATCAGGTGGAAGTCGGCGTCGGCGTCGGCGCCTTTTTCGTCGCGGGTGTGGACTTCGATCGCGTTGGCGTTGGCCGGCGAGGTGTTGGTCTGGGCGGCGCCGGCGCCGGGGACCGTGGTGCCGGCGTTGTTGCGTCCGGCGACGTCGGCGCAGCCGCTGACGTCGACAGGGAAGACGACGCTAACGGCGCCGCCGCCCTCGGTGGCGCTGATGCCGGCATCGCTGGCTCGGGCGAGGGTCGCGTTGCCTGGGCTGGCCGGATTGTTGACGACGGCCCAGTAGGTGTGGCTGGCGCGGATCGCGCTCCTCGCGGAGGGCACGATGCCGAGCTTGTTGGTGTTGATCTGGTAGCCGGTCAGCGTCTTCTGCTTCAGCTTGCCGCCGCCGATCGTCTGCTTCTTGATCGCGCCGCCGTTGATCGTCTGCGCGGCGTAGGCGGTTCCGGCCAGGGCCACGAAGAGGGCGATCAGCGCGACGATCATTGCCGGCGAGGGGCGCCGGTTCTTGAGCGTGCTCATCTGGACTCCCTTCCAGTAGGTGAAATTAAGTAACCCACTTCGCGGGGCGAAGCTGCGCTCCTGCCGCTAGTCCCTCCTAGGGGAGGGCGGCGACGAAGCGCTCGAAGGCGCCCATGTCGCTCACGGCGGGGCCGTGGCCGGGGAGGATCAGCGAGGGGTCCAGGGCTGCGAGCTTGCGGATCGAGCGGCGGTTCTCGGCCATGTCGTAGGTGAAGATCGGCGGCGGCTCCTTGATCCCCGGCAGCGCCGTCGCGTAGCTCATGTTGCGGATCACGTCGCCGCAGATCGCCACCCGATCCTGCTCGCGAAAGAAGATCACCTCGCCGCGGGCGTGGCCCGGAGCGTGGACGACGCGGAAGCCGGCGACTTCGTCGCCGTCGTTGAGGACGCGGTCGACTTTGTATGGCGGGCCCTGCCAGATCGCCCGGATCACCCGGTTGACCGGGTTGCTCGCCGCCGCCTCCTGCATCGGCCGCTTGCCTTCCATCGCCTCGACGTCGTCGGCGTGGCAGGCGAGCGGCACGCCGCGGGCCTCGCAGACGTCCTTGGCGACACCCTGGTGGTCGGGGTGGGCATGGGTCAGGGCCAGCATCGAGATCTCCCGTCCCTCCAGCTCGGCGAAGATCCGCCGCCGGTCCCAGCGCCGGCCGGCGTCGATCAGGACGTCCTCAGCGAGGTAGACGTTGATGCTCGGCGCCGGCAGCTCCTTGAGGCGCCAGACGCCGGGGGCTAGGTGCTTCAATGCCCGATTCCCAGCGTCCCGCGCGGGTCGCCGCTGTGCTCGGCGAGCTCTTCGAGGCGGGCGATCTTGCGCTCGCCTTCGAGCCGGGCCGGGTGCTCGGGCGGCAGCGGCTCGATCAGGCGACGGATGCGATTGCGGACCTGCAGCGCGAAGTGGGGGGTGGAGGCGCCGGCGAGGGCACGGATGTCCTCCGGCGAAACCTCGTGCGCCTGGGTCAGCAGCTCGGGATTCTCGGACTCGCTCATTCGCCGCCGCCGATCTTGGCCAGCTCCGCGAGTTCGTTGACTTCGGCCTGCTGATTCACGTCGATCGCCTCCTGGTCGCCGATTACCCACACGTGGTTGTAGAAGGCGCGGGTCGGGTTGTTCGTATAGCCGGGCTTCACGTCGAGGAAGTATTCACGCAGCGCCGCCGGGAGGGTAGTGGCGCTGTCGGTGAGCAGCAGCGGCCCCCAGGTGCCGGAGGCTGAGAGCGGCGCCGCGGCGGCGGCGTCGAGCGGCGAATCGTCGCGACTGAGGACGAAGCCGTGGCCTGGGTCGTTGATGTTCCAGCCGAAGCTGCCGTCGGCGTAGCGGGCGAAGGCGATTGCGTTGGCGACTGGGTCCTCGCCGGAGACGCGGTGGACGTCGCCGCCGACCTTGGCGATCTCGCGAACCGCCTTCGAGGAGATCGCCGAGGAGGGGCCGAGCACGTAGACCGGAACGCCCTTGTGGCGCTTCAGCACGGCGGCGGTCGGCTTCGGCAACTCGTCGCCTTCGGCGAAGAGGACCGGGTCGCCGGAGCGGGCGGCCCAGGCCGCCGCCGGCATCGCGAAGTCGGGGCGGCCGGAAGGGGCGATGAGGACGTGGGCCGGGGAAGAGCCGAAGAGGCGATCGCGGAGGGCGGCGATCGCGGCGGCCGTCGCGGCGGGGCTGCCAGCTTTGATGCTGGTCGTCTTGCCACCGTCCGCCGTAGCCACGTCGCCGACAGCGAAAGCAGTCGCCCCGCCGGTCGAGCCGTTGCCTTGGGGGCCGAGCGCCGCGAGCGCTTCGGAGGTCGGGTCGGGAAGGCCGTCGGCGGTGGAGATCAGGATCGGGGCGCGGACCGGAGCCGACATCAGGACCGCGGCGGAAATTGCTCCCGCCCAGTCGTCTTCGCCGACCAGGGTCACCGCCGCGGGATGCTGCGCGGGTGCGGCCGACGGGAAGACCGCCAGCGCCACCGCGGCGGCGTTGCTGGCGGGATCGGAGCCGCCGATCCTGGTCGTGTTGCCGGTCGCGAAGGCGGGGTAGCCGAGCTGTTCGGAAGTCTCGGTCGCCGCTGCCTCCGCCGGCTTGCCGTTGGTTGCGGGCACCGCAGCAGGGGCCGGGCCAGCCGAGCCCGAGTCGCTCTTCGAGCCACCGCTGCCGCCGATCACGGCGATGACGATGAAGGCGATCGCCACCACCACCAGCGTCGCGATCGCCTTCAGCGCAGCGGGAATCGGCTTGCGGCGGCGCTTTGGCGGCGCCGGAGGTGGCGGGGTGGCCTTGACCTCGGCCCTGGGCGCTTCGGTACCGCTGGGGGCCGCCGGCTCGGATGCCGGCACGTCGGCGTTGATCGGGCGGTCGGCGCTCACGGCGGGGAACGCTACACGGGGATCCTGGCTGCCCAACCAGATAAAGTTCAGGGTGACTGGCTGACTGACCAGTCAATCGGTCCACCCGAGGAAGGAACCAATGGATTTCGCACTCAACGACGAGCAGCTCGAGTACAAGGAGAAATGCCGGACTTTCGCCCGCGAGGTGATCCGTCCCGCCGCCGCCAAGCACGACCGCGAGGAGAGCATTCCCTGGGAGGTCATCAAAGAGGCCCGCAAGCAGGGTTTCGGCGGCCTGGAGGGGATTCAGCGCTCGGCCAGCGACTCCGAGGGGCAGATGCAGGTGATCTCCGCCGAAGAGTTCCACTGGGGCTGCGCCGGCACCGCGCTGGCGATCTCCGGCTCCGGCCTCGCTGCCGCCGGGATCGCCTCTTCGGGTACTCCCGAGCAGATCATGCGCTGGGTGCCGGAGTGCTTCGGCGACGACGAGCAGATCAAACTCGGCGCCTACGCCGTGACCGAGCCGCAGGCCGGCTCCGACGTCAAGAGCCTCAAGACCACCGCCAAGCGCGACGGCGATGAGTGGGTCCTCAACGGCACCAAGGTCTTCATCACCAACGGCGGCATCGCCGACGTTCACGTCGTCGTCGCGACCGTCGACCCGGCGCTCGGCACCCGCGGCCAGGCCTCCTTTGTGATCGGCAAGGACACCCCCGGCCTCTCCCAGGGCAAGAAGGAGACCAAGCTCGGGATCCGCGCCTCGCACACGGCCGAGATCGTGCTCGAGGACTGCCGGATTCCGATCGAGAACCTGCTCGGCGGCGAGGAGAAGTTGGAGCGCAAGCTGCAGCGGGGCAGGGAAGGGAAGAAATCGAGCGGCGCCGACGCGCTGGCGACCTTCGAGGTGACCCGGCCGCTGGTCGGCGCCTCGGCACTCGGCATCGCCCAGGCGGCCTACGAGTGGACCCTGGAATACCTCGACGGCCAGTCCGAAGCGGGCACTCCGCTGCTGCAGACCCAGCGTGTCCAGCAGACGCTGGCGGACGTCGCGACCGAGATCGAAGCGGCGCGCCTGCTGGTCCAGCGGGCCGCCTGGATGGGCCGTAACGGCGTCCCGATGCGGGGCGGCCAGGGCTCGATGTCGAAGCTCAAGGCCGGCGACGTGACGATGTGGGCGACGACGACCCTGATGGACCTGGTCGGCCCCGATGCCTGGAACACCGAGTACCCGCTGGAGAAGTTCTTCCGCGACGCCAAGATCTACCAGCTGTTCGAGGGCACGGCGGAGATCCAGCGCATGGTGATCTCGCGGATGCAGGCGCGCGAGTACGCCGAGCGGCTCGGCTACGGCGCCGAAATCGCCGCCAAGGCGATGGAGGCGAAGAAGGAGCCGGTTCCGGCGTAAGCTCGGGACCGTGCACGGACCGCACGGGCATTCGCAGGCGCTGGACACCCGGCGCGAAGACAGCCGGCGGCGGATGTGGATCGCCCTGGCGATCAACGTGGTCCTGCTCGTCGCCGAGCTGGTCGGCGGCCTGCTCACCGGTTCGCTGGCGGTGCTGGCCGACGCCGGCCACCTACTCTCCGACGTCGGCTCGATCGTCCTGGCCCTGATCGCCGCCCGGCTCGCCCTGTTGCCGGCGGCGGGCCAGCGCACTTTCGGCTACCAGCGCTCGGAGGTGCTGGCGGCCCTGGTCAACGGCCTGCTCCTGGTCGTGGTCGGCATCGCCGTCGCCTGGGCGGCGATCGGCCGCCTCTCCGAGCCGCCCTCGATCGACGGCGCCGGCGTCCTCGCCCTCGGCGCCCTCGGCCTCGCCGGCAACCTGGCCGCGACCCTGGTCCTGGCTCGCGGCCAGCGCCAGGACATCAACCTCGAGGGCGTTCTCCGCCACAGCGCCGCCGACGCCCTCGGCTCGCTCGGCGTCGTCATCGCCGGCGCCTTCGTCCTGCTCGGCGGCTCCGACGTCGTCGACCCGATCGTCGGCCTGCTGATCGCGGCGCTCGTCCTCGCCTCGTCCTGGCGCCTGATCAAGGAGCCCTTCAACGTCCTCATGGAGGCGGCACCGGCCGACCTCGACGTCGACGGGATCGGCGCGGCGATCTGCCGGGAGGAGGGCGTGCGCTCGGTCCACGACCTCCATGTCTGGACCGTGACCGCCGGCTTCGGCGCCCTCGCCGCGCATGTCGTCGTCTCCCGCGAGTGCGACCGCGACCTGGTCCGCCGTCGGCTCGAGCTGACGCTGGCCGAGAGCTTCGGCATCGAGCACACGACCCTGCAGATGGAGGAGGAGGCCGACCAGGCTCTGCTGCGGGTGGAGAACACCCCCGGAAAAGGCTGATCGCAAGCGCGGTTGCAGGCGCGGCCCAGGTCGCGGGCCGCGATTCGGGCTTGGCTAGCCTCGCAACGATGCTGCTCAGGAACCGCTTCGTCGCGGTGGCGATTTCGATTGCCGCCGCGGCGCTCTGCATGTTGCTCATCGCCGGCCCCGCTCCGGCTCAGGATCTCGAATCCAAGCTCGAAGCCAAACAGGCGAAGCTGGACCAGGTCCGCGAAAAGAAGGGCGTGCTGACGACGACGATCTCCCGCTACGGCGATCAGATCGATCGCCTCACCGGTGAGGTCGCCGACATCCGCGGCCGCGAGGAAGCCGTCCGCACCCGCCTCGCCGCCAAGCAGGCCGAGCTGGACAAGGCCATCGCCGACCTCGACGTCGCCAAGAACCACCTAGTGGAACTGCGATCTCGCCTCAGGCGCGCTCTCGACGCCCTGCGCGACCGCCTGGTGGCGATGTATGAGAGTGGTACCCCGGACGTGCTCAGCGTCATCGTCGGCGCCAGCGGCGTCGACGACCTTGCCGCTCGCGCCGAATACATCGACCGCCTGCACGGGATGGACGAGGCCGTGGTCGGTCGCGTCCGGGAACTGCGCAACCAGGTGCAGCGGATCGTCGACCGCCTGCGCGGCACCAAGGATCAGATCGAAGTGGCCCGTGACGCGATTGCCTCCGAAGAGGAAGCGCTGGCCAGCGCCCGCGCCGCCCTGCAGAGCCACCAGCAGGCGCTGGTGAGTGCCCGCGCCAAGCGGGTCGCGGCGCTGAACCAGATCAGCGAACACGAGGAAGAGCTGGACGGAGACGTCTCCGCGATCCAGGGCAAGATCGCCGCCCAGCTTTCCGCCACCGGCTCGATGCCGCTTCCGGCCGGGCCGATCCAGGGCGGCAGTGGCGGTTTGATCTGGCCGGTCAGCGGGCCGGTCGTCTCCGGCTTCGGTGGCCGTGACATCGGCGCGGGCTACGAGTACCACCCGGGGATCGACATCGCCGTGCCGGAAATGACCCCGATCCGCGCCGCGGCGTCGGGCACCGTCATCTTCACCCAGTCCGAGGCCAGCAGCGGCGGCTATGGCAACTACACCTGCATCGATCACGGCGGCGGGCTCTCCACCTGTTACGCCCACCAGTCCTCCTTCGCGGTCGCCGAAGGACAGTCCGTCTCCCAGGGAGACATCATCGGCTACACCGGTTGCACCGGCTACTGCCTCGGCCCCCACCTGCACTTCGAGGTTCGGATAAACGGCTCCGTGACGGATCCGATGGGCTACCTTTAGCAATAGGTAGCCCCCGTGATCCGCCAGGCCCACACCTACTTGGTAGGCGCGATGGGAGGGGCGACGTTGATCGCCATCGCCATCGTCGTTTTTGCCGTGCTCGTTTCGGCCCAGGTGTTCCGCGACTGGCCGATCGCCGCGCTGGGCGACGGCGGCGAGACCGCGGCGGTGTCGAGCGGCAAGCCGGCCGGCGGGGCAGTGCCTGTAAGTAGCGGCACGGCCTCCAAAGGAGGTGGCGAACCGGCCGGTAGCTCTGCCGGCAAGACGAAGCGGCAGCCGGCTTCAACCCGTTCGGGCGGCAAGGCTGGCTCCCTCGCCGCGGGTGACCTTGCCTCCACCGGCGCAGGACAGGACAGCACCGAAACGGGGGGCGAGGCAGGCGACAACGGCAGTGGTCAGAGCGGCGGCTCCGGCACCGCGGCCTCCCCACAGACCCCGACTGGCCCCAGTCCAAGCGATGGCACCGGCTCCTCCAGTTCCGGCGGCGGAGGTGGTGGATCTGCTCCTGGTCACGCTGGTGGCGGAGCCACCAGCGGCACGACGTCTCCGACTTCGGCGAAGGTCACCGAAACCGTCAACGACACGGTCTCCCAGGTGGATGAAACGGCGCTCGGCGGCACGCTCGACGACAGCGGCGTCACCGCTGCGACCGAAGGCGTCGTCAACGGCGTGGTCGGCCCAGAATCGCCGGTTGGCAAAGTGGTCGACGAAACCGTCGGCGCGGTCGGCGGCCTGCTGCACGGCGACCGCTGAACCGAGCTTCGCGCCCAACCGTCACAATGCCGGTCGCATGGCGGCGGAGCGAGAACAGGCGGGATCGGTCGCGAGCGGCGATCCGATCGCGGGCTCGGCGGTCTACCCGGCGGGCAGCCGGGTCAACGAGCGGGGCCACCTCGAGCTGGCCGGCTGCGACGTGGTCGAGCTGGCCGAAGAGTTCGGCACCCCCGCCTACCTGTATGCCGAGGACGACGTGCGCGCCCGTGCCCGCGCCTACCGCGAGGCTTTCGAGCGCCGCAGCGAGGACTTCGAGGTTCTCTTCGCCAGCAAGTCGCTGCCCTGCACCGCCGCCTACCGCCTCTTCGCCGAGGAGGGGCTCTCGGTCGACGTCGCCTCCGGCGGCGAGCTGCACATGGCGCTGCGCGCCGGCTTCGACCCCGACCGCATCCACATGCACGGCAACAACAAGAGCGACGAGGAGATCCTCTTCGCCGCCCGCTCCGGCGTCCGCCACCTGATCCTCGACTCCTTCGACGAGATCGAGCGCTGCGAGCGGCTGCTCGACTCGCCGCAGCGGGTGCTGATCCGGGTTACGCCCGGGATCAAGCCCTCCACCCACAGCTACGTGCAGACGGGACAGCTCGACTCCAAGTTCGGCTTCGGGCTCGAGGACGGCCTGGCGGCGCGGGCGATCGAGCGGGTGCTCGGGTCCGAGAAGCTGGAGCTGGTCGGGCTGCACGCTCACATCGGCTCGCAGATCTTCGAGCTGGAGCCCTACACGCTGGCGATTCGCGCCCTCGGCGAGCTGGCCGGGGATTGGTGCAAGATCGTCAACGTCGGCGGTGGCCTCGGCGTCGCCTACACCGCGGAGGACGAGCCGCCGTCGATCGACGCCTACGTGGACGTCAAGGTCCGCGGCGTCGCCGAGGTCTTCGGCGAGGGAGTGCGGATCCTGGTCGAGCCGGGCCGTTCGCTGGTTGCCAACGCCGGCCTCACCGCGTACCGGGTCGGGACCGTCAAGGAGATCCCCGGCGTCCGCACCTACGTCGCCGTCGACGGCGGCATGTCAGACAACATGCGGCCGATGCTCTACGGCTCCCGCTACGAAGCGCTCGTCGCCGACCGCGCCGCGGCGCCGCCCGAGACCCTGGTGACGATCGCCGGCATGCACTGCGAGTCCGGCGACATCCTCGTCCGCGACGCGATGCTGGCCGACCCGGCCGTCGGCGACGTCCTGGTCACGCCCGCCACCGGCGCCTACGGCTACGCGATGGCCAGCAACTACAACGGCGTGCCGCGGCCGCCGGTGGTCTTCTGCCGCGACGGCGAGGCACGGGTCGTGGTCCGGCGCGAGACCTACGAGGACCTGACCGCCCGCGATGTCTGAGGGTTCCAAACCGATCCGCATCGGCTTGCTGGGGCGCGGCACGGTCGGCGCGGCCTTCGCCGAGCTGCTGGACGCGCGCGGGGATGCGGTCGAGGCCGCGACCGGTCGGCGGCCGCAGATCTCCGGCGTGCTGACCCGCTCGGAGGGCGACTTCGGGGCGATCCTCGAGCGCTCCGACCTGATCGTCGAGCTGATCGGCGGGACCGACCCCGCCCGCGGCTTCGTCCTCGACGCGATGCGCGCCGGGCGGCCGGTCGTGACCGCGAACAAGCAGCTGCTGGCCAAGCACGGCGACGAGCTCTTCGGCGTCGCCCGCGAGGCCGGCGTGCAGCTGCGCTTCGAGGCCGCCGTCGCCGCCGTGATCCCGATCGTCCGCACGATCCAGGAGAGCTTCGGCGTCACCGAGATCGCCAAGGTCTTCGGGATCGTCAACGGCACCACCAACTTCATCCTCAGCGAGATGGCGGCGACCGGCGCCGGCTACGACGAGGTGCTGGCGCGGGCGCAGGAGCTCGGCTACGCCGAGGCCGATCCCGGCGACGACGTCAGCGGCGCCGACGCGGCGGCGAAGATGGCGATCCTCGCCCGCCTCGCCTTCCACACCCCGGTCGACCTCGCCGAGGTCCCCTACGAGGGAATCGAGGCGATCCAACCCGACGACCTCGCCTATGCCAAGGAGCTCGACCTCTCGCTGAAGCTGCTCGGCGTCGCCGAACGGCGCGACGGCGGCATCAGCGTGCGCGTCTTCCCCTGCTTCCTCTACCCGGGCCACCCGCTGGCGCCGATCGAGGGACCGTTCAACGCGGTCATGGTCGAGGCGCCGGCGATCACCGAGGTGACGATGTCGGGACCGGGCGCGGGCGGCCTGCAGACCGCTTCGGCGGTGCTCGGCGACGTCGTCTCGATCCTCGCCGGCGACGCGCCCGTGCACGAGACCCGTGCCGAGCTGCCGATCGTCGCCGACGTCACCTCCTCCTTCTACCTCTACCTCGAGGTCGCCGACCGCCCCGGGGTGCTGGCCACGGTGGCGACGGTGCTCGGCGATCACGACGTCTCGGTCAAGAGCGTCGTCCAGCGCGGCGCCGGTGACGACGCCCGCCTGGTGATGGTCGTCCACGAGTGCCTGGAGTCCCGCTTCGCGGCGGCGGTCGAGGCGCTCGCCGAGCTCGACGACCTGCGCTCCGCGCCGCGCTCGATCCACGTGATCGAGAAGGAGTTCTAGTGGCGGCTGGGCTGATCGAGCGTTACCGGGACCGGCTCTCGCTGGAGCCGGGCGATCCCGTCGTCACCCTTAACGAGGGCTCGACGCCGCTGATCGAGGCACCGCGGCTCTCGGAGCGGATCGGCGCCCGCGCCTACCTCAAGTTCGAGGGTGCCAACCCGACCGGGTCGTTCAAGGACCGGGGGATGACGGTCGCGGTCTCGCGGGCGAAGGGGCGCGGGGCGGAGGCGGTGATCTGCGCCTCGACCGGCAACACCGCCGCCAGCGCCGCCGCCTACGCCGCGCGGGCCGGTTTGCGCGGCGCCGTGATCGTTCCCGAGGGCAAGATCGCGATCGGCAAGCTGGCCCAGGCGCTGATGCACGGCGCCCGCGTGGTCGCCCTGCAGGGGAACTTCGACGATGCCCTGCGGATCGTCCGCGAGCTCTCCCAGAAGCACCCGATCGAGCTGGTCAACTCGGTCAACCCGCACCGCATCGAAGGCCAGAAGACGGGCGCTTTCGAGGTGGTCGAGGATCTGGGCGAAATGCCGGGGGCGCTGGCCATTCCCGTCGGCAACGCCGGCAACGTCACCGCCTACTGGCGGGGCTTCCAGGAGGCCGAGAACAGTGGCTCGAAACCACTCCCCATCCTCTACGGCTTCCAGGCCGAGGGCGCGGCGCCGCTGGTCAGCGGCGCTCCGGTCGCCAACCCCGAGACCGTCGCCTCGGCGATCCGGATCGGCAACCCCGCCCGCTGGGAGGAGGCGATGACCGCCTTCACCAGCTCACGCGGCCGCGTCGCCGCCGTCTCCGACGAGCAGATCCTCAACGCCTACCACTGGCTGGCCGACAGCGAAGGCGTCTTCTGCGAGCCCGCCTCGGCCTCATCCGTCGCCGGCCTGCTCGCCCACGGCCTGCCCGTCGTCGAGGGCGCCGCGCCGCCCGAGTCCGTCGTCTGCGTCCTCACCGGCCACGGCCTCAAGGACCCCGACACCGCCCTCGGCAAAGCCCCCGCGGTGATCAACTGCGACAACGACCTCAGCGCCGTCGAGCGAGCGGTCTTCGACTGAGCTTCCTCACCGGGGGAGGGTTTTGCCTCGCCGGCCACTTAGGGCGGCGTGCGATTGACGCGTCATGCTAAGAACAGAGCGCGGTGGTTGGAAATGACCGTCACCGACGCGGAAAAAGTGATTGAGAAGCCGTCTCGAGTCGGGCTGGACAAGGACGGAAAGCCGAAGTACTACGGCACGTTTGGGGAATATTCTGTCTGCATCGTTGTTGCGCTTGACGAACCCGATCTGATCGTCACTATTTACAAAGGTGATGCCGATGAAAGCTGACTACGACAGTGAGGCGGATGCCCTCTCGATCATCCTGCGGCGATTCAAGACGTTCGATTGTCAAGAGTCGGTCGATGAGGACAACTGCCACGTCGGGATAGTCGATGACAAAGCGGTTGAGGTTGAGCTCCTCTATCCGAGGAGGCACCTCGATCTGCTCGAGGCAGCGGCGGAGCGGTTCGATCTCGACGGTCAGGCGCTGATTGCCATAGCAAAGGCGGCTCTCGCTGCTCCGGACCGCCTCGTCACCATGGACCTGTCTGCGCCCCTGGCCGCTTGAGGCTCCGCGACGGTGTAGAACCCTCCCGGTGACCGTTCGCCATCGACTTGTCCGCGTTCCCGCCTCCTCGGCCAACCTCGGCCCCGGCTACGACGCGATGGCGGCGGCGGTTTCGCTGCATCTGGAGCTGGAGGTGGAGGAGACCGGGGAGTTCTCGCTCGACCCGGGCGGGCTCGAGGTCTCGGCTGGGCGCGACAACCTCGTCGTCCGCGCCTTCGAGAGCCTGCACCCGGCCGACGGCATCTCCTTTCGGCTGCGCAGTGAGATCCCGCTGGCGCGGGGGCTTGGTTCCAGCGCCGCGGCGATCGTCGCCGGCCTCTTCGCCGCCGACCACCTCTTCGAGCTGGCGCTCGGCAAAGAGGAGATGCTGGGGCGGGCGACCGAGCTGGAGGGGCACCCCGACAACGTCGCCGCGGCGATCTATGGCGGCTTCGTCGTCTGCGGGGCGGACGCCGACGGGGCGCCGCTGGCCGCTCGCTTCGATCCGCCGGAGGGCCTGGAGGGGATCGTCGTCATCCCCCCCGAGGAGGTTTCGACCAAGCTCGCTCGGGCGGCGATTCCGGCCGAGATTCCGCTTACCGACGCGCTCGCCAACGTCTCCGCGGCCGCCCTACTCGTGCTCGGCCTGCGCAGTGCCGACCTCGATCTCGTCTCCGGCGGCCTGCGCGACAGCATCCATCAGCCGCGCCGCCGCGACCTCTACCCGCGCTCGATGGAGATCGTCGACGCCGCGGCCGAGCTGGGCGCCCTGGGGGCGACGATCTCCGGCGCCGGCCCGACCGTCCTCGTCTGGACCACCTGGCAGGACGCCGGCAACGTCGCCGCCGCGCTGGAGGGCCGCTGCGCGGGCTGGGCCGAGGTGCGCCGCTTGCCGTTCACCCCACTGGGCGCCGACGTCCCCGAGCTCTGAGGTGGACTGGGTCGTCCAGATCGGCCTCGTCGAGCTGGCGCTGGGCGGCCTGCTGGGCTGGGCGATGGTCGTCCGCGAGGACAAGCCCGAGTGGCTGCGCCGGATCGGGGTCGTCGCGCCGCAGCGGATTCGCCAGGTCCACCTCGACTACCTGATGATGGGCTTGATCCTGATCGGCGTCGGCCTCGCGGTGCCCGACCTGCCGACGGGGATCGCCGTCGCGCTCGTCTTCGGCACCGTCGTCAACCCCTTTCTCTTCGTGCCGCTGGCCTTCGATCCCGACGTCGAGAAACGCCCCTGGTACCGGCTGCTGGCGGTCGTCTCCTTCGTCGGCGCCAGCGGCGGCCTCCTCGCCGCGGCGATCGTCGGCCCGAGTTAGCGACGCGTCTGCAATAGCCCGCCTATCGGCGGGGTACTGCAGACGCGTGGGCGCCGTCGGGTCGGCCGGTGCCGCGACTAGCATCGCCGCCATGCCAACCCTGCCGACGTTCAAACTGATCGTGGCGCTCGCCGCCGCAACCGCTCTTATCGTGCCCGCCGCCGCCGAGGCGACGCTGGCCTACGTTAAGAACCCGATGCACCCGGCGGTCTTCGCCGCCAACGACAACGGCGGCGGGGCGTTCAAGCTCGGACAGGGAAGCAACCCGCGGGTCTCACCTGACGGCACCGCGATCGCCTTCGCCAGCGAAGCGTCAGGTGGCAAGCTGGTGCTGAAGCTGGCGGCTGCCGCAGGCGGTGGCTCCGCGACGATCCTGACCGGCCTGCAGGACAGCTTCTACGTGACCTTCTCTCCTGATTCGAAGCTGATCGCGGCGCTGCGGGGGCCGGAACTCGGAAAGCGCAAGCTGGTCCTGATCGACGTCACCAGCGGCACGGTCCTGCGCACCGTCGCGACGGGCTACTTCAGCGGCGTCAGCTTCTCGCCGGACAGCGCCGAACTCGTCTACTCGGTCGCGCCGAGTGAAAAATATCCGCCGCGCAGCGATGTCTTCACCGTTTCGATTGCCGGCGGCAAGCCGCTCCAGCTGACCAAGGATCACGTCTCCCTCGATCCGCTCTGGGGGCCGAACGAAAAGATCGTCTTCGCCAAGCAGCTCGGTGCCAAGACCCGCAAGTACGGGCCGAAGAACGAGCTCTACCTGATGAATTCCCAGGGCAAGCAGGTCAAGCGCCTCACCCACACCAAGGTCGACCCGCTGCTGCAGGGCCTCTACCCGACCGCCTGGTCGGACAGCGGCAACCAGCTGCTGGCGGAGTTCGAGGGCCAGGACACCAGCTACGCGGTCACGGTCAACCCGAAGACGGGCGCCCAGAAGCCGCTCGAAAAGAAGGGCAACGGCGAGCAGGGCTTCGTCGGCACCGCGATCTCCAACGACGGATCCACCGTGCTCGGCTTCAGCGGCGGCTTCGAACCCGGCCCCAACCACGACGTCTCGACGATCCCCTACGGCGGCGGCAAGGCGAAGACGCTGGTCAAGAACGCCTTCGAACCTGACTGGAGTCGCTGAGGGCACTTTTCTTGTCCCCGAGGCAGAAAACGCCCCGCCGCTAGTCCAGCAGGCCGACCTGGCGCAGGATCGAGACGCTGTCGGAGTAGACGTCCTTGCGCTTAACCAGGCCGTTCTCGAACGGGATCGAGTCGATCCCGTTCCACTCGATGCGGCGGCCGGTCGGCTCCGCCGTAAGGTCGCCGCGGCGCATCGTCGCGGCGTGGGTCGCGGCGGCGGTCCACTCTTGGATGACGAGCCCCTCGCGCACGTAGAGGCGCCGGGTCGTGAACTCGATGTCGGGCCAGGTCGCGAAGATCGCGCCGATGTGAGCGCGCACGTCAGCGCCGCTCGCCGACTCGCCCGCGGTGTGGTTGGCGAAGACCATGTCGGGCGCGTGCATGGCCACGATCGCGTCGAGGTCATGGGCGTTCCAGGCCTCGTTGTAGCGGTCGATCGCGGCGCTCAGCGCCGCTTCTGAGTCCTTCGCTGGATCGCTCATCCGCTCCCTTTCCCGGTTGCTGGGGCGGATGTATGGTCGCATGAGAGTCCCCGAGCGAACGGAGGAAGTCGATGGCCGGCGATTACACGATCAAGCACCGCGACGAGTTCGAGTCGATGGAGGGCTCGGGCGACTGCACCTGGATGCTGGCGCGCAAGGCGCTTGGCACCTCGGCCTTCGGCTTCAACCTGGTCGAGATCGGCCCCGGCGGCCAGATCCCCGAGCACAGTGAGGCCGAGAGCGGTCAGGTCGAGCTCTACGCGATTCTCGCGGGCGAGGCGGTTCTGCGGATCGAGGGCGAGGACCACCCGGCGCCGGCCGGCACCTTCGCCTCGATCGAGCCGCCGGCCAGCCGCACGATCCTCAACCGCTCCGGCGCGCCCGTCACGGCGATGCTGATCGGCGTCCAGCCCGAGGGCGGATACGAGCCGATGTCCTGGGCCTGAGTCTCGGCGAGCCCTATAATCCTGCGACTCGTCAACCCGTCGCGCGCCCGCTCGAAGAAGGCGCGGAAACCGGGAGGTCACATGCCGAAGCCCCAGTCCGCTGGCGCAAGCGTCAAGCGCTACTCGCCCGAGCTGCCCTACAAGCCACTGGTATCGCCGCCCAGCGTCGAGGACAAGGACGCCTGTGCGATCTATGCCTCGGTCCGCAAGGACGCGACGCCCAGCCACGCGCCGATCGAGTTGGCGATCCCGGCCCTGCAGAAGATGCTCCACCGCGCCGGCAATGTCGATGGCGAGGGCGACGGCTGTGGGCTGCTGCTCGACCTGCCGCGGAAGATCTGGGCCGAGGAGGTCCGCTCCGGCGGCCATGACCCGTCGCTGACCCTCGACGACGCCTTTGCCGTCGCCCACATCTTCATCGAGCGTTCCCAGGACCTCGACAAAGTCCAGCACGACGCTCGCGAGCTGCTCAACGAAGGGGGCTTCCGGGTTCTCGCCGAGCGGATCGGCGTCGTCAACTCCCCGGCGCTCGGCCCGACCGCGCGTGAGGAGGAGCCGCACTTCTGGCAGATCGCCGGCCTCGTGCCCGATGCCGAGCGCCGCGACCGCGTCCTCTTCGACCTCCTGATCGACCTCGAGAAACAGCTCGACGTCCACGTCCCCTCCTTCTCCGCCAGCACCTGCGTCTACAAGGTGATGGGCACGCCGAACGTGCTCGGCGAGTACTACCCGGACCTGCGCGACGAGCGCTACGAGACGATCGGCTGCTTCGGCCACAACCGCTACTCGACCAACACCTGGCCCTCCTTTAAAAGGGTGCAGCCGTTCTCGGTCCTCGGCCACAACGGCGAGATCAACACGGTCGAACAGTTGCGCCAGGAGGCGCGCATGCTGGGCGTGCCGATCCAGCCGGGCTCCTCCGACTCCCAGGACCTCAACCGCACGATCGACACCCTGGTCAGCCGCGCCGGCCTCAGCTTGGCCGAGGCGATGGAGATGGTGCTGCCGCCGATCGTCGAGGAGATCCGCTCCCTCCCCGAGGATCTGCATCCCTTTTACATGTACCTGCACCAGGCGATGGGCCCGTTCGCCCAGGGCCCGGTCGCGCTGATCGCCCGCCACACCGACGAGTGCGTGTTCTCCGCCGACGCCCTTGGGCTGCGGCCGCTGTGGCAGGTGGAGACCGAGGACGACTTCGTCTTCAGCTCCGAGCCGGGCGTCGTCTCGGTCCACTCAATGGTCTCCGAGCCGAAGCCGCTGGCGCCGGGGGAGAAGACCCTGGTGCTGATCGACCGCGACCAGCGCCGCTCCGCCCTGCACGCCCACGACGCGATGCTGCGGATCGTCCGCGACAGCTGGCTGCGCCGCAACGGCGTCGACGCGGCGGCCGGCTATGAGCGCGCCCTGGAGACCGGCGGCCCGCTGCAGGGCGAGGACGTCCCCGGCTACTCCGACGCCGGCCCCGAGGAGCCGGTCAAGGTCGCCGACCGCGTCCTCGCCGGCTTCGGCTGGCAGCGCGACGACGTCAAACTGGTCCAGCAGATGGCCTCCAACGGGGCCGAGCCGGTCGGCTCACTGGGCTACGACGGGCCGCTGGCGGCGCTCTCGCCCGAGCGCCAGAACCTCGCCGACTACTTCAAGGAGACGGTCGCCGTCGTCACCAACCCGGCGATCGATCGCGAGCGGGAGATGGAGCACTTCTCCACCCGCACCCTGTTCGGACGCCGTCCCTCGATCCACGCCGCCGGTGAGGACACGAGCACGGTCGAAACCTCGTTCCCGGTCATCCTCGGCGGTCATCACGGCCTGGCGCCGCTCTCCGACGAGGCCTACCGCCGCATCGCCCGCGAGCATCGCACCTACCTGCTGGAGGACCTCTGGGAGGAATTCCGCGGCCGCGCCGCCGCCGTCGACATCTCCCTACTGGAGTCGGAGACGACCAGTGGCGCGATCGAGCGGCTCAAACAGGAAGCGGTGAAGAAGGTCCGCAACGGGGCTGAGCTGCTGATCCTCACCGACCGCACCGTCTACGACGGCGAGCGTCGCTACCTCGACCCGCACCTGGCGACCTCGGCGGTCGACATGGCGCTGAAGCAGTTCCGGGTCGAGCCGGGCGAGGAGAATCTGCGCCGCCGCTGCGGGATCGTCCTGCGCTCGGCGGCGATCCGCAACGTCCACGACACGATGCTGGCGCTGGGACTCGGCGCCAACGGCGTCTGCCCGTACGTGATGGTCGAAGTGATCTGCGTCGAGGATTACGAGACCGACGTCGGCAACCTCTGCGCCGCCCTGACCAAAGGGATCGAGAAAGTGATCTCGACGATCGGCATCCACGAGGTGCGCGGCTACGCCCGCCAGTTCTCCTCGATCGGGATCAAGCCCGAGCTGGCGGAGATCTTCCAGACCGAGGCCTTCGCCGCCTCGGCCAGCGGCGGCGCCGGCTTCGCCGACCTCGACGAGGACACCAATGCCCGGGCTCGCGCCCTCAGCGGCGACGACGCGGCGGCCAAACCGGCGAAGACGTTCCGCTTCTATCCGAAGGTCTACAAGGCCGCGATCGCCACCGCCAACGGCAGCGGCTCCTACGAGGACTACTCGGAGAAAGTCCGCGATCTCGAGCGCCAGAGCCCGATCTCGATGCGTCACATCATGGGCCTCAAGGGCGACCGCGACCCGGTCGACCCGGCCGGCGTCGACGCCGGCATCGGTCACCACGACTATCCGATCGTGATCTCCTCGATGAGCTTCGGCTCGCAGTCCGAGCCGGCCTTCCGTGCCTACGCCGAGGCGGCCAAAGCGACCAACATCCTCTGCGTCAACGGCGAGGGTGGCGAGATCCGCGACATGTACGGCCACTACCGCAAGTGGCGCGGCCAGCAGGTCGCCTCCGGGCGCTTCGGTGTCTCGGCGGAGATGCTCAACTCCTCCTACCTGGCGGAGATCAAGATCGGCCAGGGCGCCAAGCCCGGCGAGGGCGGCCACCTGCCCGGCAAGAAGGTCTCCGAGAAGGTCGCCGCCGCCCGTAACGCGGCTCCCGGTACCGACTTGATCTCGCCCTCCAACAACCACGACCTCTACTCGATCGAGGACCTCGCCGAGCTGATCGACGAGCTGAAGACCGTCAACCCGGACGTGCGGGTCTCAGTCAAGGTTCCGGTGGTGCCGAACATCGGCACGATCGGGCTCGGCATCGCCAAGGCGGGGGCCGACATCATCACCCTCTCCGGCTTCGAGGGCGGCACCGGGGCCGCCCGCCAGCACGCCCTGCGCCACGTCGGCCTGCCCTCCGACATCGGCACCCGCGCCGTGCACCGGGCGCTGATGGAGGCCGGGCTGCGCAACCGGGTCGAGATCTGGGCCGACGGCGGCTACCGGACCGGCCACGACATCGTCAAATTGCACTGCCTCGGCGCCAACCGGGTCGGCTTCGGCACCCTGGCGATGGTCAGCCTCGGCTGCACGATCTGCCGCGGCTGCCAGCTCGACACCTGCCACGTCGGCATCGCCACCCAGATCGAGACGGTCGAGGAAGCCGATGCCCACGGCCTCAAGAAGTTCACCCCGCAGGAGGTCGACCTCGCCGCCGAGAGCTGCGCCCGCTTCTTCGCCTCGATGGGCGAGGAGGTCAAGCAGGTCGTTGCTTCGCTCGGCTACGAACGCGCCCAGGACCTGGTCGGCCGCTACGACCTGCTGGAGCAGACGGCGGCCCACGACAAGGTCGACCTGGCGCCGCTGATCACGCCGCTGGAGGAGTTCCTCGACCTCGAACCGATCGACCTGCCGGTCGTCGAGGAGGCCCGGGCGGAAGCCGGCCTCGTCGTTGCCCGCCCGATCCGGATGGAGGAGAAGCAGGCTTCTCACCAGATCGCCGCCCTCGCCGGCGACATTTGCTCCGGCCGCACGATCCACAACGAGTTCCCCCGCGCCACCGACGCCAACGACCGCGTCCTCGGCACCGAGCTCTCCGGCGCGATCGCCCGCTCGCGGATCTTCGAAGACGGTCCCGAGTCCAACGACGACGTACTCGCCAGCCTCGAGTTCAACGGCGGCTCCGTCGCCGGCCAGGGCCTCGGCGCCTTCAACGCCTACGGCGTCTCGATTCGCATCGAGGGCGGTGCCCAGGACGGCGTCGGCAAGACGATGCTGGGCGGCTCGATCGCGATCCTCAAGGGCAAGGGAGCCAAGGGCAAGCGGCTCAACGGCTCGGTCGGCAAGTCCTTCGCCTACGGTGCTCAGCGCGGCCGCCTCTACGTCCAGGGGTCGGCCGACTCGCGCTTCTGCATCCGCCTCTCCGGCGCCGACGTGGTTCTGGCCGGCGAGCCTGAGCACGACCTCGAAGACAGCCGCGGCACCCTCGTCGATCGCGCCAACGCCAAGGGCTTCGCCTTCGAGTACATGACCTCGGGGCGGGCCCTGGTCCTCGGCGACCTCGGTCCCTGGGCCTGCGCCGGCATGACCGGCGGCCGCGTCTACGTCCGCCACAACGCCTTCGGCATCAATCGCGACGCGATCGTCAACCGCCTCGGCGAGGGCGCCAAGGTCCAGCTCAAGGACCTCGATGCCGAGGGTCTGCTCGACATCGACGACCTGATGACTCACTACGCCGACGAACTCCGCGCCACCGGCCAGGACGAAGAGGCCGACCGCGTGCTGGGGCTGGCCGCCGACGCGACCAGCAACTTCCTGATGATCGTGCCCGAGAGGGTCCAGGCGGATCCGAGCATCTCGACCGAGTAAAGCTGGTGGGGGGCGGGGTCCGGTGGGCCCTTTCGCTTAACTTTTTTGAGGATCGCCGCTGGTCTGCCGTGAATTGCTGGGGGCAAAAAAGTTGAAGACGCTTCAGGGCCCACCGGACCCCGCCCCGCGTAGCGTCCCATCAGGGTCGCGAAGCTCGGCTTTCCTGGTAGCTGAGCTGGGTTCGGGCGCCACGGGCGGGCTCATCTGACGCAAGGACCTTTTGCAAGGTCGCACGGTTGGCTCATCTCCATGTGAGACGTGTCTGCCGCAGGAACTCCGACCTTTGGGGGTCTGCTGACGGGGTTGAAGCTTTGGCCGGGGGTTCGGGTGTCCCCGAAGCGTCTTCAACTTTTTTGCGACCAGCGACTCGCGGCAGACCGCGAGCGATCCTCAAAAAAGTTAAGCGAAGGGGATACCCGAACCCCCGGCCCCACCTAGCGCTGCCGCGTCAGCAGATCCGCAATCGCCCGTACCTCCTGCAGCAACCCGTCAAGCATGCGCTCGGTGGAGCTGTGGATGCGGTACTCGGCGGCCTGGCGGTCGGCCTCCACCTGGTCGATGCGGTGCTCGAGCAGGCGGGTGCGGGTGTCGATCTTCTCGACCGAGCGTTCCAGCTTCTTCTCGGTCTTGCGGACTCGTTTCTTGACGTAGAGGCGGGTTTCCTCGCGGACGCTGTCAAGTTCGCGGCGCAGCTCGGTGTTGATCGGCTCGCCCTGCTCGGTGAGCATCTCTTCGACGCCGAGGCGGACGCGCTCGATCTCCTCGTGCAGCTCGGCCCGGGCGCGGTCGGCGGCGACGGAGATCCCCGGGGCTCCGGGGGGCAGGGGAGGATCGGCCGGGTTGGGGGCGGCGTTCACTGCGGCAATCCTAGGGACGGGGGTGGCCGGAAACCGGGGCTACAGCTTCAGCACGTAGACGCTGTAGTGGCCGATCGCCAGCTCGTCGCCGTCGTGCAGGGGTGCGAATTCAACAGTCTCGCCGTTGAGGAAGACGCCGTTGAGGCTGCGGTCGTCGAGGACACGCATCGGTTTGCCGGGTTCGGCGACGACCAGGGCATGGCGGCGGGAGACGCTGGGGTCGTCGAGTCGCAGGTCGGCGTTGGGGCTGCGGCCGATCCGCGTCCAGCCCCGCTCGATCGGGAAGGAGATGACCTCGCCGTCGTCGCCCTGGAGAGCGAGGCAGTAGCCGGAACTGGATTGCTGTTCGCGCGCCTGCTGGAGCCAGCTCGGCGGCGCGTGGGTGCTGGGGGCGAGGAATTCGCTGGTCGTCGTGCCGTGGTCCTGGCGGGACTCGAAGATCGAGTCGCGGCGGTAATCGGAGCCGCCGCAGCGAGGGCAATCGGGCAGCTCGTCGGTCTCCTGCATGGAGAGCTGCGAGCCGCAGACGAGGCAGAAGAACGTCCCCTCGCCCGGGGTCGCGCCGGTCTCGTAGCGATCGTCGAGCGGGGAGCTGCGGATGCTGTCGAAGATGAGTGACCTCCCTTTGTGCGGCTTGGCTCGATCCTAGCGCGCCTTTGGCCCTCCGTCACTCAATTTCGATGATGTGGTCGCGGCAGGGCGGGTGGCGACTAGAATCGCGCCGCGATGGGCCCGCTACGCGCCGAAGCCGAGATCGACGTCCCGCGCGAGCGGGTCTTCGAGATGATCGGCGACCTCGCCGCCAGGCCCTCGTTTACCGATCACTTTCTCTCCAACTTCCACCTGACCCGGATTGAGTCGAGCGGGATCGGCGCCGGCGCCCGGTTCAGGGTCGAGGCGCCGTTGCGCTCGATCTGGATGGACACGACCATCGTCGAGCTCGACGAGCCTCACCGGATCGTCGAGCGCGGCCAGGGCGGCCGCGTCAACCGGATCCCCACCCACACGGTCTGGGAGCTGACCGAGGGGCCGGGCTCGCTGACGGCGGTGCGGCTGTCCCACTGGACCGAGCCGAACCCGCTCGATCGCGGCCTGGAGCTGCTCAGCGCCGGCTCGATTTGGCAGGAGCGCGGCTGGCGCGAGGCGCTGAAGAGGTTGCGGGACGGCCTCGAGTCCGGCGTCTGGGACGGCAACCGGATTGCCGTCGCCGGGGGCAACCGATACGCGACCGGCATCCCCTAGGGCTGTCTTAATAGACTCTCGCCGCCGATGTTCCCGAACCGCCGACTCGTCCTGCCGCTGCTCGCCGCCCTGGCCCTCGCCGTCCTCGCCGTCGGCGTCTCCGCCTGCGGCTATTCGAGTGATTCCAAGGAAGTGGTCGAGGGCGAGGGCGTCGAGCTTGGCGAGCTGAACTTCACGGTGACCTTCTCCCGCTTCCTCAACCCGCACGACAGCGAGGACGCCGCTTATCTCGTCGGCCAGCCGGAACCGCCGGAGGGCAGCACCTACTTCGGCGTCTTCTTCGAAGTCCAGAACGAAAGCGACGAACCGCAGACGCTGCCCTCGACACTGAACATCACCGACGCCACTCACGACAGTCACGACGCGCTTCCCAGCGAAAGCCTCTTCGCGCTGCCCTTCGGAGGCGAAGTCGAACCCCAGGAACAGATTCCGGTGCTTGACTCGCCGGCCCAGCAGGGCCCCGTCGAGGGCTCGGTGGCGATCTTCCTGGTGCCGGCCGAAGCATCCGACAACCGGCCGCTGACCCTGCACATCCCCGGTGCCGACGGGGAAAACGCCAAGGTCCAGCTCGACCTCTAGTCGTTTGCCCGAATCCCGCTAGAGGCCGGCGGAAAGGACTTCGGCCGCGGCCGGCGCGGCGACGTCGCCCCCAGCCGCTTCGGCTTCGATCAGCAGCACCCCGATCGCCAGCCTGGCCTTCTCGGCCGGCACGAAGGCGGCGAACCAGGCGTCCTTGATCTGGACCGGGTTTTCCTCGCTCTCCTGGCCCGGCTTCGGTCCCAGCTCGGCGGTGCCGGTCTTGCCTGCCACCTGCGCCTCGGGGATCGCCCCGGCGGTACCGGTCCCTTCGGTGACGACGCCGGTCATCAGTTCAGTCAGTTCGCCGGCCAGCTTCTTCGACATCACCCGCACCGGCCCGGCCTGGGGCCGCAGTTTCTTGTTGGCGACGATCGAGGTCGGCTGGCGGAGGCCGTCGTTGCCGATCGTCTGCGCCACGGTCGCCATCTCCAGCGGCGTCGCCAGGACTTCGCCCTGGCCGATCGCCGAGACGCCGAGGTCGATTTCTTCGCCGATTTCGGTCGGGATCGTCGATTCCGGCAGTTCGGCTTCGCGCACGAGCCGCGGCGCATAGAGAGTGGGAGGCGAGTTGAAGCCGAAGCTTTCCGCGGTGGCGACGAGTTCGTCGTTGCCTATTTTCGGTCCGAGCGGGGCGAAGTCGGCGTTGCACGACTCGGCGAAGGCTTGGCGGAAGGTGCCGCCGCAGTACTCGCCGTTGGCGTTGTTGAGGAAGCGGCCGCCGACGTTGACGCCATTGGTGACTTCGAATTCGTCGTCGAGCGAGACGAGGTCGTTTTTCAGCGCGGCGACGGTGGTGATCATCTTGAAGGTGGAGCCCGGTGGCTGGGGGGCGGAGAAGGCCTGCCCGGCGAGGGCGCGGACGTCGCCGCTGCGCGAGTCGAGCACGGCGATGCCGCCGGAGCGGCCCGCCAGCGCCGAGACGGCGGCTTCCTGCAGGTCCGGCTCGATCGTCGTCTTCACCGGCGCCCCCGGCTCGGGGTCGGCCTGGGCGAGGACGCGGACCGAGGCGCCCGACCCGTCCGTGGCGAGCAGCGAACCGCCCGGCTTGCCGGCGAGGCGGGTGTTGAAGGTCCGCTCCAAGCCGCTGATGCCGACCGGCGTGTCGGCGGCGAAGCCGTGGCGGGCGAGCTTGGCCAGGTCTTCCTCGCTGGCGGCGCCGACTTCTCCGGTGACGTCGATCGCGGCGCTGCCGAGCGGGTGTTCCCTTTCTTCGGCCGGGCCCTCGGCCAGCGGCGAGCCGTCGGCGGCGAGGATCTTCGCCCGCGGCGCCAGCTCGATCTGGTTCTCGAGGTGCTCGCCGCGGCGCAGCCCCGGGAAGACGAGGCTGGGGTCCCAGGCGATGCCGCCGTCGGAGTAGGGCAGCTCGATCTCGTCCTCGAGGCGGCCGAAGGCGACCGTGGCGATCGCCACCGGTACCGGCACCACGGTTTCCCCGTCACGCGAGGAGGGGTCGTGCGCCGAGCCGGGTTCGAGCGAACGCAGCGTTGCCACCTGATCGGCTTCGCGGTAGGCAATCGCGAAGGCGTTGACGTCGATCGCCGCTTTCGAGGCCGGGTTCAGCTCCTTGTACATGGCGGCGAAATTGCCCATCGCCCAGGCCTCGGCGAAGCGGCTCGCGGTGTCCTTCTCGGGCGAGCCGGGAGCGCCGGCGGCGGCGCCGACGACAAAGGCGACGACCGCGATGATCGCGAGGGGGAGCGTGCGGGTGACCAGGCGACGCCGCCGCTTCACCTCGGGTGTCATCTGGCTCACTGGGAGAAAGGTAATAGAGCGGTCCCCCGCATGCTTCTATTCACTGGTGACCGTTCTGGATTGGGCCATAGTGGCCTTCACCATCGCGCTTGGGTTGTGGGGGTACCGGCAGGGACTGATCGTCGGCGCGATGACCCTGGTCGGCTTCGCGGTGGGCGCCTTCGCGGGAGGCCGGCTCGGTCCGCTGGTCCTCTCCCAGGGCTCCGATTCTCCATACGCGCCGCTTTGCGCGGCCTTCGGGGCGTTGCTGGCCGGGGCGCTGATCGCGGTCGCGGTCGAGAGCTTCGCGCTGGGCCTGCGGGCCAAGGTGATTCGCAGACCCGTCCTGCATCTCGCTGACGGCGCCGGCGGCGCGGCGCTGATCGCCTCGGTCGCTCTGGGCGTGGTCTGGGTTTTCGGCGCGGTGGCCCTGCATGCGCCCGGGACCGCGCGCCTGCGCGCCGACGTCCAGGAGTCGCTGATCCTGCGCAGCCTCAACGACGTGTTGCCTCCCTCCGGCCCAGTTCTCAACGCGCTCGACCGCGTCGATCCGGCGCCCTCGGTGACCGGCCCGGTGGCGCCGGTGGCCCGGCCCGACGCCGCGATCGCCACCGACCCCGACGTGCTCGACGCCGGCCGCTCGGTGGTGCGGGTGCTCGGCACCGCCTGCGGTCTGGGCGTCGAGGGTTCCGGCTGGGCGGTACGGCCGGGCTTGGTCGTCACGAACGCTCACGTTCTGGCCGGCTCCAGCGACACCACGGTCACCACCCAGGATGGAGTCGAACTCGACGCGACCCCCGTCTACTACGACCCGGAGGACGACCTGGCGCTGCTGCGGGTCGGGGCCAACCTGCCGACCCTGCTCGTCTCCGACCAGCGCGAGTCGGGCTCCGACGCGGCCGTGCTCGGCTATCCGGAGAACGGACCCTACGCGGTTGCCGCCGCGCGCCTCGGCGAGACCCGGCCCACGATCAGCGAGGACTCCTACGGCAACGGGCCGGTGAACCGCACGATCGTGGCGCTGCGCGGTTCGGTGCGCAGCGGCAACTCGGGTGGACCGCTGGTCGACGCCCAGGGCCGGGTGGTCGGCACGGTCTTCGCCGCCACCACCTCGGGCTCGCCCGGAGGGTTCGCGATCCCCGCCGAGGACGTCGGCGATGCTCTCGGGCGGACGTCGGCCTCGGTCTCCACCGGCGCCTGTACGGGCTGAGGCGAAAAGCCCATCGCTTACGTTCAGTAAGCTCGATTCTCTTGGAACCGGTCACGTCGACCCATGCTCCCGCCGCTTCCCCTGGCTCCGTCTGTCCGCATTTTCACGCTGCGATCGAGCTGATCGGCAAGCGCTGGACGGGAGCGATCGTCTGCGCCCTGACCGAGCGGCCGATGCGCTTCGGCGAGCTGGGCAAGGCCGTCCCCGGTCTCTCCGACCGTCTGCTCTCCCAGCGCCTGCGCGAGCTCGAGGACGAAGGGCTGGTCGAAAGGGAGGTCGAAGCGGGCACGCCGGTGCGGGTGACGTACTCGCTGACCGCGATCGGCGCACAGCTCGGGCCATCGATACGCGAGCTCAGGACCTGGGCCAAGCAGTGGAAGCACGCCGGGTAGCCGGTTAGCCTCGTCGCGTGGAGCAAGGCGAGATCGAGCTCGGCGGAGTGATCCCGCAGGCGGGACCGAATCTGCCGGGACCATTCCCCGTCGGGCGCTACGCCCAGAAACTGCAGGGGTGGATGCGCGAACGGGCGCGGGTGCAGTTGATCGGCGAGGTGACCGGCGTCGGGCGCAGCAAGGTCCAGGCCTATTTCGAGCTGCGCGACAGCCAGGGTGCCGTGCCCTGCGCGATCTGGCTCAACGACCTGGAGAAAGCGGGGCTGCCGGAGGGCTCGCTGCGCGACGGCGCCGAACTGGTTATCTCCGGCGGCCCCGACTACTACCCCGGCGGCGGCCAGGCCTCGCCCAGCTTCAGCTTCCGCGCCACCCACGTGCGACTGGCGGGGGAGGGGGACCTGCTGGCGCGGCTGGAGGCGCTGCGCAAGCAGCTGCGCGCCGAGGGCCTGTTCGAGCTGCAGAAGCAGCTGGCGCGGCCGCTGCTGCCGAGGACGATCGGGGTGGTAACGGCGGAATCGGGGGCAGCGCGGCGCGACCTGCTGGCCGGCCTGCGGCGCCGTGGCTGGGGTGGCACCGTGGTCTGGGCCTTCGCGCCGGTCCAGGACCGCCACGCGGCACCGGCGATCGGGGCGGCGATCCAGGGGCTGGCGGCGCGCCCGGAGGTCGAGGCGATCGTCGTCACCAGGGGTGGCGGCAGCCTCGCCGACCTCTGGGCCTTCTGCGACGAGACCCTCTGCCGCACGGTGGCGATGCTGCGGGTGCCGGTCGTCAGCGCGATCGGCCACGAGCGCGACACGACCCTGATCGACGACGTCGCCGCGGTCGCCTGCTCGACCCCGACCCACGCCGCCGAAGCGGCGGTACCGCTCGACTGCGGCGTCGCCCGCCACGACCTCGAGCGCGCCACCGCCTCGCTGCGGCGGGTGGGCGAGGCGGCGATCGGGGCCCGGGCCCGCCACCTGGCGGCGCTGGCGCGCGGCCCGGCCCGGGCGCTGCAGCGCGAGCGCAGCGGCCTCAACCAGAAGATCCGCGAGATCCGCGCCTCCTCCGAACGCGGCCTGGCGGCGCGGGGCGGCTTCCAGCGGCGGATCGCCGCGGTCGTTCTGGATCGCGCCCGGCGGCGGGGGATCGAGCGCACGGCGGTGGCGGTCACCGAGGAGCGGCGGCGCGGCGCGACGATCGAGCGCTCGGCGGCGAGAGCACTGGAGAGGCGCCGTGAGGCCCTGCGGAGGGCCGCCGTGACGCTGCGTGCCCATGACCCGGAGCGGACCCTGGAGCGCGGCTATGCGCTGGCCGAGACCGCCGCGGGGGAGCCGGTCGGCTCGGCGGATGCGGCTGTCGCCGCCGCGCAGGTAAGACTGCGGTTCGCGGATGGCCGCGTAAACGCAGAGATCGAGGGAGACGTTGAGCGAGAAGCCTGAGAGCTACGAGGTTGCGGTGGAGCGTTTGGAGGAGATCATCGACCGGCTCGACTCCGGCCAGGCCGGTCTGCGCGAGACGCTCGACCTCTGCCACGAGGGCCGTGAGCTGGTCACCTACTGCGCCACCGAGCTCGATGCCGTCGGCGAGGGGTTGAAGGAGCTGCGCTTGGACGAGCTCGCCGCAAGGCTCGAAGAGCCGGCTGAGCAGGGGCCTTCCTCCTGACCGCCAAATCTTGATTCCGCATCTAATCCCGTACAGGAGGAACTGAACATGTTGAATCGTTTGCGCCGGCCCTCGCCGGCACTGGTCATCTCGATCATCGCCCTTGTGCTGGCGATGGTCAGCACCGGCTACGCCGCCTTCAAGCTGCCGAAGAACAGCGTCGGCACGAAGCAGATCAAGAAGAACGCAGTCACCGGAGCGAAAGTGAAGAACCAATCGCTCAGCGGCAGCGACATCAAGCTCGGCACGCTCGGCACGGTGCCGTCGGCCACCAACGCCGCCCATGCCACCGCTGCGGACCGGGCCAACCTCGCGGACCGCGCCAGCGTGGCGGAACTGGCCAACTCGATTTCGCCGCTGGAAGCGACCCATCTGGTCGGCACGGCGGGCCAGCCCGGCTTCGAAAGCGGCAGCGCCAACCTTCCCAGCGAAGCGGGCGTCGGATATCAGCCGGTTGGCTTCTACAAGGACCACGAGGGGATCGTGCATCTCCAGGGGGTCGTGAACGTCGGTGCCACGGGCGCCTTGCCAGGGGTGATCTTCAGACTGCCGTCCGGATTTCGGCCTCGCAGTGGCACCTTGGTGGTCCTGAATGTGTTCTGCTCGAGGTTTGTCTCCAGCGGCTGCGGCGTCGACGAAGGGGGTGCCCAGGAGGCTTACGCCAGCATCGTCGTCGGTGGATCGAGCACGGTCCTCTCCGGGCAAAATTTCGAAGGCGCGATATTCGCCCCGACGGAAAGCACCGTGTCGCTCGACGGAGTCACCTTCAGAGCGGAAGGTTGATCGGCGAAGCCGATCTCTGACGTGAGCCGAAGAAGACGGATGGCGGGGCTCGCCCTGGGCAGCGCCATGCTCGCGCTCGTAGCGGGCTGCGGCGGCGGCAACGCCGCCGCGCCCTCCGGCTCCTCGGGCCATGGAGCCGGGCAGTCCTCGGGAGCGTCGGCCCGGTCCGCCCCGGCGCGGGTCGCGGAAGAAGGTCACCGGCCCAACCGAGGCGCTGCGTCCGACCCCGCCACCACCACCGCCAAGCCCGTGTCGCGACGCCGTGGCCGGCGGCCACACCGTCCCCCGCCCCATGTCGTCGGTGCGGACGGCCAGCGCCAGGGGCGCCGGATAGTGGAGCAGCTCCTGCGCCACAATCGCTCCCACCATCGTCCCGGCAGGCACTCCCACGCCACGCTTCTTCAGGGCCTGATGCGACAGCAAGGCAGGACCGAGGAGGGCAATCGTCGGGATTCCGCCGGGCCTCTCGTCGAAGGGGTGGGGGCTGGGCAGCCCTAACCGCCCTCGTCGGTACTACGCGGGCCCGAGCAGAGCCGGCCCAGCGCCGGGCAGCCGCGGCAGAGGGACCAGCTGCGCTGCTCGGGTGGGGCGACCGGAAACTCGCCACGGCCGATGCGGCCGATTGCCGCCGCCAGCCGCTCGCGCCCGGCCTCCATCTCCGTCGGGCCGAGCCGGGAGAGGACCGGCTCCTCGGGGCGCTCGAGGAAGACGTAGGCGACCTCGACCTCGGGTGCGCCCAGGGACTTGGCCACCGCGAGGGCGTAGATCGAGCGCTGGGTCTCGTAGCGGGCGGCATGCTCCTCTGGCCCGGAGCCGTCCAGTCGGTCGGTCTTGTAGTCGACGACTAGCGGCGGCTCGCCCTCGCGCTCGACCAGGAGGTCGATCGAGCCGCGTAGGACGGTGTCGCCGACGCCGAGCAGGATCGGCACCTCGGCCCGGGCTCTGGCGGCGCTGGCGATCCGCTCGCGCAGGGCGGAGCCGAGCCAGCCGCGCACCGGCTCGAGCAGCGTCGCCGGCTCGGTCGCGTCCGGGTTGAGGCCGGCGGCGAGCGCGTGGCGGCGGACCAGCTCCTCGGAGGGCTCGCTCCACGAATTGGCCTGGCTCCACTCCAGCAGGGCGTGCACGGCGGCCCCTTGCGCGGTCCGCTCTTCGCGGGCGGACGGGGCCCCGGCCGCGTCCCTCCCCGTGCCGTACGCATCTATCCCCGCTATCCGGGGAGAATTGCCTACAGCACCGCTGAGGCCCAGCACCCGCTCCATGTAGAAGCGGTAGGGGCATTCTTCGTAGGCGGAGATCGCGGTGTAGGAAAGCGGGCGGCTGGGGACGATCGGCGGCCGGCGCTCGACCAGCGGCGGCGGGCCCTCGCCGAGCGGGCGGTCGGCGGCGGCGTCGCGCCGGGTCGCCCGCAGTTGCGCCGCGCGCTCGGGCGAGGGCAGGTTGACGCGGACCGCAATCTGGGAGGCGCCGAAGCTGGCATCCAGCCCGGGACGGGGCTCGGGCGGCGGCACGACGATGCTGGAGTCGGCGTCGCGCTCGACCCCGAGCGCCTCGACCAGGCGCTCGACCACCGGCGTGGAGGGCTTGGTTTCGCGGCCCGGCTCGGGCTTGACGACGCCGCTGAGGATCAGCCGCTGGCGCGCCCTGGTGGCGGCGACGTGGAACAGCCGCAGTCCCTCCTCGGCATCGCGAGCCTTGGCCTCCTCGCAGAGCTCGGCGTAGGCGTAGAGGTTGATCGCGCCGCTGCCGAGCCGGCGCAGCTGCATCCCCACCCGGGGCGGCTGCTCGCGGCCCAGGGTCAGCAGCGGCGGCCGCGCCCCGGCCAGCAGACTGCGGGAGAGATCGGGCACGGCGACGACGTCGAACTCCAGCCCCTTGGCGTTGTGGACGGTCATGATCCGCACCCCGTCGTGGCCCTCGGCGGCGGTGGCGGCCTGGGCCTCGGCGTCGCTCTCGGCGCGGGCGGCGAGGAAGTCGAGCAGGCCGCGCAGGTCGCGGCCCTCGCGGCTCTCGAACTCGGCGGCGAGGCGCATCAGCTTGCGGACGTTGGCGAAGCGCGCCTCGCCGGCCGGGCGCATCAGCACCGCCAGGTCGTAGCCGGTCTCGGTCGTCACCGCCTCGATCAGGGCGGCCAGTGAGAGCCGCGGGCCGCGCTCGCGCAGGCTCCCGATCGTCGCCACGAAGCCGCGCAGCAGCTCGATCTCGGTGGCGGGGATCTGGACCAGGCGGTCCGGCTCGTCCAGCTCCGCCTCGCCGGCGCCGACCGCGCGCTCCAGCGCCGGCCAGACGTGGCGCCGCTTGCCCGCCGCCGCCCGCAGCAGCCAGAGCGTGTCCGGGGCGGCGCCGCAGGCCGGGGAGGCGAGGGCGCCGAAGAGGGCCTGGTCATCGAGCGGGTTGGCGATTGCCGCCAGCAGGGCGCAGACGTCGGAAACCTGCTGCTGGGACCAGTAGCCGCGGCCGCCGACGACGTAGGGCTGCAGGCCGGCGCGCTCCAGCGAGTCCTCGTAGGCGTCGAGATGGGTGAAGGCGCGCAGCAGCACGACCATCTCGCCGCGGTCGATGCCGCCCTCGGCCAACTCGCCCAGCCGCTCGGCGACGGAGCGTGCCTCGCCCAGGCAGTTGAGCGGAGTGTGACCGTCGATCGCCGGCTCCAACTCGATCTCGTCGCCGTCCCAGCCGTCGCGCCCGGTCAGCAGCAGCTCCACTCGCGATTCCTGGGGCCGATGGGCCGCAGCCGTCCGCATGTCGGACGTTTGAGGCCCGTCGACGGGCGGTGGGGGGGCGCCGACACGGAGGGGGCGGTAGCTCTCGCCCAGCAGGGCGGCGCCGAAGAGGTTGACGGCGGCGATCAGCTCCGGCCGCGAGCGGAAGTTGCCGCTCAGCTCCATCAGCTCAGCGTCGGCGCGCTGGACGATCAGGTCGCGCTGGCGGCGGAAGACGTCGAGGTCGGCGTGGCGGAAGCCGTAGATCGACTGGAACTCGTCGCCGACCACGACCAGCTCGCTGCGCGGGCCGCGCAACGCCTCGATCAGCCGCAGCTGCAGACGGTTGGTGTCCTGGAACTCGTCGACCAGCAGGTGGCTGAAACGGGTCCGGTAGGCGCCGCCGATCTCGGCCCGCTCCAGCAGCCGCGCGGCGAGGATCTGCAGGTCCTCGAAGTCGATCCCGGCGCGGCGTTCCTTGGCGGCCTCGAAGCGGGCCGAGAACAGCTCCAGCAGCTCCGCCAGGTGACGGTAGGCCTCGCCTCCCTCGCCGGCCTCGGCCGTGCGCGAGATCGCCGCCTCGATCGCCTCTCGGTAGGGGAGGATCGGCTTCGCCCTGCTGTCGGTGCGCAGCGCCCGCAGCTCGTCGAGGCCCGGTGCCGGACCAGGCTCGCTCAGCCGCCCCAGCGCCCGCTCGACCAGCTCCCGTTTGGGATCGGTCTCCTTCAACTCCTCCAGCGCCTGCCCGGCCGCTTCGATCGCCCTGGCGATCGCCTCGACCGGGTCGCTCGGCGGTGGCTCCGGCAGCCGCGGCTCCGCCTCGCCGCGGCTGCGCAGCTCCGCATGCACCCCGGCGACGATCCCCCGCAGCCCGTCGATGTCATAGGCCGCGACCAGTTCCTCCCGCGACTCCCTGGGCCGATGGGCCCCAGGCGTCCGCATATCGGACGTTTGAGGCCCGTCGGCCGGCTGTTCGAGGAAGTCGCGCAGGGCTTCGTCGAAGGCCTCGCGGGCGGCTCGGGTCGTCTCCGGGGCGTCGAGGACGCGGAAGCCGGGGTCGATCCCGGCGGCGACCGGGTGGCCGGCGAGGAGGCGGTTGCAGAAACCGTGGATCGTCGTCACCCAGGCGCCGCCGATCGCGGTCAGCAGCTCCGCCGCCCGCTCGGAGCCCGCCCCCGCCCGCCGGGCCAGCTCGGCGCGGATTCGCTGGCGCAGCTCGGCCGCCGCCTTGTCGGTGAAGGTGAAGGCAAGGATCGCGTCGGGGGAGACCCCCTTCTCGCAGATGAGGCGGCAGTAGCGGTCGACCATCACGCCCGTCTTGCCGGTGCCGGCGCCCGCCTCGAGCAGGACGTCAAGGCCGCTGACCTCGATCGCCGCCGCCTGCTCGGGGGTCAGAGTGCGCTCGCTCATCGCTCCTCCACTTCCACGTCCTCCTCGTACTCCGGGGCGCGGTCGCGACGGCAGATCGGCGCGAAGGTGCAGAAGGGCGGGCAGGCGTTGTGGCCGCGCAGGCCGCGGCGCGGACCGGGGTCGCGGCGGATGTCGCCGACGCGCATGCGGGCGACGATCTCGCCGCCGCGGCGCCGCGAGTCCGCCAGCAGCTCCTCCAGGCCCTGGGCGTCGACCACGTCGCGGCTGTAGAGGCCATAGTCGGCGAGGTCCTCGGCCGCCTCCTCGACGACGACGCCGCGCGGGCGCCGCACCGAGGTTCCGCGCAGCGGGTGGTAGAGGCCGCCGACGGGCTCGGCGCCCCAGTGCTTCGCGACCGCCAGCAGGTAGAGCGGCAGCTGCAGCTTCGCCTGCTCCTCGAACTTCTCCCGCGCCGTCACCGAGCCGGAGAGCTTGTAGTCGATGACCAGGGCGCGGCCGTCAGCGGCGCGGTCGACCCGGTCGATCGCCCCGTGCAGCCCCCAGCCGTCCAGCTCCAGGGCGGGACGCTCGCTGTCCTCCTCGCCGATGCCGAACGACGCCTCCAACAGCCAGGGCTCGAAGCCGCCGGTCTCGCGTCCCGCCTCCTCGGCGAGGAAGCGCTCCAGCAGGCGCTCGACCCGCCGCGCCATCGCCCGCTCGGCCGGGTGCGAGCCGAGCTCGCGCTCGGCGACCACCGCGGCGACGATCTCCCGGCCGCGCCCCAGCCAGGCGGCTAGGGAGCCGGGGCGGGGGAGGGCATCGCCGCCGGGGCGCTCCTTGTAGAGACGGTCGAGCGCCTCGTGCATAAGGCCCCCTTGGACCAGCGGATCGGGCACCGGGTCGAGCGGCTGCGGGTCGAGCTCGTGGTTGACGAACCAGCGGTAGGAGCAGACGTCGAAGCCCTCCAGCGTCGTGCCGCCGTAGGCGGGGACGGCGGCCAGCGACGCGATCGCCGCCGGGTTGCTCAGCGGTCCGGGCGCCCGCGCGGCGGCCTCGGCGGAGCGTGCGGCGGCGATCCGGCCGGCGATCCGGGCGCCGCGTCCCTCGTCCACCCCGACGCCGGCGAGCAGCGCCGTCGCATCGGCGCCGGGGCCGTGCGCGGCGACGGCGCGCGCCAGCTCGTCCTCCGAGGGCGCCTCAGCAAGGGGGTGGACGACCCGCGCCAGGTCGCGGCTGCTGGTGATCGCCTCCTCGACCGGGTCCGGCGCCGAGCCGTCGGGCGGCGGCGCCAGCAGCGCCCGCACGTCGTCGAGCAGCGGCGAGCGCGACTCGGCACCGCCGTTCTCGTCGCTGTCGCGGTAGGAGAGGAAGAGCCGCCGCCGCGGCAGCGCCAGGCAGACGCCGAACAGGTAGCGCTCCTCGGCCTCGCTGTCGCGGCGCGGGTCGAGCCCGAGCGAACCGCGCTGGGCTTCGGAGAGGAAGGGATCGCCGCCGCGGTCGCGGCGCGGAAACTCGCCATCCTGCAATGAACCGACGAAGACATGGTCGAAGCGGCCGGCGCGCAGCCGGTAGGGGCTGGCGATCCGCACCCGGCCCTCGACCGGGCCGCTCCAGACCCGGAACTCGAGCCCGGCGATCGTCGCCGCCAGCTCCTCCGGGCCCGGCGCCAGGCGCCCCAGCTCGGCCAGCTCGTTGAGCGCGTCCGCGACGGCGCCCGCCGCCCGCAGCTCCAGCCCGTCGCCGGGGCCGAGCGGCGGCCCATCGCCCTCGCCGCGCAGCGGTCGCGCGGCCATCGTCGCCGCCAGCCGCCCGACCTCGGCGGACAGCGCCGCCGCCGAGCGGCCCGCGGCCTCGCGCAGGCGTAGCAGGTCGCGCGGGGGCTCGCCCTCCTCGCCCTGCCACAACCCCAGCGCCGTCTCCGCGTCCTCGACCCGGCCGCGCCGCAGCGAGCGCTCCAGCCAGTCGACCCGTCCTGGGGAGAAACTCGATGGCCCGCGCAGGTAGCGCAGCAGGTCGCTGGCTCGCCGCGAGCCGAACTCGGCCTCCAGCAGCGCCACCAGGCCGCCGCCGACAGCGGTCCCCGCGACCGGCAGCTCCGCCTCCAGCGCCGTCGCCACCCCGTTTGCCTCCAGCGCCGCCGCGATCGCCGCGCCCCGCCGCGCCGGATCGCGCAGGGCGATCGCGATCTGGGCCGGGTCGGCTCCGCCCGCGACCAGCTTCGAGACCTCGGTGGCGATCGCCTCCGCCTCCCCTCTTACCCCAGCCGAGCGCAGCAGCCGCAGCAGGTCCAGGTCGGGGGCCCGCGGCTCGGCGCCGGCACTGCCGAAGCCACGGGCGAGGTGGAAGAGCAGGGCGCTCTCGGTGTTTGCCGGATCCGCCTCGATCGCCGTCTCCGCGGCGACGCCGATCCGCTCGCGCAGCTCGCCGAGCAGGCGCGAGCGCGCTGCCAGCGCCGCGTTTCCCTCCTCGAAGGGGAGCGCCACGGTCACCTCGGTCAGCGCCGCCAGGGCCTCGACCAGCTCCAATTGGTTGGGAGTGAGGTCGTCGAGCCCATAGAGGAAGACCGGGCGCCCGCCCCAGAAGGAACCGTCGCGGCGCAGCAGCTCGATCGCCTCGCGGGCGATCCCGTGGGTGTCGACCCGACCGGTCCGCCCGCGGACCTCGGCGTAGCCGGCGAAGAGGGTGGCGATGTCGCTCAGGTAGGCCGAGCCCTCCAGCGTCGCCGCGCTGGCCTCGACCGCCGCCGGATCGACCCCGGCCGCCTGCAGCTCGTCCAGCAGCCGCTCGAAGGCGCGGGCGAAGCCGGGACGGGAGGCGGAGCGTCGCAGCGGCCCGAGTCGCCCCAGGCCAGCCTCGACCGCCACCGAAATCGCCCGCAGCCGCTGCGCCGGGGAGAGCTCGGCGCCCGGCGGCACCCCGCCCGCGGTGGCGACGGTGCGGAACAGCGCCCCGAAGGTCATCGCCGTGCCGCCCAGCGCCGCGCCGTCCTGGCAGAGCTCGCGCTCGAAGGCGAAGACGTCGTCGACGTTGGGCACGACCAGGATCGGGTCGCGCTCCAGGGCAGCGACGAATCGCCGGCGGACCAGGCCAGCGCGGCCGGAATTCGGGGGTCCATGGATCAGCTTCAGAGGCATATCGGCAGGCGACCCAGCATAGGTCCGGCTCCGGCGTGGCCGGAGGCGGACGCAGACCGCGTCACAAAGCCGCAAAGCGGGCGTTTCCGCACCCCGTTTTGCCGTCTTCCGACCTCTCTAGATTGCGAACCAGCCCATGTCCCTCTGTTTCGTAGACCCAGCCGATGCAGTCCGCGCCATCGCCGACTCGGTCGGCCGCGAGGCGCGCCGCCAGCTGCTCGGTGAGGCGGTCCGCGCCTGGGTCGACGAGATCCCCGACACCGAGCTCGAGGTCCACTACGCGAAGGCGATCTCCGAGCTCGACGAACATGACCTCTCGATGCTCGCCGCCTGGCATGGCTCGCTCGAGGTCGGTCACCCCGTGCCCAACCGCGACTTCCTGATGGGCGCCTTTGGCTCGCTCGGCGAGAACCGCCGCGAGGCCCTCAAGCTCGCCGCCGGCTTCCGCGGCGAGGAGGCCGTCGACGCCGGGGTCACCGAGGAGGACGCTCTCGAGCTCGTCCTCGGTCTGCTCTCCCCGCCCCGCCTGATGGCGCTCGCGGTCGAGGCGGTCGAGCTTTACATCTGGGACAGAGCGGGCTCGGACAACTAGCCCCTCCCGGCATCTAGGGAAAGCCTCAAGCGGCGCGCGGGTATGGTCGATAGACGTCGAACGTATGGACGATTTTGATGGCGAGGGGCTCGGCTCTCCTAGGGTGCGGCTCGGCTGGGCGTTGCACGGCTGCGGCGAGGAGGTAGCGGATGGCGTGCTGTCCCGCCTCGAGGAATACGCCTCTCGCGGCGACGGCATAACCGACCCCAGCATTCTGGAGGCGATCGCGCGGACCGACGTCGAGGCGACGCAGGTGCTCGGTCGCTGGATCGCGACGGGCCGGGGCGCGACCAAGGAGGAGATGAGCCGGCTCGGTGCCCTGGGGATGCTCGTCGACCAGCTCTCGCTGTCGCACCTCGTGCAGGGCTATCTCGTCTGGCGTGACGTCGCGATCGCCCTGATGGAACGGGAAGCTGGCGTGGTGGCTGCCGGTGAGGATCTGATCTTGGAGATTCGCCGCATGGTCGAGCGCAGCTGCGACGCGTCTCTGGTTCGCATGGCCGGCAAGTTCGACGGCGAGCGACGCCGCCTGCAGCTGAAGCTTGCCGCCGAGCAGGAAAAGCTCGCCCACCTGGCCCAGCACGACTCGTTGACCGGGTTGGCAAACCGCAGGTTGCTCGCGGAGCGGCTCGAGCAGGTGCTCGAATCGAACCGGAGTGGCGGCATCGGCGTCGCCGTTTGCTTCGTGGACCTGGACGATTTCAAGGCGATCAACGACGCGCTGGGGCACGAGGTGGGCGATCGGGTCCTCCGCAAGCTTGCCTCGCGGCTGAAGGCGATCGTCAGGCCGGCGGACACGGTTGCCCGGGTGGGAGGGGACGAGTTCGTCGTTCTATGCACTCATCTCGAGGCAGGGGCCGGAGAGGCCGTTGCCCTGGCTGAGCGGATTCTCGCCAGCGTGCGCGACCCCTACCTGATCGACGATCACGAAATCCTCGTCTCCGCCAGCATCGGCGTCGCGTCGGGTTCCGCCAATGACGAGGTCGAGGCGATTCTCTCCCGGGCCGACACGGCGATGTACCTCGCAAAGGAGCAGGGCGGCTCGCGGTGCGAGTTGTATCGCAGTGAGATCGGCGCGTTCATCGGCCGTGGCGCGAGGCTCAGCCAGGACTTGCGCCGGGCGATCGAGCACGAAGACCTGACGGTCCACTACCAGCCGATCGTGAAGCTGGGGCCGGCGGGAGCCATCGCCTCGGCGGAGATCGTCGGGCTGGAGGCTCTCGCCCGCTGGGTTCATCCCGAGGAGGGAACGATCTCCCCGACGGAGTTCATCCCGTTGGCCGAGCGCACCGGACTGATCCGTTCGATCGACGCTTGGGCGCTCGAGCAGGCTTGCTGCCAGGCGATGCGCTGGCATGAGCAGGGGTGGCCGATGGGGATCGCCGTCAATCTCTCGCTTGGCTACGTCGACAAGGCTCATATCGAGCGCACGGTACGTTCGGCTCTGCGCGAATCGGGGCTGCCACCCAACGCACTGACGCTGGAGATCACCGAGAGCCGCTTGATCAGCGATCTCGGCGCGGCGATGGATCCGCTCCTGGCGCTCACCGATCTTGGCGTGGCGGTAGCGATCGACGACTTCGGAGTCGGTTACTCGTCCCTCTCCTACCTCGAGGCGCTGCCGATCAACTCGATCAAGGTGGATCGCTCGTTCATCCACGGTCTCGGCCCCGGGACTCGGAAGTCCGACGTGGTCAGAGCGATCGTCGAGCTCGCCCATACGCTGGAGCTGCGCGTCGTCGCCGAGGGCGTCGAGACCGATCACGAGCTCGCCCAGGTGCTAGAGCTCGGCTGCGACGAAGTCCAAGGCAACCTCCTATTTCCGCCGCAGCCGGCGGAGCGGATCTCCTACCAGCCGAGGCAGGCCGTCAAGCAGGCGGGTTAGCCCGGGGCGGCCGGTTAGATCTCCGCCAAGGCGCGGATCTCGGCGGTCGCCTGCTCGTTGTCGCGGAAGTGCACCGCGCTCATCCCAGCGGCGCGGGCGCCCTCACAATTGGGCAGCAGGTCGTCGACGAAAAGGCAGGCCCCGGCGGCGAGTCCGAGCCGCTCCAGGGTCATCTCGTAGATCCGCGCTTCCGGCTTGCGGCAACCGACGAAGCCGGAGTCGACGACGGTCTCGAAGATCTCGTCGACCGGCAGCATCGAGCGCCAGACCGGCTCCCACTCGCGGACGTTGTTGGTCAGCATCGCCATCCGCTTCCCGGCGGCCTTCAGCTCGCGCATCAGCTCGATCATCGGCGGGTTGGGATTGAGCGCCTCGAAGTAGGTCTCGCGAAAGCGGTGCAGCTCCGGCCGGTGGCCGAGCAGCGGCTCCAGCCCGTCGCCCAGCCGGGCCAGGAAGTCGACCTCGGTGATCTCGCCTCGCTCCAGTGCGTAGAGCGGATTCTCGCCGTCCTCCTCGGTGATCGTCCGCATCGCCTTGCCGAGGTTCTCGGGGGAGATCCCGATCTCGTCCTGGACCGCCATGAAGGAGGTCAGCAGCGGCGTCGTCAGGACGCCGCCGAAATCGCAGACGACCGCCTCGATCTCAGCCACCCGGGCGCGCTATCTCATAGGTGCCCAGACCCTCGCGTCCCTCGACCGACCAGCGGAAGAAGGCGATCTCGGCGTTGAGCCCAGGGCGCTGGACCGAGGTCGAGCTGATCAGGGTGCCGGCGCCGCGTAGCGGCCGGCCGTCCTCGGCATCCGGCCACAGCTCCAGGCTGACGCGCCGCTGTACGCCGTCCGGGCCGTACTCGGTCGAGAGGAGCGCCTCGTCGAAGGCGACCGGAGCGGCGTCCGGGTTGCAGAGCACCGCCGCGACCTCCTCCTCGCCGTGCTCACGGGCGCCGGCGGGCAGCGCCGAGGTGATCGCCAGCAGGCCGCCGTCGGTAAAGACGATGCCGATCGACCGTCGCAGGATCTGGCCCGAGTCGCTCATCGGCCGGGAGCCTATTGGCGGCAAAAGCGTCGTGCGGTAAGACGGCTAGATTGCCGTGATGAGCGCCTTCACGATCCGCGATGTGCAGCCCGAGCGCGACGCCGCTGCCTGCGCCGCGATCTACGCCCCCTACGTCGAGCAGACGGCGATCTCCTTCGAGCAGCGGGCTCCCGATGCGCTCGAGATGGAAGCCCGGATCTCCCGCTATGCCGCCAGCCACCCCTGGCTCGTCGCTGAGGACGGGGGAGAGGTCGTCGGCTATGCCTACGCCTGCCGCCACCAGGAGCGCGCCGCCTATCGCTGGGCGGCCGACGTCTCCGTCTACGTCGCCTCCAATCGCCGCGGCGAGGGCCTGGGGCGGAGTCTCTACGAGAGGTTGTTCGTGCACCTGCGGCGTCAGAACTTCCAGATCGCCTGTGCCGGCATCACCCTGCCCAACGACGCGAGCGTCCGCCTGCACGAGGCGCTCGGTTTCCTCCGAGTCGGCGTCAGTCCGCGGATCGGCTGGAAGGCTGGGCGCTGGCACGACGTCAGCTGGTGGCAGCTGGAGCTGGCGCCGGCCGCCCCGGGGACGCCCCTGGAGCCTCTGCCGCCTGGGTAGCCGCCGCCGTCCGGCTACCATTGTCCGATGCCTGACGAGCAAGCACCCACCCAGCCGGCCGCTCCCGAGCAGCACTCCGAAGCCCTCACCGAGGAGGACGTCTTCGAGGCGCTCGAGGAGGTCATCGACCCCGAGCTCGGCCTCGACTTCGTCTCGCTCGGCCTCGTCTACGACGTCGAGATCGAGAAAGAGGACGTCTACGTCACCTTCACGCTGACCACCCCCGCCTGCCCGATCGGCCCCCAGGTCTCCGAACAGATGAAGGAGTTCGTCGGCGATCTCCCCGGCGTCAACGCGGTCCATCCGAAGATGGTCTTCGACCCCGCCTGGTCACCGGAAATGATGACCGACGACGCCAAGTTCGCGTTGGGCTTCTAGGCGCGGTTTCCGGGGTCAGCGGGGTCAATGGGGTCAGTTTTGACCCATCCCGTCCCTTGGCATGGGTTGTCGTGTCGTCGGGGTGGGCGGCCTCGCGAAGCTGCCGTGCCGCTCGCAGCCTCCGCCTCCGGGCGGAGGAAATAGGTTCTTTAGCGGAAAAGAACTCAACCTTATAATTCTCGGTATTGCCGGTCTCCTTTCGGTACGAGAGAGTGCTGATCGTCAATCAGGTCGTCGTCAGGGAGAGCCGCAGGGGCCGTCCCGGCACCGCGCGACCGCCGAGCGGGGGGAGTCTTGATGCACGGGAGTCGCTGGTCTTGGTTGCGCGTTCCGCGGGGCGGCTCGCACAGCCACCCGGATCGGACACCCATCCGGGCGATCTCGAACCGACCGTCCCTGATGCTCGCCATCGGCTCTACCGTGCTCGCCTTGGTGGTCGGCGCCGCCATGTGGGCCGGGCCGAACGTCGCCCAGGGCGACGAAGGCGCAGCGGCGAGCGAACCGCTCGTCCCCGAAGGTGGGACGGCCGAACCAACGGCGGCGGTTCCCACGGCGCAGCAGACCAGGGAAGCGCTCGAATCCTCGCAGGTCGAACACCTCGGACAGGCCCCCGAAACCGATCAGCAGGTCGCCGAAGAATTGCCCCACCGGGACCTCGGGCGCGAAGAAGCGCTCGAACTGACCAAAGGCGTATTCGGCACCCAGCTCGAAAGCCCGGGTGGGATCTACGACGAACTCGAACCCAACAAGTTCGTCTCCGACTACGCCGCGGTCGTCCCCGCCTCGACCCTGCCCGAATCGCCCGGAGAAACCGGCGAAGCGCAGGCGCCCGAGGCGCCCGGCGCACTCGGCCCCGACCAGCCGGTCCTCATCGAATCGACGCTGCCGCTGCGTACCGAAAACGCCGAAGGCAAAGTGGAAGCCGTCGACCTCACGCTGAAGAGCCCTGAAGGTTCCGGCGGGGAACTTCAGCCCCGAAACCCGCTGGCCGGCGAACTGGCGATTCCGGCCCACCTGGGGGAAGGCATCGACCTCGGAGACGTCCACATCGAAGTGGCGGGGGCCGCCGAGCAGGCGTCACCGACGAACGTCGAAGAACAGTACGCCTTCTATCCCAACGTCGCCGAGAACACGGACCTCGTCGTCGCCCCGACCCCGACCGGCGTCGAGACGATGACCGCTATCCGCAGCACCGAAGCCCCGACGACCACGACCTACCATCTCTCCCTGCCCCACGGCGCCGAACTGAAGGCGAGCGAAATCGGCGGCGCTGAAGTGGTCCAGGGCGGCCGGACCACGATGACGATCGCTCCGCCCACGGCCATCGACGCCGCCGGCGAACCGGTCCCGGTCGAACTCGACGTCGCCGGAGAGAACTTCCGCGTCGTCGTCTCGCCCGGCCCCGAAACGACCGCACCGATCCTCGTCGACCCGGAAATCATCAACGAAGCGTGGTACTGGAGCTCCAACCACGACAGCCTCGCCGCCTGGTCGGCGAGCACGACCCGGTGGTCGATCTGCCCAGTTCCCTACGCGCTCTGGCTGGGGCCCGGGGTCCCCGGTCTCGACCTGACCTCGGGATGCGACGTGAACCCGGTGCCGGCCACCACCCACGCCGACTGGTCCTACCTGGTACCACGCTACAACGCAGACGTGGCGAAATTCGGCACGCCGCCGAGCTCCTTCATCTGGCAGCTCTACACCCAGGGCGTCATCTTCGTGCCCTACGGCAACTACAAGGCCTGGCCGGCGCTCATGTGGGGTCTCACCGATCCCAGCACCGGCTGGGTCACCCACGAAACCCACTACGGCGGCGATGGAGAAATGGGGGACTGGAACGCCGGCTTCGGGTCCATCAATCTGAGCGCCAACCCCGCCGTGAAGGGCGTGGACATGGAGCTCCTCACCTACGAAAACGAACCTGCGGCGGTGAGGCGCGACGCCTACATCGGGGAGGCCGTCGTCTCGGTCGCAGACGTGCAACCGCCGGTGGTCAAAAAACTCGAAGCGCCGAGCGGGTGGATCGACGCGACCGCGAAACCGATCACCTACGAAGTCGAAGACACCGGCTTGGGGGTCAGGGCGTCCTGGGCCACCTACGAAAACAAACCGGAGCCCGGGTGGGGATTCGAACTGGGCTGCGCGGGCACCGTGGCCCACCCGTGCCCGCGGCTTGCCACGCTCGGAACGCAGGCGCTCAGCTATGACCCCAGATCCCTTCCTACCGGGAAGGACACCGTCAGCTTCGCCTTCGTGGACGCCATGTTCTGGCCGAGCGGCGGAGCGGCCAACCACGCGACGGGTGGGCTGGTAACGCTGAAGATCGACCACACCGCGCCGCAGGTGACGCTATCGGGGGCGTTGACCGAACAGGAATCGCTCGGCACCCTGAAATCCGAATACCCGCTGAACTTCAAGGCGACCGACGGCACCGAAGCGGACCCGCAGTCGGGCGTTGCCAAGGTCGAAGTGAAGGTCGACGGGAAAACCAAGTCGACCTGGAACCCGGGCTGCGCGACCGAAAACTGCCCCTTCTCGGGCGCCTGGACCCTGAAAACCTCCGAATACAGCGCCGCAAGCCACGAAGTCGAAGTGCTGGTGACCGACGCCGCCGGCGTCGTCTCGGAAAACACGATCGAAGTCGACCTTGGCGAAGCGCCGCCGCAGACGAGCTTCACCTCGCCCCATCCCTCCTACGAAGCCAACGAACTCTCGATGATCGCCTTCAAGGCGACCAGGGGAGGGGGGCCGGTCGCGGGGGCGACGTTCAGGTGCTCGCTCGACGAAGGCGAAACCCCGACCAAACCTTGCGGCTCGCCCTTCGCGCTTCCCAAACCCCTCGGCCCTAGCTCGCATACGTTCTCGGTCGCCGCAGTCGATGCAAATGGCAAAGTCGATCCGAGCCCGGCCAGGTGGAAGTTCGAAACCGGCGCCTACCCGGCGGCACCGAGCCCGTCGGAGAAGCTCGTCTATCCCGAAGTCGGCAAGACGACCGCCAGCTACTACACGCTCGAGGCCGAATGGGGCGGAAACCCGGAAGGGAAACCCGCGGAAGGCGTGACCGGCGTCACCTTCGAGATGGAGCTGCCGGGCTGGACCTCCTTCAAACCGGTGCCCGAAGGGTGTGTGATCGACGGGCAGGGCCGTCAGGTCTCCTGGCCGATCCCGGCAAGGACCCATCCCGGGCACAACGCGCCGGTCTACCTCAAGGTGCGCGGCTGCCCGGTGTTCGAAGAAGCCCACTACCCGGAAAAGGAAATCCAGTTCCGCGCCGTCCTCGACGGGGGCGCGAAAGTCGCAGGGGCCAGCGCGCCGGCGGCGACCGAATTCATCTACAACGCGAACACGACCCGGGTGCCGACTGACGCCGTCGAAGAAGTCGGTCCCGCGTCGGTCGACCTGCTGACGGGCGCCTTCACGCTCAGCCGTACCGATGTCTCGATCCCGGTGCCGGGCTATGAAGCCAACCTCGAATTTACCCGCATCTACCACTCCTCAGCGGACGGCAAACTGCCCGGTTACTCGACCGTGTTGGGCGGCGCCTGGCAGCCGTCCTCGCCCCTGGAATCCGAAGGGGAAGGCGAAGCGTGGACTCGGATCGAAGAAAAGGTCATTCCCTACCAAGCGGCGGTCCACAACCGCGCCTGCTGGAACGAAGAAGGGGATGAAGTCTCGTGCTCGGGACCTTGTGATCCCGAATTCTGCGAAGAATGGCTCGAAGAAGAAGAACAACCAGAAGTCAAATGGATCGAACTCTTCGACAACGAAGGTGCCGGCATCCCCTTCGAAATCGTCGGCGAAAACTACATTTCCCCCGACTGGGCGAAGGAACTGAAGCTCTACAAGGAAGCCGGGAACTTCGTGCTCGCTTACCCGAACGGAACGCACACCACGTTCGTCAGCGACGGGGAAGGCCATTGGGTGCCGCGCTTCATCTCCTACCAGGCGACCCCCGGCAGCATGCGGCTGCTTTACCAGATGCACGGCAAAGAACTCCGGTTGGAAAGGGAGATCGCGCCGGCACCTGTCTCCTGTCCCGAAGCGACCTCCCACGTAACGCCGGGCTGCCGGACGCTCGAATTCAGGTACGCGGCGCACAGCCTTGCCGGGGGTGGATCGGTGACGCTCCTGGAATCGATCGCCTACTGGGGCCCGACTGGCAACCCCGAAGAAGCCCGGCTCGTCGCCGTCTACGGCTACATCGAAACGGCCAGTCCCTCAGGGGGTCCGGGGATCGTCCTGACCTCCGAGGCCGATCCTCGTACCAATACCGGGATGACGGAGCTCTACACCTACGCACCTTCCCCCTACAGCAACGAGCTGACGTCGGTGACGCCCCCGGGCCAGGAACGCTGGGAATTCAACTACGAATACAACGCCCCCGGCTACCCCAAACAGGGTGAAAAACCCACGAGGCTCAAGTCGGTGAACCGCGCCGCCGCGACGACGACGATCGCCTACGAAGTGCCGGTCAAGGGCGCCGGTGCCCCTTATGACATGGGCCCCGAAGCCATCGCCACCTGGGGCCAGACCGATCTGCCGGTCGACGCGACCGCGATCTTCCCGCCAAACCACGTCCCCTCGGGATCGCCGCCCTCGAGCTACACGGGGGCGACGGTCCACTACGTGGATCCCGAAGGCCATCAGGTGAACACGGCCTCTCCCTCGCCGCCAGGGGTCAGCGGCGCCTCGATCACGACCACCGAAACCGACATGAAGGGCAACGTGGTCCGGGCACTGAGCCCGCGCAACCGGCTCCTGGCACTCGAATCCTCCGAATCGGCGTCCTTGTCGCACCAACTCGACACCCATTCGCTCTACAACGCCAACGGGACTGAGCTGCTCGAATCCTGGGGGCCCCTGCACGAAGTGCGCCTCGAATCAGGCGAAATCGTCCAGGCTCGCCAGCACACGACCACCCGCTACGACGAAGGCGAACCGATGCCGCCTGCCGGGACGCCACCCGCCTACCTGCCGACCAAGGAAACGGTGGCCGCGGTGGTGCCGGGCAAAGAAGGTGAATTCGAACCGCGGGTGACCCAAACACACTACAACTGGACCCTGCGTATGCCGACCGAAACGGTCGTCGACCCGGGCGGCCTCAACATCCGCTCGGTGATCGTCTACAACGCAGCCGGACAGGTCGTCGAAACCCGCCAGCCCAAAGGCGCCGGCGGAGAAACGGCAGGAGACACGAAGACCGTCTATTACTCGGCGAGCGGTCACTCTCACGAAGAATGCTTAGGAAACCAAACGTACGCGAACCTGCCATGCAAGGTGCTCCCGGCCCAACAGACCAGCGGCACCGGCCGGCCGGAACTGCTCGTGAAGAAGTTCCTGAACTACGACTACCTGGACGAGCCGACCGAAGTGACTGAAAGCCCCGCCAACGCCCCGGTCGAAGTCCGTAGGACGATCACCACCTACGACTCGGTGGGGAGGCAGGTGAGCACGAAGATCCTCGGCGGCGGCACGCCCCTCGCAGGGACCGAAGCCAAGAGCGAAACCCTCTACAGCCCGACGACGGGCGCGCCGATCATGCAGCAATTCGTCTGCGAAAAAGAATGCACCGGATTCGACAACCAGGCGACCACCACGACCTACAACACTCTCGGTCAGGTGACCGAATACGAAGACGCCGACGGCGCCAAAACTAAAACCACCTACGACGCCTTTGGCAGGCCGGCGACCGTGACCGACCCGAGAGGGACGTCGACGATGCACTACGACGAAGTCTCTGGCGTGCTATCGAGCCTGGAAGTCTCCGGGGTCGGGACGTTCACCGCCCACTACGACGCCGATGGGAACCTGATCGAACGGGGCCTTCCGAACGGCCTCACCGCGAAGACGACCTACAACCAGACCGGGGAACCGGCGAAACTCACCTATACGAAGGTGAGCTCCTGTGGCGAAAGCTGCACCTGGTACGAAGAAACGCTGGAACACTCGATAGAAGGCCGAATTGTCTCCGGCGCAAGCTCGCTGGTGAAAGACCAATACGGCTACGACAAAGCGGGTCGCCTGACCGAAGCCCAGGAAACCCCGACGGGAGGCGAATGCACGAGCCGCGCATATGCCTATGACGCGGACTCAAATCGGTTGACGAAGACGACGCGGAACCCGGGCGTACTGGGTGCCTGCGCGACCTCCGGCGGAAGCACTCAGAAATACGAATATGACGCTGCAGATCGCCTGATGGGCACTGGATTGACTTACGATGCTTGGGGGCGGATAACAAACCTCCCTGCGGAATTCGCCGGGGGCAAAGCGCTGAGTACGACCTACTTCGCAAACGACATGGTGTCCACGCAGTCCCAAGGCGGTGTGACGAACGCATTCCGGCTCGACGCGAATGGACGCCAGCGTCAGCGCGAACAGGCAGGCGGGCTTGCGGGCACGGAAATCTTCCATTTCGACGGCCCATCAGACTCGGTCGCGTGGACCCAGCTCGGAGGCACTTGGACTCGAAGCGTCGGTGGAATCGGTGGAGAACTGGCGGCCGTACAGGAAAGCAGCGGGACCACGACCTTCAAGCTGACCGATTTCCACGGAGACGTCGTTGCCAGCGCGAGCTCCAATCCAGCGGAAACGAAATTCACCGCGACCCTGCGGTCCGATGAGTTTGGTAACCAGGTTTCCGGTGGTGCCGGGCGCTACGGGTGGCTTGGCGGCAAGCAACGACGCACTGAATTGGCCTCCGGAGTAATTCAGATGGGGGCGAGGAGCTATGTTCCCGCGCTTGGACGCTTCCTCTCGCCCGATCCGGTACCTGGGGGCTCGGCGAATGCCTATGACTACGCGGGACAAGATCCCGTCAACAACTTCGACCTGACGGGGGAATGCTACGTCACTCGCAGGCCGTCGCCAGGCAAGTGCAAGAAGAAGGACATGGTGGTGAACGTAAGGCGTGCAAATAGACACCGGGTCTTACCCGTTGTTCTTCATTGCAACTGCACTCGAACGAGGGGAGTTTTGGAACGGGCAGCGCATACTGTGTCGAAATGGTCGGCCCCAGTCAGACATTTCACTGCTGATCGAGCTGAAGAACTTGGCCATGCGATAGGTGGAGCTGCAGCGTCACTTCCGTGTCGCGATATTGGCCTTGCCCTTAGCGGCTCTGGAGTGGCAGTCAGCACTGCCGGTCTCGCCACGGTATGGATCCCAGGAGTGGGCGAGACTCTTCTCCTTGTGGGAGCAAGCGGGGACCTAGCCGCTACGGCCTTTGACCTATCCCACGAGAAGGGGCTATGCTGAGACCATGTTCTTAGTGGCAAACAGCGTGTCGAGCGTCACTATCCCGCTGGTGATTGGTGGCTTCCTTGGTGCCATTGGAAGTTTGATCTTTATCCTGCGGGCTCGAGCCTTCGACAAAGTGGAAGCACGAGGGCAAACGTACGCTCGACTGTCGGCTGTGCGTCGTGTGTTAATTATCTATGCGGTTATCGCTTTGCTGTGCTTTGTGGTCGCAATCGCGCTAGGAGATATTGCGTTCATCGTCTTAACCGCAATCATGGCTGCTCTGGCATGTGTCGGCCTAGTTCGTTTTTACGGTCGACGCCCGAGTGGATCGACTGGTGATCCCGGTGACGGCAGCGATGTCCGTAGCTCTTAACCTTCAGAGAGAAAGAGCCAGAGACGGTTCCCTTTAGTAGGCCTGGGCTGGTCGAGACAACCGGACCTCCCCAAGGGGTCGCAAGCCAATGAGGCCGCTCGCTGTATCGACCGGAATCCAGATCGTATATGTGGTCGGCCTGGTGGTCGTGCTCTTCCTCGGCCCAGTGTCCATCGCCGAAATGAAGGGTAATTCGATACTTGTGGGCGCCGGTTGGCTCACTCTGGGGACCGCCTGGTGGATCGCGGCGTTCAGGCTCGCCAGGCCCGAATCCTGGTGGGCGAGCCACTTCTACGGCCCGCACAAACTGGCTCGGGCAGAAGCTCGCTGGGGAGAAGATGAATTGGGCTAGCCAGGGGTCCCGGCGATGGAGATCGCCGGGGCGCTGCCCGCTGCTACGCAGCGCCGGTCCCGGTCCCGACCTTGCCGACCCGTGGCCAGCCGCACCTGCGGCCCGTGCTCGAGCTCGCCGCGGCCGGGGGTGGACAGAGCCTCTTGATGGTCGGCCCGCCCAGCGTCGGGCCGGGCAGCTGAGGTGCCGTCCAACCGGGAATCGGATGGGAGCCCCAAGGTGGTCGAGCGCAGTCGCGACATCAGCCGCTAAGTCGAGTTCGGGATGGAAATGCTTGACATAGGAACGGACGTGCGCTACGAACATATGTTCGTATACAAGCCCTACGTTTGAGCTGCCCGCCAGCAGGGCGTCGACACCGCGATCGTCCGCATCTTCAACACCTACGGCCCGCGCATGCGCCCGCACGACGGCCGCGCGATCCCGACCTTCCTGCGTCAGGCGCTGCAGGACCGGCCGCTGACCGTCTTCGGGGACGGCAGCCAGACCCGCAGCTTCTGTTACGTCGACGATTTGATCCGCGGCATCGTCTCCCTTGCGGAGTCCGACGTGCACACGCCGGTCAACATCGGCAACCCGAACGAGTTCACGCTGCTGGAACTGGCCAAGGCCGTGATCGAGGTGACCGAGTCGCGTTCGGAA
>DATBDU010000044.1:0-30968 GCA_036269775.1 Solirubrobacterales bacterium
GCATTCACTACACCGAAGTAGGCTCAGAATGCAAATTCAACGGCGTGGCGACAACTAACGGGACCTACAACGGGACCGCGACAATCAAAGGATTCAAGGGGCAAGGAGGCGCGCAGCAGGGCATCTGGGTCGAATAGATCCTGCTGCCCGCAGGCGGCCTATCAATCGAGCCGCAAGCAAACCGGAGCCACGAGCAATCGTGGCTCCGGTTTACCTTCGAGTGGGATTCCCTCGCCGCCTGAGGCTGCATTTTATTCTGTGTACCTTGACAGAAACTAGTGCGTTCCGATATGGTTCTTGGGCTTGGGTGGCTCCGGACGTGGGAGAGATGAGGATCGACTGTGGGGATCGGGGAAGCAAGGCTGATCTGCCGAAGGTCGTCCACCGTCGCCGATGTTTTGGCAATACGGCCGCGGTCTACTCGCGCCTACTAACTGACAGCTCAACGGGAGGGATAGATGTTTTCGCTACTACGTAAGCGCCTGGGGGTTCCCGGAATTATCTCGATGATCGCTCTGGTGTTGGCAATGGCGGGCGGCGCCTACGCCGCGCAGAAGGTCGTCATCACCAAGCTGAATCAGATCGCGCCAAGCGTGCAAAAGCAGCTGAAAGGAAAACAAGGTCCCGCAGGCGTGGCCGGGCCCGAGGGGTCTAGAGGACCCGCCGGCGCGAACGGCACGAACGGCAAAGACGGCACGAACGGCAAAGACGGCACCAACGTGACCAGCGAAGAATTCGTTGGGACGAAAGAAGGCAAATGTAGTGGGGAAGGCGGCTCTAAATTCACCGCCGCCAGCGGCAGCACCTTTGCCTGCAACGGCAAAAAAGGCCTGACCGGCTTTACCGAATTTCTCCCCAAAGGCAAGACGGAGACCGGTACCTGGGGAACCGGTCCTGGATCGGAATCGGGAGAACACTATTTCCCGATCTCCTTCGACATACCTCTCGAAGACGCCCCTACGCCAGTCCTCGTCAAAGCAAATGAACAGAGCAAAGCAAACTGTCCGGGACGCGGCGGCGGGACGTTTGGGCCTGGAGGGCCGGGAAACTCACCGACCGTCCCGATGGCCGCAGAAGGCTTCCTCTGCGTCTATGTAATGCCGATAGAAGGTGGAGCGATTCACACCAACCCGTTCGAAAAATTCAAGTACGAACCAGGGTTTAGCGAATGGGAACTGACGCCCGGAGCGTCGCCTACCGGCACCTTGCTCGCGGCCACCTGCACGGAAGCATGTTTCGTGGCCGGCACGTGGGCAGTAACGGCTGATTAGTCGCCGCCTAGCCTAAATCGACGAATCGCGTCCCTCGAGTTGCTCGAAGGGCGCGATTCGTCTTGCTTCTGATCTAGCCCCTCCCTTGGGCCAAGCGCTTCCATGAATGCCGGGAGTCAAGAACCCGCAACAGACCCTGTCCGGTGGGTTTCTTGACAATGCTCCGGGAGTTCCGATACAGTATCCGACATTCCACCGGATTGGGATCCGGTCGTGGGAGAGGAGCCCGCGTACGCGCGACCAGAAGCCGCAGGCCGACGCAGGGCAATCTGTTTGATCTACTTGACTTCATCTGGTTGATGCAGTGGGACCAGTCAAACTAGTCCGCTTATATGATCAAATCAGATTCAAAATTCAGTAATCCGTAAAAGGGAGAAACCATGATGCCGAAGCACTTTTCTAAGCTGCTCACCATTGCAGCCGCAATGGCAGCATTCGCGGTGGCAGCTCCATTCGCACAAGCCACCACGCCTGCGCCTGGCTATAGCCAGTTCGCAGGGTGTCAGGATCCAGCGACCGAAAACTCAATTATTTCATCTTGTATCCACTCAGTGGTCAAGAGTGGGCACTTCCAGATGGGCAATAAGGACGTGCCTATTACCAACCCAATTACACTTAGTGGCGGCACCGATGAATTGCTTAAAAACTTCTCTTACAATTCTAAAGGTGGCCTGGTTCCTGCTAAACAGACGGTCCCGGGTGGGATTATCGGCCTGACGGGCCTGGATTGGCTCATCAACTTTCTCAACGTAGAACAGCTAAAACTGTACGCAGTTACCGAGTTGGCGGGCACGCCTGAATTTGCGGGTATTAACAAAATCACTCTGCCGATCAAGGTGCACTTGATCAATCCGGTTCTCGGCAACTCCTGCTATGTCGGCACGAGTAAAAGCCCGATTGCGCTCCACTTGATCACCGGCACCACGGCTCCCCCGCCGCCTAATGAACCAATTACCGGCAAAGCTCCCGAAGATAATTTCGACTTTGAAACCGAAATTTTGCATCTCGATAATGGCACGTATGTTGACAATTCGTTCGCAGCACCAGGTGCGAACGGATGCGTACTCAACCTGGGACTTATTCCAGTAAACATTGATGGGATCATCAACATAGCGTCGGGGCTTCCCTCCCCTGCCGGGACTAACGAGACGACTCAGACCATTGACACCGAAATAGTGTCGACGGAAAATGTCTATCCGTAGCAATTGAGCTCGAATCTGAGCCGAGAAGAGCGCGCGGCGAGCAATCGTCGTGCGCTCTTCTTTTTTGAAAAGAGGACATCTTCCATGAATAAGCTCCTCGCCCTGTCCATTTGTGCATTGTCTCTCGCCATCGCCTCGATCGTGACTGGCTGCGGAAGTGGCGAAGAGGCGACCCATGCCTCGTCCTCGAAGAGCGCTCCAGCCGAGACGGGGGTGAGGGCGTTGACGAAAACGGAGTTCATCAAGCAGGGCGACGCGATCTGCGAAAAGACGGACAAGAGGCAAGAAGCGGGTCTGAAGGCCTATGCAAAGAAGGATCCTCTGGCTCGGGCCACCAAGCAAGGGCAGGAAAGAATGGTGGCCGCTGTAGGCTTGCCACCGATTGAATTGGAGGCGAAGGAGCTGTCCGGCCTTAACTCTCCGAGCGGAGACGAGAGCAAACTAAAAGCAGTGGTCGAAGGGATCGAAGAAGCGCTTGAAAAAGCGCAACGGAATCCAATCAGCGTCCTGAGCGGTTCGGGGAACCCGTTCAACAAAGTCGACAAGCTTGCCGCTAGATACGGCTTCAAAGCCTGCGCCGACGCTCTTTGAGGCCATAGGCTTGTTCGGTTGAGCGATGGCCGGTGACTGGCACTGAAGGGTTCTGGTGTTCAGAGCCCAGCCGGATGCCGCGCGACGAAGCCGCTCGAGTCGACGATCGCCCTGTGCCAGCGCGGACCGCTCACTCCCTGTGGGGCGTCACGGGTGTCGAAGCGCAGGCCGGCCACGACCATGAAGACGTGGTCGGGGTTGGCGTAGACGGTGATCCAGCGGCCGACGCCGGCGTCTCCCCAGTAGGCCAGCTGGCCGGAGACCATCGTCACGTCGAGTAGGCCGGCGCCGTGCAGGGCGTAGCTGACGGCGCCTGAGCAGTCGTAGCCACGGGTGAACCAGCTGACGTGGCCGCCGCCCCATACATAGGGCCGGCCGTCGATGTGGTTGGCGGCAGCGATCACCTGCTTCACCGCGGTCGGAGCGTCGGTGGGCGCGATCGCGCGGCCGTCGACGAGGCTCGCACCGCAGCTGGAGCTGGTTCGCTGCCCGCCCGGCGCGATCGAGGTGCAGCCGGCGCCCCAGGGCACTTCCGCCGCCGCCGGAGCGGCACCGGCCGCCAGCGCAATCGTCGCGCCCACGGCCATCAGGGTCAGCTTCTCGCTCATCCCAAGCAAGAGCGGAAGGCTAGTAGCCCGGCGGGTGGCGCGCCACGAAGCCGCTGGCGCTCGCCATGTCGGGGTGCCAGCGGGGGCCGGTGCCGCTGCTGTCCCCGGAGGTGTCCCAGCGCAGGCCGGCGATCACCGCGTAAGCGTGGCCGGCGTTGGCGTAGACGGTAATCCAGCGCCCCGGGCCCGGTCTTCCCCAGCGTTCCATCGGGCCGGACGGCAGCGGGCTGTCGAGGAAGTCGCCGCCTCGCAGCGCGTAGCTGACCGCGCCGGAGCAGTCGTAGCCGGCATCCCACCAGCGGCCGTGCCCGCCGCCCCATATATAGGGCTTGGTGCGGATCTTGTTTGCCGCGGCGATCACGCGTTTGACGGCGGCCGGCGCGTCGACCGGCGCGATCGCGCGGCCTCGGTAAAGGCTTGCGGCGCTGGTCGGGGCGGGCGGGCTGGTCGGGTCGGTTGATGGGGTGCTGGGTGGGGCGCTGGGCGGGGGAGCGCTAACGGCGGAGATCCCGCCAGTGGGTTGGGCGGCCCAGGCCTTGCCGGTCGCGCAGACTGAGGCCACGGCCAGAACCGCGAGCAAAGTGCAGATTGCGGCAAACCGCGCCGCCGTTTGGGCGATCGTCATCGTGCCTCCTTCGTCGGCCGGCGGGGTTAGCTGACGGGCTGGCGCTGAAGGAGCTTGCGCCCCCACCCGAAGGTGGGCTCGCCCCGAAAACATGGTTCCCCCGCTCCCCGGCTCTGGCCGGGGATTAGGCATTCCCCCCTTAACTCGCCCCGGGGTCCAAGGTTGCGGCCGGGCGAGGACGGGCCGTCGCCCGCCCTCCGGCGAATCTCCTAGGCCCGCGCGTAGGTGAGGATCGCGATGCCGTCGCCGACAGTCGTCGAGTCGGTCAGCTTCAGCGACTTCTTGTCGGCGCTCTCGCCGAACAGGCGCTTGCCGCTGCCGAGGACCACCGGGAAGACCATCAGCCGCAGCTCGTCGATCAGATCGTTCTCGAGCAGCCCCTGCACCAGCTGGGCGCTGCCGGCGACGAGGATCACGCCGTCGACCTCCTGCTTCAGCGTCGTGACCTCCTCGACGAGATCGCCGCTCAGCACGGTCGAGTTGTTCCACTCGGCCTCCTCCAGGGTCGAGGAGACCACGTACTTCGGCATCCCGTTCATCTTCTCGGCGAAGCCGGCCTCGTCGGCCATCGCCGGCCAGGCGGCGGCGAAGCCCTCGTAGGTCCGCCGGCCCAGCAGCTGCGCCTCGGCCTCGACGAGCTCGTCGAGCTCGAACTTGTTCCCCTCGTCGCCGCGATCGATCGCGAACGTCCAGCCGCCGTGCTCGAACTCCTCGCCCCCGCCGGGGGCCTCCATCACACCGTCCAGCGAGACGAACTCGGTAACGACGATCCTGCCCATGATTCCTCCTTCGCAGTGCTTTCGACCCAGCTGATTCTGAGCCCTTTTACTCAGACGACGAATGAGCCGGCGCGAAATCGACACCGGACTGTAGGTTCGCAGCGTGGAGGCCCACCGGTCATACGAGCGTTTCGAGCAGGGGCACCAGGTCGCGGCGGGCGGCGAGGGGCAGGTCGGACCGCACTACGGCCGCAACGCGGCACTGGTCGTCGCGGTGATGGCGGCGCTCCTGGCGGTCGCGACGTTCCTCTCCAACGAGGCGGTGAAAGAGGTGATCACCGGCGAGACCCACCGCGCCGAGGCCTCGGCGCGGCTGGAGACCAACCGGATCCGGATCGACGTCGCCGAAGGCAACGCGACGATGCTGCGGGTACTCGGCGCCGGGGGAGCGCGCGAGCACGATGCCGCCGCCGCGGCCGGCGAGCACGAGGCGCGCATCGTCGAGGAGCTGGAGCCGGCCGATGCGCACCTCGTCGCCGAGATCCAGGCCCACGAGCACGAGGTCGACCACGCCAACACCCAGCACATCGACTACGAGCTGGCCGAGGTCGGCCTGCAGGTGGGGATCGTCCTCGCCTCCGTCTCGATCATCGCCCGCCGCCGCTGGCTACTCGGCGCCGCCGGTGCCGCCGCGACCGCCGGGGTCGTGCTGCTGCTGGTCGGCCTGCTGATCGTCTAGCGGGGACTGGCCGGGTCAGCCGTGGCGGGCGGCATTGACCAGGCGCGGGCCCGGATCGATCTCGCGCACCGGCACGAAGCTCGTCTTCGCCACCGAGACGGTGATCGGCCCGAGGCTGGGATCGCCGCTGGCGAGGATGCTGAAGCTGCCGGTGATGCCGTCGCTGACGTTGGTGTCGCGAACGGCGTCGATCACGCCGGAACGTGCGCCGCTGTGGGCGATCGCTTCGAGCAGGACGTCCGCCGCCTGGCCCGCGTACGGCGCGTAGAGTTCGACCGGCCCCTTGGTCTCCTTCTGCAGCTGGGCGACCAGCTTCTGGCCGGCTCCGCCGAGGTTCTGGGGCACGCGGCCGGGGACGCTGGCGAACATCCCCGCCGACGCGGTGCCGGCGAGGTCGATCGTCGACTGCTGGGCGAAGCCGTCGGGAGCCAGCAGCTTGACCATGCCGCTGTTGGGGCCGAGGACGGCGACCTTGTCCTTGATCAGCCGGGCGCCGTTCTCCTCGGTCAGGCCGGCCAGCAGCACCGCGTCGGGCATGGTGCCGGCGACCGTGCGCATCAGCGAGGCGTAGCTGGAAGCGTTGGGATTCCAAGCGCGGAAGCCGGCGACCTCGATGCCCAGCGCCTTGGCGGCACCGCGGAAGGTCCGCGCCTGCCCGAGGCTGGTCGGATCCTTGGCGGCGTAGAGGACGTAGGCGCGCTGGATCTTCCGCTGCTTGGCAAAGCTCGCCAGGCCGGCGCCCTGGTAGGCGTCGTTGGGAACGACCCGCGCGTAGGTGCGCCGCTGCGGGTAGAGGCTCTTCGGCTGGCCCTTGGGGCAGCCGGGGGCCGACTGGGTCAGGCAGATCAGCGTGTTGCCGGGGGAGACCATCGCCAGGCCGCCGCCGGGCGCGCTGCTGAGGATCGGCACGATCGCTTCAGCGCAGCCGGAGTTGTAGGTGCCGACGACGCCGAGCACGCTCGGGTCGGCGGCGTAGGCCCGGGCGTTCGCCTGGCACTGGGCCTTGCTCCAGAGGCCGGTGTCGGCCTCGGAGTCGTCGCAGGCCTGAAAGGCGACGTTGCGACCCCCGGACTTCCAGCTGGCCCCTTCGAGCACCAGCCTGATCGCGTCGTTCATCTGCAGCGAGCGCCGCCGCGAGTCGCCCTGCAGGGGAAGGTCGGAGACGATCAGCGCCTGTGCCGTTCCGGCGCCGCCGTACTGGACGGGGCCGCAGGCGGAGGAGTCGACCGCGACGATCCCAGCGTCCGCGGCGCGGCTGTCGGCGCTGATCAGCAAGACCCCCACGAGCCCGAGCAGCAGCGCGGCTGCGAGGCTGAGGATCGGCAGGCGGCGGGACACGAGGTGCGTCAGCCTACTCGGATCAGCCGCGGCCGAGGTGTCGCAGCGCCGACTGGGCGGCGTTGAAGCCGCCCATGCCGTGGACGCCGCCGCCGGGGGGCGTGGCGGCGGAGCAGATATAGAGACCGGGGACGCCGGTGGAATAGGGGTCGCGGGCGAGGCGGGGGCGGATCAGGGTCTGGACCGGCGTGTTGGCGCCGGCGACGATGTCGCCGCCGATGTAATTGGGGTTGTTGGCCTCCAGCTCGGCGGGCGAGCTGACCGCGGTGGCGACGATGCGCTCGCGCAGGCCGGGGGCGAAGCGTTCGATCTGGTCGACCACGGCGCGCTCGCCGTCGCCGTCGTAGCCGTTCGGCACGTGCGCGTAGGCCCAGATCGGGTGGACGTCGCCGGCGGAGCGGCCCGGGTCGGCGAGGTACTGCTGGCCGACCAGCACGAAGGGCCGCTCCGGCATGCGGCCGCGGTTGATGTCGCGCTCGGCGGCGACCAGCTCCTCGAAGGAGCCGATCGCGTGGACGGTCCCGGCGCGGCGGCAGACCTCGGCCGTCCACGGAACTCCTCCCGCGACGGCGAGGTCGACCTTGAAGGCGGCGGGGCCGTGCTTGTAGCGGCGGTAGGCGCGGGCGACGCGGGCTGGCAGGCGCGCGCCGATGATCTCGGCGACGGCGCTGGGGGTGAGGTCGAAGGCGATGACGTCGGGGCTGGCGAGCTCGGCGAGCGTGCGCACCCGCACCCCCGTCTCGATCCTGCCGCCGTGCTCGCGCAGGACGGCGGCGAGGGCGTCGGCGATCGATTGCGAGCCGCCCGCCGCCACCGGCCAGCCGCGGCTGTGGCAGGCGGAGACCATCGCCATCCCGACCGAGCTGCTCAGTGGCTGCGTCAGCGGGCTGAAGGAGTGCGCGGCGACGCCCCCGAACAGCGCCTGGGTGCCGGGCGATTTCCAGCTGCGGGCGAGAAGGGTCGCCGGCGCCAAAGCCGGGAGACCGAAGCGGACCAGGCCTATCGGGTGCCGCGGCAGGTGCGCGATCGGCCGCAGCGCGTCCTCGTTGAGGGCGTCGAAGTGGGCGGCGGGGGAGCCGAACAGGCGCGCCCAGGCGGCCCCGTCGGCGCCCAGGCCGGCGGCCGTCTTCTCCAGCGAGCGATACATCGCCGCGGCGCTGCCATCGTCGAGTGGGTGGGCGAGGTCGACCTCAGGCCAGCGCCACTCCAGTCCGTGCGCCTCGAGTCCGAGCGAGCGGAAGAAGGGCGAGGCGGCGGCCATCGGGTGCACCGCCGAGCAGACGTCGTGGACCACTCCCGGCACGGTCAGCTCGGCGCTGCGGGTCCCGCCGCCGATCGTCGCGGCGGCCTCCAGCACCGTCACCTCGACGCCCGCTTGCGCCAGCGCCACCGCGCAGGCCAGCCCGTTGGGGCCGGAGCCGACGACGGTCGCCTTGCTCACGAGATCGCCACCGCGGGCGCCGCCCGCTCGCGCCGCCTCTCCACCTCCACCGGGAAGTCCCACGACTCTTCCAGCCACGGCTGGCGCTCGACCATGTCGGCGACCGCGACCGATCCCTCCTCCAGCAGCCCGGTCGCCGCGTCGTAGATGCGGTAGCGCTGGCGGCCGCTGCCGACGGCTTCGGACTCCAGCGCGATCACCCGCACCTCTCCCGGGGCGAAGTCGCAAAGCTCCTGCACCGCCTCCAGTAGCTGGCGGCCGTGGAAGTGCCCGTCGCCAAAGTTCCAGCCATTGACGACGTTGGAGATCAGCTCGCCCTCGCGGGCGTCGTAAGCCTCGACGTCGTCGACGGCGTGCGGCAGCAGGGCGTTGAGCGCCCGCCCGTGCGAGTGCATCGAGCGGAAGGCCAGGCCCTTGTTGAGCAGGAAGTCGGCGGTCTCGGGGTCGTAGATCTCCGCCACCTGCTTGCCGACCACGTGCGCCGGCTTGGTCATCCGTTCGTCGAGCCTGTCTTCGGCGCCACTGCCCTTGCGGAACAGCCACTGAGTGGTCGCCCAGTTGCCGGCGTAGTAACGCATCGAGGGCAGGAAGGAGATCTTGTCGGGGCGGAAGTTGCCGAGCACCGGTAACCCCAGGCAGACGATCGCGATGGCGGCGATCAGCAGCGGATCGTCGAGCGAGGAAAGCGGCACGTCGCCGTAGTGGCCGAACAGGAACAGGGTGCCGAAGATCATGAAGATGTTCCACTCCAGCGGCACCGCCAGCGGGAACATCGAGGTGATGTTGAGGTGGAAGAGGACCATGCCGACGATCGCGATCGTGCGGACGACGTCGTTGTCCACGGTCAGCAGCAAGAGCGGCCAGCCGAGCTCCTGCACGGTGCCGAAGTGGGCGATGCCGGCGGACAGTCGCGAGGGTCGCATGTCCTCCGGGTAGTCGCGCCAGAGCCTGCGTTTGAGCGCCTTCGACCCGACCAGCGGCGCGTTGCTGATCATCACCGAGACGACGAAGGGGAAGTGCCGGTTCAGCTTCGAGGAGGCGGCGCCCCACCAGATGAAGATGAAGACGAACTGCCAAGCGACGATCCACTGGCTGAGCGGGAAGAGCCCGACCGCCAGCATCGTCGCGTAGATCTCCGGGCGGGCGCCGAGGAAGGAGACCTTGTCGCGCAGGCCGAGCAGGGCCAGGAGCCCGAGCAGCACCGCGATGCCGCCCGGCGCGATCCGCCCTGCGCCGAGCCCGTCAGCGTCCACGCCCGCGGCGAAGAGCAGGTAGAGACCGGTGGCGAGCACGCCGGCGTAGAGCGCCACGTCGAGCCCGCTGCGCCGCGCCCCCCGCGTGAACGGGACCCGGTCCGGCCACGGCGGTAGCCGCACCGTCCCCGGCCGCAGCCAGTAGAGCGGCCCTCCGATCGGCGGCACGAAGCGGAAGCTGAGCGGCATCGACCCGGCGCCGAGCCCGAGGATCTCCCAGAGCAGCGTCCACACCGCGAACTTCTCGAAGACGATCGGCTGCGTCCACCAGTCCCCAAAGTCGCTGACGCCCCCGAGCCCCGGCGTGGTCGAGATCGCCAGCAGCGCCCCACCCGCATAGACGACCAGCTTCAGCGCGTAGAGCAGGTAGACCGCCGAGGGCGACCCGAACCCGTTTTCACCCCAGTCCTGGACCAGCGGCTTGATCCGCGCCAGGTGCGGTTTCCGCTTCCACTCCTCGAGCTCGAACGGCGGCGGCGCTGGAGAGAGGAAGCCCATCCCCGCATGCTCTCATCGAGATGGGAGGGCGGCAAGTCATGGTTCCGCGCCATTGTCGACGCACTTTTGGCGCACCCGCGACTTGTTCCCTTACTCGCCGCGGGCGAGAATCCGCCGATGCCACCGAGAAAGAGACCGAGACACGTCGGCCGCCTCTACTCCCCTTGGGTATACCCCGGTATACTATTCGCTATGGCAAAAGTGATGGTCTCGATGCCCGCTGAGCTCCTGGCAGAAGTCGATGCGGAGGCGCGTCGACTGGGGACCAGCCGCAGCGCCGTCCTGCGCGGCTTCGCCGAAGCCGCGCTGCGCGGTCGCCCCGCCGACCGCGCAGCGGCGATGCGGTTGCTGCTGCGAGACCTCAGTTCCCATGGGGGCAATTCGGCCGAGCAGGTGAAGGCGACGAGGCCCAGGCCTTGAGCACCCTGCTGCTTGACGCCAGCGCGATCCTCGCGGCGTTCGATCCGGGTGATCGCCATCACGAGACCGCCCGCGTGCTATTGGCCGACGACTCCGTCACCCTCGCGACTCTCGACCTTGCTCGCTATGAGGTCGCAAACGTCGCGGTCTGCGCTTGGAGAGCACCTGATGCGGTGGCTCCGCTGCTCTTTGCGTTGGACCGCATTGGGAACGACGGTGGGGTCGTCGCCTCGACGAGCACGCTCCTCACCCGCGCCGCCGAGCTTGCCGAGCGCCACGCGATCTCCGTCTATGACGCCGCCTATGTCGCTGCCGTCGGGGAGGGTGATCGGCGCCTCGTCAGCTGCGATGAACGCGACCTGGTGTCAAAGGGGCTCGCGGTGCTTCCGGGCGCCCATTAGAGGCCCCAGCCGAAGTAGACCTTTCCTAACCCGTTCGTTAGTCGGCTGCCGACGGGCCGAACGCCCGGCCGGCGGCGTCGAGGTGAAGCTCCTCGACCCGGCTGCGCTGGCGGCCGGCGCGCTCGGCCAGCTGGGCGAAGTCGAAGTCGGTCCGGGTCTTGCCGACGGTCTGCTCGAGGGCTCGCCAGAGCCGCATCTTGCCGCTGATCCCGATCTGCAGAGCTTCCAGCTCGAGCAGGCGGCTGAGCGGCGAATAGCCGCGCAGCTGGCCGTTGAGCTTCAGCCGCCCGAGTTTCTCCCCGACCCAAGCCGCCGCGGGTTTGACCCGGCCGCGGCGGATCGCCAACCGCTCCATCAGCTGCTCGAGAGTCTCGCGATCGGCTTCGATTTCGCCGCAGATCTCCTTCAGCGGTGCCCCCAGGGTGGGGTCGTCCTCGTTGCTCGAGCGCAGCCGCCGCGCCAGCTCGACGCCAACGGTGGCCCCAGCGAGATGGTCGTTGAGGTAGATCGCCAGCAGCCGCTCTGGTTTCGCGTTCGAGGTCAGTCCGCCGCAGCTACCCCGGCGGGGAAGTGGGAAACGCCGCGGGCTCGCTTCCCGTTGGCGGCTAGAGGGAGATCACGTGCGCGGTCTTCGGGTCGACGCGGCCCTCGAGTACGTCGAGGTAGGCGCGGCGGACTCCCTCGAATCCCTCGTTGGGGATCGTCTCCAGCCAGCCGGCGGTCCACTCGCAGAAAGGGTGCCAGGCCTCGGCCACGCGGGTCTCGAGCTCGGCCCGCCCCCAGTCCTCGGCGCGCTTGGTGACCCGGCTGGGAGCGAAGAAGAAGACGGGCGCCGGCCCCGGCAGCTCGCCGCCGCCACCCCCGAAGTCCTCCCAGTGCGTGACCCCCACCGCCATGCTGTGGATCAGCTCGTCGCCGTAGTGGGAGTGGATCGCCTGGCGCACCGCGCCGTCGCCCGAGAAGTCGGCGTAGGTCGCCGGCCCGCGCAGGAGCGAGTCGATCGCGTCGTAGTCGAGCGTGCGGTCGTAGATCCCCAGCCCGTCGACGAACTCGGCGCTGCGCGGCGAGGTGAGGCCGATCAGCTCGACGCCCTGACGCTGCGATAGCAGGAACGCCGCGGCGATCGCCGTCTTGCTCGAGGCGCTGGAGATGACGATCGGGCCCCGTTCGATCAGTCCCTCGTCGTCGAGCTGGTCGTCGATCAGGAACGAGGTGAAGAAGAGCGGCCTCAGCAGCATCTGGATGTCCTCGCTGTCGGCTCGGTAGAACGGGTCGCCGCCGGTCGCCAGGTAACGGTGGTAGGCCGAGGGCAGCGCCGCCCGCTGCGGCGAGCCATCTACGAAGCCGCTCGCGTCCGCGCTGACCGGCGTCACGACCAGGTGCGAGGAGGGAGGGAGGTACCCGTAGATCCGCGTTCCGGCCTCGACGCCGTCCGCCTCGCTGCGCTCGACCTCGGCGAACCCCCACATCGGCACCCGCCCCCAACCATCCGCGGCCGGGAAGAAGTCCCAGTAGGACATCGCCTCGCCCATCACCGCGTAGGTGACGTTGTTGGCGGTCATCCCGAAGCGCTCGACCCGCAGCAGCGCCTGTCCCGGCTCCAGCTCTAGCGGCGCCGACTCGGCGATGCGGCACTGGCGTAGATCGTCGCGTTTGACCAGGAAGTCGCTCATCGGACTGGAATGCTCTCACTGATGGAGGAAATCCGGGCAGAGACCATCTTCAGCGGCTATCTCGTCGACGTCGCCGAGAAGCGCTTTCGCCGCGCCGACGGCAGCGAGGTCGAGCGGCAGGTCGTCGAGCACCCTGGCTCGGTTGGGATCGTTGCCCACGACGCCGAGTACGTGTACCTGGTGCGCCAGCCGCGCGAGGCGGTCGGCGAGGACGGCCTGCTGGAGATCCCGGCGGGGACGCTCGACGTCGACGGCGAGAGCGAGCGCGAGTGCGCCGAACGCGAGCTGAGCGAGGAGGTCGAGCTGCGGGCCGAGCACTGGAGCGAGCCGCGGGCGATCTACCCAAGCCCGGGCTTCCTCAGCGAGAAGCTGACGATCTTCGAAGCGACCGGCCTCTCCGAGCAGCCCGGCGAGACGGACGACGAGGAGCAGATCGAGGTCGTCCGCCTGCCGATCGCCGAGATCGATTCGGCGCTGCCGGGCATCGAGGACGCCAAGACCCTGATCGGCCTGCTGCTGCTCCGCAACAAGCTGTCCTGATGGAGCTGACGGCGAGGCTGGGGCGGCCATCCACGGCGCAGCCGATCTTCGCCCCACTGGGGTGGGGTCAAGGTCGGCTGCGTCCCTCGAGGCCACGGATCTGGATTCGCCAGAGCCTCCTAGGGAACGTCGCGCTCGTTGAGCTTCGCCGCCTGCTTCGTCAGGTAGTGCCGCTCGGGGAGGCTGTTGGTGCGGTCAGCGGCGAGGCGGTACTCGGCGATCGCGCCCTCGGTGTCGCCTGCCATCTCCAACAGGTGGGCGCGGGTGGAGTGGAGTCGGTGGTGGCCTTCGAGGCGCTCGTCTAGGTCCGCCAGCAGGGCCAGCCCGGCGTCCGGCCCGTCGACCATCGCCGCGGCGATGGCGCGGTTGAGGGCGACCATCGGGTTGCCAGTCATCCGCTCCAGCAAGCCGTAGAGGCCGAGGATCTCGCGCCAGTCAGTGTCCTCGGCGCGTCCGGCCTTGGCGTGCTCGGCGGCGATCGCCGCCTGCAGCTGGTATTCGCCAACGGCGCCCCTGGCGACCGCCTCGGCCAGTAGGGCGGCGCCCTGCTCGATCGCCTCCCGGTCCCAGAGCGTGCGGTCCTGTTGCTCCAGTGGGATCAGCTCGCTGGCGGCGTCGCTGCGAGCGGGGCGGCGGGCGTCGGTGAGCAGCATCAGCGCCAGCAGACCGACGACCTCGGGGTCCTCGGGCAGTGCCAGCCGGACGATCCTGGCCAGCCGGATCGCTTCGGCGGCCAGCTCGGCACGCGCCAGCTCGGCGCCAGTGCTGGTTAGGTAGCCCTCGTTGAAGATCAGGTAGATCACCCGCAGCACTGAGCGCAGCCGCTCCGCTCGCTCGTCTCCCTCCGGCATCCGGAACGGCTCCGGCGAGGCCCGGATGCTCTGCTTGGCGCGGCTGATCCGCTGCGCCATCGTCGCCTCGGGGACGAGGAAGGCGCTGCCGATCTCCGTCGTGGTCAGGCCGGCGACCGCCCGCAGGGTCAGCGCGATCGCCGAGGCCGGGGTCAGCGCCGGGTGGCAGCACATGAACATCAGCACCAGCGTGTCGTCGTGGCCCGGAGCCGCATCCGGCTCGGTTTGTGGCGCTACCGCTACGGCCCGGTCCGCCGCCGCGGCGTCCTCGCGCCCGCGCCGCGCCGCCTCGCTGCGGATGCGGTCGGTCATCCGCCGCGAGGCGACGTGGATCAACCAGCTGACCGGGTTCTCCGGCGTCCCCTCCGCCGGCCACTGCGTGCTGGCGGCGACCAGCGCTTCCTGCACCGCGTCCTCGGAGTCGCTGAAGTCGCCGAAGCGCCGCACCACCGCGGCGAGGACCCGCGGCGCGGCTTCGCGCAGCAGATCCTCGTTGTCGGCCGGCCGCCTCGTCGTCAGTCAGTGCTCGATCGGGCCCATCACCTCGCGGACCTCGATCGACTGTTCGATCGGAGTGCCGTCGTGGGCCGGTGCGGCCGAGCCCTTGGCGGCGATCTCGATCGCTCGCTCGGGTGACTCGACGTCGATCAGTCGGTAGCCGGCCAGCAACTCCTTGGACTCCGGGAAGGGGCCGTCGGTGACGACCGTTGGCGCGGCGCCGTTGGAGACGACGAACTTGGCCAACTCCGGCGTCGCCAGCCCCTGCGCTTCGACCAGCTCGCCGCGCTCCCTCAGCTCCGCATTGAGGTCCTTCTGGTACTGGATGTGCGCCTCGATCGCCTCGGGCGCCCACTCGCTCATCGGCGGCACGTCCCTGGCGACTCCTCCATAGTCCTGCAGCAGCATGAACTTCATCCTTCGCCTCCTTCTCGTCGCGCCCGATTGGCGCGTTCACCAGTGTGTCGGAGCCACAGCGGCGTTCTCGACATCGCCGCGCTTAGCGGTTTGATCTCTGCCAGCCGGGTAAATGCTCCCCGGCAGGTCAAGGGAGCAACAAGGAGGAACAATGGATAGGGCAGACAGAGGTTCCGGACTCGGCATATCGCTGGGCGGAATCGTCGTCATCATCGGCATCGTCCTGATGTTCGTCGTGAGCTTCTGGGTCGGGCTGATCGTCGTCCTGATCGGGCTGCTCGCCTTCGGCGGCTTCGCCCGCGGCAAGTGGTATTGACGCCGACGTACGGCTACTCGAGTTCCGCCAGCCGCCGTTCGAGCAGCCGTCGCTCGGCGCCGTCGTGGACCAGCGCTAGCGCCCGCCGGTAGGCATCGGCGGCCTCCTCATCGCGGCCGAGGCGGCGCAGCAGCTCGGCCCGGGTCGAGTGCAGGTATAGGTAGTCGTCCAGGGCGAGGCCGTCGACGATGGCGAGCCCCGCCTCCACGCCCTCGGCCTCGGCGACGGCGACGGCGCGGTTCAGCTCGACCACGGGCGAGTCGGTGAGGCAGGCCAGCTCGCCGTAGAGGGCGGCGATCTGGGGCCAGTCGCGCGGCTCCTCCGCGTGCAGGGAGGCGATCGCCGCCTGCACTACATAAGGGCCGCGACCGCGCAGGGCGAGGGCGCGGTCGAGCGCCGCCCGCCCGGCGGCGATCTGCGCCGCGTCCCAGAGCGAGCGGTCCTGGTCGGCGAGCAGGACCAGCTCGCCGTCGCGGAAGCGCGCCTCGCGGCGGCCGTCGAGCAGCTCCATTAGCGCCAGCAGGCCCATCACGTCCGGCTCGTCGGGCATCAGCTCGGCCAGCGCCCGCCCCAGTCGCAGCGCCTCCGCCGCCAGCTCGCCGCGGCCCCCATAGCCCTCGTTGAAGATCAGGTAGACGACCGCCAGCACGGCGGTCAGCCGGTCCGGCAGCAGGTGATCGGGAGGCACTCGGAAGGGGATCCCGGCGGCCTTGATCTTGCCCTTCGCCCGCACCAGCCGCTGCGCCATCGTCGGCTCCGCGACGAGGAAGGCGCGGGCGATCTCGGCGGTGCTGAGACCGCCCAGCGTGCGCAGCGTCAGCGCCACCTGCGCCTCGCTGGCGAGCGCCGGGTGGCAGCAGGTGAAGACGAGCTCGAGCCGTTCGTCCGGGAACGCCGTTGCCTGCATCGGGTCCTCCTCCACCACGGCCGGCTCGCGCTCGAGCAGGCGGGTCTTCTCGGCCAGGGTGCGATCGCGGCGAATCCGGTCGATCGCCCGGTTGCGCGCCGTCGTCACCAGCCAGCTGTTCGGGTTGGCGGGGACCCCTTCGCGCGCCCAGCGCTCGGCTGCGACCGCGAAGGCCTCCTGCGTGGCTTCCTCGGCGAGGTCGATGTCGCCGAGGAAGCCGATCAGCGCAGCGAGGACCCGGCCCCACTCCTCGCGGAAGGCCTGGTCGAGGATCCCTACCCCTCCATCAGCGGCCGCACCTCGATCGCCCCGCCCATGCGGGCGGCGGGGACCCGCGAAGCCAGCTCGATCGCGGCGTCGAGGTCGTCGGCCTCGAAGAACATGTAGCCGCCGAGCGCCTCCTTGGTCTCGACGAAGGGACCGTCGGTGACCAGCGTCTCGCCGTCGGCCACCCGCACCGTGGTCGCCGCCTCGGGGCCCGCCATCCGCTCGCCGGGACTGACGCCGGGCGTTTCGTTGATCCCCTGATACGAGGCGTAGACGGCCTTCTGCTCGTCCTGGGAAAGGTCGTCCCACTCCGGCGAGCCCGGCAGCGGGGTGGTGCCCTGGTGAATCAGCAGCATGTACTTCATCGCTTCCTCCTTTTCGGGGATGGTCCCGTATTAGACGAACGGGGAGGAGCGATTTCGACAGCTGCCTCGAATCCCACCCCGACCGCCCACCGGATTCGGCTGGAGCCCATCGGGCCTAGCATCGCGCTAAGGGCTGACAATGCGGCGGCTTCGCCCGTTTAGGGATTGAGTGGATCGGCCCTACCCTTGAACGGATGGCATCCCATGCAGGCAGCGGAACATGAGCGAAGCGACGGTGCCGAGCGGGCTGGCTTCGGCAGCGGCGATGACGCGTGTGCTTTCCGACGACCGCCTGGCCCGGCGAGCGGTCGACGGGGACGAGCGCGCTTTCGCGACGATCTTCGACCGCTACCACCAGCGCCTCTATCGCTACTGCCTGGTAATCGTCGGCAACTCCCAAGATGCCCAGGACGCCCTCCAGAACACGATGGTCAAGGTGCTGAGGGCGCTGCCGGGAGAGGAGCGACGGATCGAGCTGAAGCCGTGGCTGTACCGGATCGCCCACAACGAGTCGATCGAGCTGCTGCGCCGCCGCCGCGAAACCCGCCAGCTCGACGCCGAGCTGGCGGCTCCAGGGTCGGGACTGGCCGAGGAGGCGGCGTCGCGGGAGCGGCTGCGCCGTTTGCTCGCCGATTTGGAGGAGCTGCCCGAGCGCCAGCGCGGGGTGCTGGTGATGCGCGAGCTGGCGGGTCTCGAGTTCGACGAGATCGGAATCGCGCTGGGAACCTCCTCGGCGGTTGCCCGCCAGACCCTCTACGAGGCCCGGCTGGGCCTGCGGCAGATGGATGAGGGACGGGAGATGAGCTGCGAGACGGTCACCAAGGCCCTCTCGAAAGGCGACGGCCGCATCTCCCGCCGCCGCGACCTGCGCGCTCACCTGCGCGGCTGTCCCGACTGCCGCCGCTTCGGTGAGGAAATCAAAGGACGCGAACGCGACCTCGCCGCACTCTCGCCGCTGCCGGGGGTTGCGGCGGCGGGTTTGCTGCAGGGATTGCTCGGAGGCCCCGGCGCCGGCGGCGGCCTGGCCGGGACGCTCGGCGGCGGCGCGGCGAAATCGCTCGGTGCGTCGGCGGTGCTCAAGGGCGCGGCGACCGTCGCGGTCGTGGCGGCGATCGGGGTCGGCGCGGACCGGGGAGGCCTGATCGATGTCGGGCCGTCGGGCGACGGCGGCTCCCAGGCGCCTCGGGTCCCGCCACCCCGGGCGGCAGGCGATCCGACCGGGTTCGGGATTGATCGGGGTTCCGGCGCGCCGGCGGCCCTCGGAGCCGCGGGCGCCATCGGCGCGCGGCCTGGTGCCCGGGTCAGCGCTTCCCGGGCGGCCGCGCGGGCCGCCGCGAAGGTGCCCGGGCCCCCCGCGGACGAGACGGGCACCGCAGCCGCTCCGGCTCCCATTTCTCAGGGCTCTTTGACGGCTCACCCGCACGGCAGAGGACACGAAAAGCGGCATCCCAGCGCGGCTGCGCATGGGCAGCAGACGGCGGCGACCCACAAGGCAGCCAGTCATGGATCGGCTGGGACCAAAAGCCATCCGGCCCATCCGCCAAAGCCATCGCACCCGCCGCACCCCTCGACTCCCAGCTCGGAAAAGGGACCGGCATCGCCCGCCTCCGGCAACTCCGCGGCGGAAACGCAGCTTCCCGGCGAAGTCGGCGGCACGCCCCCGCCGCCCGCCGCCGCCGAGGAAGCCACGCCAGGACCCAAAAACGGCAAGAAGCCCTAACGACTCTCCAGAAAGAACCTGACGCGCGTCGGCGCCCCTCGTTTCACCAGCGGAAGGCAAAACGACGCCCCGACGGGGCGCACGAATCGAAGGAGACGCGATGAAGCTCCAAATGAAGATTGCGATGGTCCTCGGCGCGCTCGCCCTGGCGACTGCGCCCGCGATGGCGCTGGCAACGCAGCCCGGCAACCCCGGCCAGGGGCAGGGGCCGAAGTACACGCCGGCACCACCCCCCGAGACGCCGGGGCCGGGCGCGGGACTGCCCGAGAAGGCGAAGGCCTACGGCGTCTACTGCCAGGGCCAGAGCAAGAAGCACGTCGCCGGTGAGAAAGGCACGCCGTTCAGCCAGTGCGTGACCGCGATGGCGAAGGCCGCCAACGACGAGACGGTGACTCCGCGCAAGGCCTGCAAGGGAATGAGCAAGAAGCACGTCAAAGGTGAGAAGGGCACGCCATTCTCACGCTGCGTAACCGCCGCGGCGAAGCTGAAGAAAGCTCAGCAGGGCTGAGCTGGCCCCGGACCCCTGCCGCGAGAGATCGCGGCAGGGCCAGGGATACCCTTCTCGATCCCTTTACTCGATGCCCTCCTGCTTGCCGCCGGGCATGAGGATTCGCGTCGCGATGTAGCCGAGGCCGAGCATGCCGGCGCCGACGTAGAAAGCCGTCTGCATCGCGTCGGCGAAGTCCTGGGCACCGCTGGCGCCGCTCAGGTCGGTGGCGCCGGCGACGATGCTGCCCATGATCGCCATCCCGATCGCCGAGCCGAAGTTGCGAAAGGTCTGGATGATCCCCGAGCCCTGGCCGCGCATCGAGTCGGGGAGCCGGTTCAGCGCATCGGTGTTGAGCGGCGAGAAGACGAGGCCGAAGCCGGCGCCGGTCAGCAGCATCCCGATCGGCGTTTCGGAGCGGCTCAGTTCGGTCAGCTCGCCGGCCCAGACGATCATCCCGATCGTGCCGAGGAGGAAGCCGATCGAGACCGGCCGCTTGGGGCCGAACTTGTCCATCCAGCCACCGCCGATCCGCGAGGCGACGAAGAAGGAATAGAACATCGTCAGGATCGAGAAGCCGGCCTCGGTCGGTTCCTGGCCGACGGCGATCTGGAAGTACATGCTGCCGAAGAAGAAGACCGCCAGCCAGGGCCCGAAGACGAGGAAGGTGAGCAGGTTGTCGACCGCGAAGGGCCGGTTGGCGATCATCGCGTTGACGTCGATCAGCGGGTCCTCCGTTTTGCGCTCGACGGCGACGAAGGCGACCAGGATCAGCAGGCCGGCGACGATTGAGACGATGGTCGCCGGGTCGTCCCAGCCCCATTCGGTGGACTGCTGGATGCCGAGCACGGTCAGGCTCATGCCGAGGACGATGAGGAAGGCGCCGCGCCAGTCGACCCGGGCCGGGCGCTTGACGTCGTTGAGCTTGGCGAAGGAGAACTCGATCAGCGCGAAGAGGGCCACCGGCACGTTGATCCAGAAGATCGCCCGCCAGGTCCAGAACTCGGTCAGGTAGGAGCCGGCGATCGGCCCGATCGCCGTGAACAGGCCGGCGACGATGAAGAAGACAGCCAGGCCTTTGCCGCGTTCGGCCGGTGGGAAGGCGTCGAGGACGAGGACGGTCGCGGAGGGGATCAGCAGGCCGGCGCCGACGCCCTGCAGGACGCGGAAGGTGACCAGCCAGGGGACGGCGATGCCGCCGCTGTCCGGGACGAGTCCGCACATCAGCGAGGCACCGGCGAAGAGGATGACGCCGCTGACGACGATCCGCTTGTGGCCGAGGATGTCGCCGAGCCGTCCGCCGAGGGCGACGAAGGCAGCGGTGGAGAGCGCGTAGGCGGTGACCAGCCATTGCACCGCCGTCTCCGAGAGCCCGAGGTCGTTCTGGATCGTGCTGGCCGAGATGCTGACGATCGTGAAGTCGATCATCACCATTGCCATCGCCGGGACGAGGGGCCAGAGGACGCGGTAACGCTGGAATTGATTGGGCATGGCGGGCATTGTCGATCCTCAGCGGGACGGAATCGTGAATACCGGCAGCGGCTGGTCGAACGGCTCGCAGAGGGCGGCTGGGGCTTCCTCGCGGCTCAGCGTTCGGCGCAACTGGACGAAGGCGACCGAGCCGAGGATCGCCGGGATGCCGAGCTGGACGACCCGGTAGGCGAGCACGGCGGCGGTGGCCTGGGAGAGCGGGCTGCCGTAGAGCGTCAGGGCGCCGATCAAGCCGCCGTCGATCCCGCCGATGCCACCCGGCAGCGGGATCAGCCCGCCGAGCTGGCCGATCACGTAGGCGAAGACGAAGGCGGCGAACGGCGGCGTGCTGCCGAAGGCGGCGAAGGCCGTCGCCAGGGCGGCGACGTCGAGGGCCATGTAGCCGATCGAGCCGAAGAGCGCGTAGGCCTGGCGGGCCCGCAGCAGTGTGGCAGCGTCGTGGACGCCGTCGGCGACGGAGACGGCGGCGCGGCGGATGAAGCGGGCGGCCCGGGCGCGCTTGCTCTCATGCTCCTCGGCCGCGACCGCTTCGGGGCCGACGCGGTCGAGGATGCGCGGCAGCACCGCGACGAGGACGATCGCCGCGATCGCCAGCCCGCCCAGCGCCCAGGTCAGGACGACCGGCCCCCCGCCCGGCAGGACTCCGGCGGCAAGCAGGCAGCCGAGCACGGCGGCGCAGACGAAGTTCGGCGCGCTGGTCAGCACGAAGAAGGCGACGCTGCGGCGGGCGATGCGCTCCGCGTTCATCCCGCCCTGCCGCAGCGCCCAGGCCCCCAGCGCCAGCCCGCCGACGCCCCCCGCCGGCACCAGCACGTTCGTCCCCTGCTCGGCCATCCCGATCTCGTAGCTGAACCGCCAGCCGAGCCGGGTGCAGAAGACGCCGCGGAAGGCGACCACGTAGGAGAGGCACGAGGCGACCTCGAGGAAGAAGAGTCCCACCAGCCAGGCCGGCTCGGCGTGCGCGAACCGCTCCCGCACCTCGTCCAGTCCCGGGAGCGTGGTTATAAGGAGTGCGACGACTAGGCCGAGGAGGACGAGACCGCCGGCCCGGCGAGCGAACCCGCCGGCGCTAAGTTCGCGGGGGAGCGGTTCCGGCGGCGAGGACATCCCGCGATATTCGCAGCCGCCAGGTCTCGCCCCTGGCCAAGCTCTTACCCGGCGCCGGTGTCTCCGACCTCAACCTTCTCCTCGAGCTCGTTGGCGTCGCTCACGGCCCAGCCGACCCGTTCGACCAGCTGCCCGGAGAAATGATCCGACTCCAAATCGCTACTGAGCACCCGCTCGCGGTAAACGACGGTGCTCCCGGCCTCCTCGGCCGTATCGGCCACTACAAGTATCTGCGGCATGAGATGCCTTCCTGTCGGGTCCATTAGCAGCATCGCGGCCGAACCTTGGCGCCAGGTCAAAATTGGGTAAAGACTTCAACATGGCCGAGCCGGTAGCGAAAATCAGCTGATGTGGGTTCAACGGACGATTCGCCTCCAAGCACGGCCGCGCGGCTTTCACCTGGTCACCGCGGAGGTGCTCGAAGTCGTCCCCGAGCTGGAAGAGATCTCGGTCGGGATCCTGCACCTGCTGATCCAACACACCTCGGCCTCCCTGGCCTTGAGCGAGAACGCCTCGCCGGAGGTGCGGCATGACTTCGAGGCCTGGTTCGACCGCGCCGTCCCCGAGCGCGCCCCCTACTGGACCCACACCCTGGAGGGCGACGACGACATGCCGGCCCACGTCAAGGCGGCTCTGCTGGGCCCATCCCTGACCCTGCCGCTGAGCGACGGCCGCCCCGCGCTCGGGACCTGGCAGGGCATCTACCTGTGCGAGCACCGCGATCGCGGCGGCTCCCGCTCGCTGATCGCCACCGCCTGGGGCGAACCGGGTGACGGGAGGTGAGAGGCGAACCAGTGCTCTATACGACCGGTGGCGGCGCTCCTTTGGCGCTCGCGGCGAGCGTCTCGTTCCAGCCGCAGACGAGGCAGGCGTGTTGGAAGGCCGAGCGGGCGAATTCGAGCGCGTAGCCGTGCGGATCGGGAGCGGCGCGGACGTCGTCCCAGTCGAGCACGTACTCCCCCAGCCCGTCGTCCCAGCGGGCCGCCTCCGGATCGAGGGTGGCTTCGCTGAAGCCCTCGGGGGCGGGATGCGCGTAGGCGAAGAAGGCCGCCTTGCCGTAGCGGCTATCGCCCGGCCACCAGCCCACCTCGACCTGCTGAACGTCGCCTGCGTTGCGCATGATGAAGTCGTCGGAGGGCGGCTCCGCGGGGAGGCCGGAGAAGAGGCTGACGGCGAGGTCGAAGGAGCCCCACCAGGCGTTGACCGCGCTCGAGCGGCCGCGGTAGGGCGCGCGGAAGGCAGCAAGCACGAGAGCGGCCTGGGTCGCGGCGGCGAAGTAGGCGGTGACCGCCTCGGGCTCGTAGGTCGCGTGCTCGGTGTCCTCGTCCAGCGGGGCGCTCCAGGTCACCTCCTGTGGCGTCGGGTCGATCTCGACCGCGCCGACCAGGTCGCTCACCGCCGCCAGCAGCTCCCGCGTCACCTCGCCGACGGCGCGGTGCGGGGTCAGCGGCAGTCGCCGAGCCCGCCCGTCGCTGTGCTCGGCGATCGCCTCATGGCTATGCAGATCCAGTGCCACGACCAGTGCCCCCGAGCCGTCCGCCGCTGGCAGCGGCGCCGTCTCCCAGCCGCGCCCCGTCAGCCGCAGCGCCGCGTGCTGGAGCTGAGGCTCAGGTGGCGCCAGCTTCGCGGCGATCTTGCCCAGCACCTGCGTATGCGCGTGAAGCGTGTCGCAGGTCCCGCTCCAGTCCTCGTAGGAAACGGACGGCCACGCGGTGGGAGACGCCATCGGCTCACGGTAGCGCTCGAGGAAGGTGGACGACGGAGTGCCGAGAAGCTCCGGGGCCGAAAGGGCTGCCTGAAACCGTGACTGGCTCCAGTGGTCTGGGCTCGATAGCGGCGGGACGCCCGCCCGGGCCTGTAGAAAGCTCATGGACAGCAGGCCGGAACCGGCCGTGCCCCCTATTTCAAGGAGATGACGATGGCGATTACGACTAAGGATGAGTTGGCAAAGCAGGTAGCCGCGAGGACTGGCCTCGAGGCGGGCCAGGCGAAGCTCGCCGTGGAGGCGACGATCGAGGAGATCACCGCTCAGCTTGCGGCCGGCAACGAGGTGAAATTCACCGGCTTCGGTAAATTTTCGACCGCCGCCCGACCGGCTCGGCAGGGCCGCAATCCGCAGACCGGCGAGTCAATTCAGATCGCCGCGAAAACGGCGGCGAAGTTCAGCCCGGGAGCGGAGCTGAAGAAGGCCGTCAACGGCTGAAATGTCTCCGGGGAGGTCTCTCCCCGATGTGAGGAAGCGGTCTCCGCGGCGCCGACGTCAAATCGTCGGCGCCGGTGTGGGCAAGCGCCCCTAGAAGACCCGGCGGAAGAGATAGATGGCGAGCAGGATCAGGATGATGACTATGAGAATTCCTACGATGGTCATGTTGCGCTCCTTGGTTTGAGTTTGCGTTTGCGGTGCGAGGCTCAACCCGATCGACTTTCCTACCCATTTGGCGGAGGCCAAACCATTTGGCCTCCTGAGCCGTGACCGTTCGTGCTTCCGACCGATGCGATCATTCGGGTCACCCGGGGCTGTATCTGCGGCAGCGATCTCTGGCCCTACAAGACCCTGGAGCCCAGCTCGGAGGGCCGCGCCATGGGCCACGAGGCAATCGGCGTCGTCGAGGACGTCGGCACCGAGGTCAGAACCGTGAAGCCCGGCGACCTCGTCGTCATGCCCTTCGCCTTCTCCGATGGCACCTGCCTCTTCTGCGATGACGGACTACAGACGGAGTGCGTCCACGGTGGGTTCTTCGGCAACGGCAACGTCGATGGGGCGCAGGCCGAGGCGGTCAGAGTCCCCCTGGCCGACGGGACGCTGTTCGTGCTCCCGGCCGACGCCGACGGCGCTGTCGGCCTCTGTGGGTGATCGCCGCGAAGCGCCTCGGCGCCGAGCAGATCATCATTCTCGGCCGCCACGCCAGCCGGACGGACCTGGCGCAGGAGTTCGGCGCGACCGACGTCGTCTCAGAGCGCGGCGAGGAGGCGGTGCGGAGCGGGTCCGCGAGCTCACCGACGGCTTCGGCGCCCACTCGGTCCTCGAGTGCGTCGGCCTCGATCAGTCGACGCAGACGGCGATCTCGATTGCTCGTCCCGGCGGAGCGTCGGGCGCGTTGGCGTGCCTCAGGACGAAGCGATGCCCGCGGGGCAGGCGTCCTTCTACGCAAACGTCACCATCGGCGGCGGCCCCGCACCGGTTCGCGCCTACATCGAGGAGCTGCTGCCGGACATCATCGAGGGCAGGATCGAGCCCGGCCGCGTCTTCGATCGCGTAATCGGTCTCGACGAGGTGCCCGACGGCTATCGGGCGATGGACGAGCGCGAGGCGCTCAAGGTCATGGTGAAGCCGTGAACGGCCAGCACCCGCCCCTCCCCCTCGGGCGGCTCGCACTCTCCGTACCCGAACGGTGATGCTGTTCGCAGTACCGTCAGCTCGATGCGGATCGCCACCTGGAACGTGAACTCGGTGAAGCAGCGGTTGCCGCGATTGCTGCCGTGGCTGGACGAGCGGAATCCGGACGTGGTTTGTCTGCAGGAGACGAAGCTCGCCGACGACGCTCTCCTCGACCTGCTCGGTGACGAGCTGGCGGACCGCGGCTACGACGTCGCCGTCCACGGTGAGGCGACCTGGAACGGCGTCGCGATCTTCTCGCGCGTCGGCCTGGAGGACGTCGTGCCGGGCCTCGCCGACGGCCCCGGCTTTCCGCACCCCGAGGCGCGGGCGCTGTCCGCCACCTGTGGCGGGATCCGCGTGTATTCGGTCTATGTGCCGAACGGGCGCGAGCCGGGTTCGGAGCACTACGAGTACAAGCTGGCCTGGCTGGCCGCGCTGCGCGACGCGGTGGCCGCCGGGCCCGAGGCGACGGTCGTCTGCGGTGACGTCAACATCGCCCCGGCCGACGAGGACGTCTTCGACCCGCAGGCCTACGCCGGGCAGACGCACGTGACGGCGCCCGAGCGCGCCGCGCTGGCGGAGCTCCAGGCGTTGGGACTGCGCGACATCGTTCGCAACCGCTGGCCGGCCGAGCGGGTCTTCACCTACTGGGACTACCGGGCCGGGATGTTCCACCGGGACCTGGGGATGCGGATCGACCTCGTCCTCGCCGGCGCCCCGGTCGCCGCTCGGGTTCGCGCGGCGTGGGTCGACCGGGGGGCGCGGAAAGGCAAAGGCCCGAGCGACCACGCGCCGGTGATCGTCGACCTCGACGAGGCCCCGGACGGGGACATCGGGCCCGTGGTGCCGCCGCCGTCGGCCCCGGTCACGAAGCGCGGAGCGGCGAAGCTGCCGCAGTCGCCCTAGAACCGCCGACCTCCTGGGTAGCGAGTTGATCCGAATGAAGCTGCGGACAAGAGGGCGGTTGGAGTCAAGGGCCGGGCCTTCTAGTCGGAGGAGGACCACTGCGGGGCATCAGAATGGGACCCGTGCGACCCCGCCCCCTGGCTCTCCTGACCATCACCGCGCTCCTCACGCTGGCCGGTTGCGGCGGCGCGGGACGAGGTGTCCCGAACGGGTCGAGGGCGACGACTTCGCCTCGACCCCGTGTCTCATCGCCCACGCGGCACTGGCAGGCGGTCCGGGCTCGCCTCCACCGCATCGGAGAAGCCAAAATGGTCACGGGAAAGAGAGGCTGGGCGCGTCTCGGCCTCGGTCTCTACTGGACCGACGACGGCGGGCGGGAATGGCGCCAGATCACGCCGCCCCTTCACGACCCGGTCGACCTGCGGGGGGCGTACTTTCGCGATCGGCGCCATGGCTGGACGCTGGCCGAAGAAGGCACCGAAGGCGCCGAACGGCAGGTGATCTTCTCGACCGCAAACGGTGGGCGGAGCTGGCTGCGGACGCCGCTGCGGATCAAACGGCTCTTGCTCCCGGCCGCCTCGGTTTCCTTCTCGGCTCTCGACGATCGCCGCGTCTTTGCCCTCGTCAAACGTTCGGGTGACACCGCCAGCAACTCCGGCATCCTCTTCTTCAGCGGCGACGGTGGCCGCAGCTGGCGACAGATCGAGCCCAACCCGCCACAGGCCGGCGAGATCGTCTTCGAATCGCGACGGGACGGCTGGCTCGCGAGCGGATTCCCAGCGGCAAAGCTCTGGCGAACCCGCGACGGTGGCCGCCACTGGGCCGAAGTCTCCTTGCCGACGGCACTCGGAAGCGAGCTCGACGATGTCGTCGCGCTGGCGCCGCGGATAGACGCTGCAGGGCGCGGTCTGCTGCCCACCGTGCTGGTGGCTCACCGTCCGCGCGACACCGTCGCCGTCGTCTACTCGACGCGGGACCATGGCCGCCACTGGACCCCCGTGGAGAGAACGCCGCTGCGGCGCGTAGGCGGGTACATCGATCCGACCACCATCTTCTCCGTTCTAGGGCCAGGTCGGGTGCTCTTCGTGAACTCGCGCACTCACCGAACCTTCACCGTGTCGGCCCGCGGCGCCGAACGGCGTCGCCGCGTCCGCCGGCTTCCGCTCGGCGCTCGCCTCAGCTTCTCCGGTCCCCGCTTCGGTTTCGCACTCTCGCCGTTCGGGCGCCCACCGGTTCTCGTCCTCAGCACCAACGGCGGCGTTGGCTGGATACCAATCTCTCGGAATCCCGGGCAACCACGCTTCTCGCAGCGATCCGCCCCGCCGCCCCGCCGCCGCGCGCCCTGAGAGCGCTTAGGTTTCGGCTCGGTGGGACCGAGCCACACGCGCGGCGCTCACCGCCGCGCCCGCGCCGCCTGGCGGACGAGGTGGTCGCGCTCGGCGACGGTCGTGGCGCGGCGGGCGGCCTCGGCGTAGGCCTCCGCGGCGGCGGGGAGGTCGCCGTCCAGTTCGTGCAAATGACCGCGGACGGCGTGCCAGCGATGGCGCTCGCCGAGCACGTCGCGCAGGCGGTCGCTCTCGCGCAGGCCGGCGGCGGCGCCGTGGACGTGGCCGACCGCGACGGCGCGGCCGAGGACGGCGGCGGGGTCGTCGCGGACCGGGTCGTCGGTGAGCGCGACGAGGTCGTCATACCAGGAGAGGATCTGCGGCCAGTCGGTCTCCTCGGCGCTCGCCGCGTCGTCGTGGAGGGCGGCGATGGCGGCCTCGATCTGATAGCGGCCCGGAGCTCGTTCCTTGCTCTGCATCGCGAGCGCAGACTGCAGGACTCGCACGCCCTCGACGATCTCGCGCGTGTCCCAGAGGTTGCGGTCCTGCCGGTCCAACGGGACGATCCGGCCCTCGGCGTCGACCCGGGCCGGCAGCCGGGCGTGGTTGAGGAGCATCAGTGCGAGCAGCCCGCGCGCCTCGGGCTCCTCCGTCGCGAGGGTGAGCTGGCGGGTGAGGCGGATCGCCTCCCGGGCGAGGTCGACCCGGTCGGTGTGGCCGGTCGTGTAGATCAGGTAGAGCACGCGCAATACGACGGCGAGGTCGCCGGGGCGGCCCAGCCGGCGCCCCCGCAGGATGCGCTTGGCGCGGCTGATCCGCTGCGCCATCGTCGCCTCGGGGACGTAGAAGGCGTCGGCGATCTCGCGGGTGGTGAGGCCGCCGACGGCGCGCAGGGTCAGCGCCACCTGGGAGGCGGGCGTGAGGTCGGGGTGGCAGCAGCAGAAGAGCAGGAACAGGGTGTCGTCGCCCGGTTCGGCACCGGCGGGCCGCGGCTCCGCGTACGTAGCCTCCTCGCGGCGCTGACGGGCGTCCTCGCTCCGGCGGGCGTCGATCAGCCGCTGGGTCGCGACCGTGGTCAGCCACGCGCGCGGGTCGCCTGGCGGGTGCTCGGGCCATGCGCGCAGCGCCTCGAGCAGCGCCTCCTGGAGCGCGTCCTCGGCGGCGTCGAAGTCCTCGCCCCGCCGGACGAGGCCCGCGAGCACCCGCGGGACGAGGGCGCGCAGAGCGCCCTCGTCCAGTCGTGTCACGGGCTCTCGGATCACGTCGCCTCAGTCGCCCGACGGCGCGTGGCTCATGACCTCGCGGACGTCGATCCACTCGTACAGCGGCTCCCCGCCGGGACCGGGCTCGGAGGACACGTGCGCAGCGACCTCGACCGCGCGCTCATACGAGTCGACGTCGATCATGTACCAGCCGGCCACGAGGTCGCTGGTCTCCGGGTGTGGGCCTTCCGTGGTGACGGGTGCGGCATCCGGTCCGCCCCAGCGCACCCACGAGCGCTCCGGCGTCAGCGCCTGCCCGTCGACGTACTCGCCGCTCTCCTGGAGGACGTCGCGGACGTTCCTGAGGAAGGCCATGTGCGCCTCCACGTCCTCGGGCGCCCACTCGTCCATCGGCGGGTAGGGGCGGTATGGCTCGGGGCCGCCGCGGTAATGCTTCAGCAGCAGGTACTTAGGCATGTTGGTCTCCTGGTGTCACGGGCCGCGCCTGTCGCGGCCCTTCACCTATGGAGCGGAGCCGGCCGGCGTATCTCGACATCTTGTCGCGCGGAGGGCAGCGAGCGCGAGGGCGGGCCATACTCCGTCCATGCCCTCGCCACTGATCGAGTTTCCGGCCGACGATTCCGATCGCGCCCGCCGCTTCTGGCATGGAGTTCTCGGGGTCACCCTCGCGCCGCGGCCGGCCGCGGAGGGATCGGGGTGGCAGACCGACATCGACGGTCTGCGCCTCGGAGTCCACGAGCGTGGACCGGGCCCCGGCGATACGGCCTCCCTGCCCTACTTCACCGTCGTCGACCTCGCCACGACACTCGAGCGCGTCCGCGAGCTCGGCGGCTCGATCATTCACCCCGGCGATCGCTGGGCCGTGTGCCGGGACTCCGAGGGCAGCCCGTTCGCGCTGGCCGCCGCGCCTGCGCCCGGTGAGTAGCTGGTTCACGACGACAGCGGTCCAGGAGGCCGCTTTGACGACGTCAGGAGCGCCCTTGAAGGGGCGCGCCCGGGCGCCTCAGCCGCCGGGCAGGGCGTCGATGATGAACAGCCGTGCCGTTTCCTCGCCGTGGTTGCTTCCTCGGTGTCGCGGCGCCGTGGGAAGTGCGAACGCCTCGCCTGCCGCGATCACGAGCGGGTCGCGGTCGTCCTCGAAGCTGTAGGTGATCGCGCCGCTGACCACGTAGCCGGCGTGGGGTGTGTCGCACCAGTCGAGGCGTCCGGAGCCCGGCGAGTACTCGACGAGGGCCCAGCGCGTGCCTTCCACGTCGGCCTCGCGATCGGACACGCCCGGATCGTGCGATACGGGCGGCGCCCCGAGGAAGTCGATCAGGCGGGGAGCGATCATGCGTCGACGAGGCCACCGTATAGGTCGGGGCGGCGATCGGTGAAGAGGTCGTTGTGCTCGTTCAGGCGCTTGTCGCGCGCGCGAGCGAGGCGGCAGCGTGCGAGCAGCGTCACCGCCTCTCCCGGAGCGGCCGGGCCGGCGACCGGGAAGCCGTCGACGTCGACGATCAAGGAGCCGCCGATCCAGTCCACTCCGCGCTCGACACCGACGCGGTCGCAGGCGGCTATGAACACGCGGTTGGTGGAGGCGGCCGCCTGAACTCGTACCACCTCTCCCGGCCGCTCCCCTGGGGGATGCGGAGCGGCCGGCCAGTTCACGGGCGCGCAGATCAGGTCGGCTCCGTGAAGCGACGCGAGCCGGACCCACTCGGGGAACTCGAGGTCGTAGCAGACCATCACGCCGATTCTGCCGACAGCGGTGTCCACCACCGGAGGCGGCTCGGAGCCCGGCGTGAAGACAAGTCCCTCGCGGTCCCACAGGTGCGCCTTGCGGTAGAGCGCACGCGCGCCGTCGTGGTCCACGAGCACCGCGCTGTTGCGCACCCCGCCGCCTGGGTCGAGCTCGCAGAACCCTCCGACCACCACGACGTCGAGCGAGCGAGCGAGCTCCGCCCAGCCCGACACCGTCGGCCCGTCTGCCGGCTCGGCCAGGCGTCGCGCCTCGTCCGCATCGGCGAAGACGTAGCCGCTGCTGCAAAGCTCGGGCAGGACGACGATTTGCGCGCCATCCCGCGCCGCCGCCACGATGGCCGCGCCGGCCTGCGCGCGGTTGTGTTGCAGCTCGCCGATCCGCGGACCGAGCTGGCAGCACGCGACCGCAACCTCGCTCATGCGACACCCGCAGCGCGGGCGGCGGCCTCGACCGCGTGCCGCGCGCTTTCGCCGACGGACGTTGGGACGTCCAGCTCCATCGGGTCGCTTTGCCAACTGGGCGGCAGCTCGGCGAGCGCCTCGAGGATCGCGAGAGTGCAGAGTGGCATGTGGTCAACGCTATAACCACCCTCTTGGTACGCGACGAGCCGGTCGCGGCAGAGCTCGCCGGCCAGGCTCCGCATGCT
>DATBDU010000045.1:0-36312 GCA_036269775.1 Solirubrobacterales bacterium
GAACGGGGTTATCTGACGTACGAGCACATCCGCTCCACACTCGAGGAGGTGGACGTCACCAAGGAGCAGATCAGTCAGCTCCACGCCCACTTCGTCGAGCACGGCGTCGACGTGATCGCCGAGGATGGCGTCAGCGCCTACAAGGCCCAGCGCGAAGGCGGTGAGGCGACCGAGAACGGCGCCGCGCCGGCCAAGAAGGAAGAGCTCGACCTCACCGTCGAACCCAGCCTCGACTCGCTGCGGCTCTACCTGCGCTCGATCGGCCAGGTCGACCTGCTGACTGCGGCGCAGGAGGTCGAACTGGCGAAACGGATCGAGCGCGGCGACATGCTGGCGAAGCGGCAGATGGTCGAGGCCAACCTGCGCCTCGTCGTCTCGATCGCCAAAGGCTATCTGGGCCGCGGCCTCAGCTTCCTCGACCTGATCCAGGAGGGCTCCCTGGGCCTGATCCGGGCGGTCGAGAAGTTCGACTACCGCCGCGGCTACAAGTTCTCCACCTACGCGACCTGGTGGATCCGCCAAGCGGTGACGCGGGCGATTGCCGACAAGGCGCGGACGATCCGCATCCCCGTGCACATGGTCGAGAAGCTGAACCGGGTCACCCACGTCGAGCGCCAGCTGGTCCAGAAGCTGGGACGCGAGCCGGAGCCGGCGGAGATCGCCGAGGAGCTGCGCTGGCCGGTCGCCGACGTGCGCGACATCCTCCGCGTCTCGCAGCTGCCGGTCTCGCTGGAGAAACCGGTCGGCGACGAGGACGAATCCGAGCTCGGCGACTTCGTCGCCGATGACGCGGTCCTGGAGCCGTTCGAGGAAGCGAGCGAGCATCTGCAGAAAGAGGGTGTTCGGAAGGCGCTGGACGCGCTGCCCGAACGCGAGCGCCAGGTGATCGAACTTCGCTACGGCCTCGGCAACGCGGAGCCGCTGACTCTGGAGGAAGTGGGGAAGACCTTTGGCGTCACCCGCGAGCGGATCCGCCAGATCGAGAACAACACGCTGAAAAAACTGCAGCGCCTTCCCGAGGCACAAATGCTCCGCGAAGCCAGCTGATCGCGCTTCAGCAGGGCTCGAGCACGAAGACCGCGACCTCGCGGTCTGGGTCAAGCTTCTCGATGTAGTCGTCGAAGCCGGCGTACTGCTCGTTCGACTTGCGCCAGAGCTCGGCCCGCTCCTCGCCCTCGGCGATCCGGGCGCGAACCGCCCGGCGCTTGCGACCGAGCTCGACGGTTGCCTCGGGGTTCGCCTTCAGGTTCAGCGACCAGGCCGGGATCTTGGCGTTGCCGGCGTTGGTATTGATCAGGACCAGCTTCTCGTCCTCGGCGAGATAGAGGACCGGCGTCGTGCGCGGCTCGCCCGACTTGCGCCCGGTGGTGGTCAGTAAGCAGACCGGCGCCCGGCCGACCTTGCCGCCGACACGCCCACCCGTCGCGCGGTAGAGCGGGACGTGCGCCTTGCCGGTCAGGCGCAGGCCGGTGGCGCCGCCGATGCCCGAGAGACGGGCGTAGAAGTGGTCGCTCGGCATGGGCGTAGAGTAACCGCGATGGCCGAGCCACACCCCTTCCGTGTCGCCGCCGAATCGAAGGACGTCCAGCTGATGACCGAGACGCTGCGCGAGGACGTCGTCCTGCACAGCCCGATCCTCTTCCGCGGCTTCGAGGGCCGCGAGATCGTCAGCCAGGTCCTCACCCACGTCGCTGCCACCCTCGAGGGCCTCACCTACGTCGACGAGCTGGCCGGCGAGAACAGCGTCTGCCTCCGCTTCAAGGCCAAGGTCGGCGACCGCGAGCTGGAGGGCATCGACTTCCTCGAGCTCGACGACGACGGCAAGGTCGCCGAGCTGACCGTCTTCATGCGCCCGTTGTCGGCACTGACGCGCTTCAACGACCAGATGAAAGCGCGGCTCGAAGCGGCGCAGCCCTAGCCGTCACTCCCTTCTGGCCCTGCAACCACAAGCGGATCGACTCGTTCGAGTATCACCCGACCCACGCCATCGGCGGAGGCGTGCAGGCGATCACCGGGATTTAGGCTTGCGCCTCGAAACGCCACGCTCGGGATAGTGACTTGGTGTTGCGAAGAGATCCGCGTCCGCTGGAACCTGAGCGGAGGGGATGTCTCGCCGCCGCCAAGAGGCTGCTGAGGTGATGGGGGGGGTGGGACTCGAACCCACTCAAGCAGTGCTACCGACTTTACAGGCCGGCCCGGCTCTCCAGACTCCGGCGCCCCCCCTTGCTGGGGCGGCAATTCTAGACGTGCTGGCGAGTCGGGGTAGACGACCCGATCGATCGGCGTTCCTGGCTCGATCTCGAACTCCGAATACGAAGGACTGCCGAGCGTGATTTGCCTCTCCGCCTCCACCGCGGAAGCCGGGATCATCCATCGCCGGCCGTCTCCGACCAGCGCGAATAGGTAGTCCACCTTGGCGGGGTCAAAAGTCTTGGAGTGACCAGACCAGCTCTGATTCCCGCCGTTGGTTGCGACCGCGACTCCCCAGCGCTCGTGGCCACGCGGGGTCTTCTTCTTCAATGTCGAGGTCTTGACCTGCACGCGAAGGAGTCGCCCATCGAGTTCGGCGATCAGGTCAGCGTCGGGGCTGTGCCCGAGCGGAACCCAGACGAGTGCACCCTTGCCCGCCAACCACTCCATCGCCGAGAACTCGCCGAGGTCACCCTGGACGCGACGGTTGACCGCTCGGGCTCTGCGGTGGGGTCCGGTTGCGGATCTGGTCTTGAGCACGAACACATGTTCGCATCTACCTCAGACAGAAAGTTGCTCCACCTATGGGTGGTTGCCCCGGCAGTCCCCCGCCAGGGAGAATGGCGCCGTGGACCTCAACTCACTGGACGATCGAGTCATCGCCGTCGCCGGCGTCGGTGGCGGTCTGGGGCCGCTGGTCGCGGCTCGGCTCGCGGCGGCCGGGGCCACGGTCGCCGGGACGGATCGCAACCCGGACGTGCTCGACTCGATCGGGGCGGAGCTCGGGATCGGCGAGCGCTGGGACGGACGCGCGGTCGATCTGCTCGACGAGGAGGCGGTGCGCGGCTGGTGCGCGGCGCTGGTCGAGCGCTTCGGCCGGGTCGACGGGCTCGTCCACCTGGTCGGCGGTTGGCGCGGGGGAGAGCCGCTGCACGAGGCGCCGCTCGCCGACTGGGACCTGCTCCACGACCTGCTCGTGCGCACCGTCCAGCACAGCACCCGCGCCTTCCATGACCAGCTGATCCAGAGTGGCTCGCACGGGCGCTTCGTCCTCGTCTCCGCCAAGCAGGCGCAGGCGCCGACCAACACCAACGCCGCCTACGCCGCCGCGAAGGCGGCCGCCGAGGCCTGGACCCTGGCCTTCGCCGACGGCTTCGAGCCCGGTGGCGCCACCGCCAACATCGTCGTCATCGACGCCCTGCTGACTCCGCGCATGCGGGAGGAGGATCCCGGAAAGGAGTACCCCACCTTCACGCCGGCTGAGCACGTCGCCGAGGCGATCGCCTTCCTTTGCTCGGACGCGGGGGAGAAGATGAACGGGCAGCGCCTCTCGTTGTACCCAAACGGGTAGCAATCCCAGCGCGCCACCTACCATGGGCGGATGAGCCCCCGCCCCAAACGTCCGAAAGCGCCCGACGGCAAGATGACGATCGGGGAGTTGGCGCGGCGCACGGGGATGACCGTCCGCAACATCCGCGCCCACCAGACGCGCGGCCTGCTGCCGCCGCCCGAGGTGCACGGGCGCACCGGCTACTACACCGAGGAGCACGTCGCCCGGATCGAGCTGACCCGCGAAATGCAGGGAGAGGGGCTCAACCTGGAGGCGATCCGGCGGGTGCTGGAGAGCACCGAGGGCTCCTCGGCCGAGATCGTCGACTTCGCCCGCGCCGTGCGCGCCCCGTTCGAGGACGAGACGCCGGAAATCTTCGAAGCGGGCGAGCTGGCCCAGATCTGGGGGGCGAAGGAGCTCGACCTGAAGCTGATCCGCCGTGGCGAGAAGCTCGGCATCCTGCGCGAGCTGCCCGACGGCAAGATCGAGGCGATCAGCCCCCGCCTGCAGCGCGCCGGCGGCGCCTTGGTTGAGCTCGGCGTCAGCCCCCACGCCGTCCTCGATACCGCCGACAAGCTGCGCCACCAGGCCGATGCCGCCGCCCGCACCTTCGTCGACCTCTTCGTCAAGGAGATCTGGGAGCCGTTCGACAAGGCCGGCCGTCCCGAGGAGGACTGGCCGAAGGTGCGCGAGGCCCTCGACCGCATGCGCCCGCTCGCCTCCGACGCGGTCCTGGCGATGTTCCAGATCGCGATGGGGGAGGCGACCGAGAAAGCGGGCGAACGCACCCTCCGCAACGCTGCCAAACCGGTGAAGAAGCGCTCCAAGCGCCGCCCGCGCTGAGAAAACGCTCGACCTTCATCGGCGCGATCTTCTCGGCTCCGCCAGCCTCGCATACTGGGCGAGTACCGAAGTTTTCCCGATTCCAGAGCGGCGTGGCGACCCCGTTCCCCCGATGTTCTTTTGGAAACCTTAGATTTTTCTTGACTCTCTGGTATCGGTTCGTCTACTTTGGCGGCTGACTCGTGTACGTGATAGTTCAAATGCACCCCGTCTAAGACGGGCAGGGAATACCACAGGGACATAAACGAGCCTCCAGGGAGCGCCGCTAAGGGAAGCGGCCGGCAGAGGGGCTCACGGGACAAGGAGAGAGATTCGATGTTCTCAAGACTCCGCGAGCACTTCGGCACCGCCGGACTCGTAGTAGCGATCGTCGCGCTCATAGCCGCACTGGGTGGCGGCGCTTACGCCGCCACCGGTGGGTCGGGCGGCGGCAAGGCAACTGCTAGCGCCAAGCAGGGCAAGCGAGGGAAGCAGGGCAAGCCGGGCAAGACCGGACCTGCCGGTCCCGCAGGGCCGACAGGGCCCACTGGCGCCAGGGGTGATGCCGGCGCCAAGGGCGATGCCGGAGCACCCGGCAGCAACGGCACTCCCGGTGCCGAAGGCAAATCGGTGACCGGCGAAGCAATCGCTGCGGGCGGCGCCTGCGGTGTCGGAGTCACCGGCGTCAAATACACCCTGAACGGTAACCCGAGCACCGTCTGCAACGGCAAAAACGGCACCAACGGCACCACCGGGTTCACTGAAACCCTTCCCTCCGGCGAAACCGAGACGGGGACGTGGACCGCGAGCAGTCCGTCAGAAACCCCAAACCTACCCTCGCAGATCTCCTTTGGCATACCGTTGGAAGTCGCTCCGGAAATGATCTACGTCTCCTTGACGTACGAAGAAAATCCCGGAGAAGCATATGAAGTCTTCGAAGTCGAAGAAATTTTTGAAGATGCCGCCGAACAAGGCTGCCCCGGGTTCACCGATGCAGGGATCCCTCTCGCCGATCCCGGCAAACTCTGCGTGTACGGCAGCTTCGAGCAGAACGTCAAACCGAATTTGGCGCACGCCACCCTGTTGCCGGCGGTGAATTTCAGTGAAGAAAAGATCTACAGTGGAGGCGGTCAGACTCCGAACCTGACTAAATTCGGCAGTGGGGTAGTCGACGGTGCGGGACCCTCTGGTACGGCGCTCTTCTTGGACTGTAAAAACGCGTGCATAGGAAAGGGCGCTTGGGCGGTAACCGCCGAATAGCGTGAGCGCGTTGATCTCAGTAAGCGTGACATCCCCGGGGGAGTGGACCCCCGGGGACCACCACCCACACGACACCAGGCGACCTAACTATGTCTAACTTCCAAAAAAACCGTCACATACCCGTTGCAAGTCGCAGCCTTCCGGCAGCACTCGCGGCTGTGACCCTCTCGTTTCTCATCTTTATCTCAGCCGCGTCTGCTGACATAACGATCGGTCAGCCAGGGGAGGGGGCCGGGCAGACGAAGAACCCCCAGGGACTTGCGACCGACTTCGAAACCGGCCGCCTCTACGTCGCCGACCGGGACAACAACCGAGTCGACGTCTTCGAAGCCAACGGCACCTTCGTTATGGCCTTTGGCTGGGGAGTCGATACCGAAGCCGCGGAATTCCAAACCTGTACCACGGCTTCGGGATGCAACGCCGGCATCGCCGGCTCGGGGGCGGGGCAGTTCAACCACCCGACCTCGGTCGCGGTCGACAACGATGCCTCCAGCGCCTCCCGCCACAGCGTTTACGTCGGCACGGAAAACTTCAGGGTGCAGAAGTTCAAAGCCACGGGCGGGTTCGTCGAAGCCTTCGGAGGACAAGGCACCGGACCGTGCCAGTTCAGCCGCATTAAGGATCCGATCGCCGTCGGCCCCGGCGGCGAGGTCGATGTGGCCGATAGTTACGACAAAGATGGCGAAGGCCCGCTCGAAGTCTTCGTCAGCCGCATAGTTCGCTTCGATGCCGCAGGCAAATGCCTCAGTGAAGTGCCTCTCTTTGAAGGCAATGAAGCTATTAACGAGTTTGCCGTCGATTCAGCGGGTGATTTCTACGTAACGGTGGAACGCGGCGGTGGCCTGGTGCGCAAGTACGACCCCAGCGGGACGCCGCTCTACCGACTCGGAAGCAACGAAGGCAAAGGAAGCATCGCCAACGAAGCCCAGGGACTCGCGGTCGACGTTTCTGACAACCTCTTCGTCAAGCAGAGCGGATCGCAGCTGACGAAGTCTTCAATAGACTATTTCTTCACCGAGTACGACTCCAGTGGAGCCACCGTCAGGCGCTTTGGCTACTTCGTACGGGTAGGGACGGAATTTCTGACCGTTTCGGGCCTCGCTGCCTACCACGGTGCCGATGGAGACCTTTTCGCCAGCAGAAAACCATCGAGTTCGCTAAATGAAGTCAAGTACCTGGCGCTGTCTTCGGGACCGGTGGTGATGCCGGAAGCCTGCAAGGTGAAAACGGGGGCGCTCGGCAACATCAAGGCCACTCTGCAAGCGGAAGTCAATCCTGAGGGCAAAGCGACGACCGTCCGCTTCCAGTACGTCGACGAGGATCACTTCGAAGCAGAAGGCTTCTCCAACCCCGAAGAAACCGCTGAGTCCGAATCGATCGGCTCCGACTTCGACATGCACGAAGCAAGCACCGTAGCCGACCTGGTGCCCGAAACCGAATACCACTGCCGCGCCGTCGCCACCAATGCCGACGCGCCGATCGGCGTCAAAGGCCTCGAAGGCACCTTCACCTCGAAACCGCCGCTTGAAATCGGCACCACCACGGTCTCTGACGTGGGGGTCGAAGAAGCCACCCTGAACGCCACCGTCAATCCGCTCGGCGTCCCGAACACCACCGGCTACTTCGAGTACGTCAGCGAAGCCACCTACCTCAAAGACAGCACCGAACTGGGCCCAGAACACGGCTTCGACCATGCGACCAAAGTCCCGAACATCGGCGCGGGGGAACCTCCGATCGACTTTGGCGCCGGCGAAAGCTTCGTGGCCGGCTCCGTCCAGGTCTCCGGCCTCACCCCAAGCACCTCATACCGCTATCGCATCGTCGCCAGCGATTCCAAAATCCTCCCCAAAGAAATCGCCGGCCCGGCCGAGGCCTTCCGCACCTTCGGCGCCGATGCCGGCGCCCTGCCCGACAACCGCGCCTATGAGCTCGCCTCCCCAGCGCAGAAGAACAGCGCCGACGTCGCGGTGCCCGGGGCGGGAGGCGGCATCCATGAACCAAGGAGCTCGCGCATTCAAGCTGGTGCCAGCTCGGGAGAAGCGATCACCTACACCTCTTGGACCTCCTTCGGGGAAGCCAAAGGCGCCCCCGGCGCGGCCAGCCAGTACCTCTCGAAGCGGACCGCAAGCGGCTGGGAAACCGAGAATATCTCTCCGCCCGGTCTTCTGAGAAACCCCGTGGTGGTCCCCTATACCGGCTTCACTCCCGACCTCGGCTTCGGTGCGCTGAGGGTCGATGAGCCGGCGCTGACCGCGGACTGCCCAGAGGGCTTTCAGTCCTTATACCTGCGCGACAACGCGAGGGGGGCGCTGCGCTGCCTCACCCCTGAAACGCCGAAATCTGGCAGCTGCTTCGTCTACGCCGGCGCCAGCGAAGACGGCAGCCATGTCTTCTTTGCCGCGCAAGGTTCTTACGCTGGCGCCCCTGAAGGCAATGGCTTCAACCTCTATGAATGGTCGGCGACCAGAGGTCTGGAACCGGTGAGCATCCTGCCGGGCGAAACCGAAGCTGTCGTCCCGGATGTTGAGACGTCCTTCGGAGCCCGCGGCGTCGTCGAAACCGCCGGCTGCCAGACCGGCCAAACGACTCTGCGCCACGTCGTCTCCGCCGACGGGAGAATCGTTTTCTGGACCTACGGCGGCAAATACGAAAGCAGCAATCAGCCGCTCCTGGCGCGGATCGACGGCGGAGAAACGATCCAGCTCGACGCCAAAGTCGGTGGCGGCAAAGGAGGGGAAGGCAACTTCCTCGCCGCCAGCGCTGACGGCTCCAAGGCCTTCTTCACCGCTCCGGGCAAACTCAACTCAGAAGCAAAAGCTGCCGGGCAGCTCTACCGCTATGACACCGCGGAAAGGACGCTGAACGACCTCACTCCCGGCGCGATCGCCCCCGAAGTGCTTGGCGTGGTTGGTGCCTCCGACGACGGCTCCTACCTCTACTTCGTCGCCAAAGGAGCGCTGACCGGCGCCCAGGAAGGCGCTGTCGACGAGATAGCCACGGCCGGCAAAGAAAACCTCTACTCCTGGCACGAAGGCGAAGGGCTGCGCTTCATTGCGCTCCTCGCTCCAGAAGACGTCAGCGATTGGAGCACCCAGCCTCAGGACCTCAGCGCCCATGTCTCGCCCGACGGTCGCCACCTCGCCTTCCTTTCGCTCGAAGCCGAAGCCCTTGCTGGCTATGACAACAGGGTGGCCGCTGGCGATCATTGCCTGTGGGAAGCCCTTAATAAGGAACTATCCGGCAATCCGCTTTGCCCGGAGGCCTTCCTCTATGACGCCGAAGCCAAAGTCCTCACCTGCGTCTCCTGCAACCCCTCCGGCGCCAGACCGCTGGGCCCGACCCTGTTGCCGGGCTGGACCAATGTCTACGAAGGGCCCCGCTACCTCTCCGAGGACGGTTCCAAGTTCTTCTTCGAGTCCTTCGACGCGATCAGCGCTGTCGATGAGAACGGCAAACGCGACGTCTACGAGTTCGAGCGAGCCGGAAAGGGCAGCTGCACGAGTGAAAGCCCCGCCTTCGACCCGGCCGTTGGCGGCTGCCACTTCCTTGTCTCCAGCGGCAAGAGTACGGATCACAGCTATCTGGTCGACGCCTCCCTGGATGGCCGCGATGTCTTCCTCTCCACCCGCAGCCCCCTGGTCGGCTGGGACAGCAACGAAAACTACGACGTCTATGACGCCCGCGAACGGGGCGGCTTCCCGGAGCCGGTCGAAGCGCCGATCTGCCAGGGGGAGGCCTGTCTGCCACCGTCACCCTCGCCCCCGGCCACCTCCTCGCCGTTTCATTTCGAGGGCCCTCTCAACCCGGTCGCCAGGCCCAGGCCATGCAAGCCCAAGCCACGCAAGCCCAAGCCCAGCAAGCACGGGAGGAAGAGCAAGAAGCACAAGGCCAAGAAGTCGCGCGGCTGTGCCAACCATAAGCGGGGGGCGGGACGATGATCACGCGCAAATCACTGGCAGCGATCTTCGCCGCCGCGATCTTCGCCGCCTGCATCGCCGCCCCGGCTGCGGCGGCGCCAGCCCCGGTTCCCGCCTGGAGCATCCAGTCCCTGGCCGCACCCACCAACTTCAAGCCCGGGGATGAAAGTGGCTTGGACAACTACCAGGTCTTCATCACCAACAGCGGCGGGGAAAAGACCGATCACAGCCAGATCACGATCGTTGACACGCTGCCGGCCGGGCTGGGAGTCAAAAGCGTCGCGCTTAATGGCCCCAGAGCATCCAGCGTTGACCTGAGCGAAAAGGCACCGGCGTGTGAAACCACTGTGGTGGGGGAAGTGAGTACGGTCACCTGCAAAGTCACCGACGCGCTCTTGCCGGTAGCCGAACCGGCGAAGCTCTATCCCGGCAGCGAGCTGCAGCTGAACATCCGTGTCACGGTCCCACCCGGCGCCACGGGGGAGCTGGTGAACCAGGTGCAGGTGCAGGGCGGCGGAGCCGCAGCGGCCTCAGCCGAATTCCGCAACCAAGCCTCGGACGAGGAAGCCAGCGCCGGCTTTGAGGAATTTCACGCCGGGCTGACGGGACCCGACGGCAAACCCTCCACCGGCGCCGCCTCTCACCCCTACCAGTACACGACCTCCTTCGCGGTCAATCTGGCCCTTGCCCCGCCGAACTCGAAGACCCCGTACCTGCCGGCCGGGGGCGATCTGAAGGAGATCGAAGTGACGTTGCCGCCGGGTCTCGTCGGTAACCCGACCGCGACCACGCGCTGCAGCGCGCAGCAGTTCAATACGAATCATTCCGTCGATTCGGTGGCAGAGAACGGCGGCAGCGTGCATCCGAACGAGTGCCCGGCCGGCTCGGCCGTGGGGCTGGCGGTGATCCAGCAGCTGGAAGGGGTGGGCAATATTCGCAAGGTCCCGGTCTACAACCTCGTCCCCCCCAAAGGTATGCCCGCCCAGCTTGGCTTCCAGGTCCTCGGCCTCCCCTTCTACATCAACACCAAGCTGAGGAGCGACGGGGACTACGGTGTCACTGGCTATCTGCACAACACCACCGAGGCAGAACGGGTAACCGCTTCGCAGATCACGATATGGGGGACGCCTGGGGACCCCAGCCACGACACCCTGCGGGGAGAATGCTTCGAACTCAGCGAAGGCTCCTGCCCCGCGAACCTGACCCCGGTTCGCCCCTTCTTTCGCCTGCCGAGCTCCTGCGCCGAGCCGCTGGCGACCACGATGCGCTTCGACACCTGGCCGCATCCCGGCGCCTTCCTCGAATCAACCGAGACCGAAGCGCCGCCAGTCGGCTGCAGCCAGCCGCCCTTCACCCCGACGATCGAAACCAAGCCCTCGACCAACGTGGCCGATGCCCCCTCCGGCCTGCACGTCGACGTCCACCTACCCCAGGCTGACAACGAAGACCCCGAAGGCCTCGGTGAGGCCGACCTGCGCGACGCCACCGTCACCCTGCCCCCGGACCTCACGGTCAACCCCTCGTCGGCGAACGGTCGAGCCGCCTGCTCTTTGGCCGAGATCGGCTACCAGGGCGTCAAGGAAGGCAAACCGTCCTTCTCCACGGAACCGGCCAACTGCCCCGACGCTTCGAAGATCGGCATCGTCGAAATCGACAGCCAGCTTGTAGATCATCCGATCCCCGGGTCGATCTTCTTGGCGAAGCAGTTTGAAAACCCCTTCAACTCCCTCCTAGCCCTCTACATCGCCGTCAACGACCCGATCACCGGCGTCGTCATCAAGCTCCCCGGCAAGGTCGAGACCAACCCGGTGACCGGTCAGATCACCAACGTCTTCGAGCAGAACCCCCAGCTGCCCTTCGAAGACCTCAAGGTCGACCTCTTCCAAGGCGCCCGAGCCCCACTGCGCACCCCGCAGACCTGCGGGGAATCGGCCTCGGTTCCGACCCACACCACCACGACCTCGCTGGTCCCCTGGACCGCACCGGAAGGCGCGACCGCCCATCCCGCCGACTCCTTCGCGATGGCCCAGGCACCAGGTGGCGGCAACTGCGCCGCCACCACGGCCCAGCTGCCGAACGCCCCCAGCTTCGAAGCCGGCACCCAGGACCCATTGGCCGGCGGCTACTCCCCCTTCCTGCTGCGCCTAAAGCGCGAAGACGGCTCCCAGGAGCTGAAGGGCCTGAACGTCAGCCTGCCCACCGGCCTGATCGCAAAGCTGGCCGGGACGACGGAATGCTCGGCCGCCGGCGTCGCCCAAGCCCAGTCCCGCACCAACCCCGTCCAAGGTGCCCTCGAGCAGTCCTCGCCTTCTTGCCCCGCCTCCAGTCAGCTGGGCACCGTCACCGTAGGCGCCGGCGCCGGCCCCTCCCCCTTCTACGCCCAGGGCAAGGCCTACCTGGCCGGCCCCTACAAGTCCGCCCCGCTCAGCATGCTGATCGTCACCCCCGCGGTGGCCGGCCCCTTCGACCTCGGCTCGGTGGCGGTCAGAGCAGCGCTGAACGTCGATCCCGAAAGCGCCAAGGTCACCGTCGTCTCCGACCCGATCCCGACGATCCTGCAGGGAATCCCCCTCGACGTCCGCTCGATCGCCGTCAAGATCGACAAACCCGACTTCACCCTCAACCCGACCTCCTGCGAAGTGAAGGCGCTGACCGCGGAAGCGATCTCGGTAACCGGCAACGTCGCCAACCTGCAAAACCGCTTCCAGGTCGGCGGCTGTCAGAACCTCGCCTTCAAGCCGAAGCTCTCCTTCAAGCTCAAAGGCCAGACCAAGCGCGGCGGCTTCCCAGCCCTGACGGCGACTCTGACCTACCCGAGCAAAGGCGCCTACTCCAACATCGCCAGGGCTCAGGTCGCTCTTCCCCACTCGGAGTTCCTCGCCCAGTCCCACATCAAGACGATCTGCACCAGGGTGCAGTTCGCCGCAGGGACCTGCCCCCAGGGCTCGATCTACGGCAAGGCCAGGGCGATCACGCCGCTGCTCGACAAGCCGCTGGAAGGCCCGGTCTACCTGCGCTCCTCCTCCAACCCGCTCCCAGACCTGGTCGCCGATCTCAACGGCCAGATCCACATCGTCCTGGTCGGCAGGGTCGACTCGGTCAAAGGCGGCATCCGCAACTCCTTCGAAGCCGTCCCCGATGCCCCGGTGACCAAGTTCACCCTGAGCCTGCCGGCCGGCAAGAAGGGCCTACTGGAAAACAGTACGAACATCTGCAAAGGCGAGCACAAGGCCAATGCCGAGTTCACGGCTCAAAACGGCAAGGTGCTGGTGCTGAAACCAGAGCTGCAGGCGAAGTGCCCGAAGGCCCGCAAGGGCAAGCACAAGAAGCACAAGCCTTCCTCCCACCGGCGCCCCTAGCCCGCTGGCCATAGCTGCACAAAGACTTTGGGCAGATCCCTGCCCAGGGACCAGCATGCACCACCAGTCAAGAAGTCAGTAAGCAAAGCAGTCAACCAGTCAAATCAAACCTGGCGGTGAGACCGCCAGACAGGGGAGGTACTAAGTGAGAACCATCAAGACCCTGGGCATCGCCGCAGCTGTGGCGCTGGCCCTGATCGCAGTTGCGGGGGCCGGTGCGGCTTCGGCGAACAACTTCAAAGCGGACTATAACGGGGAGGTTTGGAGCGGTAGCCTTACCGGGAAAAGCCACAATCTGTGGCTCAGGGAAAACATTTCGTGCAGCAACGTGTCCTTCTCCGGCGAAACGACGGCCAAAACCTCCAGCCAGGTGACGGTCACCCCGACACTGGGGTGCTCCTACTTCGGGTTTCCGATGGGCTGGGCGACGAACGGCTGCAAGTACCGCTTCCATCCCGGTGCCGGCCCGGCCCTGGTAGGCACGATGGACATCGTCGGCTGTGAATCCCCGATGACATTCATAGAACCCAATACCAACTGTCGGATGGAAATCGGCAACCAGTCAGGCCTCGGCACCGTCACCTACAAAAATGTCGCCGGCAGCCCCTCGACGATCACCGCGGTGGCCAACCTGACCGGACTTACGTACACTCGCTTCAGTTGCGTCAATGGAGCCAATGGCACGTTCTCCGACGGCACCTACACCGGCGAATGGACGATTAAAGGCAGCGCCTTCGGAGGTGTACCGGCGGGATTGTCGGTCGAATCGACCTCAGCGGCTCCCTTCACGAAATTTGCCGCTGAAGAAGCGCCGGCGACGATCGCGGGGACGAACACAAACGGGAACACCAAAGCCATTAATTTCGGTACGAACGGCTACCTGCTGTGTAAAAAAGACTCGTATAGTGGAACCTTGTCCGCCACGACGTCAGGAAGCATCACTGTGGCGCCGACCATTCAGTCGTGCACTTGGAACGCAAATGCCGAAGAAAAAGAAATCTCCCTAGCGGACGAATATGTGACCACGGGGGCCTGCAGCTTCATGCTTAAAGCCTCAGGCGGCTTTGAAATTGTCGGTACTAGCTGCGCGAGTAAACCAATTACCGTTGCGCTTCCGGGCTGCCTCCTGACGGTAGGTCCGCAGAGCGTGGCCTCTCCCCAACTCGGCTACAGCAACGAAGGCACCGGCAAGCTTCGTAGCGTGAAGATAGCTCCCATCGGCAGCAGTGTTGCTCTCAAATACACTGCGACGGGAGCATCCTGTCCAGAACAGGGAACGTTTGCCAATGGTTACTTTTCGGGTAAGGCAACGTTCACGGCGACCAACTCGAAAGGCGCTTCGCAGGGCATCTCACTCGAATAGCTCACTTCGAGCGAACCAGAGGTAAATAAGAACGTTGGATAGCGGGCGCGCGGGGCCACGAGTGATCGTGGCCCCGCCGCTATCGACGGGTCGCGGTGCCTATTGAGCTGCGGAGAGGCTGCTGGAGGCCGCCCGCCACTTCCCCTGCAGGATCGTTCGATCGAGGCGGTGTTGCAGGAAGCGTCGGCCAGACATTCCCCCCAGGCGTTGGCGGCGTCGAGATACTTGTTGAATGCACGCTCGGCAGCCTCCAGCGCGCCCCTCGCGCGGGCCGGCGTTGGCCGAAGCGCCGGCGCACATTTCCCAGATCCATGAGAGGAACCGGCGTGAAGCCGAGCTCTCCCGCCCTGCTCTAAGCGGGCACGAAGTTGGTACAGACTTGTTGCAGTCTGCGCGCTACGCATGGAAACATTCTGTCTACAGTGCAATCATCATGGAGGCGATGAGGGAAGCGTGGACCGACGAGCGGCTCGACGACCTGACGAATCGGGTCGACGAAGGGTTCGCGAGGGCCGACGCGCGCGTGGACAGGTTCGAAGACAAGGTTGATGCGCGCTTCGACAAGTTCGAAGAGCGCATCGAGGCCCGCTTCGACAAGTTCGAAGAGCGCATCGAGGCCAGCTTCCGCCACATCGATTCTCGCTTCGAAAAGGTGGACGAACGCTTCGAAAAATCGGACGAACGCTTCGAAAAGATGGACGAGCGATTCGAGCGATTCGACGACCGGATGACCTCGCGTTTTGAATGGCTCTGGCGGTTGATGCTCGCCAGCTACGTGACCGCCCTGGTCGGCTACTTCGTCGCTAACGCCTGAGGCGTGCCAGCGGCGTCGCAATCCGCCTCACGCCCCGGCCGCAGCGGCGGCGCCCCGACGCCGCAGCTGAAGTCCTCGGCGAGGCGCTCCGGAGTATCACCGCCGGGCTCGGCCTCGGCATGCAGGACCTCGGCGCTGATCGTGAACCAGGCGAGTACGCCGCCGAGGGCGGCGAGGGCGGCGCAGACGGCCATCCCCATGTGGAAGCCGTCGGTCATCTTCGCCGGGTCGTAGAAGCTGTCGCCGGTGAGGCCGGCGGCAACTGGCAGGACCGCGACGGCGAGCAGGCCGGCGACGCGGGCGACGGCGTTGTTGACGCCGGAGGCGACTCCGGAGTGGCGGGTGTCGGCGGCGGCGAGGACGGTTGCGGTGACCGGAGCGACGACCAGGGTCAGACCGAGGCCGAAGACGACGATTGGGGGCAGGACTGCCGTCACATAGTTGTCGCCGGGCTCGATCTGCGTCATCCAGAGCAGGCCCAGGGCGATCACCAGCGGCCCGACGGTGAGCGGCAGGCGGGCGCCGATGCGCTGGGCGAGCGCCCCGGAGCGGGCGGAGAAGAGCAGCATCAGCAGCGTCACCGGCAGCGAGGCGGCACCGGCCTCGATCGGCGTGTAGCCGAGTGAGATCTGCAGGAAGGAGACGAGCAGGAAGAAGAAGCCGCCGAGCGCCGCATAGACGACGAAGGTGACGCCGTTGGCGGCGCTGAACTGGCGTGAGCGGAAGATCTCCAGCGGCAGCATCGGGTTGAAGCTGCGCCGCTCGCCGACGAAGAAGGCGACGAGCGCCAGCACGCCGCCGATGCCGGTCACCAGAATCGTCGCCGAGGCGCCTTTTTCGGGGGCCTCGATCAGCGCGTAGGTGGTGCCCGCGAGGCCGAGCGCGGCCAGGGCAGCGCCGCGCAGGTCGAGCCGGCCGGTGCTCATCGGGTCGCTGCTCTCCGGCACGTGCCTGGTCGCCGCCCAGGCGACGAAGATGCCAATCGGCAGGTTGATCACGAAGATCGCCCGCCAGGAGATGGCGCCGATCAGATAGCCGCCGAGCAGCGGCCCCAGCGCCGTCGCCACGCCTCCCAGCCCTGACCAGGCACCGATCGCGCGGGCGCGGTCGCCGGGCCGGAAGCTGGCCTCGATCAGGGCCAGGCTGCCGGGCGTCAGCAGCGCCCCGCCGATGCCCTGGACGAGCCGGGCGAAGATCAGCAGCTCCGTGTTAGGCGCCACCGCGCAGAGCAGCGAGGCGGCGGTGAAGAGCCAGACGCCGAGGACGAAGATGCGGCGGCGACCGTAGCGGTCGCCGAGCGAGCCACCGAGCAGGATCAGCGAGGCCAGGGTCAGCAGGTAGCCGTTGAGGATCCACTGCAGGGCGCTGGTGCTGGCGCCGAGGTCGCGGCCGATGTCCGGCAGGGCGACGTTGACGACGGTGCTGTCGAGGAAGGCCATCCCCGAGCCGACGACGGCGACGGCGAGCAGCCAGCGGCCCGCCGTGCTCTCGAAGGCGATGTCGGTGGAAGGCTCGGCTGGCACTGTCTAAAACCTAGTGCCCAAGCCAACTCGGGCAGCGAGGGTCAGCCGTCCAGCTCGGGCGGCAGCGCCTGCGGTCCATCCGGGTAGGTCTGCCGCAGCAGCTCCTCGCTCATCTCCAAAGTGTTCGCTGCCTCTGGCGGAGCGCCGACGACGAGCCAGAGCTGATCGGCCTCGGTGTCGTTGAAGAGCTGGCGGACCGAGCCGGGCTCAACCAGCAGTGAGTCCAGCGGCGTCAGGGTCAGCGGCTCGTCCTCGTCGATTCGGACCCGGCCGCTGCCCTCGAGCAGGACATAGAGCTCCTCGGTCTGGATGTGGCGGTGCTTGGTCGAGGCCTGTCCTGGCGTCAGACGCCAAAGTCGCGCTCCCAGCGAGTCGGCCTCGAGCTGCTTGCCGAGGTCGGTGTTCTCGACCCGCATCTGGTTCGAGGGTCGCCAGAAGGCGTTGGCGGCTCTGAGCAGGCGGTAGGCCATCAGCTGGCGGCGTCTTCGCTATGGAAGCGATCGAGCAGGCTCAGCTCCTCTTCGCGCCTGGGGAAGAGGAAGAAGACGACGGCGATGCCGAGGCTGACCGCGATCATCCCCGCCGCGTAGGTCCAGTCGCCGCCTTCCAGGAACGAGTTGCGGGCCGCGGCGACGATCTGAGGCGCGTATTCGGGGTACTGCTGGGCGGTGCCGGCGGCGCTGGCGAAGGACTTGGTCAGCTCGTTCTGGACCTGTTCGCTGACCTTGGCACTTTCCGGCGAGGCGGCGATCTGGGAGCTGAAGCTGGCCGCGTAGCCGGCGGTCAGCAGGGCGCCGAAGATCGACTGCATGATCGCGCCGCCGAGATCGCGCTGCAGGTCGGCGGTGCCAGAGGCCATGCCCGCCCGCTTGACCGGCACCGAGCCGGTCAGCGAGCGCGAGGCCGGGGTGCCGGCGAAGCCGACGCCGATCCCCATCAACAGGTAGCCGAACCCGACCACCCAGTAGGCGACGCCCTGGTCCCAGAACAGCAGCATCTCGAAGAAGGCGAGCAGGCAGAAGACGAAGCCGGCCAGCAGCGTGAAGCGCGAGCCGTGCGAGGCGACCAGTTTCGCCGAGCGCGGGGCGACGACGATCATCCCGAGCGCTCCCGGCAGGATCGCCAGGCCGGCCTGCAGGGTCGAGTAGGCGAGCACGTTCTGGACGAATTGCTGGCCGATGAACATCGCTCCCATCAGCGAGCCGAAGACGATGATCCCGGCCAGCGCGGCGACCCAGAAGGTCGCCCGCCCGGCGATCTTGAGGTCGAAGAGCGGGATCCTGACGCGACGCTGGCGCAGTAGGAAGGCGCCCGCCGCCGCCAGGGCGACGACCCCGAGGACGATCGCGGTCGTGCCCTTGCCGGGTTCGGGCGCGAGGTTGATCGCCAGCACCAGCGTCGCCACCATCGCGATCGAGAGGATGCCGCCGAGGTGGTCGACCGGCTCGGTCGTCTCGTTGACGTGGGCGGGGATCAGTTTCCAGGCGAAGAAGAGGGCGATTGCCGCCAGCGGCGCGCTGACGATGAAGACCGAGCCCCAATCGAACCCTTCCAGCAGGGCGCCGGCGATCAGCGGGCCGAGCGCCGAGACGCCGCCGCCGAGCGCCGACCAGAGCGCGATCGCTTTGGTGCGTTCCTGCCCGGACCACAGCGCCGTGATCAGGGCCAGCGTCGTCGGGTAGGCCATGCCGGCGGCGACGCCACCGAGCACGCGGGCGATGAAGAGAACTTCGGCGGTCGGAGCGAGGGCGGCGAGGACCGCGAAGGGGATGGTCAGCGCCATGCCGAGCAGCAGCAGCGTCTTGCGGCCGTAGCGGTCGCCGACGGCGCCGAGATAGAGAACCGAGGCGGCGAGCCCGAGCGAGTAGCCGACGGCGATCAGGTCGACCATCGTCTGGCCGGCGTCGAAGGCCTTGCCGATGTCCGGCAGGGCGACGTTGGCGACCGCGAGGTTGAGGTTGGCGACGCCCGCGACCAGGATCAGCGTGCCGAGGACGAGCCCGGCGCGCTTCGGTCCACCCGATTCCACGCGGCTTAGAGCTCGATCCAGGTGCCGGTCGGTCCGAGGTTGCGCAGCGGCGTCGCGCCGATCTGGCCCTCGCAGCCCCAGGACTCGTGGATATGGCCGCAGACGGCGAGGCGGGGCCGCTTCTCCTCGATCGCTTGCAGCAGCGCCGAGCTGCCGAAATGGGTGTCATCGCCGGCGCTGTCGCAGTGGCCCTTGGGTGGCGAATGCAGGACCAGCACCGCTCCCTCGGGGCAGGGGCCGAGCATCCCCGTCGCCTCGTCGTCGTCGAGGTCGAAGCTCCAGTCCCAGGGGGTCACCGGGATGCCGGCGCCGAGGCCGAAGAACTCGGTGCCGGAGATCGTCATCCCTTCGCCGTGCAGGACCGTGGCTGCCTCCCAGCTGCGGGCGGCGTCGCGCAGGGCGTCGACGGTCTCGTTGTTGCCGGGGACGAGCACGGTCGGCGCCTCGATTGCCGCCAGCGCCGTGATCGTCTCCTCGAGACCCTCGTGGACCGAGGCGAAGTCGCCGGCCCCGATCACGACGTCGGCGCCGGCCGCCATCTCGACCAGCCTCGCGCCCTGCGCGAGGTCGCGATGCAGGTCGCTGAAGGCGAGCAGCTTCACAGGCGGGAACCTACCCGCTCGGGGTCTTGGCTCGCTCCTGCAGGTCGAAGTAGAGCAGCGTCTGGGCGATGACCACGTAGGGGATCAACAGAGAAAAGATCAGCGCCCCAAGCAGGTTGATCACCAGGAACGGCAGCGGCGTGAAGATCAGCCCCAGGGTTAGGACCGGCCCGGCGATGAAGAGAAGCGCAACGAGGAAGATGACGACCCGGACCGCACGCCACCAGCGTCCGCGGACCAGTTCGGAGCTGCCGCGGAAGGACTCTCGCAGCGACTTGTCGGTGAACAGCACTTCCTGTCCCACGAAGGACCAGCCGACCAGCTTCCAGATCGCGAAGGGGAGGCCGATCACGGTTATGGCCATGAGCAGGATCCCCGCGGTGGCGAGCAGCAGGGCGGCGACGATCCGCCAGAAGCGTTCCCTCATTCCTTTCCAGCAGGCGCGGAAGCCGGCCGGCCGAGATTCGACCAGCAGCCGCATGAAGATGACGACGATCGCCGCGACCACGGCCAGTGCGATCGGTCTCGCGATCGATTCGACCAGGTCGGCCAGCGCCAGGTTGACGCCCGAGCGACCCGCCGCCTCGTTGGCCGAACTGCCGCCGGCGAGCAGGGTGGCGAGGAGATTGGTTCCGGCGACGATCACCAGCCCCGCCAGGGCGATCGCGACCAGGACCGTCCAGTGGCGGCCGTAGAGCTGGCGCGCCGCACGGACCAGCTGGCCGAAGGCGCGCTTGGCGCGCAGCTCGCTGAGGTCGACGGGGCGCCAGCGGGTGAGTCCGACGAAGAGCGCGATCAGGAGCGCGAGGACGGCCAGCGTGACGATCGCCAGGGTCCGCGACTTCGCCTCCAGGTTGATGAAATCCGAGACCTGGGCGACGGCACCGCAAAAGGCGCCGGTGATCTGCGGGCCGGCGATCGAGCCGCCGGGAAGGCGCGGGCTGGTCGTCCGCTGCTTCGCCATCCAGGCGAAGGGTTCCCTCCAGACCGTCTTCGTCGTCGGCCCGGTCGGCCCGTTGTTGAAGCCCTTTTCCTTTTCACCCCAGCGGCCGTCGTAGCTGAGCCACTTGAACGGCCCCTGTTCGGAGGCGGTTTCCGGCAGCAGCACCGGGCGCGGCCGCAGTTCGCGCAGTGGTTCGGTGGTGTTGTCGCAGCCAACGCCGGAACCGCGCTGGCCGTTCTGAATGTAGACGGCGGAGTCGTAGAAGGTCGCGTGCGAGCCGGCGGCCGGGTAGACGATCGGGTGGGTGCCTTCCTTGTGCACCTTCGCGTCGCTCCAGCTGGCCCGCTCGCCGCCGGCGTGCTGGAAAACGATGATTTCGTGCGGTTCTTCGCGCAGCGCCGCGGTCGTCGTGTCCGCTTCGAAGCTGAGCTGCATCCCCTCCCAGTCGCCCTCGTGGAGGTCGTTGAACTGGTTGAAGTACCAGAAGAACCAGTACTGGAGGACGAACCCGGAGTGGTTCGGTTCGCGGGCAATGTGAGCGTAGGCGACCGCCGGCGCCTTGCCTTCCGCGACCAGCTTCTCGAAGGCCCGGGAGTAGATGCAGGTCTCGCCGAGCGCTTCGCCTTCGAGGTCGAGGTAGTAGCCGTCGGGAAGGCCGGCGATGTCCGCCGCGGTCGGCGCCTTCTTGACCTGTTCCAGCTGGCCGGTCTGGAGGTCGTCGTGGGTGAGGGTGACGGTGGGGTTGCCGAGGACGGCCCCGACGCTGGTCGGCTGGTACTGCTCGGCGCTGGTTTCGCAGGGCGGATCCTGCTGTTCGCGCAGCATCGTGATCGGCGCGTAGCGCGCGGCCAGCTGGCGCGCCGCCGCTTCGGCCGGGGTGAAGAAGCGGATGGACCCCACCTTGTGGACGCCCGCCGCCGCGCTTGCGGCGGGCAGGCAGAACATCGCGATCGTCGCGAGCCCCAGAAACAAGCGGCGTGGCCAGGCCATCAGCCCGGCCAAAGTACCAGCGTCAGGCGGCGCCGTTCGGTATTGTCGCCGCCGCATGCCTCCCGTCTTTTGGATCGGCCTTGGAATCGCTGGCTTCGTCTTTCTCGTCGGCGTAGTTACCGGCGCTCGCTCGCGTACGGGCAGCCTCGGCAGCGGCGCCGCGATGGGCGCCTACCTGGGCGCCATGCTCGCCTTTCCGTTGCTGGCCATCGGCCTCGCCACCAGCTAGCTCGCGCGGCACCGCTCACCGGCGCATGAACGGCGTGGCGCTGGGTACTCAGAGGATTCGAGACCTAACAGGAACGGAGCAAGTGAGATGACCGATGTGACCTCGATTCCCAGGGTCGTTCTGCAGGACGGTGTGGAGATTCCCCAACTCGGGTTCGGCGTCTTCCAGGTGCCGCCAGGTGACACTCAGGAGACCGTCGAAGAGGCGCTGGACGCCGGCTATCGCCATCTCGACACCGCCGCCGCGTATCGCAACGAGGCGGGCGTGGGCGCGGCGATCGCCGCCGCCGGCCTGGCTCGGGACGAGGTCTTCCTCACCACCAAGCTCTGGAACTCCGCGCAGGGCTACGACTCGACTCTCGCGGCGTTCGAGAAGAGCCTCGAGCGGCTCGGCACCGATCACGTCGACCTCTACCTGATCCACTGGCCGGTGCCGAGCGAGGATCGCTATCTCGACACCTGGCGGGCCTTCGAACGGATCAACGAGGAAGGTCGCTCACGCTCGATCGGCGTCTCCAACTTCCGGGTCGAGGATCTCGAGCGGCTGAAGCGGGAGGCCGACTACCTGCCGTCCGTGAACCAGATTGAGCTGCACCCCAGCCTGCAGCAGGCCGAGCTACGCGCCTGGCATGCCGATCACGGCATCGCGACCGAGGCCTGGAGCCCGCTCGCCCAGGGTGCTCTGCTCGACGACGAGACGATCGAAACGGTCGCCGCCCACCACGAGAAGACCCCCGCCCAGACGATCCTGCGCTGGCACCTGCAGCTCGGCAACGTCGTCATCCCTAAATCGGTCACCCCGGAGCGGATCCGCGAGAACATCGACGTCTTCGACTTCGAGCTGAGCGAGGACGACATGGCCGCGATCGCCCGCCTCGACGCCGGTCAGCGCACCGGCCCCGATCCCGCCACCTTCGTCAGCCCGTAGGGCCATGCCTGGGGGTTGATGGGCCGATAAGTTGCCGCTGCGTCAACTATCGGCCCATCGGCCGAGCATTGGCTGAGAGGATGCCGGGATGGCTGGTGAGGCACGAGCTAACGCGCCGCGGACGGAGAAGGTGCTGCCGGGGGTTTGGCGGCTGCGTCTGCCGCTGCCCTGGCCGGGGGTTCCCCACGGCAACGCCTGGGCGATCGAGGCGGGCGACGGGATCGTCCTCTTCGACACCGGCATGGGCGGCAAGGGGCGGCTACGCCAGCTCGACCTGGCGCTGGCCCAGGCCGGCTACGGAGTCGACGACATTGGCCTGCTCGTTTGCACCCACTCCCACATCGACCACTACGGCCTCGCCGCCTCGATCGTCGAGGCGGCCGGCTGCGAGCTCTGGATGCACCCCGCCTGGGAGCACGTGCGGCTGCTCGCCGACGATCCCGCGGCGGCGCTCGAGCACCGGCTCGAGGTGGCGCGGCAGAGCGGCGTCCCGGTCGCGGCGCTGGAGCGCTACCGCGAGTCCCGCGAGAGCGACGAAGAGACCGGCATCGACGCAATCCAGGTGCCCGACCGCGACCTCGTCCCCGGGGTCGAGGTCGAGACCGACCTCGGCGCCTGGCAGGTCCACGAGACCCCAGGCCACGCCCCCTCGCACGTCGTCCTCCACAACCCCGAGCGCAAGCTGATGATCTCCGGCGACCATCTGCTCGGCCGCACGGTGCTCTTCTTCGACTACGGCCACACCCCCGACCCGGTCGGCGAATTCCTCTCCAGCCTGAGCGAGGTCGAGCCGCTCGAGACCGAACTCTGCCTGCCCGGCCACGGCCGGCCCTTCCGCGACCCCGAGGCGAAGATCGCCGAGGCACGGCGCCAGGTCGAGGAGCTGCTCGGCAAGGTGCGCGAGGCGCTCGCCGGCGGCGAGCGCACGGCCTTCGAGATCGTCGCCGAGATCCTCGGTCCGGACAACCTGCGCAGTCCGGCCAGTGCCTGGGTCCTGCAGATCGTCCTCTCCTGCCTTGATCACATGGCGATCGGCGGCGAGGTGCGAACGGTCGAGGACACCGACCCGCAGCACTGGAAACTCAGCTAGCCCCTCCTCGGCCCGGCACGGTCTATAGCCTTCCCGCGATGGCCAGCTTCACGTTTGAGCGGCAGGTTGCCGCCCCGCCCGAGACCGTCTTCGCGGTTCTCACCGAACACCACCTCTATGCCGAGATCACGCCGCTACGCAAGTCGGTGCTGGAGCGCCCGGGGGAGCCGGCGCCGAACGGGGTCGGCGCGATTCGGGTTCTGACCTCAGCCGGGCCGCCGCTGCGCGAGGAGGTGATCGCCTACGAACCCCCAATGCGCTTCTCCTACAAGCTGCTTTCCGGCGCTCCGGTGCGCGACCACGTTGGCACCGTCGAGCTGACCCCGCGGGACGGTGGCACCAGGGTCGTCTACGCGGTTCACACGACGCCGACCCTGCCGCTGGTTGGTGGCGCTGTCGTCGCCGTCGTCAAGCGGGGGATCAGGGCCCTGCTCGGCGGCATCGTCAAAGAGTCCGAGCGCCGCGCCGCGAATGGTTGAGGGCGGGCCCGAGGCCCGCCGCTGGCGCGACGCACCGCTGCTGCGCGACGCCGAGCGTCTGCTGCACCGCAACCGCGGGCCGGCGATCGCCCTGCTCGCCGCCGCTCTCCTCTTCAGCGCTGCCATCGTCGGCTACCAGCTGCTGAAGCGCCCGGCTGACGTCCACAACCCCAACGCGACCTTCGTGCCGCAGAAGCCGCCGCCGCAGCCGAAGAAGGCGAAGACGGTCAACTGGCCGATGTTCGGCCTCAACCCGGCCCGTACCCGCTACCTGCCGGCGCGGGGGATAAAGCCCCCCTTCCACAAGCTCTGGCGCTACACCGAGCGGCCGCTTCTGGAGTTCCCGCCGATTTACGTCGGCGGCAAGCTCTACGCGGTCAACAACAGCGGCTACGCCTTCGCCCTCGACGCCGACACCGGCAAACTGCTGTGGGAACGGCGCATCGGTCGCCTCAACGCCTCCTCGCCGACCTACTACCGCCACCGTCTCTACATCGTCAACCTCGTCCCCGGTCACATCGTCAAGCTCGACGCCAAGACCGGCAAGATCATCTGGAAGAAGTCGCTGCCGAGCCGGGCTGAGTCCTCGCCTGTGATCGTCGACCGCACCGTCTACTTCGGTTGCGAGGACGGTGGCCTCTACGCTCTGAGCACGATCAGTGGCGCCGTGCGCTGGGCGACCCAGCTGGGCGGGCCGGTCAAGTCGGCCCCGGCCTACTACGGCGGCCGCCTCTACGTCGGCGACTACGGCGGCTACATGAACGCGGTCGACGCCAAGAGCGGCAAGCTGATCTGGCAGAGCGGCTCGCTCGGGCCCGGCTTCGGCGCCTCGGGGCAGTTCTACTCGACCCCGGCCGTCGCCTACGGGCGCGTCTACTCCGGCAACAACGACGGTCGCGTCTACAGCTTCGACATCAGCGACGGCGAGCTCGCCTGGAGCTACTCGACCGGCGGCTACGCCTACTCCGGCCCGACTGTCGCCAACACCCAGCACAGCCCGCCGACCGTCTTCATCGGCTCCTTCGACGGCAACATCTACGCGCTCGACGCCAAGGACGGCAGCCTGCGTTGGAGCCGCTCCGCCGGCGGCCAGGTGATCGGCTCACTCTCGGCGGTGGGCGACATCGTCTACGTCGCCGAGTTCACCAACAAAACGACCTCCGGCTTCATGATGCGCAGCGGCCGGCGCGTCTTCAGTTACCCGAAGGGCACCTACACGCCGGTGATCTCAGACGGGCGCCGCATCTACCTGACCGGCTACTCGAGCATCACCGCGCTGGAACCCCACCGGGGGGCGGCGGCGGTTGGTGCGGCGCACCCGGCGCGTAGGGCGGGAAAAGCCCCGAGTGCAGGCGGGCCTTGAGGATTTCGAGGCTGCCCGAGTAGTTCTGGATCCGGTAGCTGCTGGTGCTGCCGAAGTCCTGGTAATAGACGAGCATCTTGCAGCGTGGGTGCCTTTTCACCCAGGCGAACAGCTTGCTGACGAAGCCCGGATCGTCGCCCGCTTCGACGCCCCACTCGGTCAGCGCGAAGGGCTTTTTGCCGGCGTAGCGGTTGTAGAGGCCGCTGAGCGAACCCCATTCGGGATAGGAGGCGTAGAAGTCGGTGCCGACCCAGTCGACCCAGCGCGAGCCTGGGTAGAAATGACGAGGTCGGTTCTGTGGCACGGTCGGCGAGCCGGATGGGAGCGGGCTCCAGACGATCGCCACCGGCGCCTTCGGCAGGCCGCCGATTTGGACCGTCAGCGGCGGCAGCCCCGCTTCGGCGAGGCGGGTGTTGATCACGCCGGCCTTGCCACCACCATGGATGATCACGTAGATGCGGCGGAAGGCGAGCTTGTACCAGCGCGGCTTGTGGGCGGCGTCACGGGCGCCGCCGCCGCAGTCGTAGGAGGCATAGACGTTGAGGCAGCGGTTGGGCTCGCCCAGGGGCCGCACGTAGGCGCGCATCTCCTTCTCGAAGAAGAGCCGGTTGAGACGGACCAGGTAGTCATCGCCGGCGCCCTGGGCGATCGCCCGCGGGGTGACAATCTCGTGGCCATCGCTGTTGTCGGCGGTGGTGATGTGGATCATCGGCCGCGCCCGCGCCGTCTGCCAGCGCTGGATCGAGTCCGGGAAGTCGCTGCCCCAGGTGCGGAAGGACTCGATCACCGCCGGGTGCTTGCTGACCGCCGTCGAGAATTCGCCGAACTGGGCGGGGTCGCCGGTGTCGGAGACGCCGAACCAGACTTTCTTGCCGGGCGGTTCGAGCAGACCGGCGCCGGCGCTCGCGGCGCCAGCGAGCGCCAGCACCACCAGGGCGGCCAGCGTGCATGCCGCGGCCTGGACCTTGTGTCCACGGGTCATCCGCGATCTCTTCGACTGGGTACGTCCATGACCTTCACAACACCAAAAAAGCGGCGTATGCTCGGCGCCGAGCTGCCACCCGCAGCACTCGGGCGAAGAGTTGGCCAGGGAGAGTGAGCGGCGATCCTCCGCTCGGCGTTCCCCGCGCCGGGCGGACGGGAGGCGCCCGTTCTCTTCTCGATCCCCCGTCCAATCGCGTTTCGAACCGCGCTATTAGGGCAGAAAGGCTGTGTAGGCAACCCTAGGAGGAGAGATGTCGACGCTTGCAGTAATCGCGATAATCGTCGTCGTTCTGATCGTCGTCGCGCTGTTGATTTCGGCCGCTCGGCGGTCGAGCCGGCGCCGGGAACTCGGTCAAGCGCAGGCCAAAGCCCAGCACGATGACGTCGATCACCATCGGGAGAGGGCCGAGGAGAATCGCACCGAGGCCGCGATCGCCGAGGAGCGCGCGAAGCGGGCCGAGGTGGAGGCCGAGTTGAACGAGGAGCGCGCCAGCGCCCGCGAGCAGGAGCTGCGCGAGTAGGGGCAGGGAACCCCACCAATAAGGAGAGAGAGAGATGGCTCAGACCAAAGCGAGCCCCAAAAAATCAAAACCGAAAACGAGGTCCTCGGGCAAACCGAGAGCGAGCACCTCGAACAAAACCAAAACGAGCACCTCGAGCAAACCGAAAGGCCGCTCGTCCAGCGGCCGCTCGTCGAGCAAACCGAAAAGCTCGTCGCGCAAATCCCCGCCGAACCCGAGCAAACCACAGGCCGCCATCGAAACCGTCGAGGGGGCCGCCAAGGATGCCGGCGGCGTGGTTAGCCGTGCCGCGAGCAAGGCGAAGGTGCCGCTGATGGCGGGAGGTGCGGCTCTTGCCGCCGGGGCGGGCGGCCTGGCCCTCGGCGCTCGTCAAGCGCATCGCAGGAGCGGCCTCGGCGGAGTCAGTTCCAAGGATCTCGCCAAGGCAGCGAGGAAGGCGGGCAACGTCGGCGCTCAGGTCGGGGAAATCGCGCTCGAGGTCCGGCGTGCCCGCGAGTCGACCAACGGGAACGGAAAAGTCCACCGCTCGCCGATCGAGGTGGTCCTGCAGGGCCTCACGTCGAGGCGTCCGCGCTAGTAGCGGATGCGACGCGCGCGCGGGAGGGCGCGTGGGGGCGGCGCTCAGGCGGCCAGGGCGGCCGGGTGCTCGGAGACGATCGCCAGGACCTCTTCGGCGAACTTGGAGAGGAAGCTGGGGCCGACGCCGCTGATCTCGATCAGAGCGGCTGGGTCGGCGGGGCGGACCGCGGCGATCGCGGCGAGGGTGCGGTTGTTGGCGACGGTGTAGGCGGGCTTGCCGGCGGCGGCCGTGAGGCGCCAGGCTTTCAGCGCCTCGAAGAGCGGCGCATCGGCGGGGGAGAGGTCGGGGGGCGGGGCCGCCGAGCCGCTGGCGCGCTTGGGCCGGCGGATCGCGATCGTCTCCGGATCCGGCAGCCAGCTCTGCGGCTCGCAGACGTCGCAGCAGCGCTCCAGCGGCGCGCCCGCCAGGCGATCGCCGAAGTGGTCGAGCAGGGAGCGGCGGCGGCAGCGGCCGGAGTAGATAAAGGCTTTGATCGCGTGGTAGGCGCGCCAGCCGCGCTCGTGGGCGATCGCCAGCTCGGGATCGCCGGCGCGCTGTTCGTTGAAGCGGACCAGGCGGCCGAGGTCGGCCTTCATCGCCAGTAGCACGGCGCGGGCCGGTAAGCCATCGCGGCCGGCGCGGCCGGCCTCCTGGTAGTAGGCCTCGACGCTGGTCGGAATCGCCATGTGCCAGACCGAGCGCACGTCGGCCTTGTCGACCCCCATCCCGAAGGCGTTGGTGGCGACGATCACGTCGACGTCGCCGCTCATGAAGCGCCGTTGGACCGCGGTGCGCTCCTCCGCTTCCATCCCGGCGTGGTAAGGGAGTGCGTTCTGGCCGGCTTCGCGCAGCGTCGCCGCCACCTCGTCGGTGTCCTTGCGGGTGCCGCAGTAGACGATCGCGGGTCGATTAGCCGGATCGCCGAGGCCTGCCTCGAGCAGCGCCTGGCGCCGTGCCTTGGAGCCGGTCCCTTCGAGCGGCACGACATCGAAGGAGAGGTTGGGCCGGTCGAAGCCGGAGCGCACCTGCAGCGGCTCGCGCATCCCGAACCGCGAAGCGATCTCCGCTGCCACCGGCTTCGTCGCCGTCGCCGTGCAGGCCATCACCGTCGGCCGCCCCAGCCGGTCGGCGATTTGCGGCAGCCGCAGGTAGTCGGGCCGGAAGTCGTGCCCCCACTCCGAAACGCAGTGGGCCTCATCCACCGCGATCAAGTCGATCCGTCGCTGCGCCAGCGCGTCGAGAAAGACGTTCGACCCGAACCGCTCCGGCGAGCAGTAGACAATCCGCGCCTCGCCGCCGCGAACTTCGCCAAGCGCCCGCCGAGCCATCTCGTCGCTCATCCCCGAGGAGATCATCGTCACCGGATGCCCCGCCGCGGTAAGCCGCGTCCACTGATCCCGCATCAGCGCGATCAAGGGACTGACAACGATCGTCAAATCCTCCGTGGCGAGCCCGGGCAGCTGGTAACAGAGACTCTTCCCGCCCCCCGTGGGCATGACGATCAGCGAATCGCGCCCTTCCAGCGCAGCCTCCACCGCCTCCTTCTGTCCCGGCCGCCAGTGCTCGAACCCGAGCTCCCCCAGCAGCTGATCCGCTCTATCTCCAGTCGCGACAGTCACCAGACCAGGCTAAGCCACGCGAAGGACGGGCCTCGCCCCCCGAAGCACGGACTTTCCGTGGATCAAGGAGGCTGGTGTGCCGCCGCCGTCTACGCGGGTGGTCCCTCCGGCGCCTGCCACGTCGAGAGGGAGTCCGAGAACGGACCCAGTTTGGCCCGCCCGCAGGACTCCCTCTCGACGTGGCAGGCGCCCGGCCTGCCGTCCATCCCCGACTAACTCTGTTCGCCCGAAACGATGACCGCCGGAACCTGCGACAGCTTCTCCGCCAGCGTGTCGATCGACTGCGCCAGCTTGCGAGTGTCGGCCCTGGTCAGCTCTTCGTAGCTGACGAAGCCGTCGGTGGTTTCATAGGGCTTCAGCGCCGCGTAGACCTTCTTGAAGTCGCCCCCGATTTCCCGAACCAGCTGCGGATCATTCGAACTGAGCAGCGGCTCGACCGCGTCGAAGGCCGCTTCGGCCCCTTCGACGTTGGCCTTGAAGTCGACCAGGTCGATGTGCGAGTAGCGCTCCTCCTCGCCGGTGATCTTCGAGGCCGAGACCTCGCCGAGCAGCTCGTTGGCGCCGTTGGCGATCTGCACCGCCTGCAACCCGACGGTTTCGACTTTCTTGGCCAGTTCCTTGACGTCTGCTTCGAGCCGTTCGGCGACTGGCGCCATGCCCTCGGCGGTGCCTTCTTCCCAGAGTGCCTTCTCGATCCGGTGGAAGCCTTCGAATTTGCTTGCCGCTACATCGTTCTCGCGGGCGTCGATGCGGGGGTCGAGGTCGCCGAAGGACTCGGCCACCGGCTCGATCCGCTCGTAGGGGATGCGGGCCACGCCGTACAGCGACTTCGCCCTGGCGACGTCGCCGGCGACGACGGCCGCCACGAACGGCTTCGTTTCGGCGACCAGCTCGTCGGTGTTCTTCTCGAGGTATTCGCGGTACCGATCGATCGCCGCTTCGACCCCAGGGCCGTTACTCGCCTTGAGGTCGCCGCTGACGATCAGCGTGCCGCGCTCGTCATCGCCGCCAGGGCAGTAGATGACGTATTCGCCCTTCTCCAGGGTCAGTGCGAAGCTGCCGGTGAGGCCGTCGGAGAGGTTCTCCTGCTCGCCGAGGATCGTTTCGCCGTCCATGATCTCCATCTCGGTCACCTTGGTGGTGCCGTCGTTCTCGATTTCGAAGTTAATCGGCCCGGCGGGCGCCTTGGCGTCATGGGGCTCGCAGCCGGCGTCGGTCAACTTGAAGCTCATCTTCTTGGCGCCTGCCGGGGCGTCTTCGCTAGAGCCGCAGGCAGCGGCGAAGAGAGAGAGCAGGCCGACGGTGGCGACGGTCAGCGCTGCGTGGACGGAGGTTCGGATCATCGGTGAGCTAGCTCCTTGAGAGGTTGGTGTCTCGGAACGAGAGTTAGGTAACCCTAATCTAAACGAAGTCGGGAAAAGGTTCCGGCAGTCTTTTGTAGACGTATGCGTCACAAAGGACTACCGCTACTCAGCCGAGCAGCGTTTCGCCGACATAGCCGCCCTTGCGCGCCCCGGGCGGGACCGCGAAGACGGCGCTGCCGACGTGCTTGATGTACTCGTTGAGCGCGTCGCTGGAGCCAAGCCGGCGCTGGATCGCGACGAACTGTTTTTCGGGATCGCGCTGGAAGCAGATGAAGAAGAGGCCGGCTTCGAGCTCGCCGAGGTTCTCGTCGACGCCGTCCGTGAAGGAGTAGCCGCGGCGCAGGATCCGCTCCCCATCGTTGACCTTGGCCGAGGCCAGCCGCACATGGGCGTCGACCGGGATCAGCGGCTTGCCGTCCAGCTCGGCGTCGAGGTTGAGCGGGTCGAACTCGCCGTGCCCGCCCAGCGGAGCGCCGCTGTACTTGGCGCGGCCGATCGTCCGCTCCTGGTCTTCGAGGGAGGAGCGGTCCCAGACCTCGAGCAGCATGCGGATCCTGCGCGTGACCAGGTAACTGCCGCCGCGCATCCAGGCCGGGCCCTCGTTGCCGACCCAGACGAAGCGCCGCATCGCCTCGCTGTCCTCGGCGCGGATGTTGGCGGTGCCGTCTTTCATCCCCATCAGGTTGCGCGGCGTGTCCTGGCCGCGGCTGGTGGTTGAGGTGCGCCCAAAGCCGAGCTGGGACCAGCGCATCGCCACCGTGCCGCGGCCGATCCGGGCCAGGTTACGGATCGCGTGGAAGGCGACTTGAGGGTCGTCGGAGCAGGCCTGGATGCAGACGTCGCCGCCGCTTTCGAGCGCGTTCAGCTCGTCGGCGGGGAGCGGTGGGATCTCGCGCAGCGCCGCCGGGCGCTTCGACGCTAGTCCGAGGCCGGGCTTCTCGAGCAGCCCTGGCCCGAAGCCAAAGCTGACGGTCAAATTTGACGGCAGCAGGCCGACGGTCTCGCCGGTGTCATCGGGTGGGGCCAGCTCAACGTCGTTGACGTCGCCGATCATCTCGCCACCGCTCATTTCCGCCGCCGCCCGCGACCACTCGCGCATCAGCTCGCCCAGCTCAGCGCGGTCCTCGGTCAGCAGGTCGAAGGAGGCGAAGTGGAGACGGTCCTGGGCGGGGGTCTCGATCCCCGCCTGGTGCTCGCCGTAAAAAGGGACGCTGCCGGTGCCCCGGCCGTTGGTCTCGACCGACTCCTGGCCGACCAAGTAGCCGCCGGCGCCGAGGCCGATGCCGGCGGCGCCGATGCCGGCGGACCGCAGCAGGCTGCGGCGGGTAATTGGGCTCATCGAAAGATCGGGATTGGCGCGGCGCTCACGCCGGGTTTTGGGCCGGCGCGCCCCGGCGCCCGGCGACACTGCTCTCGCGCCGCCGCCGCCGCAGGCGGTCCGGCCAGAGGACGTAGAGCGCCATCGGCACCGCGTAGAGCAGGTAGACGGCGACCTCGATTACGGTCGGCGTCGGCTGCAGCCCCAGCATCCCGGTCAGCAGTGAACCACTGATCGTGCCCGGCTGGACCAGCCAGGTGAGGTCGAGCGCCTGGCTCTGGAAGCTGTTGACCCAGCCTGCCTCGTGGCCCGTGTGGGCCGCGGAGGCGAGTAGGCCGGCGGCGACGAAGACGAGGATCAGGCCGGTGAAGCGGAAGAAGCGAGTGAGGTTGATGCGGACGCCGCCGCGGTAGAGGCCGAGCCCGATCGCGATCGCCGCGATCAGGCCCAGCACGGCGCCGGCACCGGCGGCGGCGGTGTCGGCCGCGTCCTGGAAGGCGGCGAGCAGGAAGACCGAGGTCTCGAAACCCTCGCGCAGGACGGCGAGGAAAGCCATCCCGACCAGCGCCAGCGTCGAGCCAGTGGCCAGCGCCGAAGCCGCCTCACCCTCCAGGGCGCCTTTGATGCTGCGCGCGTGGCGCCGCATCCAGACGATCATGTAGGTGACGGCGGCGACCGCGACGACGCCGATGACCGTCTCCAGCCCCTCCTGCTCCTTCTGCGGCAGCTGTTGGCCGACCAGGTCGAGACCGACGCCGACCGCGGTGCAGAGGAGGATCGCGATCGCGACCCCGAGCCACATCTGACGCATCGCGTCCTCGCGACCCTCCTTGACCAGGAAGGCGGCGATGATGCCGACGATCAGAGAGGCCTCGACGCCCTCCCGCAGAGTGATTACGAAAGTAGGAATCATGCTTAGGCACCCCTAATAAGGGGTCCCAAAACCTAGCAGGCCGCTAGGTTTTAGAGACTTGATGGGCCGAAAATATGCCTATATGGAGGGAAATCGGCCCGTCGGCGTTAGGAGGGGAGCCAGGGGTCCGACCACTGGGCGATGCCGCGGGTCAGGTCACCGGCCTGCTTGGGCCCCCAGGTGCCAGGGGGGTAGGGGTGCACCGGCCCCGGTTCGTCGAGCAGCGGCTGCACTACTCGCCAGGTCTCTTCGATCGCGTCCTGGCGGGTGAAGAGGGTGTGGCGCCCCGCGAGCGCGTCGCCGAGCAGGCGCTCGTAGGGCTCGGGATCTTCCCCGGCCTTTTTCTCGAAGAGCACCTCGAGGTCGGCCGGGTCGAACGCCTCCTCGCCGGCCTTCTTCGCGTAGAGGCGCATTCGCGCGCCCGGCGTCGGCTCGATCCGCACCGTGATCTGGTTCGGTTCCGGCGTCCGGCCATGGCCGATCCCCAGCTGCGGCGGCCGCTTGAAGACGACGGTCACCTCGGTCGACTTGACCGCCATGCACTTGCCGGCGCGGATGAAGAAGGGGACGCCGCTCCAGCGCCAGTTGTCGACCTCGAGCTCGAGGGCGGCGAAGGTCTCGGTGGTCGAGTCGGGGGCGACGTCCTCGACGTCGAGGAAGCCCTCGTACTGGCCGCGCACGTAGCGCTTCGGGTCGGCGACCCGCATCGCCTTGAAGAATTCGAGCTTCTTGTCGCGGATCGAGTCGTGGTGGTTGCCCGTCGGCGGTCCCATCCCGACCAGCGCCAGAACCTGCAGGGCGTGGTTCTGGATCACGTCCCGCATCGCCCCGACTTCGTCGTAGAAGCGGCCGCGGTCCTCGACCCCGAAGTCCTCGGCGATCGTCATCTGCACGTGGGAGACGTGGGAGCGGTTCCAGACCGGCTCCAGCAGCGAGTTGGCGAAGCGCAGGTAGGTGATGTCCATCACCGGCTCCTTGCCGAGGTAATGGTCGATGCGGAGGATCTGGTTTTCGTCGAGCACCGCGCAGAGCTCGGCGTTAAGCGCCCGTGCCGATTCGAGGTCGTGGCCGAAGGGCTTCTCGATGACGACGTGGGCGTTCTCGGTGAGGCCGGCCTTGCCGAGGCCGCCGACGACGGTGGCGAACAGCGAGGGGGGGATCTCCAGGTAGAAGAGCGGCCGCTTGGCGTCGCCGAGGGCCTGGCCGACCTTGGCGAAGGTCTCGGCCTCGGCGTAGTCGCCCTGCACGTAGGAGAGGCGAGCGGTGAGGCGGCTTAGAACGTCCTCGTCGTGGTCGCTGACGGTGGCGTCGATCGAGTCGCGGGCGTGCTGGCGCAGCTGCTCGTCGTCCCAGTCGTCGATCGCGACGCCGACGATCGGGCAAGCGAGCTTGCCGCTTGCCTCCAGCCGGTACAGCGCCCGGAAGGTCATTTTCTTTGCCAGGTCGCCGCTGATCCCGAAGATCGCCAGCACGTCGGCGGCGGCGTCGGTGTGGTGTTCGGCGCTTTTGCCCATCCAGCCGGAGGCTATCCCTTCGCCTCTGAAAGCACGAAGTTGCATTTACCCGCCCATGGGACGGGTTAATGCAACTTGGTGAAAGTACGATGGCCGCGACGGGCACAATCCGGTCGTCCCGGTCCTGCAGCGCCTACCAGTGGAGGTTTTGATGGAACTCGGAATCGTCGGCCTCGGCCGCATGGGCGCCAACATGGCTCGCCGCCTGATGCGGGACGGCCACAAGATCGTCGCCTACGACGTCAATCCGGAGGCGGTCGCGACGCTGGCGAGCGAGGGAGCCGATGGCGCCTCCTCGCTGCAGGAGCTGGCCGCGAAGCTGAGCGCGCCGCGCTCGGTCTGGGTGATGGTTCCCGCCGGCGAGATCACCGAGAAGACGGTCGACGACGTCGCCACGGTGCTCGAGAGCGGCGACGCGATCGTCGACGGCGGCAACTCCTACTACCGCGACGACATCCGCCGCGCCGCCAAGGTCGGCGAAAAAGGGGTCGACTACGTCGACTGCGGCACCAGCGGTGGCGTCTTCGGCCTCGACCGCGGCTACTGCCTGATGATCGGCGGCCCGGATCGGGCGGTGGAGCGGCTCGACCCGATCTTCGCCTCGCTGGCGCCGGGGGTCGAGCAGGCCGAGCGCACCCCCGGTCGTTCCGGCGACGTCTCCCCCTCCGAGAACGGCTATCTGCACTGCGGCCCCAACGGCGCCGGCCACTTCGTGAAGATGGTCCACAACGGCATCGAGTACGGCGTGATGGCCGCCTATGCCGAGGGTCTCAACATCCTCAAGAACGCCAACGCCGGCAAGGTCCAGCGCGAGGCCGACGCCGAGACGGCGCCGCTCGAGCAGCCCGAGTACTACCAGTACGACCTCGACCTGCCGGAGGTGACCGAGGTCTGGCGGCGTGGCAGCGTGATCGGCTCCTGGCTGCTCGACCTGACCGCGGCCTCGATGCAGGAATCGCCCGACCTGGCGGACTTCGCCGGCCGTGTCTCCGATTCCGGCGAGGGACGCTGGACCTCGATCGCGGCGATCGACGAGGGCGTGCCGGCGCCGGTTCTGACCTCGGCGCTGTACGAGCGCTTCGCCTCGCGCGGCAACGACGACTTCGCCGACAAAGTGCTCTCGGCGATGCGCAAACAGTTCGGTGGCCACGACGAGAAGGCGAGCTAGGGGGGCCGGGATGGCGCCGAAGCTCGAGGTCGTCGCCGACGAGAGGGCGGCGGCGCGGCGCGCGGCTGAGCTGATCGCCGAAGCGGGAGCGGCCGCGGCGGCGGAGCGCGGCCCGTTCGGGATGGCGATGAGCGGCGGCCGCTCGCCCTGGGCGATGCTGGCGATCCTTGGCGAACTCGAGCAGATGCCCTGGGAGGCGACCGAGCTGTTCCAGGTCGACGAGCGGATCGCCTCGCCGGGCAGCGAGGACCGCAACCTCACCCACATGGTGCTGGGCCTCTCGATGGACCACCAGTCGGCGCTGCGGCCGATGCCGGTCACCCAGCGGGACCTCGAGGCCGCCGCTCGCGAGTACGAAACCGCGCTGCCGGAGCGCTTCGACCTGATCCACCTCGGCCTCGGCCCGGACGGCCACACCGCCTCGCTGGTCCCCGGCGACCCGGTGCTCGAGGTGAGCGACCGCCGCGTCGCTCTGACCGGCGGCGAGTACCAGGGCCACCGCCGCATGACCCTCACCTACCCGGCGCTCGACGCCGCCCGTCAGATCCTCTGGCTGGTCACCGGCGCCGAGAAGCGCGAGCCGCTCGCCAAGCTGCTCGCCGGGGACACCTCGATCCCCGCAGGCCGGGTGCGGAACGAGGAGATGATCGTCGTCGCTGATGAGGCCGCGGCGGGATGAGCGCGGACGCCGGCGCAACGGGGAGCGGGTCGGACTTCGAGACCATCCTCTATGCGGTAGCGGACGACGTCGCCACGATCACCCTCAACCGCCCCGACTCGCTCAACACGATCGTGCCGCCGATGCCCGAAGAGGTCGAGGCGGCGGTCGAGCGGGCGGTCGGCGACGCGGCGGTGAAGGTGATTGTCCTGCGCGGCGCCGGGCGGGCTTTATGCGCCGGCTACGACGTCGGCGGCTCCCGCCCACGCCTGGCGGCGGCGGACGCTGCGCGGGGCGGTGTCCTCGGTCAGCCGAATAGCGCTGCTCATGAGTATCCGGTTCCGTCAGGTGCCATGCCTAACGTCGTCTTGTGGCCCGGCCAGACTTCCCGCGCACGATCATGGAGTTCCAGGAGCGATTCCCCGATGAAGCTGCCTGCCTTGAGTACCTCGCTGCCTCGCGTT
>DATBDU010000046.1:0-39892 GCA_036269775.1 Solirubrobacterales bacterium
CGCGGCGGTCGATGGCAGCCGGATCGATTTGGTCGAGGCGGGACAGCGGGCGGTGGTGGCCCACGGTGGGCGCGGAGGGCATGGCAACCGCCGGTTCGCGACCTCGACCCGGCAGGCGCCGCGGTTTGCCGAGAAAGGGACGAAGGGGGAGGCGGACTGGATCGAGCTGCGATTGAAACTGCTGGCCGATGTCGGGCTGGTTGGACTGCCCAATGCGGGGAAGTCTTCGTTGCTGGGGCGGTTGACGCGGGCGGCGCCGAAGGTGGCGGACTATCCGTTCACGACGTTGTCGCCGGTGCTGGGGGCGATCGAAGACGACGACCGACAGGCTGTGATCGCCGATATTCCCGGACTGATCGAAGGGGCGGCCGAGGGGGCCGGGCTGGGACACGAGTTCCTGGCCCACGTCGAGCGCTGCTCGATGCTGGTCCACCTCGTCGACCTGGCGCCGCTGGAAGGGGATCCGGAGTCCAATTATGAGACCGTGCGGGCGGAGCTGGAGGCGCACGGGGCGGGGTTGGGGCGGCTGCCGGAGCTGGTGGCGCTGACCAAGCGCGACCTGCTCCGGGCCGAGGAGGTCGAGGCGGCGGTGGCGGACTGGGCTGGGCGGCTTGGCGATCGCGCGCTCGGGGTGCTCGCCGTGTCCTCGGCGACCGGTGAGGGCCTGGACGAGCTGCGCCGCCGGGTGTTGGCCGAGCTGCCAGAGCTGCAGCCCGCTGCCGCGGCGCTCAGCGGCGAGCCCGGCGGCGAATTCGAGGCCGAGTACCGCGTCTACCAGCCGGCGGGCGAGGGCGGCTACTGGGTCGAGAAGGAGGAGGACGGCGCCTTCCGGGTCGCCGGCAAGGGGGTCGAGCTGCTCTTCGAGCGCCACGACACGAAAAACGAAGAGGCGCTCGCCTACCTCGAGCAGCGGCTTGGCGAGATCGGCGTTCTTTCCGCGCTGAGCAAAGCGGGCTTCGAAGCGGGGGACGATGTGCGGATTGGCGAGCATGAGTTCGAACTGCATATCTAGAGGCACGCCCGGGGGTTGGGGATCGGGTGCCCCTCTCCCTTGCTGGGATTTTCGCCGCGAGGCCTAGTTTCTCTCGCTGAGTTTGGTGGGGCGAAAATCGGGACGCCGCGCGTACGAGGGGCACCCGACCCCCAACCCGAGTGGGGCCTTCTTGATTCTCTAGCTGATGGAGGAGAGGCCGGCGGCTAGGGCGAAGCCTAGGACGGTTACCAGGCCGGCGGTGCGGCCGGCGTCGGCGCGGGCGTCGGGGATCATCGAGTCGATCAGCATCACCAGCAGGGCGCCCGCCGCGAAGCCGTCGATCGCGGCCTGCAGCCCAGCGCTGACGGCGTCGGCGGCGGCGTAGCCGGCGATCGTCGCCAGGGTGCAGATCGCCGCGACGACAAGCCACAGCTGCAGGATCGCCGGCCGCGACCTCCCGGCCCGGCGCATGTCGTCGGCCGAGCCAATCGCCTCGGGAAGGTTGGAGACGAAGATCGCCAGCAGCAGAGCAACGCCGACGCCCTTTCCGGCGGCAAGACTGATCCCGAGCACGGCCTGCTCGGGGATGCCGTCAAGGAAGGCGCCGAGCGCCAGCGCCGTGCCGCCGCTCGAGCCCTGGGGACGGCCACGGCGCCCGCGCCCGGCCGAAAGCCGGCTGGCGATCAGGCCGTCGAGGAAAAAGTAGGTGAGGGCGCCGATGCCCAGGCCGAGGCCGGTGAAACCGGCTCCGCCGACGTCGAGGCCCTCCTGCGCCAGCTCGAAGCTGACGGCGCTGATCAGCGCCCCGGCACCGAAGGCGAGGACGAGGCCGACCTGTCGCGGCGACCAGTGCCGCCGCAGGCTCAGCAGCGCGCCGATGACGAGCGAGCTTGCCGCAAGTGCACCCCAGCCGATCGCCGCTGCCATCTCGGCTACTTTGCTCACCATGACCCTGGTCGTCAAGCTCGGATCCTCGATTGTCGCCGCCGACGACGGCGAGCTGCGCACGGACGTACTCGACTCGGTCTGCGAGCAGGTCAGCGCGCTCGAGCAGGGTGGTGAGCGGGTGGTGATGGTCACCTCCGGAGCGATCGCGCGGGGGATGCGGCTGCTGGGGCTGGCGCTACGGCCGCGGGCGATGGACGAGCTGCAGGCCGCCTCCGCCATCGGCCAGGGCGACCTCTTCCGCGCCTACGAGAGCAGATTGGCGAAGGGCGGAACCCGGGCGGCGCAGGTCCTGCTGACCGCGGACGACATCGCCGCCCGCACCAACTACCTCAACGCCCGCCAGACGCTGAACCGCCTGGTCGAGTGGGGGGTGGTGCCGGTGATCAACGAGAACGACACCACCGCCACCGACGAGATCAGCTTCGGCGACAACGATTTCCTCGCCGCCCAGGTGGCGCTGCTGCTTGAGGCCCGGCTGCTGGTGCTGCTGACCAACGTCGACGGGCTCTATGCCCGCGACCCCGACCACGACCCCAAGCCGGAGCTGATCGAGAGCGTCGCCGACTTTTCCGAGCTGGAGGGCCTGGCGATCGGCGATCGCACCTCCGCCTTCGGTTCCGGCGGCATGCGCAGCAAGGTTGCGGCAGCCGAGATGGCGAGCGAGGCCGGTATCCCGGCGGTGATCTGCAACGGCACTGAACCGGGGACCTTGGCCACCACCGCAAGCGGCGGTGCCGTGGGCACCCGCTTCGCCGCCCAGCACGGCAGGGAGTCCAGCTTCAAGCTCTGGATCAAACACGCGAAACCGCCACGCGGGGGCATCAAGGTCGACGCCGGTGCGGCGCGGGTCCTGCGCGAGAGTGGCTCCAGTCTGCTGCCGGTTGGCGTGGCCGAAGTCAACGGCGACTTCGAGGCCGGCGACGCCGTCTACGTCACCTGCGATGGCGAGCGGGTCGGCAAGGGCATCAGCGGGTACTCCTCGCGGGAGCTGGAACGGGTGGTCGGGATGAAGAGTGCCGAGGTGCGCGAGGTTCTGCCCCACGCGGCCGACGAGGTCATCCACCGGGATCGCTTCGTCCTGCTCTGAGCCTGGCGGTCGGAGAGGCACCCGGCTCCCAGCTACCCTTGTCCGATGGCCGTGACCACGACCACCGTCGCTGAGAGCTGCACTGCCGCCAAGCGGGCCGCGCGGGTCCTGGCCAGTGCCTCCACCGGGGCGAAGAACGCGGCGCTGTCGGCGACCGCGCGGCTGCTCGAAGAGCGGACCGCGGCGATCCTCGAGGGGAACGCGGCGGACCTGGCCGACGAGCGCGCGGCTGGGTTGAGCGAGGCGCTGAAGGATCGCCTGACGCTGACGCCGGAGCGGGTGGCGGCGATGGCCGCGGGGGTTCGAGCCGTGGCGGACCTCGACGACCCGGTCGGCGAGGAGCTCGAACACAGGACCTTGGCCAGCGGCTTGGACCTGCGCAAGATCCGGGTGCCGCTGGGGGTGGTGGCCGTCGTCTACGAGGCGCGGCCCAACGTGACCGTCGATTGCGCGGCGCTGACGCTGAAGAGCGGCAACGCGATCGTGCTGCGGGGATCCAGCTACGCGGAGCGCTCGAACGCCGCCCTGGCGGCGATTGTCCGCGAGGCGCTGGCCGAAGCGGGACTGCCCGAGGACGCGGTCGTCCTCCTTGTCGGCGGGGGCCATGAGGAGCTGGCCGAGCTGGCCACCCAGGAGGAAACGGTCGACTTGCTGATCCCGCGCGGCGGCGGCGGGCTCAAGGCCGCGATCAAGGACGTCGCGACGGTGCCGGTGATGTATGCGGCGGCGGGCAACTGCCACGTCTACGTACACGGCGACGCCGACCTGGAGATGGCGCGGCGGATCGCCGTCAACGCCAAGGTGCAGCGCCCCGGCGTCTGCAACTCGGCGGAGACGCTGCTGATCGATGCCGCGATCGCCGAGCGCTTCGTGCCGGCGGTTCTCTCCGATCTCGAGGAGGCCGGAGTCGAGCTGGTCGGCGACGAGGGGGTGCGCTCGTTCGCGGGCGAGGCCGCGGTCGGGGCCGCGAGCGAGGCGGACTGGGACACCGAGTACCTAGGTCTGAAGATGGCCATCGCTTTGGTCGACTCGGTCGAGGATGCCGTCGAGCACGTCAACAACCACGGCACCGGCCACTCGGAGGCGATCGTCACCACCTCCGAGGAGGCCGCCGACGAGTTCGCCGCGGGCGTCGATGCCGCCGCCGTCTACATCAACGCCTCGACCCGCTTCACCGACGGCTTCGAGTACGGGATGGGGGCCGAGATCGGCAACTCGACCCAGAAGCTGCACGCCCGCGGGCCGATCGGGATGCGCGAGCTGACGACCTTCAAGTACGTGGCACGCGGCGACGGCCAGGTGCGTGAGTAGTCCCGGGGGCAGCGGCATTGGGGTGCTGGGGTCTGCCTTCAACCCGCCCCACCTCGGTCACCTGGCGCTGGCCCAGGAGGCCCTCTGGCAGCTCGGCCTCAGCGAGGTGATCCTGGTCCCGACCGGCGAGGCGCCCCACAAGCGGATCGCCGACGACCCGGGGCGGGAGCTGCGGATGGCGATGACCCGGCTCGCCGCCGCCGACGACTCGCGCTTCTCGGTCTCCTCGCTCGAGGTCGATCGCGAGGGGCCGTCCTACACGTTTGAAACCTTGCAGCTGCTTGCAGAGGAAAGAGGCGACACGGAGCTGGTGTTCGTAATGGGTGCGGACGCTGCCCTGGGCCTGGAGAGCTGGCGCAACCCCGAGCGCGTGGTCGAGCTGGCCCGGCTGGCGGTGGCGCGGCGGGCCGGCATCTCCGACGCGGAGGTGGCGGCGGTGATCCGCAGCCTCGGCGCCGGCGGGCAGGCGACGATGCTGGAGATGCCCCAGTTCGGTGTCTCCTCCTCGGCGGTGCGCGAGCGCGCCGCCGAGGGCCGGCCGCTGCGCTACCTCGTCCCGGAGCCGGTCGCGCGGTTCATCGAGGAAAAGGGGATCTACTCATGAGCGCCCCGCGATCGGAGCCGCTGGCGCGGCACCTGGCCGAGCTGGCCGACTCCAAAAAGGCCGAGGACGTCGTCGTCCTCGACATGCGCAAGCTCGTCTCCTACACCGACTTCCTGACGATCTGCACGGCCCGCAACGAGCGCCAGGCGAAGGCGATCGTCGATGAGGTGAGGCTGCGGGTGAAACACGAGATGGGCCTGCTTCCCAGCGGCGTCGACGGCGCCGGCGACGCTGGTTGGGTGGTCCTCGACTATCTCGACTGCTTCCTGCACGTCTTCACCGAGGAGGCGCGGGACCGCTACCAACTCGAGGACCTTTGGCGCGAGGCGCCGCGCCTGGAGCTGGACCTCGATCCTCCCGAAGCACCCTCCGCCGCGAGCGCCTAGCGCGCACCGCGGCATCTCGCCCCGGCCGTGGCGTGATGCCGTCCGAGCGCCTCCGTACGGTGCCGCGCATGGGTAGCTTCAGGCGGGCGATTTTCGGTTACCGCCGCTCCGATGTGGAAGCGGCGGTATCGGCGCGGGACGGGCGAATCCAGATCCTCGAGCCGAGGGCCGCGGAGTGCGAGCGGCAGGCCGCGGCGGCCGCGGAGCTGGAGCGGGAGCTTTCGTCTCTCTCGGGGATGGTGATCGAGCGCGAGCGTGAGATCCGCGGGCTGACCGAGCGCCTGCGCGAGGCAAACGAACGTCACGACCGCAGCATCGCCTCGCTGGAGGCGGTCTCGGGCCGCTTGGAGGAGATCCAGACCCAGGCCCGCGGCCAGGCGACGCGGATCCGGATGAAGGCGCTGCGCGAGGCGGTCGAGGTCGGCCGGCGCGTGCAGGAGCTGAACGACGTCCAGGCGGCGCCCACGGCTGAGGGCCCACCGAGCGCCAACGGCCACAGCCGCCTCGAGGACTTCGACGGGATCTTCGAGGGTCTGGTCAAGCTGGAGATCGGCCCGCTCGGCGACTTCTCCCAGCTGGTCGGCTTCGAGGACGCCGTCGGCCAGCTCGGCGCCTCCGACATCTCGGTCGAACGCTTCTCCGAGGGCCGCGCGACCCTCTCGGTGCGACTCGACCAGCCGGTCGAGCTGCTGCGCGAGTTGGAGGAGCTCTCTTCGCTCGACTTCAAGGTTCGCCACACCGCGCCGGACAACCTGATCCTCGATGTCGACGAGGACCCTGGCGAGCAACGCGCCGCCTAGCAATCCTTCGTCCGTCGTCGGCACACATTTGTCACAGTTTTTCTACGTCTGAGCCTTGACTCAGACAGAGAGTTTCACGAACATATGTTCGTGAACTCCAATCACAAGGGCAACGTCGCTGAGCTCGCAATTGCCAAGGAGGCGGCTAGCCTCGGTCTGTCGGTTTTTGTGCCCCTCACCGAGCATGAGCGCTATGACCTCATCCTTGGAATCAAGGACCGTCTTCTCCGTGTGCAATGCAAATGGGCTTCCTGTCAAGGCGATGTCATCTATGTCCGATTGAAGTCGTCCCGCCACTCACCTACACGGGGTAACGTAGTCGCAACCTATGATCAGAGCGAGATCGATGCTGTGGCGGTGTACTGCGGTGACCTCGACCGCTGCTATCTCCTGCCGATCAACCTCGTTGCAGGCTGTGGTGTGATCTCCCTCCGGGTCAAGCCGACACGAAACAAACAGCGCGCGGCGCTAAACTGGGCGGCCGAGTATGAGTTCCCAGGGGCTGTAGCTCAGCTGGCAGAGCGCGTCGATGGCATCGACGAGGCCAGGGGTTCGAATCCCCTCAGCTCCACTACGAAAGACGGCGATGCTGCGCCCACCCCGGAAGAGGTGGGCGCTCATGAGTTCCGCAATCACTTCGGTCTCTTCATGGAGCGTGCGGCCGCGGGCGCGGAGATCCTGATCAAACGCCGGGGGAGGCCATACGCGCGTCTCGGTCCGCCCAACCCCAATCCGGCGCCCGTCACTGCCCGATGATCGCCGCCTCTGGCGCTCAGCTCGGTTTCTGGAGACGATCCATCATCTCCAGCATCTGGCGGTGGTAGCCCACCCCGGCGATCAGGGCGCGCTCGCCGCCGGTCCAGCCCTCGGTCTCGCGAACCTCGCTCAGGTAACCCTCCAGCTCCCCCAGCTTTGCCCGGTGCCAGGCGATCCGGGCGCCCAGCAGCGGCCCGGGCTCGGCGCCGGCAAAGACTTTCAGCATCGCTTCGTCTCGCAGCTGAGGTGGCGCCGCGCTCGGCTCCGCCGTCCACGCCGCCAGAGCGGCCCGCCCCTCGTCGGTGAGCAGGTAGAGCTTGCGCCGCCGCCCGCCCGCCTCCTGGCGAACCGATAGGTAGCCGCCGGCGGCAAGTCTGGCGGGCTCCTCGTAAGCGGTGGTATGCGGAACCGGCCAGAAGTTCTCGATCGACATCTCCAGGGCCTGCTTGATGTCGTACGAGGTCGCCTCGCCGAGCTGGTCGAGCAGCGCCAGGAGGGCGTAGGAGTTGGAGCTGAGCTTTATCGGCTTGCTTTTCATAATTCGATCCGTATAGTACGAGACGCACTGTCAACACGCTACTCAGCTATCAGAGCGGAGGTCGACATGCGGGAGGAAGCGAGCGAAGCGGCGGGCATCGTCGCCGATCACCCGGACTACGACGCGGCGATTGTCGGTGCCAGTCTGGCGGGATGCGCGACGGCGATCTTTCTCGGCCGGGCGGGCGCCCGCGTTGCCCTGATCGAGAGGCAGCCGGACGTCGGCGCGTTCAAGCGGATCTGCTCTCACTTCATCCAGGCCTCGGCGGTTCCCACCCTCGAACGCCTCGATCTCCTCGACCCGATCCTCGCCGCCGGGGGAATCCGTTCGCAGATGCGAGCCTGGACGCCGTGGGGCTGGATCGAGGCGCCCGCCGCGCGGGCCGGGTACGCCGTAAACCTGCGGCGGGAGCTGCTCGACCCGCTGCTGCGCGAGGCAGCGGCGTCGACGCCCGGCGTCGACCTGATCCTCGGTTGTGTCGCGCGCGACCTGATCCGCGAGGGCGGCGCCGTGCGCGGTGTGTCCCTCCACGACCTGGCCGGCACGAGTTCGGAGCTGCGCGCCCGCCTCGTCGTCGGCGCCGACGGCCGGGGGTCGGCGATCGCCGACCTGGCCGGCGTTCGCACGAAGACGCTCCCGCACGAGCGCTTCGCCTACGGCGGCTATTTCGAGGGCGCGTCCCCGGCGGGTTTTCCGAACAGCTCGGTCTGGATGCTCGACCCGCACTGGGCGGCGGCGTTCCCGACCGACGCCGGTCTCACCTTCTACGCGGCGATGCCGACGAAGGAACGGCTGCCCGAGTTCAAGGCCGATCCGGAGGCGGCCCTGGTCTCCTTCGTCGCCGCGGTTCCCGATCCGCCGCCGATCCGGGCGGGCCAGCTCGTGGGGCCGGTGCTGGGCAAGATCGAGATGCCCAACAGTGTTCGCGTCCCGACCGCGCCGGGCCTGGCGCTGGTCGGCGACGCGGCGCTCACCGCGGATCCCCTCTTTGGCGTCGGTTGCGGCTGGGCCCTGCAGTCGGGCGAGTGGCTCGCGGCCAGCGTCGCCCCCGCCCTGCGCGGAGAGGAGTCGCTCGACCGGGGCCTGGCTCGCTACCGCCGCCGCCACAGGAAGGAGCTGCGCGGCCATGCGTTGCTGGTCAACGGCTATTCCAGCGGGCGCCGCCTCGACCCCGGAGAGCGGACGCTCTTCGCCGCCGCGGCCCGCGATCCGAAGGTGGCGGCCGCGTTCGACGCCCTCGGCACGCGCCGGACGAAGCCGGGGCGGGTGCTGGCGACGGCGGTGCCCCGGGCGATCGTGGTGAATGCCAGGCACGCGATCGGGCGCAGGCGACCCTCAAACGATCGGCCCGGTTTGCCGATGAAGGGGCGGTGAGCGCTAACCAGCACGTTTTCTCGCATGGGATGCGAGACACGCGAGAGACGTTCGACGCCTGGAACGAACGGTCCTGGACGGTTCTGCGCGGCTGGCTGGCGCTGAGCGTGGCGATCGCCCTGGCGCTGCTGACCGCGACCTGGTTCGTCGCCGGGTTGCTGACCCCGGATATCACCCCGATTCACCTGCCGGGCCTGACGGAACCCTCCGATCCGGGCGACCTGCTGCCGATCCTCTGGCGCAACTCGCTGGTCCTGGCGCTGCACGCGACCGCTTGCGTGGCCGGCTTCATCGCCGGCGCCTCGATGCCGATCGCCGCTGCCCAGCGCTCCGGCTTCTCCCGCTGGGTCCACGTCAAGGCCGGCGAGCTGGCGATCCTCTTCGTCTGCGCCGTGACCCTCTTCTCGCTCGGCACCCAGGCGCTCTACCTCGGGTTCCAGGGCTCGACCCTGGCCTTCCAGCTCCACATCACCCGGCTCGAGCTGATCCTCAGCGTCCTTCCGCACGCGCTTCTGGAGCTGACTGCGCTCTTCCTGCCACTCGCCGCCTGGCTGATCGCCAGCCGCCGCGGCGAGTGGAATCAGCTGCTGGCAGCGACCTTTATCACCGTTGCCATGGCAATCCCGGCCCTGATCGTCGCCGCGACGCTCGAGGTCTACCTCTGGCCACAGGTGCTCGAAGCGATCTCGCCGATCGACCCCCGCCACATCACGACTCACATCGTCCTCGGCTCATAAGATCGCCGGTCGTGAGCGGTTACGACCCCAAGACGATCGAGAGCAGGTGGCAGCAGGTCTGGGCCAAGGAGAAGACCTGGGAGGTCCCGAACCCCGGCCAGCCTGGCTTCGACGAGGCGAAGCCAAAGGCATACGTCCTGGAGATGCTGCCCTACCCCTCCGGGGAGCCCCATGTCGGCCATCTCAAGTGCTACGCGGTCGGCGACGCGATCGCCCACTTCCGCCGCCGCCACGGCTTCGAGGTGATCCACCCGATGGGCTACGACTCCTTCGGGCTTCCCGCCGAGAACAACGCGATCAAGACCGGGGAGCCGCCGCGAGTGGCGACCGAGCGCTCGATCGCCTCCTTCCAGCGTCAGTTCCGCGAGTGGGGGATCTCGATCGACTGGTCGCGGGAGCTCGCGACCCACACCCCCGAGTACTACCGCTGGACCCAGTGGATCTTCCTGCGGCTGTTCGAGCAGGGCCTCGCCTACCGGACCGAGGCGGCGGTGCAGTGGTGTCCGAAGGACGCCACCGTGCTCGCCAACGAGCAGGTCGTCGACGGCCGTTGTGAGCGCTGCGGAACGCAAGTCGTGCAGCGCAAGCTGGCCCAGTGGTTCTTCCGCATCACCGACTACGCCGACCGGCTGCTGGCCGACTTCGACCTGCTCGAGTCCTGGCCCGAGCACGTGATCACGATGCAGCGCAACTGGATCGGTCGCTCCGAGGGCGCCGAGGTCGTCTTCCGCTGCGCGGAGCTCGATCTCGACTTCCCTGTCTTCACGACCCGGCCCGACACCCTCTTTGGCGCCACCTTCTTCGTCCTCGCCCCCGAGCATCCTGAGCTGGAGCGACTGGTGGCCGGCAGCCCGGCCGAGACGGTGGTGCGCGAGTACGTCGACCGGGTCGGTCGCGAGTCGGCCGAGGAGCGCGGCGCCGAGGACCGCGAGAAGACCGGCGTGCCGCTCGGCCGCAGCGTCGTCAACCCCGTCAACGGTGAGGAGATCCCGATGTTCGTCGCCGACTATGTCCTGATGGAGTACGGCACCGGGGCGATCATGGCGGTGCCGGGGCACGACAGCCGCGACTACGAGTTCGCCAAGAAGTTCGGGCTGCCCATCAAGCGCGTGATCGAAGGCGAGGATCCCGAGGCCGCCGGCGACGAGGAGGGACTGCCCTACTCGGGCGACGGCCCGATGACCAACTCCGGCCGCTTCGACGGCAAGGGCAACCGCGAGGCCTACGAGGAGATCGTCGCCTGGTTGGCGGCGGACCAGCGCGGCCGCCCTTCAGTCAACTACCGGCTGCGCGACTGGCTGGTCTCGCGCCAGCGCTACTGGGGAGCGCCGATCCCGATCGTCTACTGCGAGAAGTGCGGGACGGTCCCCCTCCCCGACGACCAACTGCCGGTCGAGCTGCCGGAGATCGAGGACTACGCCCCGCAGGGCAAGAGCCCGCTGGCGGCGGCCGCGGAGTGGGTCGCCACCGAGTGCCCGCGCTGCGGCGGCCCGGCCCGCCGCGAGACCGACACGATGGACACCTTCGTCGACTCCTCCTGGTATTTCATCCGCTACCTTGACTCGCGCAACAGCGAGGCGGCCTGGGACCGCGCCGCGGCCGACCATTGGCTGCCGGTCGACCAGTACATCGGCGGCGTCGAGCACGCGATCCTGCACCTGATGTACGCCCGCTTCCTGACCAAGGCGCTGGCCGATATCGGCCAACTCGACGTCCAGGAGCCGTTCGCCAACCTCTTCGCGCAGGGAATGATCACCCGTGACGGGGCGAAGATGTCGAAGTCGAGGGGCAACACCGTCAGCCCCGGCGAGTACGTCGAGCGCTACGGGGCCGACACCGCCCGCACTTACGTCTGCTTCATGGGGCCGCCGGAGCGTGGCGGCGACTGGTCCGACGAGGGCGTCGAGGGGGTCAACCGCTTTCTCTCGAGGCTCTCACGGCTCTGCGACGAGGTCGCGGAGCGGACCGGCGCCGGCGAGCCGAGGGACGCGCTGGGGGGCGAGGCGCGCGAGCTGCTCGCCAAGGCCCACTGGGCAATCGACAAGGCGACGCGGGACTTCCAGCGCGGCTTCCAGTTCAACACCGCGATCTCGGCGGTGATGGAGCTGGTCAACGAGGCCTACCGGCTCAAGGACGGGCTCTACGGCGACACCGACGGCGACGCCGCCGTGCGCTTCGCGACCGCCACCGCGGCCTCGCTGATCTTCCCCTTCGCGCCGCATCTCGGCAGTGAGGTCTTCGAGCGCCTGACCGGCGAGCGGGTCTGGGAGCGACCCTGGCCCGAGGCCGATCCAGCCCTGCTGGCCAGCGACACCGTCACCCTGATCGTCCAGGTCAACGGCAAGCTGCGCGACCGCATCGAGGCGCCCGCCGAGGCGTCCCGTGAGCAACTACTGGAGCTGGCCCGGACCAGCGAGAAGGTCGGCGCTCATATCGATGGCAAAGAGATCGTCAAGGAGATTGTCGTGCCGGGCAAGCTGGTCAACCTGGTGGTCAGGTAGTGACGGCCTCTCCTGCGACCGCCCGGTTCTGGTAGAAAGCGCGCCGATGCTCGTCAGGCGTCTCGAGGACGCACCAGTTGAGGAGTGGCACCGGCTGCGCGCCCACGTCCTGATGGACGCGGGCGAACTCGGCTCGCGAAATCTCTCCGTCACCTGGCTCTCGCTACCAACCGGAGCCGAGCAGACGCTCAGCTCCCATCAGGAGTCCGAGCAGGCCTACGTGGTCGTCCGCGGGACGGGCACGATGTCGGTGGCGGGAGACACGCAGCAGGTGGGGGAGGGCGACCTGATCCTCGTCCCGGCGTCGACCGAGCACTCGGTCGCCAACGACGGCGAGGCGGAGCTCTCCCTCGTCTCGATCCAGGCGCCGCCCGTCGCCGCGGCTGAGCTGTATAGCGACCAGTTGGCCGAGGCCTCCGGCTACGACGACGACTGAGGCCCCCAGGCGCCAGAGGCGGCGCATCTCGGGGTCCTCGGTCCGCTGGCTCGGGTCACGCACTGAAGTGCGCTCCCCTCGCCATGCTCCCTGCGTCCCCCGACCTACTTGCCTCTGACACCTCCGGGAGAGTTTTGAATCACATTTCTTTGAATTAGCGCGCCATGCGTGCGCTGCGCCCGGTCAGGGTTGCGGGCGTGCCCGAGTTGAGCCGAACCCAGGTCGTCGTCTACGGAGCGATCGCCGTCGCCCTGTTGCTGGTCGGGGCGCGGGCGATCAGGGCGGAGGACGGCGCTGAACAGTCGTTTGCCGCCGGCTCGGGTGGGGGAACGTCCTCTGGCGGGAGCTTCAGCCTCAGCGGCCAGGCATCCGATCTCGTCGTCGACGTCACCGGCGCCGTCCAACGTCCCGGGGTCTACCGCCTGCCCGCCGGCAGCCGGGTCGAGGATGCGATCACGCGCGCCGGCGGCGCCACCGGCAAGGCTGAGCTGGAAGCCGTCAACCGCGCCGCCCGGCTCGCCGATGGGCAGCAGGTGGTCGTTCCCGAACGTGGCCCGGCCGGGGTCGCCCTGACGACCGGCGCCGGCGAGGAAGAGGGACCGATCAGCCTCGGCACTGCAACCGTCGAGCAGCTCGACACGATCGACGGCATTGGGCCGGTGACCGCTCAGGACATCGTCGACTTCCGTGACCAGCACGGCGGCCTCGCCGCGGTCGACCAGCTCGACCAGGTGTCTGGGATCGGCCCGGCGACGATGGAGTCGCTGCGCGCCCGGCTGCAGCCCTAGACGGCTCTCGTGCGTTCGCCCCGGCCGCCGCTGCCTGTCCTGATCGGGATCCTCGCCCTGGTCGCGATCGCGCTGGTACGAAGCGGTGAGATCCGCGAGCGAGCCTCCGACGGCCTGGGTCGGGGAATGCCCGCTCGTGAGGGGGAGCTAGCCCGGGGTTTCGTGCTCGGCGAGGACGAGCGGATCGATGCGGAGACGAAAGAAGATTTCCGCCGCTCCGGGCTCAGCCACCTGCTTGCCGTCTCGGGCCAGAACGTGACCCTGCTGGCGCTGCTGGCGATGCCGGTGATGGCCGCGCTGGGGATTCCTCTGCGCGAGCGCCTGGTCTGGGTGCTGGGCCTGATCGTCATCTACGTGCCGCTGGCGGGGGCGGGGCCGTCGATCCAGCGCGCCGGGGTGATGGGTGCCGCCGGCGTGCTGGCCTCACTGGCTGGGCGCCGCGCCTCCCGCCTCTATGCGCTGCTGCTGGCGGTGGGCGTGACGGTCGCGATCGATCCCGGCGTCGCCGCGGATATCGGCTGGCAGCTCAGCTTCGCTGCGGTGACCGGGATCTTCCTGCTCGCTTCGCCCTTGCGGGAGCCAATTGCGGCCCGGCTCGGGTCGAGCGGTTGGCGCCGCGCGCTCGCCGAGGGCGCGGCGGTGACGATCGCCGCGACGCTGGCGACGGCGCCGCTGATCGCCTTTCACTTCGAAACCCTCTCGACGACGACGCTCGTCGCCAACCTGCTGGCGATGCCCGCGGTGGCGCCGGCAATGTGGCTGGGCATGGCGACTGCCGCCGCCGCCCAGGTCCCGGGCCTGCCGGTCGAGGCATTGAACTGGCTCAACGCCCTGCTGCTCGGGTACGTCGCCCAGGTTGCGGCCTGGTGCGGCCGGGCGAGCTGGGCCGAGGTTCAGGTCCGTCTCGGCCTCGGCGGGCTCGCGGCCTCATACCTCGGCATCGCGCTGGCGGCGCTGACTTGGATGCGCTTCGCCAGGGCGAAGCGCATCGCTGCTGCGCGGGCCGGCGGATCGACACGCGGTAGTCCTTTCATCCGCATGGCGGTTGAAAAGTCGACCGCGCGTGCCACGCGCTCCCTCTTTGCCCTTCTCGCACTATTTGTGGTGGGGATCGGCGGCTGGATGGCCGTCGCTCCCGGTGCCGACGGCGGCATCCGGCCGGTCCCCGGCCTGCGGGTCGAGGTCCTCGACGTCGGCCAGGGCGACGCGATCCTGCTCCAGCCAGCCGGGGCGCCGCCGCTGCTGGTCGACGGCGGGCCGCCGGGCGACGGTCTCGCCGGAAAGCTCGAGGACGCCGGCGTCGAGCGGCTCGGCGCCGCCGTCGTCACCCACGACCAGTCCGACCACGCCGGCGGGATCGAAGAGACCCTCGGCCGGGTGCCGATCGCCAGGCTCGTCTACGCCAGGCTGGGACGGCCGCTTCTCGAACGGGCCCGGGCCGCCGGCGCCGTTCCCATCAGGGCGGCGGCTGGTGGCGAGCTGCGCTCGGGAGGGCTGCGGCTGGAGGTCCTGTGGCCACCATCCGAGCTGATCGAAGAGCCCGTACCGGGCACCGACCCGAACCAGCTGGCGCTGGTCCTCCTCGCCCGCTGGCGCGACTTCTCGATGCTGCTCACCGCCGACGCCGAGGCGGAGGCGGTGCCGCTCGATCCCGGCCCGATCGACGTGCTCAAGGTCGCCCACCACGGCAGCGACGACGCCGGCCTGGCGGCGCTGCTCGACCGCACCAGGCCTCGGTTGGCGGCGATCTCGGTAGGCGCCGACAACCCCTACGGCCATCCGACGGCGGCCACGCTGGCCACGCTTGCCGCGCACGGCATCCGCACGCTGCGGACCGACCTTGACGGCGACATCGTCATCGACGTCGAGGGCCGCGATCGCGCGGTTGTCAGGACGGGTTGATCACCGACTCAACGGATGACCCAATCGAAACTAGAGACTTTGGCCCGCGCTCTACTGTCGAAGGAAGGCGTGGCCGATGGGTCGGGCAGATGCTCTCCTGGAGAGGACAGCGGCTGTCGCGCTTCCCGAAAAGACCCAGCTTGGCCGGTCGCGGACTGCTGGAGCGGATGCGGAGCACAGGCTTCGCTCTGCTGGGCATCACCGCGGCGATGGGCCTCGGGCTGGTTGCGCTCGTCTCTCAGCAGACCTGGCCCTATCTGCCGGTGGGCCCTATTCCCGGCTACCACACCGAGCACGGGAGCCTGGACAGCGCGATCGCACTGGCGCCCACCCTGACTGGGATCGGCAATTCCGCGGGCGACCGCCCCGCGCGCGGGTCCTTGATGGGGGGCGCCACCGCGGCAGCGGGATCGAGTGACTCACGCGTCTACGGATCGCGCCGAGTTCCCTCTCAGCCCACCGCCCCGAACCCAGTGCCCGGCCAGCCCGCCGCCGGCGTCGCCCCTGCTCCGGTTGCAGATCCGGCCGAGCCGGCTCCCGATCCGCTGGCGCCGGTGTCGGTGCCGGTCGCGAGCCCCGCTCCGTCGCCGGCGTCGCCGCCGTCCGCGGAACCCGCGTCACCACCGACGCCGCCGGCAGGCGCATCCGGCAATCCGGGGAAAGGCCATGCGTACGGCAGTCAGAAGGCGGTTTCGGCCCCCAAGGAAAAGGCTCCACATCCGGCGCCGCATTCTTTGCCGCCGGCGGCCGTGCCGGCGGCCGTGGAAGCGATCCCTCCCGCCGCGGAGGTCGAACCTCCCTCACCCGTTGCCGCCCCCTCCGATGGGCCTGGCAACGGCCGGGGACACGCCTACGGGCACGACAGGTAGCCGCGCCGAGCAGGGCCGCTCCGGCATCTAGACTCGCCGCATGGCCGAGGAGATGCGAGCGCTCTACCTGATCGCCGGCAGCGACGGAGCGAAGATCGACGCCACCCGCGGGCGCCTGCGGGCCCGTGCTGAGCGGGAGGCGGGCTCCGACGCCCTGGAGGTCTTCGAGCCCGGCGAGGGACGGGGGATGCCCGATCACGAGGCGCTGCTGGCGGCGATCCCGGCGATGTCGCTGATGGACTCGCGCCGCTACCTCCTGGCCGACGGGATCGAGCGCTGGCGCGATCGCCAGCTCGAGGCGGTCGCCGCGGTGGTGGGCGAGCTTCCCCCCGATCTCACCCTGGTCCTGATCTCGCGCGCCAAGGCGCCTGCGAAACTCTCGAAAGCCGTCAAGGCCGCGAAGGGGGAGATCCACGAGTTCGAGGCGCCGAAGGCGCGCGAGATGCCCCGCGTCCTCGTCGCCGAGGCCCAGCGGCTCGGCTTCCGCCTCGACCCAGCCGCCGCCCGTCTGCTGGTCGATCGGATGGGTGCCAGTCCGGTGCGGCTGCAGCACGAGCTGGAGCGATTGGCGCTGTGGGCCGGGGAGGGGGGAGAGGTCACCGCTGCCGATCTCGGGGCGATGATCGCCGACACCTCCGAGGCCGCCGTCTGGTCGCTCTCCGACGCGCTGCTCGAACGCGACGACGCCGCCGCCCTGCGGATCGGCGAGCGCCTGATCGATCAGGGCGAGAACGTCACCGGCCTGATCTACGGCCTCGCCTCGCGCCTGCGCGGCGCCTGCGCCGCCGCCGGCCAGCTGGCCGAGGGGACGCCCCCCAAGCAGGTCGAATCCTCTCTCAAGATGCACCCCTACGCCGCCAAGCAGCTGGTCGCCCGCCTGCGCGACGCCAACGTCGCGGACCTGCGCCTGGCAACCGAGGCGTTGGCCGACTTGGAGCTCTGGTGCCGCGGCGGCGCCGACTACGGCGACGAGCTGGCGCTGACTCTTACTCTCAATCGTGCTTGCTCCCAGAGTGCGTAGCCAAGCAGCTCAAGGACGCAGGGAGCGTGGCGTGCTCTGCACGCGAGCGACCGAGGACGCCGAGATGCGCCGGCTAGGCCAAGCAGCTCAAGGACGCAGGGAGCGTGGCGTGCTCTGCACGCGAGCGACCGAGGACGCCGAGATGCGCCGGCTAGGCGCTCTGGGAGGCGGCGGCGATGCGGGCGGCTTTGGACTTCTTGCGGGCGCCCGTATTTTTGTGCATGGCGCCCTTCTGCACGGCCTTGTCGATCTTCGAGACGAGGTCGCGTTCCTCGCTGGCGATCGCCTCGGCGTCGCCACCCTCGACGGCGCTCTCGAGGCGGCGGAAGTGGGTCTTCACGGTGCTGGTGAGCAGCCGGTTCTCAGCGCGCTCGCGCTCGCTGCGTAGGATCCGCTTCTTCTGTGAGGCTATGTTGGCCATGAGTCATCTGCCCGAGCTGACGACGTGCCAGCTCCAAGCGGCCGCCGACTATAGCGACTGAGACCGAGACCTAGCTTGGAGACGCCCAAGGCACCCGACACACCCGGAGACGACGAGCGGGCGGCTATCGACGCCGACGCGGCTCTGCGGGAGGCCGAGGCTTTCAATCCCGGCGAGGAACTCTCCGGTGACCCCGCGCCTGGCCGCCAGAGCGGGCGGATCGCCCGCTCCACCGCGTTCTTCTCGATCGCCACCGCCGCCTCGCGCGTCGCCGGTCTTGGCCGCGAAGTCGTCGCCGCCGGTTACTACGGCATCAACGGGCCGGTGTCGGCCTTCACGGTTGCCTTCCAGGTCCCCAACCTGATCCGCGCCCTCTTTGCCGACGCCGCGTTGCAGCCGGCCTTCGTCCCGGTCTTCACCGAACTGATCGGCAAGAAGGAATACAAGGACGCCTTCCGGCTGGCCTCGACCCTGTTGTTGCTGGTGACGATGGTGCTGGGCGTCATCACCGCCCTCTTCGTCGTGCTCGCTCCGGTGGTGATGCCGATCTTCGCACCGGGCTTCAAGGGCGAGATCCGCGACCTCATGGTCACGCTCTCCCAGGTCCTCTTTCCGATCCTGATCATGCTCGGGGTCAGCGGCGTCGTCGTCGGCATCCTCAACAGCTATGACCGCTTCGGCGCCTTCGCGATCTCGCCGCTGTTCTGGAACCTGACGATCATCCTCGTCCTGGTCGTGCTGGAGCCGAGGTTCCACGGCCAGAACAGGATCTACGCCTACGCGATCGGAATCCTCGTCGGCACCCTGGTGCAGCTGCTGATCCCGGTCTGGGATCTGCGCAACACGCCGTTCAAATTCAGCTTCAGCTTCGACTGGCGCCACCCGGGCCTGCGGCGGGTCCTGTTGTTGATGTTGCCGGTGACGATCAGCCTCGGCCTGATCAACTTCAACCTGCTGATCAACAGCTTTTTCGGCAGCTTCGTCTCCCACCAGGCGCCGGCGGCGATGGACAAAGCGTTCCGCATCTACCAACTGCCGCAGGGCATCTTCTCGGTCGCGATCGCGACGGTGCTGTTCCCGACCCTGGCCCGCTTTGCCAACGCGGGCGAGATCGACAACCTGCGGGCGACGATGGCCAACGGGATGCGTCAGATCCTCTTCGTCCTGGTGCCCGCCGCTGCAGCGATCTTGGCCCTCTCTGATCCGATGATCCGGCTCATCTACCAGCGCGGCGAGTTCAACCCGGCGGAGACGGCGGTGGTGGCCACGGCGCTTTTCTGGTTCGCCTTTTCGCTGCCGACCAATGGGCTCTACCTGCTGCAGACGCGCACTTTCTTCAGCCTGCAGCGGCCCTGGCAGGCGACCTCCCTCGCGGTGATCGATCTCGTCGTCTCCATCCTGGCGGCACTGGCGTTGTACAGGCCCTTCGGCGTCGCCGGCATCGTCGCCGGCACCGGGATCGGCACCACCGCCGCCGTTGTAGCCCAGGCATTGATCCTGCGCCGCGAGTTCGGCGGCCTCGAGTTCGGTCGGCTCTTCTCCACGACGGCGCGGATCACGATTGCCTCCGCCGCCCTGGCGGGGATCGCCTGGCTGGTCTGGGATCTGCTCGACGCAGCCCTCGGTCGCGGCCTGGTCGGTCAGGTCGTCTCGCTCGGCACCGGTCTGGCGGCCGGTGGCTTGGTCTACCTGGCGTTCGCCAAGCTGCTCCGCATCGCCGAGCTGGAGCAGATCACGCGCCTGCTGCGGCGCCGCTAGATGCTTGGCCCAGGCCGCTACCTGCTGGGCGTCGCCGAGATCGCGGTGCTCGTCGGCTTCGCCTGGCTGGGGGCGGCGACTTTGCGTGCTCGGCTACTTCCCCGTCTCTGTGGTGCTCCGGCTCACCTTGCCTCGGCTGTTCTGGCGCTGGCGCTCCTGATCTGGACCGCCGAGCTAGTGGGGACGGTTGGGTGGTTCAAGCCGGTTCCGTATCTCGTGGGTGTGGTGGTTGTGGGCCTGGGGACGGTGGCCCTCGGTCGCAGGTCCTGGTGGCAGGGTGGGGTGGCCTTCCTTGCGCTGCGATCTGCTCAGGGCAGAGGGATGGGACCTGCGTCAGGGATGGGGCCTAGCCCTTCGCAGACTCCGCGCGGCGGAACACCACCCCACCCTGCCACCACCCGCGAAGGCGCGCCCGACTGGGTGACCCTGGGCGCGCTGCTGGTGGCGGTCGTGGCAGTCATCCATTTCGCCGGGGGGGTCAGGTTGCGGCTGTCGACGGGGATGACCGGGTTCGATTCGACCTGGTACCACGGGCCGTTCGCGGCGGGGTTCTTTCAGAGCGGGAACACGATGGATCTGCATTTCATCGCGCCGCAGTTCCTGGCCTGGTTCTACCCCGCGAACGGCGAAATCTTCCACTCGGTGGGGATGCTGGCGTTTGGGCGAGATGTGTTGTCGCCGCTGCTGAATCTCGGTTGGTTTGTGGGTTGCCTGGTGGCTGTCTGGTGTATCGGGAGGCCGTATCGGGTTGCTCCTTGGTCGCTGGCATTGGGAGCGGTTGCGCTGAGCGTCCCTGCCTTGGCGGATCAGGCGGGGGAGGCGCGGAACGACATCGTCGGGATCTTCTTCCTGCTCGCCGCGGTCGCCGTTGCCTTGAATGCCTGGGCGGTACGAGAGGACGGGGAGCGGGGTCTCCCGACTGGAGCACTCGTCGTCGTCGGGCTGGCGGCCGGCCTCGCCGCTGGCACCAAGCTCAACTTCCTGCTGCCCGCGGCGGTGCTGGTCGTTGGGCTCATCGCGACCGCGCCAAGAGGAGGGAGATGGCGGGCGCTTGCCGCCTCCGGCTTGGCGGCGCTGGCAGGTGGGGGGTACTGGTACTTGCGCAACCTTGTCCACACCGGCAACCCGCTGCCCTGGGTGCACGACCTCGGCCCGATTTCTCTGCCGGCACCGGAGCAGGCGCTCGGGGGCCGCGAAGCGCACGGGGTCTTCGGCTACCTGACCGACGGCACGGTCTGGTCGGACTGGTTCCTGCCGGGCCTCCATCACGGCCTCTGGATCGTCTGGCCGTTGCTTGGCGCGGCCGCGCTGGCGGGCCTCCTCCTCTGCCTGCTTCCCAGCTCCTGGCCATCGCCTGGTTCCTTATCCACGCATGACGTGCAAAAGGAACCACGCGCTTGGGAGAGAGGCCTGGATCCGGTCCTGCCGCTCGCCGGCCTGGTCGGCCTGGCTACCGCCCTGGCCTGGCTCCTCGCCCCAACCTCCGCGTCGGGTCCCGACGGCATGCCCCGCGGCTTCGAGTCCGGCCTCCGCTACCTGGCGCCCGCACTGGTGCTCGGCTTGGCACTTCTGCCCGCCGCACCGCCTATCCGGGGCAGGCTTGCTTCGCTCACAAAGGCTCGAATGCACTTCTCTCCGGATAGCGGAGAGAAACGCCTACAGCACGACTGGTGGTTGTCGCCCCGGATCTGGTTTGGGGTCGCATTGGCTTCCGCGTTCCTCGTCGTCGCCGGCTACCCGGTCCAGCGCCATTACCTGCAGAGCCGCTACGCGAACCCGACCTTCACCACCCCCGGCCTCGACGCCGCGTTCAAGTGGGCCGACGGCATCGGCGACTCCAGCATCGCCACCACCAGCACCCGCCAGTACCCCCTCTTCGGCACCGACCTCTCCAACCACGTCCAGTTCGTCGGCGAAGAGACCCCCCATGGCGGCTTCGAGGCCCCCAAGACCTGCCGCGCCTGGCGCCGCCAGCTCAACAAGGGCCACTACGACTACGTAATCACCACCCGCGACCGCCTCGAACCCGGCAAACCCTCATACCCACCTCAGGCCCGCTGGACCGAAGACCCCGCAGCCAAGCCGATCCTCAGGAAGCCCCCCACGGTCGTTTTCCAGCTAACGGGAAGGCTGGATCCATCGGCATGCCATGGATGAAGCAGTTGGTTGAGCTCACGGACTTTTCAGCTGAGGAGAAAGCTGCGATCCATCGGCGCGCTCCTCCGGTAGTGGCATGGGGGAAGGTACCGAGGACGTAAACCTCGCCCGCAGGTGCCTTCCCCCATGACACCCACCGGCCGGGTGCGCTCGCCATACTTCCGCCTCGTCCATGGATCGCATCCGCAACTTCTCGATCATCGCCCACATCGACCACGGCAAGTCGACCCTGGCCGACCGCATCCTCGAGGTCACCGGGGCCGTCGACCCGAAGAAAATGCAGGCCCAGATGCTCGACTCGATGGACCTCGAGCGCGAGCGGGGGATCACGATCAAGGCCCAGGCCGTACGGGTCGAGTACACGGCCGCGGACGGGCAGACCTACCACCTGCACCTGATCGACACCCCGGGCCACGTCGACTTCTCCTATGAGGTCTCGCGCAGCCTCGCCGCCTGCGAGGGCGCTCTGCTGGTGGTCGACGCGGCCCAGGGAGTCGAGGCGCAGACCGTCGCCAACACCCATCTGGCGATTGACGCGGGGCTGGAGCTGATCCCGGTGATCAACACGGTCGACCTGCCCGGCGCCGAGCCGGAGCGGGTCGCGACCGAAATCGCCGACCTGACTGGCGGCGATCCCGAGGAAGCGCTCTGGATCTCGGCTAAGACCGGGATCGGCGTGCCGGAGGTGCTGGAGGCGATCGTCGCTCGCATCCCGGCCCCCAAGGGGGAGCCCGAGGCGCCGACCCGGGCGCTGATCTTCGACTCCGAGTTCGATCAGTACCGCGGCGTGATCGCCTACGTGCGGATGGTCGACGGCTCCTTCCGCAAGCAGGAGCGGATCCTGGCGATGCAGAACGGCACCGAGGCCGAGATCGACGACATCGGCTTCTTCCGGCCGGCGATGACCGCGGTGGGGGGGATGGAGGCCGGTGACGTCGGCTACCTGATCACCGGCATCAAGGACGTGACCAAGCTGCGCGTCGGCGACACCCTGACGGCCCAAGCCGGCCCCGCGGCGGAGCCGCTGGAGGGCTACCGCGAGGTCCGCCCGATGGTCTTCTGCGGCGTCTTCCCGATCGACACCGACCGCTACGAAGACCTGCGCGACGCGCTCGAGAAGCTGGCCCTCAACGACGCCGCCCTCTCCTGGGAGCCGGAGACCTCGGAGGCGCTCGGGTTCGGATTCCGCTGCGGCTTCCTCGGCCTGCTGCACATGGAGATCGTCCGCGAGCGGCTCGAACGCGAGTACGGCCTCGATCTGCTCTCGACGACCCCGAACGTGCGCTACGAGGTCCACCTGACCAACGGCACTTCGAAGGAAGTCCGTAGCCCCACCGACCTCCCCGATCCCGGCACGATCGAGTCGGTCGAAGAGCCCTACATCCGCGCCACGATCATCTGCCCCTCCGAGCAGGTCGGCGCGGTGATGGAGCTCTGCCAGGGGCGCCGCGGCACCCACGTCGACATGCACTACCTGAGCCCGGTGCGGGTGCAGATCCGCTACGACATGCCGCTGGCCGAGATCGTCCTCGACTTCTTCGACCTCCTGAAGAGCAGCACCCGCGGCTACGCCTCGCTCGACTACGAGCCGATCGGCAACCGCGCCTCCGACCTGGTCAAGGTCGACATCCTGCTGGCCGGCGACAAGGTCGACGCGCTCTCGATAATCGTCCACCGTGATTTCTCCTACGACCAGGGCAAACGCCTGGTCGAGCGGCTGCGCAAGACGATCCCCCGCCAGCTCTTCGACGTGCCGGTGCAGGCGGCGATCGGCTCCAACATCCTCGCCCGCGAGACCGTTAAGGCGCTGCGCAAGGACGTCACCGCGAAGCTCTACGGCGGCGACGTCACCCGCAAGAACAAGCTCCTCAAGAAGCAGAAAGCGGGCAAGAAGCGGATGAAGTCGGTGGGGCGGGTGGAAGTACCGCAGGAGGCTTTCCTGGCGGTGCTCCAGATCGACGAGTGATCCCTAGAATGCCGCGACCATGACGCTAAAGACTGACGCAGTAGGCAAGGAATGGCCCGGCACGACCTACCAGGTTGGCCGGGAGAAGATCAAGGAGTATGCGAACGCGCTGGGGATCGAGAACCCCGTCCACTTCGACGTCGAGGCCGCCCGCGCGGCCGGTTTCCGCGATGTGGTCGCACCGCCGATGTTCGCCGTCGTCTACAGCGGCCCCGCCCTCGGGCCGGTGCTGTTCGACCCCGCGGTGGGGATGAATTTCGCGGCGATGGTCCACGGTGGCCAGGTCTTCGAGTGGGGCGAGCCCGTCTGCTCCGGCGACGAGATCGTGACCAGCTCGAAGTGCCTTTCGATCGAGGAGAAAGACGGCAAGGGCTTCTACGTCTTCGAGACCGTCTCCGTCAACCAGGACGGCGCCGAGGTCGTGCGCGGGACCTGGACCAACATCGTCAGGGGAGTCTGAGATGGCCGATTTGAACGTGGGGGACGCCGTCCCCGAGCTGAAGGTGACGCCCGACAAATACCTGCCACACCGCTACGCCGGTGCCTCCGGGGACTTCAACCCGATCCACATCGATGACGAGTTTGCCAAAGCCGTCGGCCTGCCGCGCAACATCCTCCACGGCCTCTACTCGATGGGTCTCGTCGCCCGTGCCAACGCCGCCATCGCCGGCGGCGACCCCCGTGCCCTGAAGCGGCTCTCGGTTCAGTTTCGCGGCATGGGCGTGCCCGAGCGGGAGATCGTCGTTTCGGGCACGGTCAAGTCGGCGGACGGCGACCGAGTGGTCGTCGACACGGTCGCCCAGCAGGGCGACAGCGCGATCATCAAGAACGCCGAAGCGGAAGTCGAGCTGTAGGAGCGCCGGGTCACCCCTCCCAAACGCTCGGCGGGAGCCTCGCTTGAGTGTTTGGGAGGGGTGACCCGCCGCTCCTCCTAGACTTCAGGGCATGCTTTCCGAGCGGCAAGAGCTGATCCTGCAGCTGGTCGTCGATGCCTACCTGGCGTCGGCGAAGCCGGTCGCCTCGAAAGAGGTGGCCGACCGGCCGGAGGTCGCTTGGGGATCTTCCACGGTGCGGGCCGAGCTGGCGCTGCTGGAGGTCGAGGGGTATCTGACGCATCCGCACACCTCGGCGGGCCGGGTGCCGACCGATTCGGGATACCGGCACTACGTCGATCTACTGCTGACCTCGGGGACGCTGCCGGCCGAGACCGAGGTCGAGCTGGAGCTGTCGCGGCTGCGGCGCGAGGTCGACGAGGCGATGCGGGAGACGACGGCGGCGCTGGCCCAGGTCACCGACCTGGTCGCGATGGCGACGGCGCCACGCTTAGCGTCGGCGACGATCCACCGGGTCGAGGTGCTGCGTCTGCAGGCGACCAAGGTGGTGGTGATTGCGATCGCCTCGACCGGCGACGTGGCACGGCGGGTCTTCGAGTTCGACCGTCCGGTCGACCACGGCCTCGTCGAGTGGGCTTCCAGCTACCTGAATGAGTCCCTTGCCGGGCTCGGCGTCGGCTCGCGGATGATCGCCGGCCGCCTCGCCGATCCCGAGCTCGACCGCACCGAGGCCAGCTTCGTCGCCACCCTCGGCTCCGCCTTCAACGGGCTGGAGCGCGAAACCGGCGCCGATCTTTACCTAGACGGCGCCTCGCGATTGCTCTCCGAAGCGCACCTGGCCGACCTTCCCCGTGCCGACGAACTGATGACCGCGCTGGAGCGCCGCGCCGGCGTCCTGCAGATGCTGCGCTCCTCGCTCGACGAGCGCTCGGTCTTCCTCTGGATCGGCGAGGAGAACCCGCAGCCGGAGCTGCGCTCGGTCAGCGTGATCGGCGCCAACTACGGCCTCGGCCACCGCAATCTCGGCTCGGTCGGCGTGGTCGGGCCGCTGCGGATGGACTACGCGACGGCGATCGCCTCGGTGCGCGGCGCCGCCCGCGAGCTCTCGCGCTACTTCGAGACCGTGTACGACGGCTGAGCCAGCGATGCCACGCGACTACTACGACGTGCTCGGCGTCAGTCGAGAGGCGACCGAGACCGAGATCAAGAAGGCCTTCCGCGGCCTCGCCCGCGAACTGCATCCGGACGTCAACGACCACGATCCGCAGGCCGAGGAGAAGTTCAAGGCCGCGGCCGAGGCCTACGAGGTGCTCTCCGACGGCGAGCGCCGGCGCACCTACGACGCCTACGGGCACGAGGGCCTACGCTCCGGTGGCTTCGACCCGCGCAGCGCCTCCTCCTTCGGCTCGATCGACGACATCCTCCAGGCCTTCTTCGGCGGCGGTGGTGGCGACGCGTTCGGTTTCGGCGGCGGCGCTCGCGCGGCGGGCGGCGACGTCCTCGTCGCGGTCGAGGTCGATCTCGAGCAGGTCGCCTCCGGGGTGCGGCGAGAAATCAGCTTCGACGCCGTCGGCGCCTGCGAGCACTGCCACGGCAACGGCGCCGAGCCCGGCACGCCGATCACCACCTGCGAGCGCTGCGGCGGCGCCGGCCAGCTGCGCCGGGTCGCCCGCACGCCGTTCGGCCAGATGGTTCAGGGCGTCGCCTGCGACGCCTGCGGCGGCGCCGGCAAAATTCCCGAGACCCCGTGCGAGGAGTGCCACGGCAGCGGCCACACCCGCGGGCAGCGAACCCAGGCGGTTGAAATCCCGGCTGGGATCGAGAGCGGCCAGCGACTGCGGATCTCCGGCGCCGGTCACGCCGGCGAAGCCGGCGCGCCCGCCGGCGATCTCTACGTCGAGGTCGAGGTCAGCGAGGACGAGCGTTTCCAGCGCGACGGCACCGACCTGATCAGCGTCGTCTCGATTCCCGCCACCGAGGCGATGCTCGGCACCGCGGTCACCGTCCCGACCCTCGAGGAGGAGCGCGAGATCGAGATCCCGGCGGGCACCCAGCCCGGTCACGAAGAGGTCCTGCGCGGCGCCGGACTGCCCCGGCTGGGGGGCCGTCGCCGCGGCAACCAGCGAGTGATCCTCAACGTCATCGTCCCAACCAACCTCAGCGAGGAGCAGCGCGAGATGACCGAGCGCCTCGATCAGTCGCTCGAGGAGGAGAACCTCGGTCCGCGGCAGGGAGATGGCCTCTTTAGCCGCGTGCGCCGGGCCTTCGGGTGATCAGGCTCGCCGTGCGCTGTCCGCCCGACCAGGCGGACCTCGTGCTGGCCGAGCTGACCGTGCTGGCCCCCAACGGCGTCGAGGAGGAGCGCGGGCCGGGCTACGTCGAGTACGCGATCTACGGCGGCGAGGGCGAGCTGCCAGAGCTGGGCGAGATCGACGCGGTGGTGGGGGAGGGAACGGTCGAGGTCAGCGCCACCGAAATCCCCGACGACTGGGCCGACCGCTGGCGCGACTTCCACAAGCCGCTGCTGGTCGGCGGCCGGCTCTGGCTGCGGCCCTCCTGGGAGGACCCTCGGGAGGGGGCGGTCGATGTCGTCGTCGACCCCGGCCAGGCCTTCGGCACCGGCGCCCACCCGACCACCCGTCTTTGCCTGGAGTTGCTGTTAGAGCTGAAGGCCGCTGGAGAGGCCTCCGGGTCGCTGACGGACCTCGGCACCGGCTCCGGCGTCCTCGCGATCGCGGCGGCGAAGCTGGGCTGGGGCCCGATCCACGCTTACGACCACGAGCCGCCGGCCCTGAAGGCAGCCGCCACGAACGCCGCCGCCAATGGCGTCGAGATCACGCTGGAGCGACTCAATCTGCGCGAACGCCTCCCACCCCTCGCCCCGACCGTAGTGGCCAACATGACCTCGCCGATCTTGCGCGCGGTTGCCGGTCAGCTTGCGACCGACGAGCCTCGCACGCTCGTCTGCTCCGGCCTGCTGCCGAGTGAGTTGGATGAAGCGGCAACGTTCTTTGCCAGGGTTGGACTTACCGAGGCCCAGCGGCGTTGCGATGGTGACTGGGCGGCGCTGCTGCTTCGTCGGGCCTGAGAGGTAGGGTTTTCGACAATGCCGTTCGCCTCGATAGTCGACCCTGGCTACAAGATCGCGCTGTTCCTGCACATCCTGGCGGTGGTGCTGGCGTTTGGCCCTACCTTCGGCTATGCCTTCTTCTTCTCGGTCGCGCCAAGGTATCCGCAGGCGACCCCGGCGATCCTGGCGGGCGTGCAGAAGGTGGACCGCTACCTGGTCAACCCAGGCATGGTCGTGCTGCTGCTTGCGGGTATTGGTCTGCTCACGGCCAGTGATGGGGCCTGGGACGCGAGCGACGTCTTCGTCGCGGTTGGATTCGTGGCGATCGTCGCTCTCTTCGGCCTCCAGCACGGTTTCTTCCAGCCCCAGACGCGGAAGGCGAAAGAACTTGCCGAGCGAGACCTGAAGGCTGGCGAGACGCTCAGCCCGGAGTTCGAAGCTCTGAGCCAGCGGATCGGCCAGGTCGGCGGCATCGCCGGCGTCATCGTCGTCGTGACGATCTTCTTCATGACGTACAAGCCCTTCATGTGATCCGCCGTCGCTGACGGCGCCCCTCATCGCATGGCCGAGCTCGACGCTTCGCTGCCGGTGGCGATGTTCGATTCGGGGGTCGGCGGCCTCACGGTGCTGCACGAGTGCCTGGTCTCGTTGCCGGAGGAGGACTTCGTCTACCTCGGCGACACGGCGTGGTTCCCCTACGGGACGCGTGACCCCGAGGCGCTGCGCGAACGGATCGCCCGGATCGCCGGGCTGCTGCTCGGTCGCGGCGCCAAGCTGCTGGTGATCGCCTGCAACACCGCCACCTCGATCGGCGCCGACGTGGCACGCGCGGTGGGGGCGGTCGACGGGGTGGAGGTCGTCCCCGTCGTCGAGCCGCAGGCGGAGATCGCGGCGGCGATCACCGACAGCGGCAGGGTGGGCGTGCTGGCGACCCCGAACACGGTCAACAGCGGCGCCTATCGGCGCTCCCTGGAGAGCCAGGGGCGCACCCTGCAGGTGATCGAGGTCGCGGCGCCGGACCTGGCCCCGTTCATCCAGGACGGTCTTGCCTTCGACGAGAGCACGATGGAGATGGCCCGGCGCTACTGCGAGCCTTTGAGGGAGGCGGAGGTCGACACCCTGATCCTCGGCTGCACGCACTACCCGCTGGTGGCGCCGATGCTGCAGCGGATCCTCGGCCGCGACGTCCGTCTGGTCAGCGGCGGCCACGCCGTCGCCGCCGCCGTCCAGCGCACGCTCGAGCGCGCCGACCTCGCCCGCGGCCGCGACGGCGAGGGCGACTATCGCTTTCTCTGTACCGGCGACACCGACTCTTTCCGGGACCTCGGCACCCGCTTCCTGCAGATGCCGCTGGGTGAGATCGAGCGCGTCGAAATCACCGCGGGTGACGGTTCCGCGCCTTAATTGGCACGAAGTCGACGCACCGTGCACGCCACCGGTGCGTCGAAGCCGGAGACGATCCCGGCCATGCCCGTTCTTGCCCTGGCAATACCGTATATACTCGGCCGGTGGCAAAGGTAATGATTTCGATTCCGGACGACCTGCTCGAGCGACTCGATGCCCAGGCGCGTGCCAGAGGCGAGACCCGCAGCGGCTTCTTGCGGCGGCTGACGGAGCGGGAGCTGAGCGAGCGCGCTGACAGCCGCCGCAAGCAGCTGGAAGACCTGCTCGGTCCACCTGTCCACATGGGCGGCGACGCCGCGAAGCTGATTCGCGAAGACCGCGAATCGCACTGAAGTGCTGCTGCTGGACGCCAGCGTTTGGGTTGCGGCCAAAGACGCCGACGAGCGTCATTTCGACGCCGCCCGAGCGCTCGTCCTCGACACCAAGCTCCCGGTCAGCGCGCTCGACCTGACCTTCTACGAGGTTGCCAACGTGATCGGCTCACGCTGGCGACGGCCGGATCTGGCGCGTGAGTTGTGTCGCACGATCCAGCTGCGCTGCGACGGCAGGGTCGTCGGGGCCGAAATCGACCTGATCGAGGCTACGGTCGATCTGGCGTCGGAGCATGGCCTCACCGCCTATGACGCCGCCTACGTAGCGGCGGCGCGGCACCATGGCTGGACCCTGGTCAGCACCGACGTCGCCGATCTCGTCTCGAAGGGCCTCGCGGTGACGCCGGACGCCGCCGACTACCCTTAGCGCCATGAGCGTCTTGGAGCAGGTGCAAACCGATGTGCGCACGGCGATGAAAGCCCGCGACAAGGAGCGGGCCGGGGCGCTGCGGATGGTCGTCGACGTCCTCCAGCAGGACGCCAAGCTGGGCGAGGGCGACGAGGTCGCGGTGCTGCAGCGGGAGCGCAAGAAGCGGGTCGAGGCAGCCGAGGCCTATGAGGGCGCCGGGCGCACCGAGCAGGCTGCCGCCGAGCGCTTCGAGGCAGAGCTGATCGAGGGCTACCTGCCCCAACAGCTCTCCGACGCCGAGCTGGCCGAATTGGTCGACGCCGCGGTGGCGGAGACCGGCGCCAGCGAGCAGCGGCAGATGGGCGAGGTGATGTCGGCGCTGATGCCCAAGCTGGGCGGTCGGGCCGACGGCAAGCGGGTCAGCACGGCGGTGCGGGCAAAGCTGGGTGCCTGAGTCTTGGCGCGTAGGCAGCTGACGCTCGACAACACGGTTGCCGCCGAGCTGGCCGGCTCTGAGGACACCGTCCTGCGGGCGCTGCGCGAGCGGCTCGACTGCGACCTGCACCTGCGCGGCAACGTCCTCACCCTCGACGGCGACTCCGGCGACGTCGAGCAGGGGGCGACGATCGTCGACGAGCTGGTCGAGTTGATCGAGCAGGGCCACGACGTCGCGCCCGGCACGATCGAGGCGGTGACCGGCGCCCTCGACGCCGACGAGAGCCCGGCCGAGATCCTCGATGACGTCGTCTGGCGCCACCGCAACACCAAGGTGGCGCCGAAGACGCTGAACCAGAAACGCTACGTCGACTCGATCCGCGGTCACACGATCACCTTCGGGATCGGCCCCGCCGGAACCGGCAAGACCTTCCTCGCGGTGGCGATGGCCGCGGCGGCGCTGACCGAACGCAAAGTCCAGCGGATCATCCTCACCCGGCCCGCCGTCGAGGCCGGCGAGCGGCTCGGTTTTCTGCCGGGAGACATCCAGGCCAAGGTCGACCCCTACCTGCGGCCGCTCTTCGACGCCCTCTACGACATGATCGATCCCGATCGCGTCAACGGCTACTTCGAGCGCGACGTGATCGAGGTGGCGCCACTGGCCTTCATGCGTGGCCGGACTCTCAACGACTCCTTTGTGATCCTCGACGAGGCGCAGAACACCAGCCCCGAGCAGATGAAGATGTTCCTGACCCGGCTCGGCTTCAACTCGCGGATGGTCGTCACCGGCGACGTCACGCAGATCGACCTGCCGACCGATCAGCGCTCCGGGCTGATCGTCGTGCGCGACATCCTCGACCGGGTCCAGGACATCTCCTTCGTCGAGTTCGGCGGCGAGGACGTGGTCCGCCACAAACTGGTGCAGCGGATCGTCGCCGCCTATGACCGGCACGATGACCACCCGCCGGCGGCGGACGCGGGAGCGAGCGAGCGAGATCGCCGAGGATGATGGGCGCGAGCGAGCGGGAGCAGAGCACGCCGGCGGAATTGTCTTGAGCTTGGATCTCGGCGACGTTCCCGCGGAGCTGCGCGAGGCGGTCGCGGCGACGCTCGACGCCGCCGGGGTCGCCGACGGCCACCTGGCCGTAGAACTGGTCGGCGCCGACCGCATCCGCGAGCTCAACCGCGGCCACCGCGGCAAGGATTCGCCGACGGACGTGCTCGCCTTCCCGGTCGATGGCGCCGGCCCGACCGCCGGCCCGCGCGAGCTGGGCGACGTCGCGATCTGTCCCGAGCACTGCTCCGACGTCACCGAGGCCGCCGTCCACGGCGTCCTCCACCTCTGCGGCCACGACCACGAGACCGACGACGGCGAGATGCTCGCGACGCAGGAGCGCGTCCTGACCTCACTGCGATGACCCGTTCCGGTTTCATCGGTCTGGCCGGCCGTCCCAACGTCGGCAAGTCGACCCTTGTCAACGCGATCGTCGGCTCGCACGTGGTGATCGTCTCGGTGCGGCCGCAGACGACCCGCCGGGCGATCCGCGGCGTCGCCACCGACGCCGAGGCGGGGCGGCAGCTGGTCCTCGTCGATCTGCCCGGCGTGCAGCGCCCCCGCGACATCCTCACCGAGCGGATGCAGCACCGGGTCGAGCGCGAGCTGGCCGAGTCCGACGTGGCCCTGGTCGTGATCAACGGCGAGGAGGGCGTCGGCCCCGGCGATCGCTTCATCGTCCGCAATCTGCTCGAGGCCGGCGCCAAGCTGCCGGTCATCTGCGCCGTCAACAAGGCCGACCGGCTTGGCCCCAACGAGCTGGTCCCGGTCCTCGCCGCGGCCGCCGAGATGGAGGGGGTCGACGAGGTCTTCCCGATCAGCGCTCGCAGCGGCGAGGGGCTCGGCGTGCTGGTCGAGCGGCTCGGAGAGCTGATGCCGGAGGGGCCCTACATGTATCCGCCGGAAGACCACAGCGACCAGTCCAGCGAGCTGCTACTGGCCGAGCTGATCCGCGAGCAGGTGCTGAACCGGACCCGGCAGGAGGTCCCGCACTCGGTCGAGGTGGCGGTCAAGGAGGTGGCCCCGCGCGAGGACGGCCTGGTCACCGTGCGAGCTGAGATCTGGGCTGAGACCGAGTCCCAGAAGGGGATCCTGATCGGCAAAGGGGGCGCCAAGATCGGCGAGATCGGTAGCGCCGCGCGGCGCTCGCTGGAGCAGGAGCTGGGCGAGCGCGTCCACCTCGATCTCAGCGTCCGCGTGCGCCGCCACTGGCGCCGCGACGAGGACCTGCTGGACCGGCTCGGGATCGAGTAGCCGGCAACGCTGGCTACGATGGACCGATGTTCGGGGAAATCGAATTCGATCAGCGGGGGCTGGCGCCCTGCGTGGTCCAGGACTTCGCCACCGGCGAGGTGCTGATGCTCGCCTATGTCAGCGCGGAATCGCTGGAAATGACGCTGGAGACCGGCGACCTGCATTTTCACAGCCGCTCCCGCGACGAACTCTGGAAAAAAGGCGAAAGTTCGGGCAGCTTCATGCACCTGCGCCAGCTCCGCTACGACTGCGACGGCGACGCTCTGGTGGCGATGGTCGACCCGGCCGGCCCGGCCTGCCACACCGGCCAGCGCAGCTGCTTCTACCGCGAGGTGCTGGGCTCGGCCTCGAGCCGCAAGGACGCGCCGCCGGCTCTGGGCGAGCCCTTCCCAGTCAGCTATGAAGCGCTGCCGGCGCTGGAACGGACGCTGCGCAGCCGCGCCGTCGAGCGCCCCGACGGCAGCTATACGGTGAAACTGCTCGACGATCGCGCCCTGATCGGCGAGAAGGTCGAGGAGGAGGCCGAGGAGGTCATCCGCGCCGCTCGCGAGGAGTCCAACGAGCGCGTCGCCGAAGAGGCCGCCGACCTGCTGTACCACCTCAGCGTGCTGCTGGTCTCGCGCGGCGTCTCCCAGTCGGCGGTTATGGAAGTGCTGAATGACCGTAGCGGCTGATTCCGAGCTGAGGCTCGAACCCAGCCTCGAGGATGCCCGCGAGCTGGCCCGCGAAGGCAACGTGGTGCCGGTGCGGGCCCGCTTCCTCGACGACTGCGAGACGCCGGTCTCGGCCTTCCTGAAGCTGCGCGCCGGCGAGCCCGAGGGGGCTCCCAGCTTCCTGCTGGAGTCGGCCGAGCAGGGTCAGGTCGGCCGCTACTCGTTCGTCGGCCTGCGCCCCCGCGCCCTCCTGCGCTGGAGCGAAGGCACGCTTTCGGAATGGAGCGGCGAGGAGGCCGCCGCCGGCGAGGGCCCCAGCCGCAGCGAGCCGGCGCCCGACCCCTACGGCGCCATCGCCGCGCGCCTCGCCGACTTCCGTCCCGCTCCGGTCGAGGGCCTGCCGCCCTTCGCCGGCGGCGCCGTCGGCTTCTTCGGTTACGACCTGGTGCGGACCGTCGAGCCACTTGGCGAGCCGAATCCCGACCCGCTCGGACTGCCCGACCTGGCCCTGATGGTGACCGACGCGATGGTCGTCTTCGACCACCTGCGCCACGAGCTGACGATCCTCGCCTGCGCCTTCGCCGACGCCGAGGGCGGCATCGACGCCGCCTACGAGCGCGCCGCCGCGACAATCACCGAGATGCGCGGGCGCCTGCGCGGCGCCGTGCCGGTCCCCACTATCCCCTCTGTCACCGAGCCGCCCGAGTTCGTCTCCAACATGGAGCGGGGGGAGTTCGAAGCGGCGGTCGAGCGAATCGTCGAGTACGTCCACGCCGGCGACGCGTTCCAGGTCGTCCCTTCGCAGCGCTTCTCCGCGCCCGCCCCGGTCGAAGCTTTTTCGATCTACCGCGGCCTGCGGGCGGTCAACCCCTCTCCCTACATGTATTTCCTCGAGTTCGGCGACTTCCAGATCGCCGGTGCCTCGCCGGAGCCGCTGGTCAAGGTCAGCGGCGACCGGGTCGAGACGCGGCCGATTGCCGGCACCTCGCCGCGCGGACGCAGCGAGGACGAGGACCGCCGCCTCGCCGAACGGCTGATCAACGACCCCAAGGAGCGAGCCGAGCACGTGATGCTGGTCGACCTCGGCCGCAACGACCTCGGCCGCGTCTGCGAGTACGGCTCGATCTCGGTCGACGAGCTGATGGTCGTCGAGACCTACTCGCACGTCCTCCACATCGTCAGCCAGGTCTCCGGGACCCTGCGCGAGGGCGTCAGCCCGATGGACGTGCTGCGTTCGGCGCTGCCTGCCGGCACCCTCTCCGGAGCGCCGAAGGTGCGGGCGATGCAGATCATCGATGAGCTGGAGAAGGTCAAGCGCTGCTCCTATGGCGGTGCGATCGGCTACCTCTCCTGGGACGGCGATCTCGATACCGCGATCCACATCCGCACCGTCGTCGTCAAGGACGGGCAGATGCACGTGCAGGCCGGCGGTGGCACCGTCGCCGATGCCAAGCCGGCCTACGAGTACACCGAGTCCGTGAACAAGGCGCGGGCGGTCTTTCGCGCGGTCGAGGTCGCCTGCGAACAGCCGGACTGGAGCTAGGCGATGCGGGTGTTGGTGATCGACAACTACGACTCCTTCACCTACAACCTCGTCCAGTACCTGGGCGAGCTGGGGGCGGAAATGGAAGTCGTCCGCAATGACCGTGCCGAGGTCGCCGAGCTGCTCGAGCGCGGTGCCGACCGGCTCGTCGTCTCACCGGGCCCCTGCACCCCGGCCGAGGCGGGGATCTCGGGGGAGGCGATCCGCGCCTTCGCAGAAGCGGGTACGCCGGTGCTCGGCGTCTGCCTCGGCCACCAGGCGATGGTCGAGGCCTTCGGCGGCAAGGTCGTCCAGGGTGAGCCGATCCATGGCAAGGACGCCGAGGTCGAGCACGACGGCCGGACGATCTTCGCCGGCCTGCCGAGCCCGCTGGTCGCCGGCCGCTATCACTCGCTGGTCGCCGATCCCGATCTTCCCGACGAGCTGGAGCTGAGCGCCTCGCTGGGGGAGGTCGTGATGGGCGCCCGTCACCGCGAGCTGCCGGCCGAGGGGGTCCAGTTCCACCCGGAGTCCGTCCTGACCCCGCAGGGCAAGTCCCTGCTGAAGAATTTCCTCGAGGACGTCTGATGCCCAACGACGTCGTCAGCCGCGCGATCGACGGGGTCTGCGCCGGCGACCACCTCACCGCCGACCATGCCTCGGCGGTGCTGAGCGAGATCATGGAGGGACGCGCCGACCCGGTCCAGACGGGAGCCTTCCTGATCGCCCTGCGGGCCAAGGGCGAGACCGTCCCGGAGCTGGTCGGGCTGGCGCGGACGATGCGCTCGCTCGCCGCGCCCGTCTCCAGCGGCCGCGCCGACCTGGTCGACACCGCCGGCACCGGCGGCGGTCCCTCGACCTTCAACGTCTCCACGACCGCGGCCCTGGTCGCGGCTGGTGCCGGCTGCGCCGTCGCCAAGCACGGCAACCGCTCCAGCACCAGCAAATGCGGCTCCGCCGACCTGCTCGAGGCACTTGGGGTCGACATCGAGCTCGAGCCCGAGCAGGTCGGCCGCTGCATCGACGAGGTCGGTTTCGGCTTCATGTTCGCCCCCCGCCATCACGCGGCGATGGCCCACGTTATTCCTGCCCGCAAAGCCCTCGGTGTGCGCACGATCTTCAACTTCCTCGGCCCGCTGACCAACCCCGCCGCCGCCAACCGGCAGCTGCTCGGCGTCGCCGACCGCCACTTCCAGGAGACGATCGCCGAGGCGCTGGTTGGCCTCGGCAGCGTCCGCGCCCTTGTCGTCGCCGCCGAGGACGGCCTCGACGAGCTCTCGATCTCCTCGCGTACCCGGGTGATCGAGGTCGCCGACGGTGGCACCTCCGAGTGGTTCGTCGAGCCCGGCCAGTTCGGGATTGCGCCGGCCGAGCTGGAGGCCGTGACGGGGGGGACCCCGGCGGAGAATGCCGCCGCGGTGCGGGGCGTGCTGGGGGGGGAGCCCGGCCCGCGCCGCGACCTGACCTTGCTTAACGGCGCCGCAGCGATCTACGTCGGTGGCCTCGCCGCCGACCTCGGTGAGGGCGTTGCCAAGGCCGCCGAGGCGATCGATTCCGGAGCGGCGGAAAACGTGCTGGAGCGGCTGATCGCGGCGACGGCCGGCGGCGGCGACTAGGCTCTGTCAGTCAAGTGGGAATGATCGATCAGCTGATCGCCGGGGCCAGGCAGGGAGTCGACTCGCGTCGCCGTGAGCTCCCGCAGGCCGAACTCGAGTCGCGGCTCTCCGCCCGCGGCGAGGATCGCCCCTTCAACGAGGCGCTGGTGCGCCCCGGCCTCTCGCTGATCGCCGAGTTCAAGCGCCGCTCGCCGAGTGCCGGAGAGATCTCGGCCACCGCCACCGTCGAGGGGCAGGTCGGCGCCTACGAGCGCGGCGGCGCGGCGGCGCTCTCGGTGCTGACTGATGAGCCCCATTTCGGCGGCTCGCTCGAGGATCTGCGCGCGGCCCGGGCGGCCTGCGGGCTGCCGATCATCCGCAAGGACTTCATCGTCGACCGCTACCAGCTCTACGAGGCGGCGGTCAACGGCGCCGATGCGGTGCTGCTGATCGTCCGCGCCCTCGATGACGAGGAGCTGCGCGCGCTTTACGACGAGGCCCGCGCGCTCGATCTCGACTGCCTCGTTGAGGTCCACGACGAGGGCGAGTTGGAGCGGGCGCTGGAGGCCGACGCCGAGGTGATCGGGATCAACAATCGCAACCTCGACCAAGGCAACGTGGATCTGGCGACGACCTTCGAGCTGATGCTGGACGTGCCGGCTGGCAAGACCGTCGTCGCCGAGAGCGGCATCTCCGGCCGCGCCGAGTTGGAGGAGTTGGAGCGGGTCGGCGTCGACGCGGTCCTGATCGGCGGCGCCCTGATGGCCGCGGCGGACCCAGAGGCGAAGACCCGGGAGCTGACCGGGGCCGACGAAGGCACTCGCGAGCACCTCTTCTAGCCGGCGCTCGGGCCGCGCCGCATCAAATTTAGAAAACCTTTCGAGGGTGTTTAGAAAGGGCTCAGCGCCGGCGCCGATCATCGCCCGATGACGAAATCACGGCGATTCCTCCGCACCCCATTCGCATCGGCGCTGCTCGGCGGCGCCATCGTCGCCGCCTTCGGCTGGATCGCCATCGCGGCCGGCTGGATCCAGTCCGAAGGCGGCTCGACGACCACGGTCGCGGCGCCGCTGACGGCGCCCGTCTCCAGCAAGTCAGGCGCAGGCGACGCCAACGTCGTCAACCAGATCTACAAGAGCGACGGGGACGGGGTCGCCTTCATCGAATCTGAGATCCCCGCCCAGGAATCGCAGTCGTTTTCGCCCTTCGGCGAACCCGAATCCGAAGCTGGCGGCACCGCGACCGGCTCCGGCTTCGTGGTCGACACCGAAGGCCACCTGCTGACCAACAACCACGTGGTCGAAGACGCCAATCGGATCCAGGTCAAACTCGGCTCCTCCGACACCACCTACCAGGCGAAGGTGGTCGGCGCCGATCCGGCGACCGACCTGGCGCTGCTCAAGGTCGAAGCGCCGGCCGCCCAGCTGCACCCGCTCACCCTCGGTCACTCCTCCGAAATGGAAGTCGGCGACCCAGTGGTCGCGATCGGCAACCCCTTCGGCCTCGACCGCACCGTCACCAGCGGCATCGTCTCGGCTCTCCAGCGCCAGATCGAAGCGCCGGACGGCTTCTCGATCACCCACGTGATCCAGACCGATGCGGCGATCAACCCGGGCAACTCCGGCGGGCCGCTGATCAACGCCAATGGCGAGGTGATCGGCATCAACTCGCAGATCGCCACCGGCGGCGGCGGCAACGGCAACGTCGGCATTGGCTTCGCGATCCCGATCGATACGGTCCGCGCCGAGATCCACCAGCTCGAGACCAAGGGCGAAGTAGAACACGCCTTCATTGGCATCTCCGGCGGCACGATCACTCCCGACCTCGCCAAGGCGATCAACCTGCCCGTCAAGGAAGGGGTGATCGTCCAGACCGTCGTCAAGGGCGGCCCCGCCGACAAGGCCGGGATCGAAGGCGGCAACACTTCGGCGACGATCGACGGCGCCCAGGTCAGCCTCGGCGGCGACATCATCACCGAGGTCAATGGCAAGAAGATCTCGGGCATGGACCAAGTGGTCGAAATCGTCAACGAGGCCAAGCCGGGCGAATCGCTCGAATTGATGATTCTGCGCGACGGGTCGACCAAGACCGCAACCGTGACGCTCGGCGATCGCCCGGCTGCGGTCGAAGGGGCCCAGGAATAGGACGGGTCGATCCCAACCCGTCCTTCCCGTACGCTGGATAAATGCGGGTCAAGTTCTGCGGGATCACCAACTTGGACGACGCGGCCGAGGCCGTGCGGCTCGGCGCCTGGGCTATCGGGCTGATTCATTACGACAGGAGCCCGCGCTGCGTCGAGCCGGCGGTCGCGACCGAAATCGGGGCCGCCTTCAGGCGCAAGTGCGAGGTCGTCGGGGTCTTTGTGAACCCGACGCTGGAGGAAGTCGACAAGGCGGTCGAAGACGCCGGGCTGACGATGGTGCAGCTGAACGGGGCGGAGGGAGCTCAGTTCTGCGCTGAGGTGGCTCGGCGCACCGGGGTCAAGGTGATCAAGGCGATCCACGTCGCCAGCGCCGCCGACATTCACGCCGCCGAGGCCTACCGGACCGACTTCCATCTCTTCGACCGGCGCGGCAAGGGCCTCTGGGGTGGAAGCGGAGAGAGCTTCGACTGGGAGCTGCTGCGCGGGCATCGCTCCGACGTGCCGGACATCGTCGCCGGCGGCCTGCGGCCCGACAACGTCGCCGCTGCGGTGGCGATCACGCAGCCGTACGCGGTCGACGTCGCCAGCGGGGTCGAGACGGCGCCAGGGTGCAAGGATCACGCGGCGATGGCCGCCTTCTTCGACGCCGCCCAGCCGGCCGGCATCCCCAGTCCATGAGCACGGTCGAGGAGCGGTTCGGGCCCTACGGGGGCCGCTACGTGCCGGAGACGCTGATCGCGGCGCTGGACGAGCTGACCGCGGCCTGGGAGGAGGCCCGCGAGGACGCCGGGTTCATGGCCCGCCTGGAACTGCTGCGGCGCGACTTCATCGGCCGCCCGACGCCGCTGTACTTGGCCGAGCGGCTCTCCGAGCGGGTCGGCTCCACGGTCTACCTGAAGCGCGAGGACCTGGCCCACACCGGCGCCCACAAGATCAACAACGCGGTCGGCCAGACGCTGCTGGCGCAGCGGATGGGCAAGCCGCGGGTGATCGCCGAGACCGGGGCCGGTCAACACGGCGTCGCCACCGCGACCGCCTGCGCCCTGCTCGGCCTCGAGTGCGTCGTCTACATGGGCACGGAGGACATCCGCCGCCAGGCGCCCAACGTCGAGCGGATGAAGCTGCTGGGGGCCGAGGTGGCGCCGGTCGAGGCCGGCGCCCGCACCCTCAAGGAGGCGGTCAGTGCGGCGATCCGCGACTGGGTCGCCAACGTCGAGACGACCCATTACGTGATCGGCTCGGCGGTCGGGCCGGCGCCATATCCTGCTCTGGTCCGCGACCTGCAGCGAGTGATCGGCGAAGAGTCGCGCGAGCAGGCGTTGGCGGCCGAGGGGGCCCTGCCGGCGCGAGTGATCGCCTGCGTCGGCGGCGGCTCCAACGCGATCGGCATCTTCACCCCCTTCCTCGCCGACCCCGAGGTGGCGCTGATCGGCGTCGAGGCCGCCGGCGAGGGTCTCGACACCCTCCGCCACGGCGCCTCGCTCGGCGCCGGCAGCACTGGCGTCCTGCACGGCTCGCTCTCCGCCGTGATCACCGACGAGGAGGGCCAGATCCTCGAGGCGCACTCGGTCTCGGCGGGCCTCGACTATCCCGGCGTCGGCCCCGAGCACGCCCACCTGCGCGACAGCGGCCGGGCCAGCTACGTGGCGATCTCCGACCGTCAGGCGCTGGCTGCCTTTGGCGAGCTGGCGCGGCTGGAGGGAATCATTCCGGCGCTGGAGTCCTCGCACGCGATCGCCTGGCTGCTGGAGAACCCGGGCGCGGCCGGGTTCGATGTCCTCTGCCTGTCGGGGCGTGGCGACAAGGACCTCGCCGAGGTGGTTGCGCACACCGCTGGGGGAGTAGGGGAGTGACTCTCCCGAGCAACAGCGGGGAG
>DATBDU010000047.1:0-28190 GCA_036269775.1 Solirubrobacterales bacterium
AACGTCCTCACCGTCGCCGCCGAGCTGGGCGGCCTGGCGATCGTCCTGCAGCTGCTCTTCGACGCCTCGTTCAGCCTCTTCGTCGTCCTCGCCGCGATCGGCCTCATCGTCGCCGTCGCGCTACTGCCGTTCGGCGGCATCGAGCGAATCTTCGGCTATGGCGGCCTGCTGATGCTGGTCTTCGTCGTCACCGCCGTCCACCAGCATCCCGACTGGGGGGCGGTCGCGCACGGCCTCGTCCCCTCGCTCAGCGACTCGAAGCTCTATCTCTACTTCGTGGTCGGCGTCTTCGCCGCGGCGCTGATGCCCTACGAGGTGCACTTCTACTCGTCGGGGGCGATCGAGGAGGGCTGGTCGGAGGAAAACCTGCGCGAGAACCGCCTCAACGCGATCATCGGCTACAGCCTCGGCGGCCTGCTGGCGGTCGCCCTGGTCGTCGTCTCCGGCTATCTCTTCCACCCGATCGGCGTCGACCCGACCGATCTCGGCACCGTCGCCCTGCCGGCCCAGGGCGCGTTTGGCGAGACCGGCCTGCTGCTGGCTCTGGGCGGGATGATGTTCTGCGTCGGCGGCGCCGCGATCGACTCCAGCTTCGCGGCCTCCTACAACGTCGCCCAGTTCCTCGGCTGGGAGTGGGGGCGCTACCGCGGGCCGAAGAAAGCACCCCGCTTCACCGCCTCCTGGCTGGTCTTCCTCTTCCTGGCGATGCTGATCGTCCTCAGCGGCATCAACCCGGTCGAAATCACCGAGTACTCGGTGATCTTCGCCGTCGTCGCCCTGCCGTTGACCTACCTGCCGATCCTGCTGATCGCCGGCGACCGTTCCTTCATGGGCGAGCACACCAACGGACCGTTCTCCAGGACCCTGGGCTGGATCTACCTGGCGCTGATCGTCGTCCTCGCGATCGCCGCCATCCCGTTGCTGCTGGCGACCAACGGGGGCGGCGGGTGAACGGCGAGACGATCCTCATCGCCCATCGCCTCTTGGACGAGCAGATCCTCGACTCCGAAGGCCGCCGCTGCGGCCGCGTCGACGACATCGAGCTGCGCGGCAATCCACCTCGCGTCACCGCGCTGCTGGTCGGCGAGGGGCTCTACCCGCGGCGGCTGCCGCGCTGGCTGCGCGGGCTGGCACGGCGGATCGCGGGGCCGGAGCGCTGGGGCGCCAACGCGCTGCGGGTGCCCTGGGAGGCCGTCGACGAGGTCGGCACGACGGTCCGCCTGCGCGGCAAGGCCGAGGAGCTGGGCCTGGGCGAGGGCGACGATCCGGAGCGCTGGATGGTCAGGCGGCTGCCGTGGAACTGAGCGCCGAGCCGGGAGCCTTCAGCGCCCTGATCGGCGTCGCCGTCGAGGACCAGTCCGGCCGCCGGATCGGACGGGTCTTCGAGGCGCGCGCCCACTGGGACGGCGACGGCTCGATCGTCATCGACGAGCTCCTGATCGGCCGGCGGGGGCTGCTGCGGCGGCTGCGGGGGCCGGGCCCCGACGCCCACGGCATCCCCTGGCAGGCGGTCATGGAGGTCGCCGGGGAGCGGATCATCGTGCGCTCCTCGGGGACCTGATGGGCAAGCCCGCGCCAAGGGGCCGGCTGCGTCGTTCCAACTGCGCTGGGGCCGGCATCCAGCGGCGGCGGCGGGGCCGCGGCTTCTCTTATGAGGATCCGGCCGGGAGGCGGATCGAGGACGAGGAGACGCTGGAGCGGATTCGCGACCTGGCGATCCCGCCGGCCTGGCGGGAGGTCTGGATCTGCTCCGACCCCTTCGGCCACATCCAGGCAACCGGCTTCGACGCCGCCGGCCGCAAGCAGTACCGCTACCACGACCGCTGGGAGCTGCGGCGGGCCGCCCGCAAGTACGAGGCGATGCGCGAGTTCGCCCGGCGGCTGCCGCGCCTGCGCCGCGCGGTCAGCCGCGACCTCGGCCTGGAGGAAATGCCGCGGGAGCGGGCGCTCGCCTGCGCCGTGCGGCTGCTCGACCTCGGCTTCTTCCGGGTCGGCGGCGAGGAGTACGCGGAGACGAACGAGAGCTATGGGGTGGCGACGATCCAGCGCCAGCACGTCTCGGTCAGCGGTAGTGAGATGGTCTTCGACTTTCCCGCCAAGAGCGGCCAGCGGCGCGTCCAGTCGATTCGCGACCCGGAGGTGATCGCCGCGGTCGAGGCGATGCGGCGCCGCCGCGGCGGCCCTGACGACCTGCTCGCCTACCGCGAGGACGGCGGCTGGCGCGACGTCCGCTCGACCGACGTCAACGCCTACATCCAGGAGAAGATCGGCGCCGACTTCTCAGCCAAGGATTTCCGCACCTGGAGCGGCACGGTGCTCGCCGCCGCGGCGCTGGCGGGCGAGCCGGCGCCGAAGTCGGAGGCCGCCGCCCGCCGCACGATCGCCGCCGCCGTCGAGAGCGTCGCCGCCGCGCTCGGCAACACGCCGGCGGTCTGCCGCCGCTCCTACATCGACCCCCGCGTCTTCGACCGCTACCGCGACGGCGTCACGATTGAGGCTGGCCTGCCGGACGGCGAGCAGATGACTCCCCGCCGCAGATCGCGGATCGAGCGCGGCGTCCTCGAGCTGGTCTCCTGACGCCCGAGGCCGTCAGTTTGCCGCGCGGCGGCGCCGGGTAGCCGGGCCGGAGGAAAAGGACAGCCCGCCGGCCCGATTCCCAGCGGCTTTCACCGGGCCTTGCCCCGGTTCCCGCTTGGGTGAGAAGACCAACCGTTTCCCCCGCGGAGAGGCGATCGGCCCGGCGGGCCACATACCGGGACCGAGGAGGAACTTCGATGTTCGACCAGCTGCAGGGCAAGAGGATCGCCTTCCTGATGGCCAACGAGGGAGTCGAGCAGGTCGAGTTAACCGAGCCGCTGGAAGCGGTCCAGGCGGCTGGCGCGGAGGTCGACCTGCTGGCGCCCGAAGAAGGCGAGGTGCAGGCCTTCAACCACCTCGACAAGGGCGAGCGCTTCGAGATCGACCGCGCCGTCGGCGACGCTGACGCCGGCGAGTACGACGGCCTCGTCCTGCCCGGCGGCGTCGCCAACCCCGACCAGCTGCGCACCAAGGCGGAGGCGGTCGAGTTCGTCCGTGCCTTCTTCGCGGCCGGCAAGCCGGTCGGCGTCATCTGCCACGGCCCCTGGACGCTGATCGAGGCCGACGTGGTGCGCGGTCGCACCCTGACCTCCTGGCCGAGCCTGCGGACCGACCTGCGCAACGCCGGCGCCGAGTGGGTCGACGAGGAGGTCCACATCGACCAGGGCCTGGTCTCGAGTCGCAAACCCGACGACCTGCCGGCCTTCAAAGCGAAGATCGTCGAGGAGTTCGCCGAGGGAGTTCACCAGGGACAGCGCGCCAGCGCCGCCAGCTGACCGCGACCCAGAAACGAAGGGAGACGCCATGCCGCCTCGAGGAGTCAAAAAAGGCAGCAAACGCGACCGTCAGTACAAAGAGATCAAAAAAAGCGAGAAGAAAGCGGGGCGCTCAACCAAACGGGCCGAGGAGATCGCCGCCCGCGCCGTCAATAAGGAAAAGGCCCGCTCGGGCGAATCGAAAAGCTCCTCCCGCAGCTCGACTAGCGGCAGATCCGCCAGCAGCCGCGGCGGTAAACGGTCCGGCAAAGGCCCCGGCGGCCGCACCCGGGAGCAGCTCTACAACGACGCCAAGAAGCTCGGCATCGAGGGCCGTTCGAAGATGAGCAAGGACGAGCTCGAGCACGCCGTCGCGGGCGCCAGCTGACTGGCGCTCTTGCCGCGGCTGGGCTACACGCTCTCCAGCGAGGAGAACAACTCCTCGGCACTGGTCGCCCAGGCGGCTCGCGCCGAGGAGGCCGGTTTCTCCTTCGCCTCGATCTCCGACCACTTCCACCCCTGGACCGACCAGCAGGGTCAGAGCCCGTTCGTCTGGGGCGTGCTGGGGGCGATCTCGCAGCGGACCGAGCGGCTGCAGCTGATGACCGGGGTCACCTGTCCCACCACCCGCATCCACCCGGCGATAGTCGCCCAAGCGGCTGCCACCGCCGCCACCCTCCTGCCCGGGCGCTTCTCGCTCGGTCTCGGCAGCGGCGAGAATCTCAACGAGCACATCCTCGGCGACCGCTGGCCGCCGATTCCCGAGCGCCAGCAGCGCCTCGAGGAGGCGATCGAGGTGATCCGCCTGCTCTGGAAAGGCAAGATCAGCAGTCATCGCGGCCGTCACTTCACGGTCGAGAATGCCCGCCTGTACACGTTGCCGGAACAGCCACCGCCGATTCTTGTCGCGGTGGCCGGGATGCGCTCGGCGGAGTTAGCCAGCCGAGCCGCCGACGGCCTCGTCGGCACCGCCCCGGTGGCTGAGACGATTGAGCGCTTCCGTGCCGGCGCCGGGGCTGAGGCGCCCGCCTACGGGCAGATCCACGTCTGCTGGGCGGAGAGTGAGGCGGAGGCGAGGAGCACGGCGCTGAAGCGGTGGCCCAACGGCGCCTTCAGCGGCAGTCACTTCCTCGAGCTGCCACTGCCGGCCCACTTCGAAGAGGCGGCCGAGATGATCGACGAGGAGGACATTGCCGAAAGCGTCATCTGCGGCCCCGATCCCCAGCGCCACGTCGAGGCGATCGCCGAATATGCCGAGGCCGGCTATGACCATGTCTACGTGCACCAGATCGGCCCCGACCAAGCCGGCTTCTTCGATTTCTACGAGCGCCAGATCTTGCCGGAGTTCAACTAGGCGGCGGTCTACCTGGCCAGCTCGCCGACCGCCTGACGCTGGCGGCGCAGGGCGCCGATCGACTTGACCACCTCGACGGCACCGGCCTCGCGCAGCTCCGCCGCCGCAAAGCCACCGGTCAGAACCGCCAGCGTCGGCACGCCGGCGGCGCTTGCCGCCTTCACGTCCCAGGTCGAGTCGCCGATCATCAGCGCCGGCCGCTCACCGCCTTTCTCCAGGGCGGCCTCGACCAGGTCGGCGGCGGGCTTGGTCTGCTCGACGTCCGCCGAGCTGGTCCAGCCGTCGACCAGTTCGCGCGCCTCCAGTAGGTCCAGGTAGTGGTCGACCTCGTCCTCCTTGGCGGAGCTGGCGAGAATTACGGTGGCGCCGTCCTGCTTGAGCTCGGCGATCAACTCGCGGGCCCCATCCATCGGCTCGACTTCGTCGATCAGCTCGCCGTAAGCCTCGCCCTCGGCGGCGCGGATCTCGTCGCCCTCGGATTCCTCGACCTGCTCGCCGACCAGGGCGGCGACGATCTTGTCCCCGCCCATGCCGATGTGGCGATGGATCTGCCAGACCTGGACCCGGTGGCCACGGGCGTGCAGCGCCCGGTGCCAGGCGAGGGCGTGGTGGTAATTGGTGTCGACGAGCGTGCCGTCGATGTCGAGGATCGCGGTGAGCGGCATCCGTTCGGCCTCCCGGAGTGGATGGAAGTCCTCAGATACCCCGGATTCGGCCAGGACCAAACGGGTAGCCCGGCTCAGCGAGGAGATGCGATGAGGCGTGTGTGGATCGGATGCTCGGGCTGGAGCTATCGCGACTGGAAAGGCGGGCTCTACAGGGGCGTGCCCGCCTCCGGCTGGCTGGAGCGATACGCGGAGGTCTTCGACACCGTCGAGATCAACGCCACCTTCTACCGCCTGCCGAAGCGGCAGACCGTCGAAGCTTGGGTGGAGCAGACGCCCGACGGCTTCCTCTTCGCCGTCAAGGGCAGTCGTTACCTGACCCACATGCGGCGGCTGCGGGACATCGACGCGGGCGTCGCCCGCTTCTGGGAGCCGCTCGAGCCGCTGCGGGAAGCCGGCCGGCTGGGCCCGGTCCTCTGGCAGCTGCCGGAGAACTTCGTCCGCGACGACGAGCTGCTCGAGAAGGCGCTGGACGCCCTGCCGCCGGCGCGCCATTGCTTCGAGTTCCGCCATCCCAGCTGGTTCGCGCCCGCGGTGCGGCGGCTGCTCGAGCAGCGCGGCGCCTCGCTGGCGATCGGCGACGACGCCCGACGCGGACTGCCGAGCGCCAGTCCCGTCGGCGACCTGGCCTACCTTCGCCTGCACTACGGCTCGCGCGGCCGCGATGGCAACTACTCCTCCGCCGAGCTCGATCGCTGGCGCCGCCGAATCGCCGCCTGGCGCTCGCGCCGCGAGGTCTTCGTCTACCTCAACAACGACTGGCGCGGCTTCGCGCCGGCCAACGCGCGGGAGCTCCGGCGTGGCCTCTCTCCTTCCGCCACCGCGAGCTGAGCCCGGGGTTTCGGCACCGGGGTCCAGGGTAGCCAGCCCCCATGCACCAAGATGATGATCTCGCCGACCGCCAGCGGGTCACCGAAGAGGCCGAAGCGGCCGCGGCCGAAGCTGCTCGCATCGGCGGCAGGGCACCGACCGAGAGTGACGATCCGGCTCAGCAGCCGCTGATCGAGTCTGGCCAGGGAGAGTCCGAGGGCTTCGAGCTCGCCGAGAAGCGGTTGCAGGACATCGCCAGCCATGGCGACGAGCGCTCCTTTCCCGATCGCGACGTGCCGCCGCCCGAGGAGGGCGAGCAGGCCGAGCACGGCGAGGCCGACCAGACGATCCCCCCGGACGGTTAACGGTGACGCCGAGCACCTCACATCGACTGCTTGCGATCGTCACCGACGAACTCGAGGGCAGCGAGCCGATCGAGGAGATCCGCCGTGCCGGCAATGGCGATGGGACGGAGGTGCGGATCGTCGTGCCGGCCGTCGAGGCAACCGCCTTCCGCCACACCCTGGGGGATATCGACGAGCCGAAGCGGCAGGCCGAAGAGCGCCTGCGAAGCGCCCTGGACTCGCTGAGCCGCAACGGCGTCAAGGCATCCGGCGAGGTCGGCGATCCGGATCCAGTGCAGGCGGCGCAGGACGCGCTGCTCAAAGCCCCGGCCGACGAGGTGCTGATCTTCGAGCGCGAGTCCGGCCAGGCCCGTTGGTTCGAGGAGGGGCTTTTCGACCGCGCCCGAGAATCGCTGGAGCCGCCGCTGCGGATGGTCGTCGTCCACAGCGGCGATGCCGACGGAGAGCACGTGGTGGCCGTCGAGGAGGCCGGCGCCGGCACCTTGGATGCCGACGGGTCCGAGGTCGACATCCCGATCTCCCACAACATGCCCCAGGTTCCCCGTCGCGGCCTGGCCGGGATGGTGATGGGGATCATCGGCACGATCGTCGCGATCATCCTCGCCGCGGTGGCGGCCTCTGGCGTCAATTCCGAGTCCGGTTGGCAGGCCGTCGCGATCGGGGTCGCGATCGGCATCACCCTCGTCAACATGGCCCATGTGGTTGGCCTCACCCTCTTCGAGAGCGTCCGCTACCACGGCGGCTTCGCCAAATTCTTCCGCACGCTTTCGTTGCTGGGAACGCCGGCGGCGGTGCTGACCAACCTGCTGATTGTCCTCTTCGCCTGACCGGCGGAGGCGGGCTTCGAGAGAAAGGCGTCGATATGGAGACCAGGAAACTGGGCTCGAATGGGCCCGAGGTATCGGCCGAGGGCCTCGGCTGCATGGGGATGTCGGAGTTCTACGGCAGCGCCGACCAGGCGGAGGCCAAGCAGGTGATCCAGCGGGCGCTGGACCTCGGCGTGACCTTCCTCGACACGGCCGACATGTACGGGCCGTTCACCAACGAGAAGCTGGTCGGCGAGGCGATCGACGGTCGCCGCGATGAGGTCGTGCTGGCGACCAAGTTCGGCAACGTCCGCGGCGAGAACGGCGAGCGCCTTGGCGTCCGCGGCGACGCCGAGTACGTGCGTCGCTGCTGCGAGGATTCCCTGCGGCGGCTCGGCGTCGAGCGAATCGACCTCTACTACCAGCACCGCGTCGACCCCGAGGTGCCGATTGAGGAGACGGTCGGGGCGATGGGCGAGCTGGTCGAGCAGGGCAAGGTCGCCCACCTCGGCCTCTCGGAGGCGGCGCCGGAGACGATCCGCCGCGCCCAGGCGACCCATCCGATCGCCGCCCTGCAGACCGAGTACTCGCTCTGGAGCCGCGACCCGGAGGATGAGATCCTGCCGACCGTGCGCGAGCTCGGCATCGGCTTTGTCGCCTACAGCCCGCTCGGCCGCGGCTTCTTGACCGGCCGCTTCCGCTCGATCGACGACCTGCCCGAGGACGACTTCCGCCGCCTCAGCCCTCGCTTCGAAGGTGAGAACTTCGACCGCAACCTGGAGCTGGTCGAGAGGGTCGAGGAGATCGCCGAGGAGAAGGGCGTCGCCGCCGGCCAGCTGGCCCTCGCTTGGGTTCTCGCCCAGGGCGACGACATCGTCCCGATCCCCGGTACCAAGCATGTCCAGTACCTGGAGCAGAACGTCGCCGCGGCCGCGATCGAGCTCAGCGAGGAGGACCTGCGCCGGATCGACGAGGCCGCCCCGGCTGGGGCGGCGAGCGGAGAGCGCTATGCCGACATGTCGCCGGTCGATCTCTGAGTAGGGCCTGGTGGGAGGAGGTGTCGATACCCCTTCCCGGGAATTTGTCGCGCACCCTTCGGGTGCGGCTCCGGATGATGCTGTCCGCCTATGGCGGACAGGAATCAGATTGCATATCGCCGCTTCGCGACATTCCCGGGAAGGGGTATCGACACCTCCTCACGAGCGCACTCAGCAGCTGCGCGCCACCTTCGAGAGCTTCCTTGCTCCGTCCCCAGCGTCCCCCTGTCCAGAGGTTCCGCTCCTTCACTCGTCCCGGAGCTTCCGCTCCTTCGGCCGTCCTGATGACGCGTGTCGCGGAGGGGTCTGGTTGCCCTCCATTCGAATGTCGCCGAAGGCGGCGATATGCAATCTGTCTATTGCGCGACCTTTAGGTCGCGCTCCAACATCCGGAGCGACGCGCCCATAGGGCGCGGAGTGACAAATTCGAATGGAGGGCAACCAGACCCCTCCCCCGCACAACCTTGCGAACTAAGCGGCCTTGGTGACCTTGTTCGACTTCAGGCAACGCGTACAGACATACGCGCGCAGCGGCCGCCCGTTCTCCTGGATCCGCACCTTCTGCAGGTTCGGATCGAAGCGCCGCTTGGTGGCGACCATCGAGTGGCTTCGGGACTGGCCGAACGCCGGTCCCTTGCCGCAGCTGTGACATACCTTCGCCATCGGGTCGTGGATAGTACCCTGATCGAGAGTTAGCTAAGTGGACTAAAGCTGCGAAAGATTGCAGTGGTCGAACTGGAGGGGAGAGAAATGAGCTCCGAGGACTTGGACCACGTGAATATGCACGAGGCGAAGACCCATCTCTCAAAGCTGGTCGAGCGCGTCGAGGGCGGCGAGGAGATCGTGATCGACCGGGCCGGCAAGCCGGCGGCGAAGCTGGTGCCGGTAACCCAAGCCAAGCCCGGGAAGCGCAAGCTCGGCGGCTGGGAGGGAAAGGTTGAGCTGCCCCCCGACGAGGAGTGGGAGAAGATGGACAAGGAAATCGAGCAGCTCTTCGAGGAGAGCGAGATCTTTCCCCGTCAGGACGACCTGTGGAGGGGAGATTGAGGCTGCTTCTCGACACCCATGTGCTGATCTGGACGCTGAGCGCCCCGAAACGCCTGGCTGCCAAGACGCTACGGGCGATCGAAACTGAGGAGAACGACGTCCTCGTCAGCGTCGTCAGTCCCTGGGAGCTGGCAATCAAGGGGGCCCAGGAAGGGTTGAGCATCCCGGCAGACCTCGAGACGCAGCTGGGCCGCCAGAACTTCGAGCTTCTTCCCGTCCTGCTCCGTCACATCGACCCGCTCGAGTCGATGCCCTACCACCATCGCGACCCGTTCGACCGGATGCTCGTGGCCCAGGCGATCGCCGATGGACTGACCATCGTCACCGCGGATCGCAAGCTGCGGAGCTATCCGGTCGGTTTGATGCCCGCGATCTAGCCCAGTTGCCGCTTCAATAGCGCCATCCGCGCCACGGTCAGCGCGGCGTTGCGGCCCTGGTCGCGCTTGCCGCCCCCAGCCCGGGCCAGGGCCTGCTCCATGTTGTCGCAGGTGATCACGCCGAAGGCGCAGGGGACGCCGGTCGCCAACTGGACCTCCTGGATGCCGCGCGCCGACTCGGCGCAGACGAAGTCGTAGTGGTCGGTCTCGCCGCGGATGACGACACCGAGGCAGGCGACGCCGGCGTAGCCGCCGCTCTCGGCGAACAGCTTCGCCGCGAAAGGCAGCTCGTAGGCGCCGGGGACCGAGGTGTCGACCACGTTCTCGCTCGGCACCCCGGCCAGCTCGAAGCCCTGCTGGGCGCCGGCGATCAGGCGCTGAGCCAGATCCTCGTAGAAGCGCCCGACGCAGACCGCGAAGCGCAGCGGCGCCAGAACGCCGCGCTCCTCCGCCGTGAACTCCTCCAGGAAGGCGCCCGCCTCAGCCATCCTCGGCCTTCGCGTCGCGCTCCTCCTCGTCGTGGATCATCTCCTCGTCGAGGGCGAGGCCCTGGTGGTGCAGCGAGTGGCCCATCTTGTCGCGCTTGGCGCGCAGGTAGGCCTCGTTGTGGGTGTTGGGGCTGGCCTCGATCGGTACCTGCTCGGAGACCGAGAGCCCGTAGCCCTCGAGGCCGACGATCTTTTTTGGGTTGTTGGTGAGGATGCGGATGCTGGTCAGGCCGAGGTCGCCGAGGATCTGGGCGCCAATGCCGTAGTCGCGCAGGTCCGCCGGCAGGCCCAATTTGAGGTTGGCCTCGACCGTGTCGGCGCCCTCCTCCTGCAGTTTGTAGGCGCGCAGCTTGTTGAGCAGGCCGATCCCGCGGCCCTCCTGGGAGAGGTAGAGGAGGACGCCCTGGCCCTCCTCCTCGATCATCGCCAGCGCCGCGGCCAGCTGCTCGCCGCAGTCGCAGCGCATGCTGTGGAAGACGTCGCCGGTGAGGCACTCGCTGTGGACGCGGACCAGCACGTCCTCGACCCCGTCGACCTCGCCCTTGACCATCGCCACGTGGTGTTTGTCGTCGACCAGGGAGCGGTAGCCGACCGCGGTGAAGTCGCCGAAGGAGGTCGGCAGGGCGGTGGCGACGACGCGCTCGACCAGCTTCTCGGTGCGGCGCCGGTAGGCGATCAGCTCGGCGACGGTGATCATCTTCAGGCCGTGCTCTCGGCAGTAGGGGATCAGGTCCGGGACGCGGGCCATCGTGCCGTCGTCGTTCATCACCTCGCAGATCACCCCGGCCGGGGTGAGGCCGGCGAGGCGGGCGAGGTCGACGCTGGCCTCGGTGTGGCCGGTGCGCTCGAGGACGCCGCCCTCTTTGGCCCGCAGCGGGAACATATGGCCGGGGACGACGATGTCGCGCGGGCCGGAGTTGGGGTCGATCGCGACCTGGATCGTGTGGGCACGGTCGTGGGCGGAGATGCCGGTGCTGACGCCGCCGGCGGCCTCGATCGTGACCGTGAAGGCGGTCTGCAGCGGCGCCTCGTTCTTGGCCGCCATCAGTTTCAGGCCGAGCTGCTCGCAGCGCTCGGCGGTCAGCGCCAGGCAGATCAGGCCGCGGGCCTCCTTGGCCATGAAGTTGACCGCCTCGGGGGTCGCGAACTGCGCCGCCATCACCAGGTCGCCCTCGTTCTCACGGTCCTCGCCGTCGCAGACGACGACCATGCGGCCGCGGCGGATCTCCTCGATCGCTTCCTCGATCGTCGAGAAGGCGCTCTCCCCCGCCTCGGCGATCACCTCTTTTTCCTGGGCCTCGGTCATATGGCTCACGCTTGCTCCTTTCCAGCCAATGGTCCCATCATCCGCTCCACGTACTTCGCCACGATGTCGCACTCGACGTTCAGCCTGCTTCCCGGCTCGACCTCGCCGAAGTTGGTCCGCTCAAGGGTCTCGGGGATCAGCGAGACCTCCAGCCAGTCGTCGCCGAGCTCGGCGATCGTCAGGCTGACGCCGCTGAGCGTGATCGAGCCCTTGTCGACCGAGTAGCGCAGCAGCTCGGGGGTGAGGGAGACGCGGACGCGGCGGGCAAAGCCGTCCTCGCTGGCCGAGGCGACCGTGCCGACGCCATCGACGTGGCCCTGGACGATGTGGCCGCCGAGCCGGTCGGAGGCCCGCATCGCCAGCTCCAGGTTGACGCGGCTGCCGGGCGCGATTGCGCCGAGCCCCGTCACTTCGAGCGTCTGGTTCATCGCCTCGGTCTCGAAGCCGCCGGCGTCCGCCGCGGTCGCGGTGAGGCAGACGCCGTCGACGGCGACCGAGTCGCCGAGGGCGATTTCGGGACCGAGCAAGGTGGCGATGCGCAGACGGGCGCCGTCGTCGCCACTCTCGACGGACTCAACTCGGCCGATGTCCTGGATCAATCCGGTGAACACGTCACCACTCCTTGTATCGCGCGGTGATCAAAGTGTCGTCGCCAACAGCCTCCACGCTGTGGGACAGGGCAGGGCGGCGCGGCGGGTCCTGTCCCGGGGGGAGAGGCCTGCGGGCGATGTTTACGTTCTCGGCCTCTCCCCCCGGGCCACCCGCGCGAGCCACGTCTCCCGGCTGACCCAGCAGAACCGGGGCGACGAAGGTACGGGACTCGTCGAGCTGGTCCGCCGATGCGAAAGCTGAGGCGAGGGTCTTGCCGCCCTCCAGGAAGAGACTGGTGATTCCGCGGCGGCCGAGGTCCGCGAGAGCGGAGGAGATGCGGTCGGCGGGGGTTGCTCCGCTGGCAGCCTGGATCTCGGCGCCGGCGTCGCGGAGAGCGCTGACGCGGGTCGAGTCGGCGTCGGGAGAGATGATGACCAGGACAGCGGACTGGTCGAGGGTCGCGAGGAGCTGGGAGTCGAGGGGGAGGCGGGCCTGGGAGTCGAAGACGACGCGCAGCGGCTGCCGCGCCGTGTGCGTGGGAGTCTCTTGGTCGGCTATGCGGGCGAAAGGACTGCCGCCCTCCGGAACCGCCGGGCGGGCGGTGAGCAGGGGGTCGTCGGTGAGGACGGTGCCGATGCCGGCGGCGATCGCGTCGGATTCGGCGCGCCAGCGGTGAACCAGGGCGCGACTCGTCTCACCGGAGATCCAGGGCGAGTCGCCGGGGGCGGTGCTCGTGACCCCGTCGAGCGACATCGCCAGCTTCAGGGCGACCAGCGGCAGCCCGGTGCGGGCGTGCTTGCGGAAGGGCTGGTTGAGCAGTCGCGCCGCCGCGGCCTCGGCTCCGGCCGCGGAAGCGACCTCGACCCCCCCGTCCCGCAGAATCCCCGGCCCGCGCCCCGACGCCTTCTCGCTCGGATCCTCCGAGGCGATCACCACCCGAGCGATCCCCGCCTCGAGAATCGCCTCCACACAAGGAGGCTGCCGCCCCTGATGCGCGCACGGCTCCAAGGTCACGTACATCGTCGCCCCGGCGGGGTCATTTCCTCGCTCGGCACAGTCGGCCAATGCCGCCCGCTCAGCATGCAACTGACCGAGTTCAGCGTGGTATCCCTCGCCGACCACCTCGCCGTCCCTGACCACGACCGCACCCACCAGCGGATTCGGACTGACCCTCCCCCGCCCGAGCTCAGCAAGCTCCAACGCCTGTCGCAAATAAGCTTGATCCGTGGCTGTGAGTTGAGAGTTCATCGACTGATTGACTGGTCAGTCAACCAATGGTACCGCGCTCGATTTCCATTCAAGCGCGGCTCGCGCGGGTGGCGTCGGGGAGGTGGTGTCCCGCAGCGCGGAGTCTGCGAAGGGCGAGGCGTCATCCCTCACATGGATCCCATCTCTCTGCCCTGAGCAGATCGCAGCGCAAGGGAGGCCACCTCCCCGACGACAGGCCCCGCGCGCCGACCACGCGGATACCCTGATCCGTCCCCATGAAGCTGATCATCCAAATCCCGTGTCTCAACGAGGAGGCCACGCTCCCCGCGACGATCGCCGACCTGCCGCGCGCAATCGACGGCATCGATGAGATCGAGCTGCTGGTCGTCGACGACGGCTCGACCGACCGCACCGTCGCGGTGGCCCGCGAGAACGGGGTCGAGCACATCGTCCGGCTGACCAACAACAAGGGCCTGGCGGCGGGCTTTCAGGCGGGGCTCGACGCCTGCCTGAAGCTGGGCGCCGACATCGTCGTCAACACCGACGCCGACAACCAGTACCAGGGTGCGGACGTCGCCAAGCTTGTGGCGCCGATCCTGGCCGGCGAGGCCGACATGGTCGTCGGCGACCGCCAGGTCGCCCAGATCGACCACTTCTCCGGCTCCAAAAAGGGGCTACAGCGGCTCGGCAGCTGGGTCGTGCGGCAGCTCTCGGGGACCGAGATCAGCGACGCCACCTCCGGCTTCCGCGCCTACAACCGCGAGGCCGCCCTGCAGCTCTCGGTCGTCGACAACTTCACCTACACGCTGGAGAGCCTGATCCAGGCCGGCAAGATGCTGGTCGCGGTCGACCAGGTCGAGATCGGCACCAACCCGCGGACCCGCGAGTCGCGGCTGTTCGACTCGACCGGCGGCTACGTGCGCCGCAACGGTCCGGCGATCCTGCGGATCTACGCCCGCTATGAGCCGCTGCGCGCTTTCGCCAGCGCCGGGCTGGTCGTCCTCCTGCTCGCCCTGGCGGCCTGGCTGCCCTTCCTGATCGACTGGATCTTCCACGGCGACAGCAGCGGCCACATCCAGTCGCTGATCCTCGGCGCCGTCCTCTTCATCGCCGCCGTGCAGCTGTTCGCGCTCGGCGTGATCGGCGACCTGCTGGCCGGCCAGCGGGTGATGACCCAGCGCGTCTTCGAGCGGGTACGGCGGGTCGAGCTGGCACTCGGCGTCGAGCCCTCCCACTACGAGCCGGGCAAGCCGACCGACTGATGGAGGGCGGCGAGGGACGCTCGGCCTCGGCCGAGTACGGCAAGACCGCGAGCTTCCTGGCCGTCGGCGTCGGCCTCACCGGGCTGATCACCTACGCCTACTTCCTGATCGCCTCGCACGTCCTCTCCAAGCCCGACTACGGGCAGATCACGGTGCTCTGGTCGGCCGTCTTCATCACCATCTCGACCCTCTACCGGCCGGTCGAACAGCTGCTCTCGCGCCACATCTCCGAACGGCTGGAGAAGGGCGAGCCGATCGGCCAGGAGATGCGGGTCGCCTCGACGATCCAGCTCGGCCTCGCCGCCTCCTTCGCGGTCGTGGCGCTGGCCCTGCGCGGGCCGATCCAGGACGGTCTGCTGGAAGGCAACGAAACCCTCTACTGGGTCTTCTTCGGGGCGGTCCTCTTCTACGCCGCCAGCTACTTCGCCCGCGGCTTTCTCGCCGGGCAGCGCCAGTTCGGCCCCTTCACGGCGCTGATCCTCTCCGAGTCGGTCTTCCGCACCCTCTTCGCGGTTCTGGTCGCGGTCAGCCTGCTGGAAGGCCAGTCGGCGGTGGCGATCGGCATCGTCGCGGCGCCCTCGCTCTCGCTGATGGTGGTACCGGCCGCTTTCCTGTGGAGGGCACGGCGCGCTCGTGCCCAGGCCACGGATGAGCCCGGAGCAACCGGCTCGCAGGCGTCCGCCGAGGAACACGAGGAATTCTCGATGCGCCAGGGCGGCGGCTTTGCCGCGGCGGTGCTGGTGATCATGTTCAGCGAACAGGCCTTCCTCAACGCCGGGCCGCTGATCGCCCGCGGCCTGCAGGGAGCCGCGGCGGCGGGGTTCATCTTCAACGTGCTGATGATCGCCCGGGCGCCGCTGCAGCTATTCCAGGCGATCTCGACCAGCATCCTCCCCCACCTGACCAGCCTCCACACCTCGACCGACCCCGACAGCGAGCGCGAGTTCCACCGCTCGGTGCGCGGGGTGCTACTGGGGATCGTCGCCTTCGCCGCCTTCACCGCGATCGTCGTCTTGATTGCGGGCCCGAAGCTGATGCAGATCGCCTTCAGCGACAAGTTCACCTACGACCGTGCCGGGCTGCTGCTGGTGACGCTGGGGATGGGCCTCTACCTCGGCTCGGTCACCCTCAACCAGGCCTGCCTCGCCCAGGGCCAGGTGCGCCGCGCCGCCGCCCGCTGGATCCTCTGCGCCGCCTTCTTCATCGGCTGGAACTTCGTGCCGCTGGTCGGCGACGAGTTCCGCCGCGTCGAGATCGGCTTCGCGCTGACCGCCGGCGTCCTCTTCGGGCTGCTCTACCTCGTCTACCGCTACCCCCACGAACGGGCCGAGGACGTGCCCCAGGCCGGCTCGCCGCAAGAGCTCGAGGCGCGCCTGGCGGCGATCGACGAGAACGTCTAGTCGGTCAGCGGTTGTGGTCTGGAGAGACGCCGATTTGATCATCTAGGGTCCCTCGATGGGTGGACACGACGCCGAGCTGATCCTGATTGCCGGCACTCTGCTGGCCGCCGGGATCGTCGGGGCGCTGCTCGCCGATCGGGTGCGGGTGCCGGGATTGCTGCTGTTCCTCGGCCTCGGCATGCTCGCCGGCTCACAGGGGGTCGGCGGCATCGAGTTCGACGACACCGAGCTGGCCCGGACCTTGGGCACGATCGCCCTGATCCTGATCCTCTTCGAGGGCGGCCTGACCGCGGGCTGGTCGGAGATCCGGCCGGTGCTCGGCACCGCGGCCTCCCTGGCGACGTTCGGAACGGCGATAACCGCCGTGATCGCCGGCTTCGCGGCAAAGCTGATCTTCGATCTCAGCACCCTGGAAGGGATGCTGGTCGGCGCCGCGATCGCCGCCACCGACTCGGCGGCGATCTTCGCGGTGCTGCGCCGCTCGACCCTGGAGAAGCGCCTGGCCCGCTCATTGGAGGGCGAGTCGGGGATGAACGACCCGGTGGCGCTGCTGCTGGTGATCGGCTTCATCGAATGGATCCAGCAGCCGGGCTACGGCCTCTCCGACATGGCCGGGCTGCTGGCACTGAAACTGGCGATCGGGATCGTCGTCGGGGTGGCGATTGGGCGGCTGGCCGTCTTCGCCCTCAACGCCACCCGGCTGCCGACCGACGGGATCTATCCGGTGGCGACGATCGCGATCGCCGGGCTCGCCTACGGGCTGGCCGAGGTCGCCCACGGGTCCGGCCTGCTCGCCACCTACCTGGCGGCCCTGGCCCTGGGCGGCGCCAGCATCCCGGCGCGACGGACCGTCGTCGCCTTCCACGAGGGTCTCGGCTGGGTCGCCCAGATCGCCCTCTTCATCCTGCTCGGCCTGCTGGTCTTCCCTAGCAGCCTCGACGACGTGGCGCTCAAGGGGCTGGCGCTCTCGGCGGCGTTGATCCTCGTCGCCCGGCCGGTCGCGACCTTCGCCGCCACCGCCCTGGCGCCGCTCAACGTGCGCGAGAAGACGATGCTCGGCTGGGCCGGCCTGCGCGGGGCGACCCCGATCTGGCTCGCCACCTTCCCGGTGGTGGCGGGGGTCGGCGCCGGCGAGGAGCTGTTCTCGATCGTCTTCTTCGTCGTCGTCAGCTCGACCCTGGTTCAGGGGGCGTCATTCGAGCCGCTGGCCAAACGGCTGGGCCTGACCACCGACGAGCCGGCGCTGCCGCGGCGGCTGCTGGAGTCGGGCCGGATCCGCCGCATGGGCGGCGACGTGATCGCCTACCGGCTGCCGGAGGGAGCCGCCGCGGCGGGCCACTACGTGCGCGACCTGGAGCTGCCGCGCGAGGCGCTGGTCAACGTGATCGTCCGCGACGGGCACGCGATCCCACCGCGCGGCTCGACTGAAATGCGCGATGGCGACGAGCTGCACATCCTCGTCCGCAGCGAGCTGCGCGAGGAGGTCGAGGCGCTGACCAATGTTTGGACCAAGGGCCCGGTCGGCCGGCAGCGACCGCCGACGCTGCCCAGGCGAGGCGCTTCGCAGGTCTTCTCGGTCCGCCCGGTGCGCCGCGGCGACGACCTGCGAGGGCTGAACGAGGTCGAAGGCGTGCCGGTGCTGGCGGTGATGCGCAGCCGCGGCGACAGCAATGGCGCGATGGTGGCCCTGGCCGATGGTCGCTACGCGGTGACCAGCGAAACCGTGATCGCGATCGGCGGCCGGCGGGCGCTGGCCGATTGGTGCGAGCGGAAAGCCGAGCGCCCCGGCGTCGACGCGGCGGAGCGGGCCTGGTGGCAGGAGGTCACCGGTGCATTGATCGCCCGCGGGCGGGCGATGTGAGCCAGCGGTTGAATCAGACAGCGCCGGCGGCCGCGGCGATCGCCGTGTAGGCGGCGGCGGGGTCGCTGGCGCCGAAGATCGCGGAGCCGGCGACGAAGAGGGAGGCGCCGGCGGTGGCGATCGGGCCGGCGGTGGCGGTGTCGATGCCGCCGTCGACCTCGATCCGGGCCTCGCCGACCAGCGGGCGCAGGCGCTCGACCTTGGCGGGCGAGGTCCTGATGAATGACTGGCCTCCCCAGCCCGGGTTGACGGTCATGCAGAGGACGATGTCGGCGTAGCCGCGCAGCTCGCTGATCGCCTCGGCGGGGGTGCCGGGATTGATCGCGACGCCGGCCAGGCAGCCGAGCTCACGAATCGCGTGCAGGGTGCGGTTGGCGTGCGGCGTCGCCTCGGCGTGGAAGGTGATCGAGTCGGCGCCGCCGCGGGCGAACTCCTCGATCTGGCGCTCGGGCGCCGCGATCATCATGTGGACGTCGACCACGCCGCCGGCCTCGTGGACCTGGTCGGCGATCGCGCCGGCGACCAACGGCCCGATCGTGATCGGCGGCACGAAATGCCCGTCCATGACATCGACGTGGATCACCCGCGCCCCGGCATCCATGACCTCGGCGACCTGCGACCCCAGCTTCGCGAAATCGGCCGAGAGGATCGACGGGGCGACCCGGGGGGACTCGATCAGCTCACGCATCCGCTCGCTCATGCGCCTGTGAGCCTACTCAGGCTGCGCGCAGCATCGACGAGCCGCAGGCCTGGCACTGCATGTCCTCGGTGTGGCTCATCCGGGCGATCGTCTGGTGTTCGCCGCAGTTGGGGCACTGGGAGACGAGTTCGAAGCGGTTGAGGCAGTTGACGCAGCGCAGCCGGCCGGGCAGCTGAGTCGGGCGCAGCCAGGGCTCGCCGCAGTTCGGGCAGGGCGCCCGTCCCAGCGTCGTCCCTTCCGCCGAACCGACGTCTCCGGAATCGCTCATCGCCTAATCATGGCGCTTCAGGCGCGCGATGAAGAATCCGGTGGTGCGATCGCGGTCCGGGCGCAGCTGCAGGCAGCGGGGCTCGATCGGCGATGCCAGGGCGGGCGCACGGGCGCCGAGGTCCTCCAACTCGAGCGGCGGCGCTTCGCCGGCCTCGGATGCGGCGAGCAGCGCCGCGACCCGATCCTCGTTCTCGCGGCGGGAGATCGTGCAGGTCGCGTAGACCAGGGTCCCGCCGGGGCGGAGGACCTGGGCGGCGGCGAGCAGGGCGCGCTCCTGGACCTCGACCAGGCGCTCGATCGTCTTCGGCGATTTGCGCCAGCGGGCGTCCGGGCGCGAGGCGAGGGCGCCGAGGTCTGAGCAGGGGGCATCGAGCAGGACCCGGTCGAAACCGGAGGCCATCTCCATCGCCGCCGCGTCGGCCTCGATCACGGTGACGCTGCGCAGTCCCAGGCGTCGCGCCTGGGCGGCGATTTCCTCGGCGCGGTTGGCGTCGAGCTCGACCGAGATCAGCTCGCCGCGATCGCCCATCCGCGCCGCGATCTGGCCGGTCTTGATCCCAGGGCCGGCGCAGAGGTCGAGCAGATGCTCTCCCTCGCGCGGGTCGAGGACCTCGATGACGGCGATGGAGCCGCGGCTCTGGGGAGTGAGGTCGCCGGTCTCGACCATGCTGGGAACCGCATCCCCGGTCCGCCCAGCGATGACGATCGACTCGGGGGCGGCCAGGGGCCAGTCGGAACCAGGCGCGGTGGCGTCCACCCCGGCCTCGCGCAGGCTGGCGAGCTGCGCCTCGCGATCGCCCTTGCTGAGATTGACGCGCATCGCGATCTCTGCCGGCTGGTTGCAGGCGGCGAGCAGCGAGCGCGCCACCTCGGGCCCCAGCTCCTGCCACCACATACGCGCCAGCCAAAGCGGCGCCGAGTGGGCGATTGCGGCCGCCTCGGGGGTCGAGTCGTCCTCCAGCAGGGCCGCCGTCAGCTGCGCGCGTTCGCGGGTCGCCCGCCGCAGGACCGCGTTGACGAGCCCGGACGCGTGCGGGGCGCCGGCGCCCTTGACCAGCTCGACCGCCTGGTCGACAGCGGCGTGGTCGGGGGTACCGTCGGCGAAGAGCAGCTCGTAGAGCCCGAGGCGCAGGGCCGCCAGCACCGGTGGGTCGAGCAGCCGCGTCGAGCGCCCCGCCAGCCGTTCGATCGCGGCGTCGCTGGTGCCGCGGCGCTGGACGGCGCCGTAGGCGAGCCGCTGGGCCTGGGCGCGCTCGCGGCCGTCGAGGTCGAGGCGCTCGGCGCCGGCGCGGAAGGCGCGCTCGGTGAAGGCGTCCGCCTCGAAGGTCTCCCTGATCGTCGCGAAGGCGAGCGCGCGGGCCGGCGCGATCACGGTAGCTTCGGCAGCGAGTGGCCGCGCAGGTAGGCGTCGACCGGCATCGGCTTGCCGCCGGGCGGCTGGACGACGTCCAGCCGCAGCGCCCCGCGGCAGCAGCCGACCAGCAGCGCCCCCCACTCGGACTTGAGGGCGCCGGTCTTGACGCTGACGTCGACGGCGCGGGCGCGGCGCACGCCGAGCCGCTCGCCGCCGGCTGTCTCGAGGTAGGCGCCGACGTGCGGGGTGAGGGCGCGAACGGCGGCGGCCAGCTCGGTGGCCGGGCGCGAGGGGTCGAGGCGGCGCTCGGCCGGGTCGATCTTCTCCGCGTAGGTCACCTCCGCCTCGTCCTGCTCGCTGAACTCGAGCTTGCCGTCAGCCTCCAGGTTGAGGGCCCGGACCAGCAGCTCGCCGCCCAGCCCGGCGAGGGTCGAGGAGAGCGCCTCGAACTCGCTGTCGGTCCCGATCGGCACCTCCGCGCTCAGCGCCACCGGCCCGGCGTCGAGGGCGGCGACGAGCTTCATCACGCAGACACCGGTGCGGCGGTCGCCGGCCATGATCGCCCGCTCGATCGGCGCCGCGCCGCGCCAGCGCGGCAGCAGCGAGGGGTGCACGTTCAGCATCAGGTGCTCGGAGAACAGCGGCTCGCGGATCAGCTGTCCGAAGGCACAGACGACCACCGCGTCCGGTTCGGCGGCGGCGATCCGCTGCCTGACCGACTCCTCGTTGACGTCCTCGGCCTGCAGCAGCTCGATTCCCAGCTCCCGCCCCGCCTCGGCGGTCGGCGGCGGCGAGAGCTTGCGGCCGCGCCCCTGGGGACGGTCTGGGGGCGTGACCACCAGCGAGGGCTTGTGCGGCGACCCGGCCAGCGTCCGCAGGACGGTGGCGGCGAAGTCGGAGGTGCCCAGGTAGACCGTCTTCACAGGACGGATCGTGAGCGCGTCAATCGGCGCGGTAACAGCCGGGGGTTCGAATCCGTGGCGATTGACGCGTTCACGCTGTGTGTCTCGGCTCGCGAAGCTCGCCTTCGTCCGCGTCTTCGTGCTCGGGCGGAGGGTTGTAGCTGCCGCCCTCGCGCAGCGCCCGCAGGGCGCCCTTGCGCTGGTCGCGGCTGGTGCGGTCGAGGATCAGCACCCCGTCGAGGTGGTCGATCTCGTGCTGGAGCACCCGCGCCTCCAGGCCCGAGGCCTCGATCTCGATCGGCTCGCCCTCGGCGTCGCGGCCACTGACCCGTACGTGCAGCGGGCGCTCGACGTCCATCGTCACCCGCGGCAGGCTCAGGCAGCCCTCTTCGGCAAGCGAGCCCGCGTCGGAGAGCCACTCGATCGCCGGGTTGATCAGCGCCGTCGGCTCGCCGTCCGCCCCGGCCTGGAAGACCAGCAGGCGGCGCAGCACGCCGAGCTGGGTGGCGGCCAGGCCGACGCCCATGCCGTCGCGCATGATCGCGATCATCCGCTCCACCTCGGCCCGCAGCTCGGGGCCGAAATCGCTGACCGGCGAGGCCACGCTTTTCAGCACCGGATCGCCGAACTTGACGACGCGGGCGAGCGCCGCCTCGCGCCGCTCCAACAGCTCGGCTTCGAGCTGCCGCTCCTCTTCGTCCGCCCCTATCGCCCGCTCGTCGCTCATGGAATCGATTGTATGGGCCTACTGGGGGTCGACGTCGACGCTGATCGCCACGTCCTTCAGCGAGCGGTCGGCGGCCCGCCGCTCGACCACTCCGCGAACCGCGGCGACGGTTCCCTCGCGGTCGGAGGCCTTGATCAAGATGCGGCGGCGGTGGCGGTTGCGGACCCGGAACATCGGCGCCGGACCGAGCAGGTCGGAGCCCGCGGGCAGCTTCTCGCGCAGGTCCGTGGCGATCGTCATGGCCGCGGTTTCGGCCCGCCCTTCCTGCTCGGCGTTGAGGCCGATCCGGACCAGGTGGGAATAGGGCGGGTAGCGCAGCATCTGGCGGCGCTGCAGCTCCCCCGCCAGGAAGCCGGCGGAGTCGTGGCGGGCGGCGTGCTCGATGCTCGATGCGCCCGGCGCCAGGGTCTGGACGATCACCCCTCCCCCGGCCTCGCCGCGGCCGCTGCGCCCGGCCAGCTGGGCGACCATCGCGAAGGTGCGCTCCTCGGCGCGGAAGTCGGGGAAGCGCAGGGTCGCGTCGGCGTCGAGGATCGCCGCCAGCGTCACCTCCGGGAAGTCGTGGCCCTTGGCGACCATCTGGGTGCCGACCAGGACGCCGCTCGGCGCCTCGCCGAAGGCGGCGAGGATGCGGGCGTGGGCGCCGCGCTCGGCGGCGGTGTCAGTGTCGAGCCGAAAGACGGGCATCGGCGCCAGGCGCTCGGCCAGCAGCGACTCGATCCGCTCGGTCCCGGCGCCGGCGCGCGAGAGCGTCGTCGAGGCGCAGTCCGGGCAGGCGCGCGGCTGCGCTTCGACGTGGGCGCAGTGGTGGCAGACGAGGCGGCCGCTGTGGCGGTGGACGATCAGCGAGACGTCGCAGTTGGGGCAGCTCCAGTGGTGCCCGCAGGAGCGGCAGGTGAGCCAGGGGGCGAAGCCGCGGCGGTTGATCATCACTATCGCCTTGCGGCCGTCGGCGCGGACTCCGTCCAGGGCGTCCCAGGTATCGGCGTGCAGCGGGCCGCCGCGCGGGTCGGCCTCGCGCATGTCGACCAGCTGCACCGGCGGCATGCGCAGGCCGTCGACCCGCCGCGGCAGCTCCAGCCGCGGCAGCTCCAGCCAGGTCTCCGGGCGCGGCGTCGCGGTGCCGGCGACCAGCACGGCGCCGCAGTCCTCGGCGCGGCGGCGGGCGACCGTGCGGGCGTCGTAGCAGGGGTCGCCCTCCTGCTTGTAGGAGGGGTCGTGCTCCTCGTCGATGACGATCAGGCCGAGGTCGCGGACCGGGGCGAAGACGGCGGAACGGGGACCGACGCAGACGCTCGCCTCGCCGCTGCGCAGCCGCCGCCACTCGTCGTAGCGCTCGCCCGCCGAGAGCGCCGAGTGAAGGACCGCGAAGCGGTCGCCGAGCCGGGCTCGAAAGCGCGCCACCGCCTGCGGGGCGAGGCCGATCTCGGGGACGAGGACGATCGCGCCCTGGCCCCGCTCCAGGGCCGCCTCGACGGCGGCCAGGTAGACCTCGGTCTTGCCCGAGCCGGTGACGCCGTGGAGCAGCACCCCCCCGCAACCCGAGGTCGACGGGCCTAAATGTTGACCCTGGCTCAACTTATCGGCCCATCGGCCTGGGCTGGCTTCGCTTTGAAGAGCGGCGACGATCGACTCGACCGCCCGCCGCTGCTCGGGGAGCAGCTGGGGGCGGCTGGCGGGAGCGGCAAGCTTGGAGTGCGCGGGGGCGCGGCGCAGGCGCGAGCTGCGGGTCGCGACCAGCCCGCGCTCCTCTAGGCGCCGCAGCGTCTGGCGGTTCGAGCCGACCGCCGCGGCCAGCTCGCCGCCCGACATCTCGCCGGCGCGCAGCGCCTCCAGCACCGCCCGCTGCTTGACGCCGAGCCGCCGGCCGCCGCTCAGCGCTTCCTCACCCGCTGGCAGGATCTCCGCCCGCAGCTCGACCTTGGAGCGGACGGTGCGGCCGCCGGTCCCGGTCCCCGGCGGCAGCACCAGCTGCAGGCCGCGCGAGGGCGTCGAGCAGTACTCGCGGGCGACCCAGAGGCCGAGCCGGACCAGCTCGGCGGGGGCGCCGGCCTCGAGCGCCTCGATCGGCTCCGCCAGCCGCTCCGGCGCCAGCTCCGAGGTTTCCGCCAGCTCGACCACGACCCCCAGCAACTTGCGCGGCCCAAAGGGCACGCGGACGACGCTGCCGACCTCCAGATCCTCCATCGAAGCCGGCTGGCGGTAGTCGAAGGGGCCCCGCAGGGCGCGGGCGGTGGTCAGCGGCTCGACCCTGAGGATGGCCATCCGAGCGAGGGTATGGCCGGGCGGGGACGACCCGCTTCCAGCCCTGGCGAGCGTCGTGCCGAAGACGTATGCTGCGCGCCGTGAGCCTCAATCTCAGCCCCGGGGAGCAGGTGATCTTCGAGGGCCACCCGTCCTGGCGCGCGATCCTCGGCTTCTACCTGAAAGGGATCCTCGTGGCGATCGTCCTCGGCGTGATCGCGAAGCTGATCGACGGCAACGGAACCGCCTTCCTGGTGATCTTGGTCGTGATCGCCGTCACCGTCGTGATCGGCTTCGTCAAGCGCGTCGCGACCACCTACACGATCACCAACCGGCGCCTCAACATCAAGCGCGGAATCGTCTCGCGGGAGATCCAGGAGACCCGCCTGGAGCGGGTCCAGAACGTCAACTTCCGCCAGTCCGTCTACCAGCGCCTGATGCAGATCGGCGACGTCGACTTCGACACCGCCGCCACCGACGACTACAACTTCGTCTTCGCCGGCGTCGCCGACCCTGAGGACGTCGTCCACAGCGTCGACCAGGCGACTGGGACGCACGCCGCTGGGACGCACGGGCTGGGCGAGGCGCAGCCACCGGGTGGACCCGCGACGCCCAGTGCCTGAAGGCCAGGGCCCCGATCCGAGATTGGCGGCGGTGCGGGAGAGCACGTCGCAGACGTGCCGTGGTTCGTACTTGACCTGGTAGTGGGAGAAGCGCAGCGGCGTCAGGCCGGAGGCGGTGTGGGTCTGATCGCGGAGGGCGTCGCGGGTCTGAGCGGAGGCGGTGCGGTGATAGCGCCAGCCGTCGGTCTCGACGACCAGTCCCAGGCCCGGCCAGTAGAAGTCGACCTCGAAGCCGTTGACCATCTCCTTCGTGAGCGGAGTGGGAAGACCGGCCTTGGCGGCGATCGGGCGGAAGAGAACTTCGAGCTCGGTATCTGAGAGCCGGAAGGTGAGGCGGTCGAGCAAGGCACGAAGCGGCTTGACGCCGCGCTCTCCCGCGTAGCCGTCGAGCGCCTCTCGCAGCTCCTCGGGATCGATCACATCGTGCTTATCCGCCTCGTTGACCATCCGCTCGAGCCGGCTCGGCGCGAGTTCCGTGGCCTGGTCGATCAGGGTCCGCACCGGAGTCGTGACCGGGATGCCGTGACGCTCGGTGACATCTCGCTCCGATAGGCGCAGTCGAACCCTGGCGCTTATCGCCGGTCGCGAAACACCGCAGTGACGACGGATGCTGACATCGACCGAGCCCGCGCCCTCCGGACCGATCCCCCAGAGAGCAGCGGCGCTCCCATGGCTGAGCAAGGCACCCTCACCGCAGATGAGAACCGCCGCCATCCAACCCTGCTTGCGGTCGGTCAGTGGCCACCCCACGGTATAGACCCCGCGAGCCACCGGCCGGAGACGGCCGGTGGCAAGGCGATGTTCGATGGCGGCGGAGCTGAACCCGAGCTTCAATAGATCCCTGCGCGTCACCACGCCATGCTGCCGGCGCGCCATCTCCCGAGCCTGAAAATTTCGCGTACCCAAGTTTGTCCCTGCCATAGCAGGGACAAGTCTGGATACGGCGGAGTTCTCCCCCGTGAGGGAGAACTGCTCCCGAGGTAGTTAGGCGGCGGCGGTCTCGAGGCCGGCGGCGGCGCGGAGGCTGCCGGCGCGGTCGGTGCGCTCCCAGGTGAAGTCATCGTCCTGGCGGCCGAAGTGGCCGTAGGCGGCGGTCTTCTGGAAGATCGGGCGGTGCAGGTCGAGGTAGCGGCGGAAGGCGCCGGGGCGCATGTCGAACTCGGCTTCGACCAGCTGGGATATGCGCGAGTCGGGGAGCTTGCCGGTGCCGAAGGTCTCGACCATCAGCGAGACCGGGTGGGCGACCCCGATCGCGTAGGCGACCTGGACCTCGCAGCGCTCGGCGAGGCCGGCGGCGACGACGTTCTTGGCCACGTAGCGGGCGGCGTAGGCGGCGGAGCGGTCGACCTTGGACGGGTCCTTGCCGGAGAAGGCGCCGCCGCCGTGGCGCGCCATGCCGCCGTAGGTGTCGACGATGATCTTGCGGCCGGTCAGGCCGGCGTCGCCGACCGGACCGCCGATCACGAACTTGCCGGTCGGGTTGACCAGGAATCCATCTCTGAGTTCGCCATCGTCGTAGAGGCCGGGGACCTCGGCTTCCAGCACCGGCAGCACGACGTGCTGCCAGAGGTCCGGCTTGATCGTCGCCTGGGAGTCGACGCCCTCGGCGTGCTGGGTGGAGATCAGCAGCTTCTCGATCTCAACCGGGCGGCCTTCGCGGTAACGGACGCTGACCTGGGTCTTGCCGTCGGGGCCGAGGTAGGCGAGCGTCTCGTCCTTGCGGACGGCGGCGAGGCGTTCGGCGAGCCGGTGGGCGATCTGGATCGGCATCGGCATCAGCGCCTCGGTCTCGTCGCTGGCGTAGCCGAACATCATCCCCTGGTCGCCCGCGCCGGCGAGGTCGAACTCGTCGTCGTCGGCGGGGTCGACCCGGGTCTCGAGGGCGACGTCGACGCCCTGGGCGATGTCGGGCGACTGCTTGTCGAGCGAGACGAGGACGGAGATGTGGTCGCAGTTGTAGCCGTAGTCGCCGTGGTCGTAGCCGATCCCGCGGATCGTCTCGCGGACGATCTCGGGGATGTCGAGGTGGACGTCGGTCGAGATCTCGCCGGAGACGACGGCCATGCCGGTGTTGACCAGGGTCTCGCAGGCGACGCGGCCCTCCGGGTCCTCGGCCATGACGGCGTCGAGGACGCCGTCGGAGATCGCGTCGCTGACCTTGTCGGGATGGCCCTCGGTGACGGACTCGGAAGTGAAGAGGTACTCGTTCTCGGCAAGCGGCTTGGAGGTAGGCATGGTCGGAAAGCCTAGAGGAATCCGCCAAGACGCTGGACCGGCGCTGTGGCCAAGCAGATCAAGGACGCAGCGAGCGCCGTGTGCTCCGCACACAAGCGACCGAGGACGCCGATATGCGCCGCGCTACAGCGTCAGTCCGGGCGGCCGCGGCGGCCGCTGTGAGGCACAAAGTCAATGACCAGCGGCACTCCCTCGAGGCTGTAGGCCTCGCGCATGCGGTTCTCCAGGTGGTAGGCCCAGTCGCGGATGATCAGCTTGCGGTCGTTGACCTGGATCGCGATCCGTACCGGCCGCTCGCCCACCTGGGCCGCGTAATAGAGCCGCAGGCGGCGGCCGCGCCGCGAGGGCGGCGGGTGCTTGGCGACGACGTCGGCGACGAAGCGGTTCAGCTCCGGGGTGGGGATGCGCTCGCCGGCGCGGTCGGCCAGCTGCAGCGCTTTCGGCAGCAGCGCCGGCACGTTGCGCCCGCGGGTCGCCGAGCAGGTGACGACCGCCGGGCGCAGCCGCAGCTTGCGCTCGACCCGGGCGCGGGCGTCGTCTATGTCGGTCGTGGTCAGGTCCCACTTGTTGAGCACCAGCAGGGTCGCGCAGCCGGCTTTCATCGCCAGCTCCGCTGCTCGCAGGTCCTCGGAGGTGACCCCCTCGGAGGCGTCGCAGACGACGATCGCCACGTCGGCGCGGTCGACCGCGCGCTGCGAGCGCAGCTGCGCGTAGAAGTCGATCGGGCCGGCGACCTTGGAGCGGCGGCGCAGGCCGGCGGTGTCGACCAGGATCGTGCGCCGGCCGTCGACTTCGAGCTCGGTGTCGATCGCGTCGCGGGTGGTGCCGGCGCGCTCGGAGACGATCACCCGGTCGGAACCGAGGAAGGCGTTGACCAGCGAGGACTTGCCGGCGTTGGGGCGGCCGATGACCGCCACCCGCGTCGGCTGCGCGCCGCCAGCGGCCGGCGCCCGACCGCCGAGCAGCTCGACGATCCGGTCGAGCAGATCGCCGCTGCCGAGGCCGTGGCTGGCGGAGACGGCGAAGGGCTCGCCGAGGCCGAGGCCGTGCAGCTCAGCGGTCAGGTGCTCGTCCTCCGGGCGGTCGACTTTGTTGGCGACGACCAGCACCGGCACCTCGGAGCCGCGCAGCGTCTTCGCCAGCTCGGCGTCTCCGGCACGCACCCCCGCGCGGGCGTCGGTAACAAGGAGGACGACGTCGGCCTCGGCCATCCCGAGGCGCGCCT
>DATBDU010000048.1:0-11177 GCA_036269775.1 Solirubrobacterales bacterium
GGGAATGTCGCGAAGCGGCGATATGCAATCTGTCTATTGCCCGCCATAGGCGGGCAGCAACATCCGGAGCCGCCCGCGCAGCGGGCGCGACTGAATTCCCGCGGAGGGGTACCGACATCCCTCCCCCACCGCGCTCCGTCCGCAGCCAACCTCGGCCCGCTACTAAGAGTCCGGCGTCCAGAGATCGCCGGCTTTCTCGCGCTCCTTCTCCGGCGTCCAGATCTGCTCCCGCGCCTCGGCCTGCTCGAGCGAGATCGGCACCGCCGACTCCGCCACCAGCTCGATCGCCTTGCGGGCCCGGAGGTCGTCGACGACCATCGCGTCGCGGCCGTTCTCGCGCAGCCTGGCGAGCAGCTTCTCCGGCGTCGTGCGTTCGTGCTCGGCGCTGTGCTCGAGCGCCTCGACCAGCTCCTCGTCGCTGACTTCGATCGCCTCGGCCTCGGCGATCGCGGTGACGACCGCCTCGCGCTTCAGCTCCCGCTCGGCGTCGGGCTTGGACTCCTCGATCAGCTCCTCGCGGGTTTTGCCCTGCATCTGCAAGAAAGCGTTGGGGTCCATGCCGCGCTGGGCGAGCTGGCGTTCCATCCGCTCCCAGCGTTCAGTGGCGCGGGCGGTGACCAGGTCAGCCGGCACCTCGACCGTGGCGGCGTCGACGGCGACGTCGATCGCGGCAATGCGGAAGTCTTCCTCGGCCCGGCTGCCGAGCGCCTCGCCGACGTTCTCGCGGATGTCGGCGCGCAGCTCCTCCAGCGTCTCGAACTCAGAGGCGTCTGCGGCAAAGTCGTCATCGAGCTCGGGCAGGATCTTCTCCCGCACCTCTTTGACCTTGACGTTGAAGACAGCAGCTTTTCCGGCCAAATGCTCGGCCTGGTAATCCTCGGGAAAGTTGACCTCGACCTGGCGCTCCTCGCCGGGTTTGGCGCCGCTTAGCTGCTCCTCGAAGCCCTCGATCAATGAGCCCGAGCCGAGTGCCAGCAGATAGTCCTCGGCCTTGCCGCCCTCGAAGGCGGCGCCGTCGATCAGCCCCTCGAAGTCGATCAGCAGCGAGTCGCCCTCGGCGGCCTCGCGCTCGACCGGCTCCAGCCGGGCGAAGCTCTCGCGGACCCGCTCGACCTCGGTCTCGACGACGTCGTCGGGAATCTCGGCCTCCGCCTTCCCTACCTCAAGGCCCTTGTACTCGCCGAGCTTCGCCGCCGGCCGCACGCCGACCTCGAATTTGAAGGCCAGCGGTTCGCCCTCGCTCTCCGGGGCGGAGACCATCTCGATGCTGGGATCGCCGATCGGGCTGACCCGCGAGGCGAGCAGCGCCCCTTCGTACCACTCGGGCAGCGCCTCGCGGATCGCCTCCTCCAGGACCGGGCCGAAGCCGAGCCGCTGAATCACCAGAGAGGGCGGCGCCTTGCCCTCGCGAAAGCCCGGCAACCGCATCTCCTTGGCCATCGCCCGGGCGGCGCGAGAGGTCGCTCGGGCGACATCCTCGGCGGCAACCTCGACCTCGACCTCGACGCGCGAGTCGGGCAGCTCTTTTAGGGACGTCTGCATCGACGCAGGACCCTAGCGGGACAGGAAGGTGCGCAACGCCGCGGCGAAGTCGATCGCGAAGGAGAGGCCACGACCGAGCGGACCGGTGACGAGCCAGGCCTTCAGGTGCTCCGTGGAATCGCTCATCAGGCCTCCGGATCCCGGCCGCTGGCGATCAGTTGCTTCTCGAGGCGGTCGCCGTGGCCAGCGGCGACCGCACGCTGCGCCCGGGCGTCGTCGAGCTCGACCCCGCGCTCGTAGGCAAGGTCGAGCAGGCGCTGCTTCTCAATCCCCTCGCGGGCGGCCTCGAAGAAGACCCAGGCCAGCAGGCCCAGGGCCAGGAAGGTCCCCTCGACCATCATCACCACGCCGGCGGTGCTCTGGTCGGCGAGCGGCGAGATGCCCCAGTAGCGCTCGCCCGGCGCGTAGATCGGGTAGAGCACGGTGCCCGACCACATCAGCACGTTGCCGAGGATCGCGCCGGCGAAGCGGACGGCGATCACGTAGCCGACTTTCCAGGCGGCGGTGAACCACCGCGGCGTCGGCAGCGGCCCGAAGACCGGCATCCACATCAGGCAGCCGAAGAAGATGAAGAGCGAGTGCTCAAGCGCGTGCAGCGCCGCACCTCCGTAGGCGGCGTCGTAGAGCGCCGGGATGTGCCAGACGTAAAAGTTGATCGCCCAGAGCGGAAAAGCGACCAGGGGATGGGCGAGGATTCGCAGACGATCGAAAACAGGGACGGCCAGGACCGGCTGCAGCAGGGGCCCGGTCAGGCCGAGAACCAGCAGCAGGGTGGCGATGTCGCCCAGCAGCAGGTGCTCGACCATGTGGGCGATGACCAGCTCCTCGGCGATGTGGCCGACCGGCGAGACCAGGGCGATGACGATCGTCAGCAGGCCGCTGGCAAAGCAGAGCTGGCGCCAGATCGGCACCGGACGACCCTTGCCGGCCAGGGTCGAGGCACGCTTCGCGTAGAGGCCCGCGGCGAGCAACAGCGGCAGCAGCTCCAGCGGAGCAAGGACACCGGCCACGTGCGCAAACGGCAGGCTCATGGGAGTCAGCGTAGCGGCGCCGATCCTTGCCGAGCCGCCGGCGGGCGCTGCTAGCTTGAGCAGCGTCGTGGCTGCCAGCAAAGATCGCTTTCCGACCATCGGCAGCTACGGCTTCCTCTCCGATTGCCACACCGCCGCGCTGGTCTCCTACGACGGCTCAGTCGAGTGGCTTTGCCTCCCTCGCTTCGACTCGCCCAGCGCCTTCGCCGCCCTGCTCGACCGCGGCGCTGGTCACTTCAAGGTGAAACCACGCGGCGTCGTCGTACCGATCGGCCGCCGCTACGAGCCCGGCACGCTGGTGATCGAGACGACCTGGGTGACCGACACCGGCTGGGTCGTCGTCCACGACCTGCTGACGATCGCCGAGTGGGCCACCGCCGATGGCATGGGCAGCCGACCCGACACCGAACACGAGTCCGACCGCTCGCTGCTGCGGACGATGACCTGCATCGACGGCGAGGTCGAGATGGAGATGGAGTGCCTACCGCGCTTCGGCTACGGAATCGAGGATGCGACCTGGAGCGGCGGCGAGCTGGGCGAAGCGGTCGCCCGCGCCGCCGACGGCACCGAGCTGCGGCTGACCAGTGACATGGAGCTGACGATCGAGGAGGGCGCGGTCCGCGGCAGCCTCAAGCTGCGCGAGGACGAGAGCGGCTTCTGCGCCGTCACCTGGGGCGACGACGACCTGGGCGGGCCGCGTAGCGCCCCCGAGGCGCTGGAGCGACTCGACTCGACCGAAGAATTCTGGCGCGACTGGCTGCGCGACGGGCGCTTCCCCGACCATCCCTGGCGGATCCACCTGCAGCGCTCGGCGCTCGTCCTCAAGGGACTCACCTACACCCCCACCGGGGCGATCGTCGCGGCACCGACCACCTCGCTACCGGAGACCCCCGGCGGCGAACGCAACTGGGACTACCGCTTCAGCTGGATCCGTGACTCGACCTTCAGCCTTTGGGCGATGCACACGCTCGGCTTCGACCAGGAGGCGCGGGACTTCATGCGCTTCATCGTCAACGTCTGCAAGGACCGCCCCGACCTGCAGATCATGTACGGGATCGGCCACGAGAAGGAGCTGACCGAGAGCACCCTGGATCACCTCTCCGGCTACGGCGGCGCCAAGCCGGTGCGGATCGGCAATGGCGCCTACGACCAGCGCCAGAACGATGTCTGGGGCGCCCTGCTCGACTCGATCTACCTGCACGAAAAAGCGCTCAAAGGGTCGGGGACCCAGGCCGACCGGCAGCTGATCCGCTACCAGGTGGAAGCGGCGATCGACGCCTGGCACGAGCCTGACCAGGGCATCTGGGAGTCGCGCGGCGAGCCCCAGCACTACGTCTCCTCGAAGCTGATGATCTGGGTCGCGGTCGACCGCGGCGTCCGCCTCGCCCGCGGCAACGGCTTCGACGAGCTTGCCGACCAGTGGCAGGCAAAAGCGGACGAAATCCACGCCGAGATCCTCGAGCGCGGTGTCCGCGACGGCGTCTTCCGCCAGCACTACGACACCGACGCGCTCGACGCCTCGCTGCTGCTGATCCCGCTGCTGCGCTTCCTCCCCCCTGGCGACGTCCGCGTCGGCGCCACCGTCGACGCGATCGCCACCGACCTGACCGAGCACGGCCTGGTCCTCCGCTACAAGGTCCAGGAAACTGACGACGGGCTGCACGGCAAAGAGGGCACCTTCCTGATTTGCTCGTTCTGGCTGGTCTCGGCGCTCTCGGAGATCGGCGAGTGCGAGCGGGCCCGCGAACTCTGCGAGCGGCTGCTGGAGGCGGCTGGCTGGCTCGACCTCTTCGCCGAGGAGTTGGAGGCAGACTCCGGCCGCCACCTCGGCAACTTCCCCCAGGCCTTCACCCACCTGGCGCTGATCAACGCCGTCTCCCACGTGATTGCCGACGAGCAACGCGAAGACGGCGGCGTCACGGCGGTCTTCAGCGAAATGGGTGGCGTCCGCGAGGACACTTAGCGCCCCCGGCCGGCCTGCGCAAAATCGCCCCACAGACAGAAGCCTTACAGACAGAACGTTTCGTTTGCTCTATATTGCGCGGGCCGAGATGACGAATCTCAACCGTTCGGACGACAACGACCTGCTGCTGGCGCTCCGCCATCCCTTGCGCCGCGACATCCTGCGCAAAATGGCGGGCAAGAAGGCGATCAGCCCTCGCGAGACCGCCACGGCCCTGGCCCAACCGCTCAGCAACGTCAGCTACCACGTCCGCGTCCTCGCCGACTGCGCCGCCATTTCGCTCGTCCGCACAGAGCCGGTGCGGGGCTCGATGCAGCATTTCTACTGCGTCACGATCGAGGCACCCTGGGCGCGCCAGGTGCTGGGCCTCGACGAGAAGGGCGGCTCGCAGGGGGAGAGTTCCGCCGAGCCCAAGACTTAGCGCCGGAGCAATGGACGAGACCGACGACAGCTGGACGCCCGCGGCCGAGGACGCCGCCACTGAGTCCGCCGTTCTGCAGCGGGTGCTCGACCTCCACCCGGTCCTGGTCACCGGCCCCGAACTGGTTCGCGAGATCGGCGGGGAGTTTGCGGATTTCGCCAAACGGGATGCCGTCGAACGGGCGGTCCGCGACCTCATCGGCGCCGGCTTGCTGCATCGCCATGACGCGTTGGTAATCCCAACACGCGCCGCGCTTCGCTTCGAGGAGCTGCTCGACCACTGATCGAGCCGCCGGGGCCCCGCGGTCCAGCCAGGAGATGGTTGATCGGGACGCCAACCGCGATCGCGGCCAAAAGGCGGCTTCTGTGGATGCCACCACCCAGGCCGGCCGGACCGCGGTCGCGTCCCCGCCTGCAACTAAGCCCCCTTGCTCACGGCAACCGCGGTGACCCGCTCCTGCGTCGTTCCGATCTTCACGTTCGTCCACCTCCCCTCGCGACTTCCTCTGCGGAAAACCCGCTCCCCTTCTGGGCGATATCGGTACAGCCGAAGTAATACTTTAATTCTTTCTATCAATCAAGGTATGAACAGCGAAAAATCGGAAATAAACGAAAATTGCGGAAACGCTGTGGATTTCCTGAGTTTGGTTCCCTAAAGTGCTTTGATCGGCCGCCACCCCCCGGAAAACAACGTAAGGAAGCCGTTTTGCCGAAAACCAAGAAGAAAGATGGCGTCGAACAAATCGTCGCCAAAGCGTTCGCGCATCCCCTGCGCGTACAGATCCTGATCATTCTCAACGAGCGGGTCGCCAGCCCCAACCTGCTCTCCCAGGAGCTGGAACAGAGCCTCAACCTGGTCGCTTACCACGTCCGGGTCCTGGAGAAATACGACTGCATCGAGCTCGTTGACACCAAGCAGCGGCGCGGCGCCACGGAGCACTTCTACCGCGCCACCAGACGGCAGTTTCTCAGTGACTCGGAATGGGCTCGGATGCCGGCCGCCCTGCGGCCCGGCCTCTCGGGGGCGATGCTGAAAGCGGTCTTCGACGACATCGAGGAAGCCGTCACCGAGGGCAGCTTCGACGAGCTCGAGGATCGCCATCTCAGCCGTGTCCCGATGGTCGTCGACAAACACGGCTGGGGCGATGTCACCACCCTGCTGCTCGGCACGCTCGACCGGCTGTTGGAGATTCAGGCCGAGGCCTCCGAGCGACTCGCCAGTGGCGACGAGCCAGGCATGCTGACCAAAGTCGAGATGCTCCACTTCAAGTCGCCCAGTAAGACGCCGGAGAGAGAGGCAGACGCCGAGGCTGCGCCGGAGGCCGAGTCCGGGTCCGAGCCAGCCGCCGAGCGCTAGAAGGTGGCTGACGCCGGCCCGGCGTCGCTCAGGGACTGAGCGACGCCGCGGCCTCCGGCGTCGCCACCCTGAAAGAGAAGCTCTCCTCCAGGTAGAGATACACGGCGTCGGCGTCGTGATGGCTGTAGCCGATCGCCAGGTCCTGCCCCGACTCGAAGAGGAAGTCGCCGCCGCGCAGGCTGAGGACGACCGCGCCCTTCACCCCTGGCGCCCAGACGATCGGGCCGGCGAGGATCTTCGCCAGGTGGTCGAACAGCGGGTAGCCGCCGTGCTCCGCGGTCTCGATCACCCGCGTGTACTCCTCGGGACCGAGCGCGAGGCCGTAAGGACCTTCGACGCCGACCTCCCGCAGAGCCTCGACCGCGGCGGCAACAGAGCGCGGGTAGTCGTCGGCGCTGACGCCTAGCGGCTGTGCTTGGACCGGCGAGGCGTCGGCGATGCCAGCGATGCCGGCCTTCGCCCAGCCGTGGAAGACGGCAACGTTCTCGGCGATCGCGATCCGTTGCGCCGCCCCGTCGAGCCGCTCGAGGTCGGCGTCGACGGCACCGCGGTCGTTGTCGGCCAGCTCGGCCCGCGAAACCGTGAACTCGGCCCGTAGCTCGACCAGCGGCAGCACCTGGCGCCGTGCCGCACTGACGCCATCGGCGGCGGGCGAGTCGATCGCGCCGGTGCGACCGAGGTTGGTGGCGGAGTACCCCCAGCCGTGGGGCCCCGAGAAGTCAACCAGGCGTCGCGCCGCCAGCGATGGCCGCAGGCGCTCCCGCGCCTCGCCGTCGAGAAGCTCCCAACCCGCGTCTGAAATTGGCGCCAGCTGGCGCAGTAGGTGGTTCATCGTCCCTCCCCCTTGAGGCTGCCGATTTCGAGCGAGCCCGCGGCCGCCCCGCTTCCTTCCTCGCCGGAACCGCCATCAGCGGACCCGGCCTCGGCCATCTCCCCGTGCTCGACGATGTCGCCGTCCTGAAAGAGAACCCCTTCGCAGATCTCTCGCCAGCGTGGGCTGCGACGGAGCAGAAACTCGAGGTCCATGGCGAAGTGCTTGAACTCCTCCCCCTGGGCATCGCGCATGATCGCCTGGGCGTCGTCGTCCTCCTCGACATCGAGGCGTTGCGCGTACCAGCCGATCGCCTCCGCCTCCTCGGTCAGCGACGCGCAAAGGCGGGCGAAAGTGCGGGACTCCGCCGAAAGCTCCTCGGGTGGCTCGTGGTACTGGTCGAATCCCATCTGGCCTCCTTGCGCCGCTTGCGTTACCGCTCGACCCGAGATTAGCCGTCCCCGTCCGAGCCAGTGGCTCACACGGTTCCCAGGGGTCCGCGAAGAGGTCGTAGGACTTGCGGATAGCGCTGAATTCAACCCTCCTCCATCCCTGTTCGGATACCCCGAGGAGGGTGCTGGTAACGGATCGCGAAGCGGATCGGCTGCCATCGCTATGGTGTGAGGACGGTGGCCAACAGAGGCCCCGGGCGCTGCACGGCTTCGTCGTGAATTGCCCTTAGGGCGGCGCCGGCTTAATGATCCGGCGCGAGGCATGATGGCAGCGAAAAGGGAAGAGACCCGACCAGCTCAGCACGAACCCTCCCCCGGACCTGGGGACGGCTTGGCGAGCGAGCGAGCGCTCTGGGCCCGCTACGCCGAGACGCACGACCCGGCGACCCGCGAGGAGTTGGTGCGCCGCTACCTCCCCTTCGCGAAAAACCTCGCCCTGCGCTACCGCGGCGCCAGCGAGTCCTTCGACGACCTGCTCCAGGTTGCGAGTCTCGGCCTGGTCAACGCGATCGATCGCTTCGAACCCGAGCGCGGCACCCCCTTCACCGCCTTCGCCTCGCCGACGATTCTCGGCGAGCTGAAGCGCCACTTCCGCGATCGCGTCTGGACGGTGCGGGTGCCGCGCGGCCTGCATGATCGGATGGCTGAAGTGGACAAAGCGATCTCAGCGCTGACCGTGGACCTGCAGCGCTCGCCGTCAGTCGGCGAGATTGCCGCCAAGCTCGACGTTGACCCGGGCGACGTGCTCGAAGTGCTAGAGGCCAACCACAACCGGCGCCCACTCTCGCTCGACCGCCCGGTCGGCGGCGACGACGAGGAATCGCCTGCTTCCGAGTGGGTCGGGGACGAAGACGAGGGCTTCGAGCTGGTCGAGGACAAACTGGCGCTGGAAGGGGCCCTGCCTCACCTCGACGAGCGCGAGCGGCTGGTTCTGCAGCTGCGCTTCGTCGACGACATGACCCAGTCTCAGATCGCCGAGCGGATCGGGCACTCGCAGATGCACGTATCGCGGATCCTGCGTCGAACCCTGGAGCGGATCCGCGCCGAGGTCGCCGAACAGGGCGAGGGCGGCGGCACGTAGGTTTTCGCCGGCGCTCCTAGGTCGAGAGCGCGGCAATGCCGATGACGAGGAAGTCGCCCTCGTCGTCCTGCTCGACCCGTACCTCGTCGGCCAGCGTCTCCAGCGAGCCGCCCAGCTCGGGCAGATGCAGGCTGGCGCGCAGCCGCTCAGCCGCACCGTCCTTCATCGGACCGACCCGCAGCTCGACGCCCTCCTCGCGGTCGGCGATGCTGAGCGAGACGTGGCCGTCCGCGAAACCCTGCGGGGCGCCCGCGGAAATCGCGTCGCTAAGCAGCATCGCGTCGGAAAGGCGGTCGACGCTGACTTCGCGGCGGGCCGCGAGAGCGCCGAGCGTATGGCTGAGGATCGGCCCGACGAGGTCAGGATGGCCAACCCGCATCTCGGTCTCCTCAACGAGCGCGGAAGCGGCGGCCGGGGAGCGCTCGGCGGGGCCGTCCACTGAGGCCTGCAGCGGCAGATGCATGCGGATTTCGGTACCGCGGTCAACGCCGCCCTTGATCTCGAAGCTGCGCGAGAGAGCGGCGATCAGGGTCAGCCCAATCCGCAAGCTGGGACGGTCGATGTCCGGGCGCGGCTGGATCCCCATCCCGAAATCGCGCACGACTACGGTGAGACCCTCCTGCTCCTGCGCCGCCTCGACCTCCAGCAGCCCCGGCTCGCCGGCCGGATAGGCATGGACGATGACGTTCATGCAGGCCTCCGTGACCACCGTCTTGAGATCGGCGACGCCCGGTTCGTCCATCCCAATCTGCTCCGCCAGCCCCGCCAGCGCGTGCCGAACGACCGCTACGTTCTCTGCCCTGGCGGGAAGGGACATCTGCAGCCCCGATCGGTCGTCGGTGGTCGTGTTCACGTTTTAGCCAGTCCACAAGCGCCGCAACGCTCGTCGTCGTCGATATCGCGGCGAGCATAGCTTTCCGCGCCGCCGCCCAATTCCTACCCTTGGCGGACTGGCGCAAACCGGCGAGCTTTCGCCAGCCGGACGCAACCCGATTCCTGCGGTAGCATCGGCGCGTGTATCCGGCCCCCTTCGAGGCAACCGCCGCCCAGCTAGACGACGGAATTCGCGTTGTCTCGGTCCGTGGCGAGCTCGATCTCAGTACCGCCTCGGACCTTGAGCGCCCGCTCGAGGAGGCGGTCTCCTCCGGGGACGCCTCGGTCCTGATCGACCTCTCCGAGTGCGAGTTCATCGACTCCACCGGGATCGCCCTGATCGTGCGGGCCTGGCAGCGCCTCGACAACGGAGCCGACAGCAACGGCCACGGCCGCGTCGTCATCTGCAGCGACAACGAGCAGGTCCGACGCGTCCTCGAGATCACCGGCCTGGAGCTGTCGATCCCGATTCACAACAGCCGCGACGACGCGCTCGCGGCGCTCCGCGGCTGAGTTTCTTCTCCGGCGCATAGGCGAGGCCCACCTGGGTAGAGGTATTCGATGCCCTCGCCGCGCCGCCCCAAACTCCCTCGCGAGCTGTTCGAGACCCGCAGCCACGCCTGGCACTCGCTTGGCCTCGGGGACGAGTTGGCGCCGCGGATGTCAAAAAAAGCGCTCGGGGGCCTGCTGGTCGCGCTGCTCGTCCTGGCCGGAACGCTCGCCGTCTACTACAACCGCCACCGGCTGCTGCCAGGCTACGGCCAGTGGGTGCGGTTTGGCACCGTCGCGATCTTGATCGTCGTCGGCTCGGCGGCGACGCACTGGCTGGTCCGCGGCCTCTCTCCCCCGCTCTACCGGCGTCTCGACCCGGCCACGGCCGGGACGCTGGGCTTCCTGGTCCGCCTCTTCGCGATGGCCGCCGTGGTGATCCTGGCCCTGCGGATCGCCGGCGTCAACGCCGCCACGCTCGCCCTCGGCGGCGCCTTCACCGCGATTGTGCTCGGCCTCGCCGCCCAGCAGACCCTCGGCGGCCTCTTCGCCGGCATCGTCCTGCAGAGCACCCGGCCCTTCAAAGTCGGCGAACGCGTGCGCCTGACCGGCGGCGCCCTGGCCGGCTCGATCGAGGGCACGGTCAGCTCGCTCGGGCTCTTCTACGCGACCCTGGTCCAGGGAGCCGACCGCCTGCTGGTCCCCAACAGCGTCCTCATCAACCTCGTCGTCGTCCCCCTCCGCGAGCCCGACAAAGTCGACGTCCGCGTCCGCTTCGACTCCGATGCCAGTCCGCAGCGGGTGGAACAGCGCCTGCTGCGCGCGATCACGGTGCCGACGCGCTACCGGCCCAGCGTCTCGCTGGAGGAAATCGACCAGGACGGCGTCGTCCTGCGGATCAACGCGACGCCGCTGCGGCCCGAGGACGGCTCGCAGCTGGCCGAGGAGGTGCTGGAGGCGTTGCGCGCGCCGGAGGGGGCGGCTGCGGCTTCATGAGCTGTGGCGGCCGGTGATCGACGAGCTTGCGGGGGAGGGGTCTGGTTGCCCTCCATTCGAATTTGTCACTCCGCGCCCTATGGGCGCGTCGCTCCGGATGTTGGAGCGCGACCTAAAGGTCGCGCAATAGACAGATTGCATATCGCCGCCTTCGGCGACATT
>DATBDU010000049.1:0-43389 GCA_036269775.1 Solirubrobacterales bacterium
CTCGTCGTAGCTGAAGGCGGAGACGAGCGCCCCCGGCAGCTCGCCCGCCGCCGCCGCGAAACGGACGCCGAGCGACGAGCCGCCGCGGCTCGGCTTGACCACCAGCGGGAAGCCGAGGCTGGCCTCGAGGGCGCCGAGCGCGTCGGCGGCGCCGAGCTCGCGGAAGGCTGTCTGTTTGAAGCCGAACCAGTCGGGGGTGGGGACGCCGGCCTCGCGGATCGCGTGCTTGGCGAGGACCTTGTCGATGCAGCGAGCGCAGGCGGCGACGCCGGGCCCGGTGAAGGGGATGCCGAGGATTTCGAGCAGCTCCTGGGCGGTGCCGTCCTCGCCGCCGGCGCCGTGCAGGGCGACGAAGGCGACGTCGGGGCGTTCCTCCTTGAGCCGCCGGACGAGGTCGACGCCGGCGTCGAGCGCGACCACCTCGTGCCCGAGGCTCGCGAGCGCATCCTCGACCCGGGCGCCGGATCGAAGCGACACCTGACGCTCGAGCGACCGCCCCCCCTTGAGCACTGCGACTCTCATTCCGCGTCGGCGCGACGGAAGGGAAGGATCGTCCCTTCGCTCGCCCGTCCCTCGTCGGACCCGTCCGCCCCCGCAGGCGCAGCTGAGGAGGCGGACGGAGAGTTTGTGATCGACCCGTAAAGAGCCACCTGCTCCGTCACCACCTCGCCGATGCGGCGGATCCCCTCGACGATCTCCTCCTCGGTCGAGCCGGAGAAGTTGAGGCGCATCGAGCTCGAGCCGCCGGCACCGTCGACAAACGCGGCGGCGCCGGGGACGAACGCGACGTTCTGCCGCAGCGCGCGGGCCAGCAGGTCGGTCGTGTCGATGTAGTCGGGCAGGGTCGCCCAGCAGAACAGCCCGCCCTCCGGCCGGCTCCAGGTGGCGGCTGCCGGGAAATGGCGCTCGAGGGCGTCGAGCATGGCGTCGCGCCGTGCGCGGTAGATCTCGATCAGGCTGCCGACGTAGTCGCCCCAATGACCGGACTCGAAGAACTCCGCGACGAAGTACTGGGAGAGCGTCGAGGTGCAGAGGTCGGTCGCCTGCTTGCCGAGCACGATCTTCTCCATCACCGGCGGCGGCGCCACCGCCCAGCCGAGCCGGATGCCGGGCGAAAGGATCTTCGAGAAGGTTCCGACGTAGACGACGTAGTCGCCGCCGTCGAGCTTGTAGAGCGGCTCGAGCGGCTCGCCCTCGTAGCGCAGGAGCCCGTAGGGGTTGTCCTCGACGATCAGCAGCTCCCGCGCGCGCGCCAGCGCGACCAGCTCCAGCCGGCGCTCGGGCGACAGGGTCACCCCGGCTGGGTTCTGGAAGCTCGGGACCGTGTAGATGAACTTCGGGCGCCGGCCGGCGGCGACGAGTCGGTCGATGACGGCGCCGAGCTCGTCGATCCGCATCCCGTCGTCGTCCATCGCGACCTGGATCGTCTCCGCCTGGTAGCTGGAGAAGACCGGGACCGCACCGGGATAGGTCGGCGCCTCGCAGATCACCGGGTCGCCGGGGTCGAGCAGCGTCTTGGCGACGAGGTCGATCGCCTGCTGGCCGCCGGTGGTGACGATCACATCCTCGGGATCGGGGAGCATCCCCTCCGCCGCCATCACCTCGCCGATGCAGTCCTTGGTCTCCTCGAAGCCCTCGGTCGGCCCGTATTGGAGCGCCTCGGCGGCGGACTCCTGGGCGATCCGGGTCATCTGCGCGGCGAAGCTCTTGGGCGGGAAGGTGGAGGTGTCCGGCAGGCCGCCGGCGAGCGAGATCACTTCCGGCCGGGCGGTGATCGCCATCAGGTCGCGCATCGCCGAGGAGCGCATGACCGTGGTCCGCTCGGCGAAGAGGCCGGCGTAGCGCTCGAGGTCGCGGGTGCTGGTGTGGGCACGACGCCGGTGCGGCGGTGGAGGCACCTCGCTCATGCACGGAAGTGTGGCGGATCGACGCCGCGGTGCTCGGGAGGCTAGGTTTTCGCACGTGGACCTTCTCACCCAGCTGGGCATCGGCATCGCGATCGGCATGCTCGCCGGCACCACCGGCACTCATGGCTCCGCCCGCGGGCGGATGACTCTGCTCGCCGCGGTGATCGCCCTAGTCGCCGGCTTCCTCCTCGACGGCGCCCTCGGCGCCGTCCTCGCTCTGGTCGGCGCCGTCCTCGCCTGCCTGGTGATCAGCGACCTGATCGCCGGCGCCAGCCGCCGCGAGGGCAGCGGCGGCGGTGCCCTCGCCTTCATCGTCGCCCTGGCGGCGCTAGTCGTCCTCGCCGTGGCGCTGCTGCTCTCGGTGCTCGTCGTGCTGGTGGTCGTCGCCCTCGCCTGGCTCGGGATCTCCCGCCACCGCCGCGCCCAGCGCAAGCACGCCGGGCTCCGCGTCCTCCGCTAGCGTCGGCCGCCTGCGCGGTCGAGGATCATTCGGGCCATGCAGCGCGCCAGGAAGCTCGTCCTCACCTACGTCGACTCGCTGCGCACCGACATGCTCCACCGTGCCATCGCCGAGCAGCGGGCACCGACCTTCGCGGCACTGCTGGAGCGCGGCGTGCTGGTAGAGGACTGCGTTTCCAGCTTCCCCTCGGTGACGCCGGTCGCCTGCGCGGAGATGGTCACCGGCGTCGGCTCCGACCGGCACTGGATCAGTGGCATGAACTGGTACCACCGGCTCGAGCGGCGCTACGTCGAGTACGGCTCTTCACTCGACGCGACCCGCGCCTTCGGCGTCTTCCGGGCGCTCTACGACCTCGTCTACAACATGAACCTGGCCCACCTCAGCCCGGAGATCGAGACGCTCTTCGAGAGCCTCGACGACGCCGGCGCCCGCACCGCCTGCACGCCGTTCCTGATCTACCGCGGGCGCCACCGCCACCAGGTCTCGCTGGAGGGCCTGATGCGCCGCGCCGTCGACGCGACGCGGCTCAAGTTCCGCCACCACACCTGGGGCCCGACCGAGCTCTTCTACGGCGACCTCTACGCCAGCCGCGAGGTGCCCTGCAAGTCGACCTCTATCCCCGGCAGCCGCGACGGCTACGCGGCCTGCTGCTCGGCGGAGCTGATCAGGGAGGACCTCTTCGACTTCCTCTTGCTCTCCCTGCCCGACAACGACAACTACTCGCACCGGCACGGTCCCGAGGCCAGCGTCGAATCGATCGCCAAGGCCGATCACTGCTTCGCCAATTTCGTCGATGCGGCGGGCGGACTCGACGCCTTCCTCGAGGACCACGCGCTGATCCTGCTCGCCGACCACGCCCAGACCGACGTCCATCGGGGCCTGCCACTGGCCGAGCTGCTGGGGTATGAGTGGTCGGTGCTGCAGCCGTCCGAAGACCGCCCGGGGATGGCCCAGCTCGCCGTCAGCCCGACCGGCCGCGCTGCTCACATCTACCTACTGCCGGGTGACGACGAGCGGGCGGAGCCGGCGGCGGTGGCGGCGAGGCTGGCCGTGATCGAGGGAGTCGACCTGGTCTGCTGGCTGGCCGGAGCGGACGGCCTGCCACTGCGCCGCGAGGAGCCGGGACCCCCGGTCGGCGGCGAGTGGGCGGTGGTCGAGCGAGCCGGGGAGACGCTGCGCTTCCGTCCCGGCGGCGAGGTCGCCGACCTGCGCGGCGGGCGTTGGGAGATCGAGGGCGAGACAGCGGTACTGGAGGCGACCGTCGCGGATGGGCGCCTGAGCAGCGCCACCTACCCGGATCCCCTGGCCCGGGTCTGGTCGGCGCTGAGCGCCCCGCACGCCGGCGACTTCATCGTCTCCCTGGAGCTCGGCTTCGAGGCGGTCGACTGGGGCGGCGTCACCCACGCCGGTGGCGGCAGTCACGGCTCGCTGCACGCCGGCGACTCGTTGGGGCCTTTGCTGTTCGTTGGCTGCGGGCCGGAGTCGGCCGATGAGAAAGATCAGTGGACGCTGCGGGATGTGGCGCCGGTGGTGCTCGAGTACTTCGGGTTGGGCAAGAACGAGAAGGCGCGGGTGTGAGCGACAAGGGGTCCTGCGGGCGGGCGAGGGCGTCCGTTCTCGGACCCCTTGTCGCTCCACTCGGCACGCTCCTGTCGCTCGTGCTCCTGGCGGGTTGCTTGCTGCCCGCAACGGCCGTTGCTCGAGAGCATCGGATCTCCGAAGCTAGGGCGATTCGGGTTGCGGACCGGGATTCGAATGTGGTGAAGGAGCGGGACGAGAACGGGCCGTTGGCGCCGGTCGTGAATGTGGTCGACGGCAACTGGGAGGTTGCCTATTTCGTCGACGGCAAGGAGGTGGCGTTGGTCATCGTCGGCCTCGGTCGCGGCGAGGTAAAGGAGTCGTGGACCGGATACCAGGTGGCCTGGAAGATGGCCCGCGGCTACTCCGGCGCCTTCGGCCACAAGCTCAATGCGCCCTACGTCTTCCTACCGCTCTGTGCGGTCTTCCTGCTCGGCCTCGTCGACTGGCGACGGCTGCGGCGGGTCGCCAACCTCGACCTGCTCGTCCTGCTCGGCTTCGGCGTCTCGCACTTCTTCTTCAACCGCGCCGAGGTCGGCGTCTCGGTGCCGCTCCAGTATCCGGTCCTGCTCTACCTCCTGGGGCGGGCGCTGTGGATCGGCTTCCGCGGCCGCGGCGAGGGCCTGCGGCCGGTCTGGCCCGTCGCCTGGATGCTCGTCGCCGCGCTCTTCCTGATGGGCTTCCGGGTCGGGCTCAACCTTGCCGACTCCGGCGCGATCGACGTCGGCTACGCCAGCGTCGTGGGTGCCGACCGCGTCACCCACGGCGAACCCATCTACGACAACTTCCCCGACGACGTCTCCCAGGGAGACACCTACGGCCCGGTCAACTACTATGCCTACGTCCCCGCTGAGTTGATCTGGCCCTGGTCGGGCAGCTGGGACGATCTCCCCGCCGCCCACGGCGCCGCGGTGACCTTCGACCTCCTCACCTTCGGCTTCCTGATCCTGCTCGGCCTCCGCATCCGGCCCGGACCCGCCGGCCGCCGCCTCGCCGCGATCCTCGCCTTCGGCTGGGCGGCCTACCCGTACACGGCCTTTGCCTTGGAGGCCAACTCCAACGACACGCTCGTCGCGATGCTCCTCGTCGCCACCCTGCTCGCCGCGTCCAAGCCTCTGGCCCGCGGAGCCCTAGCGTCCCTCGCAACCTTCGCGAAGTTCGCCCCCGCGCTGCTCGTGCCAATGCTGCTGACCTACAAGGCGTCGGTGGCGCCGGATGAGGACACCCTGCGGGCGAGGTATTCGTTCTCGGGCGTCCTCATCCGGCGAAACGGGCGCCTTGCGTTCCTCATTGGGTTTGTCCTTGTGGGCGTTGCGGTGATGCTGTGGCCGGCGATAGATCCCGGGTTGCGGACGGTCTGGGATAGGACGGTTGCCTTTCAGTCGGGGCGCGATTCTCCGTTCAGCATCTGGGGACAGGTGCCTTCGCTGGAACCGCTGCGCATCGCGATCCTCGTGGGGACCGCAGCCCTGTCTCTGTTCCTGGCTTTCCGACCAAGACGCAAGTCGCTGGTTCAGGTCGCAGCCCTGGGAGCGGCTCTAGTGATCGCCCTCCAAATCACCATGCACCACTGGTTCTACCTCTACATCGTCTGGTTCTACCCGCTGCTGCTGGTCGCGCTGGCGATGACGACTAAGCCTGGGACGGCGGAGCGGGAACCATCACCTGCTCGAACGAGTCCGCCAATCCCCGCTCGTTGACCTCGACCAGCGCGCCCATCACCCAGATGTCGTCCTCGGCAGTCTCGAAGCGGGTCGGCATCTGCGTGATCATCGAGGCCAGCGCCTGCTCCGGTTTCACGCCGAGCACGCTGGTCCGCGATCCGGTCATGCCGACGTCGGAGATGAACGCCGTCCCCTTCGGCAGCACCCGCCCGTCGGCCGTCGGCACGTGGGTGTGGGTTCCGAACACGGCCGCGACCCGCCCGTCGAGGTGCCAGCCCATCGCCACCTTCTCGCTGGTCACCTCGGCGTGGAAGTCGACGACGATCGCGTCGGCCTCGAGGCGATCGAGGATGCCGTCGACGGTGTCGAAGGGGGAGCGGGCGACCTTGAGGCCGATCGCGCCGCTGAGATTGATCACTGCCACCCGCATGCCGCCGGCCTCGACCACGGTGTGGCCGCGACCGGGGTTCCCCGCCGGGTAGTTGGCCGGGCGCACGACCCGCTCCTCGCGGTCGAGGAAGTCGTAGGCCTCGCGGTGACGATAGACGTGGTTGCCGGTGGTGATCACACCGGTCCCCGCGCCGAAGAGATCGTTGGCGGTGCGCTCAGTGATGCCGACCCCGCCCGCAGTGTTCTCGCCGTTGACGACGATCAGGTCCGGCGAGTGCCGCTCCCGCAGTGCCGGCATCGTCTCGCGTAGGCCGCGGCGCCCGGGGCTGCCGACGACGTCGCCGATGAAGAGGACTCGCATGTCCCGACCCTACCCCGGCCGCCTCAGACCGCCGCGAAGCGCCGCAGCGCGAAGCGGGCGACCAGGCCGTAGGCGGCGATCAGGACCGCCAGGTGGATTAGCGGCCCGCCGATGCCGGGGCCGGCCGAATCGAGCGCCGCCGTCATCGCCTGCAGCGCCGGCTTGAAGGGGAAGATCGCGGTGACGACCCTGACCAGGTCGAAGAGCCCGCTGCCGACGGCGCCGGAGGGGATCAGCGAGAGGAAGGCAATCGGCAGGGTGACCATGAAGGCGAGCAGGGAGACGGCGCGAACCTCGCGGGCCACCGCGCCGAGCGCCGCGCCGGCCGCCGCCAGCGCCCCGCCCCCGGCGAGGATCGCCAGCAGCCAAAGCCCGATGCGGCTCCACTGCAGCGGTACGAAGAGCTGCATGCCGCCGAGCATCAGCAGCGTCACCACAAGTCCCACGGCCATGCCCAGCAGCACCTTCTCCGTGAGCAGCGCCCCCGGCGAGACCAGGCCCCGCGTCAGCCGCGGAAAGGCGTTCTCCTCACGCTCGAGGGCCAGCGATCCCGCCACCAGCAGCACGGTGACGAAAGCCAGCGTCAGCGTCGCGGCGACGGCGATCGCGAAGATTTCCAGCGGTGGCGAGGCGCCGTTGACAGCCTCCTTCTTGACCTCGATCGGTTGTGCCAGCCGTTCGATTAGCGGCCCGGCGACGTCGAGGTTGTCGCGCGCGTTGCTGGCGAAGCTAGTCACCTGGTGCAGCGAATTGCGCAGCGGACCCGGCGGCAGCGCCGGTTCCAGCGCGGTGAGGATCTGGGCGGCGGCGCGCAGGCCGAGGATGTTGAACGTCTGCCCGATCACGGTGAACTTGCCGCCGTCGATCAAGAGGTCGAGGTAGTGGCCGCCTTCGCTGGCGATCCGCCGGGCGATCGCCAGGTTCGCCTGCGCCAGCAGGGTCGAGATGCGTTCGTCGACCAGCTGCGCCTTGACCGGGTCCTCCTGGTTGACGAGCACTTCTACCTTGGGCGTTCCCGGCGTAAGGGTCGAGAGCGAGTTGATCTGGTCGACCAGGTTGGCGGGAAGGATCAGTGCCGCCAGGACGTCGCCGGATTCGACCTGGTCGATTGCCTCGGCGCGGTCCTTCACGTGGACGCACTCGACCCGCGAGCAGATGCGGTCGCTGACCCCGGCCGCCGGCAGCTGCTGGCCGCCGACGCTGACCCGGGTGTCGGCCGGCACCTCGTTGAGGAAGGCGACGCGCGGCTTCTCCGGCCCGCGGGAGATCGCGAAGCCGACCAGGACCGCGATCAGCACCGGGTAGGCGACCAGCAGGGCCGCCTGCAGCGGCGAGCGGCGCAGGATCTGCAGGTCCTTGAGCAGCAGCCAGCGCACGCCTCAGTGCCCCCGGTGCTGGAGGTAGGCGACGAAGGCGGTCTCGAAGTCGCGGTCGGCGGCCTCGGGCGCCTCGCTGCGCACCGCCTCGCGCAGCTCCTCGGCCGGCCCGTCGAAGAGTGACTCGCCGTCGGCGAGGACGAGCAGGCGGCGCCCGTAGCGCTCGGCCTCCTGGATGTCATGGGTGGAGAAGATCACCGTCGTGCCGCGTCCGGCGAGGCCGGAGACGAACTCCCACAGTCGCGCCCGCTGGCGCGGGTCGAGGCCGACGCTGGGCTCGTCGAGCAGCAGCACCGCGGGCCGCGAGAGCAGCCCGATGGCGATGTTGACGCGCTGCTGGTTGCCGCCGGAGAGCCGGGCGACGACCTCGCCACGCCGCTCGCCGAGCCCGGCCAGCTCCAGCATCTCCGCGGTCGAGCCGTGCGGGTCCTCATGCCCCTCCAGCCGCGCGAAGAGGAGCAGGTTCTCCGTCACGGTCAGCTGCCGGTAGAGCGCCGCCTGCTGCGGCACCCAGCCAACCTCGCCACCGTCCACGCCCAACTCGCCGGCGTCGGGCTTGAGAATCCCGGCCAGGATCGACAGCAGCGTCGTCTTCCCCGCTCCGTTCGGCCCGATGATCGCCACCAGCTCCCCCGGATCGGCCGCCAGGTCGACCCCTCGCAAAGCCTCCCTGTCGCCGTACCTCTTGACCAGCCCCCGTGCCCGCACCCGCGAAACGCTACTTGCCCTTCCCTAAACTCGCCTTCGATGCCCTTCCCAAGCACCCGCCTGCGCCGTCTGCGGCGCACCGACACTCTGCGCGGCCTGGTCCGCGAGACCGAGCTCTCCCCAGCGCACCTGATCCAGCCCGCCTTCGTCGTCGCCGGCGAGGACATCCGCGAGGAGGTCGAGTCGATGCCCGGCATCGAGCGCTTCTCGATCACGGGCCTGGTCGAGGAGGCGGGAGAGATCGCCGCCGCCGGCGTCGGCGCGATCCTGCTCTTCGGCGTGCCGGCGGCCAAGGACGAGTCCGGCTCCGGCGCCTACGACGACGAGGGCATCGTGCAGATGGCGGTCCGCGCCCTCAAGGAGACGCATCCCGACCTCGCGGTGATCACCGACGTCTGCCTCTGTGAGTACACCACCCACGGCCACTGCGGCTTCATCCGCGAGGGCGAGGTCGACAACGACATCACCGTCGAGCTGCTGGCCAAAGTCGCGATCTCCCATGCCGAGGCCGGCGCCGACGCGGTCGCGCCGAGCGACATGATGGACGGCCGGATCGGCTCGATCCGCTTCCAGCTCGACGAGGAGGGCCACTCCGGCGTGCCGATCATCGCCTACAGCGCCAAGTACGCCTCCGCCTTCTACGGCCCTTTCCGCGACGCCGCCGAGTCGACTCCCGATTTCGGCGATCGCCGCGGCTACCAGATGGATCCCGCCAACGCCGCCGAGGCCGTGCGCGAGGCCGAGCTCGACCTCGACGAGGGCGCCGACATGCTGATGGTGAAGCCGGCCACTCCTTACCTCGACGTCGTGCGGCGGGTCAAGGACGCGACCGGCGCCCCGGTCGCCGCCTACCACGTCTCCGGCGAGTACTCGATGCTGAAGGCTGCCGCCGCCAACGGCTGGATCGACGAGCGCCAAGCGGTGTTGGAGACCCTGACCTCGATCCGCCGCGCCGGCGCCGACGCGATCGTCACCTACTACGCGAAGGAGGCCGCTCCGTGGCTTCGCTGAAAACCCCCCAGTCGAAGGCGCGCTCGCGCAAGGACGGCTCGGCGATCCCGCTCGACGAGACCGACAAGCGGTTGATGAACCTGCTGCAGTCGAGCTTCCCGATCGACCCCGAGCCGTTCGCCCTGCTCGCCTCAGAGGCGGAGCTGGAGCTGGACGACGTATTGGCCCGCACCCAGCGCCTGCTCGACGGCCGCATCATCCGCGAGATCACGCCGATCTTCGACACCCGCGCGCTCGGCTACGAGTCGATGCTGGTGGCGGCCAAAGTCGACAGCGAGCACCCGCAGCGGGCCGCCCAGATCGTCAACTCGCACCCCGGCGTCTCCCACAATTACCTGCGCACGCACGACTTCAACCTCTGGTTCACGATCGCCACCCCGCCCGACTCGGAGCTGGGCCTGGCCGGAACCCTCGAGGTGCTGATGCGGGAGACCGGCGCCGAGTCGATGCGCGAGCTGCCGACCCTGACCCTGTTCAAGATCAACATGAACCTAGAGATGGAGAAGGGCACCGACGCCCTCGCCGCCGCGGCGGTCGAGGCAGCGCCGCCGCGGGAGCTCGACGCGCAGCCCTACGACGCCGACGACATCGCCTTGATCAGGGCCCTGCAGGGGCCGATGGCGGCGGTCGAGCGCCCCTACGACGAGGCGGCATCGGAGCTCGGGGTCGATACCGAAGACCTGCTCGAGCGCCTGCGCTCGATGATCGACCGCAAGATCCTGCGCCGGGTTGCGGCGATCCTCTACCACCGCCGCGCCGGCTTCTCCGCCAACGGCATGGGGGTCTGGAAGGTGCCCGAGGACGAGATCATGGAGACCGGCGCCCGCATGGCCTCCTTCCGCGGCATCTCCCACTGCTACCAGCGGCCGACCTACGAGGACTGGCCCTACAGCGTCTTCACGATGGCCCACGGCCGCTCCAAGCAGGAGTGCGACGCGGTCCTCGACTCGATCGCCGACGACTGCGGGATTGGCGCCGACAGCCGCGCCACCCTCTACTCCTCGACCGAGTACAAGAAGATCCGCCTGCATTACTTCACCGACGAATACGCCGCCTGGGAGGCCGAGCATTCCTAGTTCCGAGGGGCTGTACGAGCGCGCCCTGCGCGTTCTCCCAGGCGGTGTCAACTCGCCCGTGCGGGCGATGCGGCAGATCGGCCGCGAGCCGATCTTCATCGAGCGCGGCGAGGGCTGCGAGCTGGTCGACGTCGACGGCAGCCGCTACCTCGACTGGGTCGGATCCTGGGGACCGCTGATCCTCGGCCACGCCGAGCCGTCGGTGGTCGCGGCCGTGATCGAAGCGGCCAAGCGGGGTACGAGCTATGGCGCCGCGACCGCGCGCGAGGTCGAGCTGGCCGAGCAGGTCGTCGCCCGAGTCCCCGCGGCCGAGATGGTGCGGATGACCAGCTCCGGCACTGAGGCGGCGATGAGCGCTGTGCGACTCGCCCGTGCCGTCAGTGGCCGCGAGGTCGTGGTCAAGTTCGCCGGCGCCTACCACGGCCACTCCGACGGCCTGCTCGCCGACGCCGGATCCGGCCTCGCCACGCTCGGCGTTCCCGGCAGCCCCGGCGTCACCGCGGCCCAGGCTGCCGCCACGGTGGTGGTCCCCTGGAACGACCGCGAGGCGGTATCCCGGGCGCTGGAAGACCATCCCGTGGCCGCCCTCCTGGCCGAGCCGATCGCCGCCAACATGGGCGTCGTCCCACCGGCCGAGGGCTACCTCGAGTTCCTCCGCAGCGCCAGCCGCGACGCCGGCGCCCTGCTCGTCTTCGACGAGGTCATCACCGGCTTCCGCGTCGCCCGCGGCGGCGCCCAGGAGCTCTACGGAGTGGAGCCCGACCTGACTGTGCTGGGCAAGGTGATCGGCGGCGGCCTGCCGGCGGCGGCCCTGGCCGGCCCGCGCCAGACGATGGAGCGCCTGGCCCCCGCCGGCGACGTCTACCAGGCGGGAACGCTCTCGGGCAACCCGCTGGCGGTCGCCGCCGGCCTGGCGACCCTGGCCCAGCTCGATGCCGCCGCCTACGAGCGCCTAGGCCTCCTCACCGACCGCTTAGCCACCGGCTTCAGCGCCCTCGCCGCCGCCCGGCCCCTCCAGGTCGCCGCCGCCCCCGGCCTGACGACGCTCTTCTTCAGCGCCGAGCCGGTGCGTGACTTCGACGGCGCTCTCGCTTGCGACACCGAGGCCCATGCCCGCTTCTGCCGCGCCATGCTCGACCGCGGCATCTACCCGCCGCCGTCCCAGTTCGAGGCCTGGTTTGTCTCGCTCGCCCACGACGAAGCGACCATCGACCGCACCCTGGAAGCCGCGGCCGAGTCGCTCGAGGAGGCCCTGCTGTGAACGACCCGGCTGCGGCCCTCCGCGATCTCGCCACCCAGTTGGAGAACGAGAACACCCCGATCTCCCCCCACGTGGTCGAGCCCGCGAGCCCCGCGACGCTCGGCGCGCTGGTGGCGTCCGGGCCCCGCACTGCCGCCGCCCCGGCCGAATACGCGCTGGTGATCGAGGCGGTCCACGAGGGCTATCTCCTCCATTACGGAGAGCCGCGCCTGCTCGCCGGCCACGACGCCGACCTCGCCCTGCTCGCCGGCGACTACCTCTACGCGCTCGGCCTCGACCGCCTCGCCGAGCTCGGCGACGAGCGTGCGGTCAGCATTCTCAGCGACCTGATCAGCCGCTGTGCCCGGCTCCATGCCGAAGGCGATCCCGGCTCGATTCCCGGCCTCTGGAAGGCCGCCGCGCTCGAGATCGCCGGCGGTCCGGCGTAGCTCTCAGCTGAAGCGGGAGGAGTCGATCAGGCAGTATTCGAAGTCGAAGCCGAGCACGGCGTTGTTGGCGAGATTGCCGTTGTGGGTGAGCTTGATCGAGAGGGTCTGCGCCCGAGACTTGTTGCCAGCCTTCAGCGCCTTGCCGATTTCACCCAGCAGCTTCGTCTCGCCCTCCAGATAGCCCGTCCACTTGGCCAGCTTCGCGGTATCCGCCGCCGGCTGCGGCACGGCCTTGATCTGCTTGACGGCCTTGCCGAAGGCGCTGGAGGCCTTGGCGAACTGGCCCGCCGCGACGCTCAGCTGCCCGTTCTTGATCTTCTTGCGGACTCCGGCGAGGATCTGTTCGTTGGCCTTGGTGTTCTGTTTGCAGATCGGTTCGACTTGGGCGACATAGGTTTCACGGGTCTGCTCCGCCGAGGTTACGGCCAGGGCCGCGCCTGCGCCCAGGGCCAGCACCAGCAGCGCGGCGGCGGCGCTCACGACAAGCTTCGAACTGCGGCTCACGGTCTTCATGCGATCGGTTCCCCTGTCTCTCAACGACGGTCTCTCCATTGCTCCCGTGACCATCTAACCCGATCCTAGCGGCGCGAGTTGCGGCGACGACGTCGGCGCCGTCGCCAAGGCAATAGACTGCATGGCCGAATTCCTCGAAGCAACGTGGCTGACGACGCGGACAAGAAGAACGGGGCAGCGGCCCCCCGAGAGCAGCGGGAGAAGCCCGACCCTCCCGGCTACTTTGAGGGCGAGTCGATGACTCGCCGCCGCGCCTTCACGATTGCCGCCCAGGGCCTTGGCGGGGTCGCCGGCGCCGCGATCATCCTGCCCGCCGTCGGCTTTGCCGTGGCGCCGATCTTCCACCGTGGCAAGGAGCGCTGGGAGGCGGTCGGGCCGACCGGCGACTTCGTCGAGGACACCTATCGCCAGGTCGTCTTCACCGAAACCGAGGGAATCGGCGACGCCGGCAAGACCACCGCCTACATCCGCAGGAGCTCCAAGCAGCTCGAAGAGGAACCGGGCAAGTACATCGCCGTCTCCAACCGCTGCGCCCATCTCGGCTGCCCGGTTCGCTTCGTTGAGGCCGCCGGCAACTTCATCTGTCCCTGTCACGGCGGCGTCTACGACTTCCAGGGCAAACGCATCGGCGGCCCGCCGGTGCGGCCGCTCGATCAGTTCCAGACCCGCATCCGCAACGGCCAGGTCGAGGTCGGGCCCCGCTACAGCGTCACCTCCCAGCTCGAGCCGGTGCGGGCCCGCGACCCCGGCGAGTTCACCGGGGGCATCTGGGAATACCTCTACCCGCCGCGACCCTCTACCTTCCCAGCGCCCTGATGCCGAAAATGCCGAAGATCCCGGACTCGGTCGTCCCCGCGCCCCTACGCAAGCCGGCCAAGCCGGGCGAGGGCGGCATGGCCAAAGGCCAGGCGCCGGCTGATCTGAAGACCTCGCCGCCGCAGCGGCAGACGCACGTCCAGAAACTCACCGACCAGGCCAAAGAGGCGCCGGTCGACGTGCTCGCCTGGGTCGACCAGCGGACCGGCGCCAGCGGCTTCCTCACCGGGATGCTCTACCGCAAGGTGCCGAAGGGGACCAACTGGTTCTACACGCTCGGCTCCGCCACCCTCTTCGCCTTCATCGTGCAGGCGGTCACCGGCGTCTTCCTGGCGATGTTTTACACGCCCTCGACGACGCAGGCCTACGCCTCGATCGCCCACATCAACAACGAGGTGCCGCTCGGCCAGCTGGTCCACGGGATGCACAAGTGGGGATCGAGCCTGATGGTGATCCTCGTCTTCCTGCACATGGGCCGCACCTTCTTTTTCGGCGCCTACAAGTACCCACGCGAGCTGAACTGGGTGATCGGCGTCGTGCTGCTGATCCTGACGATGACGATGGCCTTCACCGGCTACCTGCTGCCCTTTGACCAGCGCTCCTTCTGGGCCTCAGTCGTCGGCATCAACATCAACGGAACCGGCCCGGTTGTCGGCCCCTATCTGAGCGACTTCCTGCGCGCCGGCCCCGAGCTCGGGGCCACCACCCTCTCCCGCTTCTACTCGATCCACATGCTGCTGGTACCGGGGGCGATCATCGCCCTGATCGGCGCCCACATGTATCTCGTCGTCAAACTCGGCACCACGGCGCCGCCGTGGGTGCGGGCCGAGAAACCGAAGGTCGCCGCCCCGGTTGCCCAGCTCGACGCCGGCGTCGAGAGCAACGGCAGCGGCAACGGAGTGGCCCCCTCGTGAAGCCGCGCGAGAAGCAGGCCTACCTGGAGGAGTACGAGCTCCTCAAGAAGAAAGGCAAGCCCTTCTTCCCATACGCAGTGCTGAAGGACTCGGCGATGGCCCTGATCGTCGTCGCCGTCGTGATTGCGATGTCCTTGATCCTCGGCGCCGAGCAGGGCCCGAAGGCGGATCCGACCTCGACCACCTACGTGCCGCGTCCCGAGTGGTACTTCTTCTTCCTCTTCGAGGTCTTGCGCGTGATCAAGCCGCCGGAGCTGGTCCCGATCGCGACGATCGGGATCCCGACCATCTGCATGGTCCTGCTGCTGCTGCTGCCGTTCTACGACCGTGGGCCGGAGCGCCGCCCGGAGCGCCGCCCCCTTGCCACCACGGCCGGCTGCCTGACGATCATCGCGATGGGCTACCTCACCTACCTCGGCGCGACCGGCGGCTCGCCGACTGAGATCGACATGAAGGTGGCGCCCCAGTACGAGGCCGGCAAGGAGGTCGTCGCCGGCTCCGGCTGCCTCGCCTGTCACAAGATCGGCGAGAACGGCAACAACGGACCGGGGCCCGAACTGACCCACATCGCCTCGCGGGTGCCGCGCGCGGCGATCCTGCGCTCGGTCGAAATCGGGCCGGGTATCATGCCGTCCTTCCGCGACCTACCGCCGAAGAAGCTCAACGAGCTCGCCGATTTCCTCTCCTCACTCGACTAAGCCCTCCAGGGACTCCGCCCAGTTCGCGGGGCAGGTCAACCGCATGTTCGATCGCGTCGCCGGCAACTACGACGCGCTCAACTCGGTGATGACGGCGGGTTTGCACCATGGCTGGCGGCAGCGCGCGGCCGATCGGGCCGAGTTGGCGCCGGGGGACTCGGCGCTGGACATCTGCTGCGGCACCGGCGACCTAACGCTTGAGCTCTCCAGCCGGGTCGCCCCCGGCGGCCACGTCGTCGGCTGCGATTTCTCCGAGCCGATGCTTGACCTGGCCCGCGAGAAGGCCGCCGAGCGCCAGGCCAGCGGGGTCCGGTTCGAGTGGGCTGACGCGCTCCAGCTCCCCTACGACGGCGAACGCTTCGACGCCGTCAGCGTCGGCTTCGGCGTCCGCAACCTCGCCGACCTCGACCGTGGTCTGAGTGAGATGGCACGGGTCCTGAAGCCTGGCGGGCGGGCGGTGATCCTCGAGATAACCCAACCGGCCCGGCCGCCGCTCTCAATCTTCTACTCGCTCTGGTTCGATCGCCTCGTGCCTTTGCTGGGGTCTTTCTCAAGCGATCCTGAGGCTTACACCTACCTGCCCGAGTCGGTCCGCAGCTTCCCCAGTCCGCGTGGGCTGGCGGAGAAGATGGACCGGGCCGGGTTCGAGCACATTCGCTACACGGTGCTTGCCGGTGGGATCATTGCGATCCACAGCGGCGTCCGCGGGTGACCCGACGCTCGGCTGTGCCGCCGCCCGTGACGGCGGTCCTGGACGCCTCGAGCCGCTGGCTACCCTCGCGCCTGGGCGAGGTTGAGGAACGGCTGCGGGAAGTCGTCGCCGGCCACGGCGATCTGCTCGGCGAGGACGCGGCGGCGACCCTGGCGGCGGGCGGCAAGCGGCTGCGGCCGATGCTGGTCCTGCTCTGCGCCGGTGAGGCCGGAGGCAGTGCCTCGGTCCGCGCGGCGACGGCAATTGAGCTGATCCACATGGCGACCCTCGTGCATGACGACGTGCTCGACGAGGCGCCGTTGCGCCGCGGGCACCCTACTGTCGCCGCCAGCTCCGGCCGCGAGCGCGCCGTCGCCACCGGCGACCTGCTCTTCTCGCGTGCCTTCGCCCTGCTCTCCGACGCCGGTGACCTGCGCGCGGTCGAGCTGCTCGCCGAAGCCTCGGTCGCTCTCGCTCGCGGCGAGCTGGCGCAGCGCCACGACGCCTTCGACCTGGCGGTCTCGGAGCGGCGCTACCTCGACCGCTGCCGGCTGAAGACGGCAAAGCTCTTCGAGTGCGCCTGCCTGCTCGGCCATGACGACGAGCATCTGCGGGCATTCGGCGCGGAGGTGGGCCTGGCCTTTCAACTGCTCGACGACGTGCTCGACGTCGCCGGCCCGCCGGAGCGGACCGGCAAGGCTCGTGGCACCGACCTGCTCGACGGCACGATCACCCTGCCGCTGATCATCGCCGCGGCGGTTGACCCGGGGATCCATGAGGTCGACCTGCACGGCCTCGACCCAGCGGCCGCGGAGGACCTCTGCGAGAGGATCGCCGCCACCGGGGCTCTGGAAAGGGTCAGGGCGCGTGCCCTGGAGATGGTGGCGACGGCGAAGCGGCGCCTCGACAGCGCCAGCTTCGCGCCGGAACAGCGGCAACTGCTCGGCCTCGTCGCCGACGGCGTCGTCCAGCGCTACAGCTGAGCGCCGCGGCTAGGAGATCTAGCGAAATCGTCGGCGCCGATCAAGTCGGCGGCCAGGCCGGCGGCGAAGGCATCGGCCATGTCCGCCATGTTGGAGTGCTCCAGAGCCTTTAGCTCGTCGGCCAGCTCGTGGGCGCCAATGTCTAGCTGCTCGTCGAAGGCATCGATCTCACGCTCGCCGTGAACGCCCTGACAGAACCACTCGCACTCGGGACAGCGCCGCCAGACCCGCCAGTGGGCACGATCGCCCGCCTGCTCCCAGCAGGTCGGCTGGACCAGGCAGGAGCCGCACTCGGGGCAGACGTGCAGCTGCTTGACGGGCTGGGTCTGGTTGCGACTGGGCTCTGGCATGTGTCACCTATCGAACCCAATCCAGACGCACTTGATCCGGCCTTTCAAAAAAGATCCGCGAGAAAACCCAACTACCGAGTATCCAATTGCGCAACTCAAGCTGATCCAGCCGCCCTCCAACCCCGTTACCATGAGTCCAATGCTCGGAAACATCGGTCCCCTCGAGATCATCGTCGTCCTGATCATCGCCCTGATCGTCTTCGGCCCGAAACGGCTGCCGGAGCTCGGCAGCAGCCTCGGCCGCGGCATCCGCGAGTTCCGCAACACCGTCAGCGGCGACAAGCCCGATGACGACGAGCCTGAGGTCAAAGCGATTCGTGCCACCCCGCCGTCGCCACCCGTCGAGCAACCGGCCGAGCCCGAGGTCGTACCCGACAAACGCAGCTGAGGCGTGACGGGATGCCCCGCCGCGTCAAGGCGGTCTCCCATGAGGATCGCCTCACCCTTGTAGAGCATCTCGACGAGCTGCGGTTCCGGATCGTCGTCTCGATCGCGGTCTTCGGCGTTGCCCTGGCGCTCTGCTTCTGGCAGAACCACCTGCTGCTGGAAATCGCCGGCGGGCCGTTGCCGGATGACCACAAGAAGCTGCTCACGTTCGGCATCACCGAGCCCTTCACCACGACCCTGACGGTGACCGCCTACGGCGCCCTGATCCTCTCGATGCCGTTCCTGCTCTACCAGGTCTACGCCTACGTGCTGCCGGCCTTCAGCGACCACGAGCGCAGGACTGTGTTGCCGATCCTGCTGCTCTTTCCCTTCCTCTTCCTGGCGGGGCTCGCCTTTGCCTATTTCGCGGTGATGCCCGCGGCGGTCAAGTTTCTCCTCAACTTCAATGACAGCCAGTTCAACATTCAGGTCCGCGCTCGCGATTACTACAGCTTCTTCTCAACGACGATGCTCGCCGGTGGCCTGATCTTCCAGCTGCCACTGGCGATCCTCGCTGTCACCCGGCTCGGAATCGTCAAGATCGATCAGCTGCGGGCGAACCGGCGCTACGCCTACCTGCTGATCGCGGTCGTGGCCGCTGCACTACCCGGAGTCGACCCGGTCTCGATGCTGATTGAGATGGTTCCGCTGCTTGTTCTGTATGAGTTGAGTATCTTGCTCGCGCGGGCCTTTGGCCGGCCGGGAGAATCAGGAGCAGGGCCGGAGCCCTCGACCCAGGAGCCTTGAGCAGCTGATGGCAAAAAGAGACGGCGAGCGCAGGATGGTCTTCGACACGGGCGGACGGCGGCGGGGCGTCGTCAAAGTCGTCTACGCGATTTTGGCTGTGCTGATGGGCCTCAGCCTCCTCCTCGTAGTCGGCCCGGCGCCCCTCCAGGACCTCTTCGGGGTCAATAACAGCGTCAGCCGCGCCGCCGACCAGTTCGAAGAACAGGCCGAGCGGACCGAACGGAAACTGAAAAAGAGCCCCGAAGACCCGGCGCTCCTGCTGAGCCTGACCCGAGCCCGGATCAACGCCGGCAACTCGCTGGCGGAATCCAATCCGGAAACCGGCGAAATCGCCTACACCCCGGAATCGCGCCAGCAGCTACAGGCGGCGAGCGAATCCTGGTCCAAATACCTGAAGGCGACCGATGAACCGAACGCCGGCGGCGCCCAGGTGACGGCACAGGCATTGTTCGGCCTGGCGCAGACCTCACGCACCGGGGCCGAAGCCGAGGCCAACATTCGCGCCGCGGCGCAGGCGCAGCGGGTCGTCGCCGAGTCGCGGCCCAGCCTCGGCAGCCTCAGCACCTTGGCGATCTACCGGTACTACTCCTTCGATTTCAAGGGCGCGGCGGAAGCGCGCAAGAAAGCCGCGACCTACGCCAACACCAAGTTCGAACGCGAAAACCTCGGCAACGAACTCGACCAGATCGCCAAACGGGGCCACGAATTCCAGAAACAGCTGGTCGAAATCGAAAAGGAAGCCAAGAAAGCACGGGCCAAAGGCGAAGGCGCCGTCGCCAACCCGCTCAGCGAAAGCAATCCGCTTGCCGCACCGTAGGGTCGCCGGGAGTGGGCCGCGAAGGACTCGAACCTTCAACCTTGAGCTTAAGAGGCTCCTGCTCTAACCAGTTGAGCTAGCGGCCCAGAGCGGGGAAGTATAGGAAGCCGGAGCGCTCGGAGAGCCTCGCCGCGGCCTAGCGAGGGGTGCAGGCCTTTTCGACACTGCCGTCGATGATCGTGCCGTCGGCGAAGGTGAAACGACCGTGGGTGTGGAGGATTCCGTCGGAGCAGTGCGCGGAGACGTAGCTACGGCGCTGCCCGTCGACGCTGAAGCGGCGGCCGACCCTGACTTCGACCCGGGTGATGGCGCCGAGCCCGGCGGCGATCGGGGGCAGCGCAAGGGTGGCGCGGTAGCGGAACGCACCTGGCCGCTGTTCGATCGGGACGACGATCGCGAAGGTCTGGGTGGCGGGCACGGTGGTGCGGGCGTGCAATACGACCGTCGGGTTGCCCGCCTGCGGCGGTCCGTTGAAGATGGTCAGCGGCGAGCTTGCCGGGACCGTGCCGCCGGGGAGGGCGATCAGCGCTTCGATGCGGCCGGTGCCGACGATCGCGCCGGCGCAGGCGTGGCGGGCTTCGGTGACCGTCGCGTCGGCCACGCGCTCCTGTGGGCAAACCGGAAGTCCGCCGGCACTGAGGCGCCCGTCGCGGTCGAAGTCGATCACCGCTTCCTGCAGCACCACCGGCCTGCCGCCGCCTTTGGCGGCGATGTCGAAGTAGCCATGGAAATCGATCGGAGCGAACCGGTGGCGTGGCAGCGAGCGGGGCTGGAAGCCGCCGTCGGCGCGCAGGATCAGGCTATTGACCTTGACCAGAGCGCCGCCGGCCATCGCATTGGCCGCGAGCAATCCCGCCAAAGCGCAGCACAGAGCAGCGGCCTTGATCAGCCGAGCGTGTGACATGGCGAAGTCAGGGTGCCGGGGAAGAAGCTGCCGTCCGTGAAGCTGAGGGTGCCGTGGACCTGGAGGCGTCCGCCACTGCAGTGGGCATTGGTGTAGCCGACCGTCTTGCCGCCGCGTTTCCAGGTCTTTCCCACGCTGGCCTTGGCCAGGGTGGCGGCGCCATACCCTTCGGCGATCTCGGGTAGTTGAATCGTGACGCGGAAGCCGTAGCGGCCGTGGTGTATTCGTTCGATCGAGAACGGCACCAGCAGCGTCTTCGGCGTCGGGATCGTCTCGTAGGCGTGGGCGATCAGGGTCGGCCTCCCCCCCTCGGGCGGGGCATTGAAGAAGGTCAGCGGCGTGGTCATCTCGACCGGCGCTTGACCAGGGAGGCGAACCTCAGCCCTGCCGACCCCTTCTCCGACGATGGCGCCGGCACAGCGCTTGCGCGCCGCCGCGGGAGTGGTCCCGGCAAGCCGCGCCGCCGTGCAGACCGGTAGGCCCTTGGTGTCGACCGTGCCGTTTTTGTCGAAGATGAAGACGAGCTGTTTCAAGGTCGGCGGCTGCGAGCCGTCGGTGGTCTTGATCCGCGTGACGCTGCCCACCTCGACCGGCACGTTCCCGTCTGACGGCAGGGCACGCGGGGAGATGCTGGCGGTGGCGCTGACGACCGTCTTGTCGATTTCGATCTTCAGCGCGTAAGCGCTGGCGCAGGCAAGCAACCCGGCAAGGCATGCCACAGCGACGACTCTGAGCAGCGTTCTCCTCATAACCGCGAGCGTTCTTAACACAGTCTTCCGCATCCGTTCGCTCCCTTTCGCTGCCCGAATCGCCAAACTACCAGGGGATGCTAAGGAGGAGGAGCAGGGGTCAGCCGGGTTCCGGGGGAGCGGATCCGGGCCGGCGTTCACCGTTGACGCTGCGCCATCCGCGCGCGGTTCTGGCCGTGGCCGCGCTGGTCCTGGTTGCGCTCGGAGCGATCGGCACCGGTGTCGAGAAGCGGCTGGAGCCGACGACGCTCAACATTCCCGGCACCGAGTCCTCGGTCTCCAACGAACTCCTGCGGGAACACTTCGGCGCTTCGATGCCGTTCGCGATCCTGCTGCGCGGGCCGGCGGCTGAACTCGACCGGCAGGGCCCGGCGCTGATCCGCGCGCTGCGCAAGAACCCAGCGGTGACCACCCTCTCACCCTGGGACCGCGGCTCCGTCGTCGATCTGCGCCCGAACCCGCGACGAGCCCTGATCCTCGCCGACTTCCACAACGAAATTAAAGAGGCCGTCAACGAGACGGTGCCGAAGCTCAACCAGACCCTCGAAGAACAGATCCGGCCGCCGGTACGGGCGACCCAGACCGGCTTCGCGTCGATCTCTCGAGCGCTTCAGGAGCGCTCGATCTCGGCCAGCGAGCGCGGCGAGCTGCTCGCCTTCCCGTTCCTGCTGATCGTCCTGTTGCTCGTCTTCCGCTCGCCGATAGCCGCGGCGATCCCACTTGGATTCGGGGCGCTGACCGTGATCTCGTCGCGGGGGATCCTCTATCTGGCCGCCTCTTGGTTCGACATCGACGCCTTCGCCCTGACCGTCTGTTCGATGATGGGGCTGGCGCTGGGGGTCGACTACGCGCTACTGATGGTCTCCCGCTTCCGCGAGGAGCTGGCGGCGGGGCTGGCGCCGGCCGAGGCGGCGCGGATCACGCGGCGCACCGCCGGCCGCACGACGCTGTTCGCGGGCAGCACCCTGCTGCTCTCGATGCTGGTCTCGATCTTCATCCTGCCCGGCTCGCTGCTGGCCTCGCTGGCGGGCACGCTGGCAATGGTCGTGGTTCTCACCGTAATCATCTCCACCGTCCTCGCCCCCGCTGTGCTGGCGCTGCTCGGGCACAATGTCAACCGCTGGCGAATCGGCTCGGCCCCGAACGGAAGATCGCGGCTGATGACCGTGGTGTCGGCGGCGCTGCGACGGCCGGTGCTGGCCGCCGCGCTCATCGGGGGGGTGGTGCTGCTCTTGGCCGCGCCGGCGATCGCGCTCAAAACCGGTCCGCCCAGCCCCGAACAGCTGCCCAAGGATGACTCCGCCCGCCAGGACGCGGAATTGATCGCTCGAGTGACGGCACCAGGATACGAAGCTCCCTACTCGGTCATCGCCGCCACGGACGAGGGCGCCATCACCGACGCCAAATACCTCGACGCGCTCGACCGCTTTCAGCACAAGCTCGCCGAGCTGCCCGGTGTGCAGGCGGTGGTAGGGCCCGGGCAGGTCTCGAAGCGAATCGCCCCACTGCAGAAAACCGGCAACGCGATCTTCGCCTCCGACGGCAACATCGGCCCGGTCAAACAGCTCGGCCGGCTCGGCCGCAACCTCGGGGTGGCGGCCGGCGGGGTCGAGCAGCTGCGCGGCGGCATCTCCGAAGCAAGCGCCGGCGCCGGCCTACTGGCACAGGGGTCCGACAACGCCGCGGAGGGTGCTCAGCTGATCGCCAACGGGTTGGGCCGGGCGACCGGGGGCAGCCAGCGGGCGGTGACGGCGCTGGACAAATTCGCGAAAGGGGCCAAGCAGCTGGCCGCGGCGCAGAAGCAGGCCGCCTTGGGGGGTCTGCAGCTGAAGCTCGGCGCGCGTGACCTCGGTGGGGCCAACCTGCGCGTGCTCGGGCTGAACCGCTCTCGCAAGCTGGGAAAGTCGCTCGAAGATGACGCCAACACGACGCTGCCGCGCCTGATCGCCCCGGCGAAGGTCGCCGACGAAAAGCTGAAGTCGGCGCTGACCGAGCTGCAGGGGATGACGGTCGGCAAGGATGACGCGAACTACGGGCCGGCCTTGGAAGCGGTACGCGGTGCCGCCGCGGCGGTGAGCGGCACCGATCCGCTCGGCGGGGCCGCCTACGCTCCCGATTACGCTGGCCTGCCCACTGAACTGGAAGCGCTTCAGGCGCGGCTGCTGGAAGACGTCGAAGACTCCAAGCATGTGACCGCCGGGCTGCAGTCCACCCTGATCGGTTTGACGAAGCTCGCCAATGCGGCGGGACGACTTTCCGAGGGGCTTTACAAAATCCAGTCCGGCGGCAACAAACTGGCAAGCGGCGCCGTCCGCCTCGATCGCGCCGCCCACAGCCTCGGCGATGGCCTGGCCAAACTGAGCGGTGGCGCCGTCGCTCTGGTCGCCGGCATCGACCGGCTCAGCGGTGGGGCCGAAGCGTTGGAAAGCGGACTGGCCGAGGCGGTCGACCGCTCGGCGCCCCTGAAGGGCGGCCTCGAGCGCGCCAGCGTGCAGGTCATTGCCGGCAAGCACCGGATCAATCGACAAGCCCGCCGTGCCAGCCGGGGCTCGCCAAACCTCTTCAACTCTGGCTACTTCGTGCTCTCGGCGCTCGACGGGGCGCCACCGCGAACCCGCGAAGCGGTGGGCACCACGATCGACCTCCGCCACGGTGGCCAGGCGGCGACGATGCTGGTGATCTCCCGGTACTCGTTCAACACGCCGGGCTCGATCGCGCTCAACAAGCGGCTGGACAAGGACGCGGCGGCGCTGGCCGACGAAACCGGCTTGACCACCGGCGTCGCCGGTGGCGCCGCCCAGCTCAACGACTACAGCCGGGTCACCCGGGACACGATCCCGATCGTGGTCGCGGCGATCACGCTCGCCACCTTCCTCGTCCTCGTCCTCGTCCTGCGGGCGCTGCCGCTGGCGGCGCTGGCGGTCGGGCTCAATTTGCTCACGGTGGGGGTCGCCTTCGGCATCCTCACCCTGCTTTCCAACGTCCCCGCCGACCTGCCGCTCGGGGGCCACGAATACATCGACGCGGTCGGGGCGACGATGATCTTTGGGATCGTCTTCGGGTTATCGATCGATTACGCGGTGTTCCTGCTGATTCGCATGCGCGAGCACTACGACGTCCATGGCGACAACGCCGCCGCGATCGAGTTCGGCCTGGAGAAGACCGCCCGGGTGATCACCGGCGCCGCGGTGATCATGATGGCGGTCTTCATCGCCTTCGCGGGATCCTCGCTGGCGACGGTCAGCCAGCTTGGCGTAGGGCTGACCGTGGCGGTGATTCTCGACGCGACGGTTGTGCGGATCGTCCTCCTGCCGGCGCTGATGCTGCTGATCGGCGACCGTGTCTGGTGGTTGCCGCGCGGCCTCGATCGGACGCTGCCCAAGTTCGACGTCTGAGTAACGCGTTGATTTCCAGTTAAGTCCCCGCTGAACGCGCTCTCGTCCGGGGATGGCTCGGATACGATCCTCACGCTCGTTCCATCGGGTCGGAGGGCCGGGGAACGAACAAGCGACGACCCGTGGCTGCCAATTCTTCAGGCGAGGAGAAAAGCTCGGCTCCAAGCCGTGGGGTCACCCCCGCCCGAATCGCCGTCATCGCGGCTCTCGCGGTCGCCGTAATCGTCCTCGCCGTCGTCTTCTTCAGCGGCGGCGGCGGCCACAAGTACACCCTCGTGTTCCAGAACGCCAGCCAACTCGTCCCCGACAACCAGGTGCTGATCGGCGGCTCGCCGGCGGGCTCGGTCGAAAGCATCGAACTCAGCGACGACAACCTCGCCGAGGTCAACGTCGAAGTCGAACAGGAGCTGCACGAGGGGACGACCGCGATAGTCCGGGCTACCTCGCTCTCGGGCGTCGCCAACCACTACGTATCGATCAGCCCCGGGCCCAACAGCAGCCCGGCCCTGGACGAAGGCGCCGAAATCGGTCTCGGCTCGACCACGACCCCGATCGACATCGACCAGTTCTTCAATACCTTTCCGCCTTCCGTGCGCAAAGGCCTGAGCGACTTCATCAAGGGCAACTCGTCGATCTACGCCGGCCAGGGCCCCGCCGCCAACGACGCCTACAAGTACTTCGGACCGGCGCTCAACCGCACCGACGCCTTCGTCAAGGAACTCAACGCCGACCAACGCCTCTTCGAGCGCTTCATCGTCAGCTCCAGCAAGCTCTCGACCACGGTCGCCCAGCGCGGTGCGCAGCTCTCCAGCGCGATCACCAACGCCAACACGGCCTTCAGCGCGATCTCCACCCAGAACGTCGCCCTCGACCAGACCCTGCGCCGCCTACCGCCGGTGATGCGGCAGGCCAACACGACCTTCGTCAACCTCCGCGCCGCGCTGGACGATCTCGACCCGCTGGTCAACACGGCGAAGCCGGCGACCAAGAACCTGGCCCCCTTCCTCGCCGAACTGCGGCCGGTGCTCTCCAAATTCGTGCCCTTCATCCGCAATCTGCGGCTCACCGTCGCCAGACCGGGTAAGGCGAACGACACGGCGGAACTGCTGGCGGTGCTGCCTACCGTGCAGCAGCGGGCATCGAAGGCCTTCCCCCATTCCGAGGACGCGATCGCGGCCTTCCAGCCGAACCTCAACTTCGCCCGTGCCTATACGCCGGACCTCTTCAACGGACTCGGCAAGATCGGCCAGGTCGCCGGCTTCTACGACGGCAACGGCCACTACGTGCGGGCTGCGACGGCCGCCCAGAACCTCTTCTCCTACAACGCCGGCAGCCTCGAACCGATCACGAAGGCCCAGCAGTACGACGTCTTCGGCGGCTCTGCCACGGTTCACCGCCGCTGCCCCGGCGGCGCCACCCAGTCGGCGACCGACGGGTCCAACCCGTTCGTCGATCCTCCCTCCAGCGGCAGCGTCAACTCCTCCGAATGCAACCCGGCCGACGCGCCCCCCGGACCATGACGCGACGGCTGATAATCGCGGCGGCATTGGTCGTGGCCGTGGTCGCGGTGGTCCTGCTCGTCTCCGGCGGGGGAAGCGGCAGCAGCGGCTACATGGTGCGAGCCGTCTTCGACAACGGCGCCTTCATGGTCACCGGCGAGCAGGTCCGGGTCGCCGGCGCCAACGTCGGCACGATCGAATCGGTCGACGTCTCGATGCCCGGGGAGACGGTCGCCTACCGCGACGGCAAGCCCGTCTCGGTTCCTGGTAAGGCGATCATCGTGATGAACATCAGCGATCCCGGTTTCCAGGACTTCCGCAGCGATGCCAGCTGCCAGATTCGGCCCCAATCGCTGATCGGCGAGAAGTTCGTCGACTGCCGCCCGACCCTGCCCCGGGCCCCGGGCTCGCCCGCACCGCCGTCGTTGAAGCAGATCCCCTCCGGGCAGACGGGCGCGGGCCAGTACCTGCTGCCGCTCGGCAACAGCGGCACCAGCGTCGACCCAGATCTGATCAACGACATCCAGACGCTTCCATACGCGCAGCGCTTCCGACTCATCTTCAACGAACTCGGCGCCGGCCTGGCCGGCCGCGGCGAAGACCTGGAAGTGCTGGTCAAGCGTGCCAACCCCGTCCTCCGCGACGTCGATCATCTCTTCGGGATCCTCTCCGACCAGCGCGACCGCCTCGCTCAGCTGACCAGCGATTCCGATGCGATTCTGCGACCGCTCGCCCGCGAGCGCTCCCACTTCGCCGGCTTCTTCACCAACTCCGGCGCGGCGGCGCAGGCAAGCTCCGAACGGGGCGCCCAGCTCGAAGCCTCGCTGCGGAAATTCCCCACCTTCCTGCGCGAGTTCCGCCAGACGATGCGCAGCCTGCAGGGCTTCTCCGACGCGGCCGCCCCGGTCTTCTCGGACTTCGACAAGGCCGCTCCTTCCTACACCGACGCGACGCGGACGCTGGCCCCGTTCTCGGAAGCGACGACGGTGGCGCTGAAGAGCCTCGGCGAGACCGGCGAAGCGGCTGGGCCGATCTTCCGCGAAGCCGACCCGGTGGTGCGCAAGGCGGGTGACCTGGCGAAGTCTGGGGTGGCGCCGACGACCGAACTGGCCAAGCTCTTCACCAACATCAAGCAGACGGGTGGCTGGAACGGCCTGGTCGAACTGATCTACAACACGACCGCCTCACTCAACGGCTTCGACCAGTATGGGCACTACGGGCGCACCCTGGTCACGCTCAGCAACTGCCTCGATTACATCGAGGAAGCCACTGGTACCTCGAGCTGCTCGGCACGGTTCAATGGGCCCAACGCCAGCGTAGGGACTTCGAGCAGTGCCAGCGCCGCCTCTCTCTACCGGCTCCTGCAGCGCGAGCTGACGGCGAAGACCGGCGGTACCGTGGCCGACGAAGGCCCAGCGACCGGCATCGGCCAGGCCGGCGCGGCCGGTGGCAAAGCCGGCGCCCCCAGCGGCGAAGCCGGAGTGGCCGATTCTTCTAAGACCGGCGGCACCGCCCCGCTCCTCGACTACCTGCTGGGACCATGAGAAACCGCAGCGGCATACAGGGAGTGGCGAGCAGCCCGATCCTGGTCGGGGCGGTGACGATCCTGGTCGTCATCGTCGCCGTCTTCCTCGCCTACAACGCCAACAACGGCCTGCCCTTCGTCTCCACCTACAACCTCAAGGTCAAGGTGCCCAACGCCGACGCCCTGGTCAAGGGCAACGAGGTGCGGATCGGCGGCGTCCGCGTCGGCATCGTCAAGACGGTGGTGCCGAAGCAGGGCAGCGATGGCCACGTCTTTGCCGAACTCGCGCTCAGCCTCGACAAAAACGCCGAACCGCTGCCGGTCGACTCGACGGTGACGATCCGGCCGAAGTCGGCGCTCGGCCTCAAGTTCCTGCAGGTGACGCCCGGCGACTCCTCGAAGGGCTTCGCCGCCGGGGAAACGATCCCGCTCGCCGCCTACACGCCCGAACCGGTCGACATCGACCAGTTCTTCGACATGTTCGACGAACCGACCCGCAAGGCGATCCGCCAGAACCAGGCCGGCTTCGGCAACGCCCTGGCCGGCCGCGGGCCACAGCTGAACGAAGGCATCGGTGCCCTGCGGCGGCTGGTGGTAAGCGGCCAGCCCGTACTGCGGAAGATCGTCGAACCGAGCACCAACTTCGCCGGCTTTTGGCGGGCGCTCGAGGACTTCTCGGCGACGGTCGCGCCGGTGGCCGAGACGCAGGCCAGCCTCTTCGTCGCCCTCGACCGTACCTTCGCCGCCTTCGCCCGCGTCTCCCGGCCCTACATCCAGGAAACGATCGAAAAAGGCCCACCGACCCTGGACGCGGTGAATGCCGACCTGCCGACCCTGCGCCCGTTCTTCAACGACTCCGCGCGCTTCTTCGCGGCGCTGAAGCCAGGCACCCACGCCCTCGCCGAAACTGCACCGACCATCGCCGCGTCTCTCCACGCGGGGGTGCCGGCGCTCAATAACTCGCCGGTCGTCAACAACCAGCTGCAGCCGACCGCCGAAGCGCTGGTGTCCTTCCAAGACGCGCCCGGCGTCTTCAACGGCCTCGATCTCTTGATCGACACCAACGAACTGCTCGACCCGGCGCTGCGGTTCATCGCCCCGTCTCAGACCCAGTGCAACTACATCACGCTGGCCTTCAAGAATCTGGCCGCCGCGAACAGCCAGGGCAACCCCCAGGGCAACTGGCTCAACTTCATGACCTGGAGCGCCCCGGAAGGGCCCAACAACGAGGGCAGCCCCGCCTCCGCTCCGGCGAACGGGCCCAACCGGGATAACCACCTCCACTTCAATCCCTATCCCCAAACGGGTGCGCCCGGCCAGCCGCGGGGCTGCGAAGCGGGCAACGAGAAGTACGCAACCGGCACGACCGTGATCGGCAACTCGCCGGAAGTGTATGGAACGACCACCCGCGGGCAGGTGGAAAAGTGAGCCGCCTCCCCGAGCGCGATACCAGGCAGGGCGCGACCAACCGGCGCTTCAAGTGGCGACCCAGTAACTCGGCGATCGCGATCATCTTCATCCTCATCTTCACGGTTGGTCCATACCTGGCGTTTACCGGCCACGTCCCCTTCACCAGCTACGGCTATGAACTGAAGGCGACCTTCGCCAACTCGGCCAACGTCGCTCTCAACTCGCCGGTGCGGATCGCCGGCGTCGAAGTCGGCAAAGTGATCTCGACCAGCCGCGACGGCAACGCGACCACCGTCACCTTCACCGTCGACGGCTCCGGCCAGCCGATCCACGACGACGCCTTCGCCGCGGTCCGGCCGCGGATCTTCCTCGAGGGCAACTTCTTTATCGATCTCGACCCCGGCAGCCCCAGCGCGCCGGACATGGACAGCGGCGCCACGATCCCGGTCAGCCGCACCTCGACCGCCGTCCAGATCGATGAAGTCCTGACGGTGCTGCAGTCTCCGACCCGGGCCGACCTCAGCCGTCTGCTGGAGAGCTACGGGACGGCGCTGACCCACAAGCCGACGGCCGCGGAAGACGTCACCCAGCTGCCCGAGGTGCGGGGCAAGAGCGGCGCCGAAGCCTTCAACGGCGCCCTCAAATACGGCGGCGACGCCGGTCGCTACAGCGCCCAGGTCACCAACGCCTTCCTCGGTACCCAGCAGCAGGACCTCTCTCGCCTCGTCGCCGGCGCTGGGCGCAGCTTCGGCGCCTTCGCGAGCCGTGAGGCCGACCTGCAGGGGCTGATCGACAACTTCAACGTCTTCACCGGCGCGCTCGCCGCCCAATCGGCCAACCTCTCGACCACGATCAACCTGCTGGCGCCGACCCTGAAAACCGCCCGCGCCTCGCTGGTAAGCCTCAACCGCACCCTGCCGCCGCTGCGCACCTACGCGATCGAGTTCACGCCGGCGGTGGCCGAGCTGCCCGGCCTTATCAGCGCCTCCAAACCATGGCTGGCCCAGACTCGCCCGCTGCTCTCCGGCAAAGAGGGAGGCGGCGTCGCCAGGCTGCTGGCGGAATCGACCCCGGGGCTTGCCGGCTCTGCCCAGGCCGGCAAGGAACTGGCGCTGCCCGCGCTCAACCAGCTCAGCCTCTGCACCACCCAGGTCCTGGTCCCGACCGCCAACCAGACGATCGATGATCGCTTCAGCACCGGCGGCCCCAACTACCGCGAGTTCCTCTACAACCTCGTCAACTTCGCCGGCTTCGCCCAGAACTACGACGGCAACGGTCCATACGCGCGTGCTCAGGTCGGCGGCGGCCCACTGCTGGTCGGCGAACCGAACCCGCAGGGCAATGAAGCCACTTTCAGCGACGGGATCAACTACTCCCACACGATTGCCCCGCCGATCGGCAACCAGCCCCAGCTCGGCGGCATGCCGCCGCTGAAGCCGGATGTGCGTTGCCACACCAATCCAGCTCCGAACGTCAACGGCCGCCTTGGACAGGTCGGCGCCCCGACTCCTTCGCCGGCAGGGGTGAACCCATGAGCGCGCCGACGCCCAAGGTCAACCGCTGGGTCCACTTCCGCGCCTGGCTCTCGCGCCAGTCCCGCGGGCACCGTAAGGACACGATCGCGATCATCGTCCTGGCGATCGCCGGCATCGTGATGATGCTCGGCATCTTCACCCAGCAGAAGGCCTCGCTGCCGTCCTGGCTGCCGCTCGTGGGCGAAGAATTCGAACACATCACGGCGGAGTTTTCGACCGCCCAGGCGGTCACCCCGGGCCAGGGCCAGTCGGTCGACATCGCCGGCATCCAGATCGGCAAGGTCACCTCGGTCGATCTCGAAGACGGCCACGCCGTGGTCGGGATGGACATCGTGCCGGAATACATGCAGCTGATCCATCCCAACGCAAGCTTCCTCTTGCGACCGAAAACGGGGCTGAACGACATGATCGTCGAGATCGAACCCGGCAGCGGCAAGAAGTCCATCGAAGGCGGCGCCAATTTCACCCTTGCCCAGACCGAACCGAACACCAATCTCGAAGCCTTCCTCGCCACCCTGGACAGCGACACGCGCCAGTACCTGCAGCTGCTGGTCGCCGGCGGCGCCCAGGGCATCGGCGGCCGCGGCAAGCAGCTCTCCAACGCCCTGCGCCGCTTCCAGCCCTTCGTCCACTACACGGCGAAGCTGAACAAGGTCGTCGCCCAGCGTCACGTCGCCCTCGCCAACGTGATTCACAACTTCGGCGCGCTGACGACCGAACTCGCCCGCCACGACTCCGAGATCAAGCGCTTCGTGACCTCCTCCGACGCGGCTCTGGGCAATTTCGCCAACCAGCAGCAGGCGATCCAGGAGTCGCTGCGGGAATTCCCGGCGGCGCTGCGGGCGGGGAACGCCGGCCTGGCCAGCTCCAAGCGCTTTTCCGACGTCGCCTACCCGGCCCTGACCAAGTTGATCCCACAGGCGCAGGCGTCGGTCCCCGCCTTCAAGGCGACTGAGCGCATGTTCAGTCAGACGACGGCGCCGATCCGCGACCAGATCCGCCCCTTCACCCGTCAGATCCGGCCGCTGCTTACCCATGCCAACGAAGCGTCCGGGCCGTTCAACAAGACCGTGCGTGGCTTCGGCAACTCGCTCGCCGCCTTCAACACCTTCTTCAACGAGCTCGCCTACAAGCCCAAGGGCTCCAAGCAGAGCGTCCTCTTCTATCTGCCCTGGCTCAACCATGACTTCAATGCCGCTTTCAACCTCCAGGATGCCGGCGGGCCGATCTTGCGCGGCCTGACGCAGATCTCCTGCACCGGCGCGAGTCTCGGTTACGGGTTCGCCGAGAGCGAATTCCTCCTGGGCAAAACCTTCCTCAAAACGATCCTGCAGCTGACCAACGTTCCGCGGGCGGAAGAAATCCCCGTGCCATCGAACCCGAGCGGAATCTGCGAATACAAACCGAAATGAGCAAGCGCGCCCCCAGCACCACGCAGCTCCTGGTCATCGCCGGCTTCGCGCTGTCGTGCTTCGGGATCCTGCTCTTCCTCTGGGTCACCTTCGGCGGCCCGACCCCCTTCCGGGCGAAGCCGTATGAGATCAAGGTCCCCTTCAACGAGGCGACCCAGCTGGCCGAACAGTCCGACGTGCGCATCTCCGGCGTCAACGTCGGCAAAGTCCGGAGCATCGCCCTGGCGCCGAACGGCAAGCAGGCGCTGGCGACGGTCGACATCGACGACAAGTACGCCCCCCTGCCCGAATCGACGCGGGCGATCCTGCGTACCAAGACGCTGCTCGGCGAGACCTACATCGAACTGACTCCCGGCGACAACGAAGGTCCCGAGCTCGCCGACGGCGGCGTCGTGCCCGAGGCCAACGTCGCCGAATCGGTGCAGCTCGACGAGATCTTCCGCACCTTCGACCCCGAAACCAGGGCTGCCTTCCAGAGCTGGATGCAGGAAGCGGCGGTTGCCATCAACGGCCAGGGCCAGAGCCTCTCCTACGCGATCGGGGAGTTCGAACCGACCTTCACGGACTTCGACAAGCTCTTCCGCGTCCTCGACAGCCAGCGTGTCGCGATCGGGCAGCTGTTCCGCAACGGAGCTACCACCTTCCAGGCGCTGCGTGGCCGCGAAGGCGAGCTGGCCAGCCTGATCCAGAGCTCCAACGCCGTCTTCCAGACCACCGCCCAGCGGGACCGCGACATCGAAGCGCTCTTCCGCGCCTTCCCCACCTTCCAGGACGAGTCGAGAGTGACCCTCGACCGCCTCAAAGCCTTCGCCCTCAACGCCGACCCGCTGTTCCGCCAGCTCGTTCCCGCCGCTGAACAGCTCTCCCCGACGCTGATCGCCCTCGCCAACCTCGCCCCTGAAGCCAAGGGCTTTTTCGAAGGCCTGAGCACGGTGATCGCCCGCGCCCCGACCGGCTTCCCCGCCCTGCGCAAGCTATTCCGCGATGACTTCCCGCCCTTGCTGCGCGCTGTCGATCCCTTCCTGCGCAACCTCAACCCGATCTTCACCGGTCTCAACCTCTACAAACACGAGTTCACCTCCTTCTTCGCGAATGTCGCCGCGGCTGCCAACGGAGAACTGACGACTGAAAACGCCGCCGGCGAGAAAGTGCATTTCCTGAGAGTGATGAGTCCACTTAACCCCGAATCCCTCTCGACCTTGCCGAAGCGTCTCACCACCAATCGCAACAGCGCTTACAGCCCGCCCCAGTGGGCTGAGGGTCTGGCATCGGGGCTCCCCGGGTTCGATACCCGCCAGTGCAGCTCCGGGATCACCGCCACCCTCAATCCGGAAACGGCCAAGAACGAAGCCTTCATCAAGGAACGCACTAAAAAAGGCGATGCCAAAGAAGCCGAAGACTTCTTCAACCGCCTGAAGAAATTCGCCTTCGCCGAACAGTCGAGCAGCAGCTCGATTCCCGCCCCGGGGTGCACCCAGCAGCCTCCTCTGGAACCGATCTACGGCAGTGGTCCGGCCACGACCTACCAGCACGCCTTCGAACAGACTGGCCAGCCGTAGGGAAAGCGAGATCGGGGGGGTATGCCCCCGATCGAGAGAGCCGGTCGAGTTCAGGAGCGCGGCGCTCGTGCTCCGAAATCGGCGGCCCCAGCGCAACCTGACCCGGCCGATCAAACGGAGCGCGAAGGCATTCACGGTCGCGACGCTTTGGGCTGGGTGAAGTTGCCTAAAGAAAAGGGGCGGCCTCTCGGCCGCCCCTCATCCCGTGTCCGGGAACTGCTTCGTAAAGCGCTACCTCAGGGCTTCGAGGTGCAGACTCGCAGGACGTCAGCCGAGAGCTGGCTGTTGTCGTAGAACTTGGCGGTGACATGTGCCTGAATCTTGCCGCCGATGCATTTCGCGCTGAGGACACTGACCTTCTTGCCCTTGTAGGTGAATTTTTTATCGATCTTCAGCGAGAAGTCGGTCACCGAACCGGCGCCATTGGCGATTTTCGGGACCGTGGTCACAGATTTCAGGCCGGTTCCGGATTTCTTGATTTTCACCGTCGTGACGATCGCCGTCGTGATCGGCTGGGTCAGGTAGGCGTGGATGTAGAAGGTGGTCACACCGCCCTTGAGGCCGCCGTTGAAGACGAGCAGCGGGCTGGTGGCCGGGATTGGCGCCTGTTCGGGGAATGCAACAGAGACCTTCGTCGTGCCTTTGCCGATGATCGCATCCGGGCAGGCCTTTTCGACGGCCTTGGTGTCACGGGCCTGAAGCTGCCCACTGGTGCAGGTGGGGTAGCCCTTGACGTTGACGGCAGCGTTTTTGGCATCTAGCAAGACTTCTTTGAGTGGTGGCGGCTGGCTGTTGTCCGTGGTGCGAACGTTGCCGGCGGCGGTAAATGCGACCGGCGTGTAGGTGCTCTTGGAGAGCGCCTTCGGCGTGACGCCGCTGGAGCCGTCGATGGTGACCACGAGGACGCCGGCTCGCACGACCGTATCCTTCGCCGCCACGGCGACCCCGGCTACGGTGAGCGCGATCAGGGCCCCGAGGGCCATCGTAAGTACTAGGTGTTTGCGCATATCCCTATCTCTCTCCTTTTGCGGCCTGCCCGTCTGGAGCTGTAGCCGTCGAAAGCTTGCGTAAAACTATTCCTCCAGCGAGGCAAACTACCACCCTGGGCCTTTAGATAAACCCAGGGATCCACGAATAAGAGCGCTTTAACAAGCGTTGGAGTTGCCTAATGCTCGAGCATCGACAGCCGCACCCGCTCGCGCTCGGCCGCGGCTCCCTCGGCACCGAGGAAGGGCAGGGTGATCCAGAACATCAGGTCCGGCAGCCGGCTCGGAAGGCGGGCGGCCGCCCCGTGGAGGATCTCGCTGTAGAGCAGCTCATTGACGCCGCCGGCCAGCGATAGCGAGGTGATTCCCGGCAGCTCGACCGAGGTCTCGGCCCGCCCCGACTCGAGGAAGCCGGTGAACTGGCGCAGGGCGGCGTCGCGGCGGGCGAGCGCCTTGGGTCCCGCCGCCAGCACCTCGACGATCGCGAAACGGGCCTCGTCGGGGTGCTCGGCGAGGTGGTCCAGCAGCGCCCCGAGGCCGGCGGCGATCCGCTCCGCCCAGGGCGCCCCCTGCTTCGTCTCAAAGCCCCCGGCGGTGTCGCTGAGGAGGTTGCCGAGCAGCACGTCGTAGGCAGCGAGGAAGCAGTCCTCCTTGCTGTCGAAGAGTTCGTAGAACGTCTTCCGCGAGACGCCGGCGACGCCGATCACGTCGACCACACGGGTCTCCGGGTAGCCCCGCTCGGAGACCACCTCGATCATCGCCTGATGGATGCGGTTGCGCTGGGATTCGGTCACCGCCTCCCTTGGTAGACCGTGTCTCCCCCGGGGCAGCCGCTCGTTTAGCTTAGCCGCGCGTTTACTGGACGCCACCCCGTGACTGTAGAGCAGGAGCATGTTTCTGCATAGAACCGCCACGGCTGTAAATGGAGTCAGAAATCCGCGCTTAGGAGCCGATCCAGACGATCTGATCGCGGTCCGGCCCAACGCCGGCCAGACGGATCGGCACCTTGACGAACTCGGAGATGAAGCCGAGGTAGTCGCGCGCCGCCGCCGGCAAGTCGGCCTCCTCCCGGCACTCCTCAATGTTGGCGTCGAAGCCGGGTAGCTCCTCGTACTCCGGTGTGGCGGAATGGAGGATCGACTGGTGGTAGGGGAAGCTGTCGAGGACGGCGCCCTCCTTGGAGCGATAGCGGACCGCCACCCGCAGCGGCCCGATGCCGCTGAGGACGTCGAGCTTGGTGATCGCCAGCGAGTCCATGCGGTTGAGCCGGACGGCGTAGCGCAGGGCGACCAGGTCCATCCAGCCGCAGCGCCGCCGGCGGCCGGTAGTGGTGCCGAACTCGCGCCCCCGCTCGACCATTTGCTCGCCGACCTCATCGTCCAGCTCGGTCGGGAAGGGCCCGGCACCGACCCGGGTCGCATAGGCCTTGGCGATGCCCCAGACCTCGTCGATGTCCGTCGGCCCAACCCCGGCGCCGACGCAGGCAGCACCGGCGATCGGGTTAGAGGAGGTGACGAAGGGATAGGTGCCGTGGTCGAGGTCGAGCAGGGTCGCCTGGGCGCCCTCGAAGATCACCGTGCGGCCGTCGTCGAGCGCGTCCCAGCAGAGCTTCGCGGTGTCGGCGATGTGGGGCTCGAGGCGGTGGCCGAAATTGACGTGTTCTTCCACCATCGTGTGCAGGTCGAGACGCGGGTCGGGAACTCCGGCCGAGGCGCCCTCGGGCGGCGCCTTCGCCTCCTCGCCCGCTTCCTTGCGGAGTTTGCGGCGCTGCACCGAGAGCTCCCGCAGCGCCTGCTGCTTGGGCTCCAGGGCGGCGCGGATCTTGGTCCTGAGGATCTTCTCGTCGAGCAGATCCTGGACCCGGATGCCGAGCCGCAGCGCCTTGTCGGCGTAACAGGGGCCGATGCCGCGCCGGGTGGTGCCGATCGAGAGCTTGCCGAGCTTGGTCTCGCCGGCCGTGTCCAGCAGCACGTGGTAGGGCATGATCAGGTGCGCGTTGGCGCTGATGCGCAGGTTGCCGACGTCGATGTCGCGGCGTTTGAGGCCATCGATCTCTCCCAGCAGCACGGCTGGGTCGAGGACCACGCCGTTGCCGATCACGCAGGTCTTCTGCGAGTGGAGGATGCCGGAGGGGATCAGGTGGAACTTGAACTCCTTGCCTTCGCGGACGATCGTGTGGCCGGCGTTGTTGCCGCCCTGAAAGCGCACGATCACCTCGGCCCGCTCCGCGAGCAGATCAGTGATCTTGCCCTTCCCCTCATCGCCCCACTGGGCTCCGACTATGACCACGCCAGGCATAAGCGCTGGATTGTGACGGGGACGAGCGGCGGGTGCGTTGCGCGGAGCGGTGAGCTTTTCGGCTCAGCGAATTGCCTTCTTGCGCACTACCGGTGCGTCGATGAGAATCAGGATTGATCCATGCCTTCATCTGCCGCCTCGCGTAGTGCGAATCGCGCTACGCTCACTGAGATGCCATCGTCACCCCCGCCCATATCGCTGCGTCTTGGCACCACCGGCATCCGCGCCCTCGAAATGCTCGCGCGGGCACGCGGCGTCAGCAAAGCGGAGGCGGCCCGGCAAGCGATCGAAGAGGCGGCTGAGCGGGAGCGCCGGCGTTCAGGGCTTGCAGCCGAGGTTCAGCGCTTGATGGAAGACCCCGCCGATGTCGAGGAGGCGCGAGAGGTCGCGAAGATGATGGAGGAACTACGTGGTTCGTGGTGATGTTTACGCCATCACGTTGCCCAGGGGTCGCGGCCGGGCGCAGAGCGGCCGCCGCTACGCGGTTGTCGTTCAAGATGACGGCTTGATGGGCATGTCCACGGTTGCGATTTGCCCAACCTCGCAGAGCGTACGCCCGGCCAGCTATCGTCCACAAATTGAATTGAAGGGGGACAAGACTCACGTTCTCTGCGAGATGGTCGGACATGTCGACGTGGGTGGTCTCGGCGATAGGGTCGGTCATCTGAGTCTGGAGGAGGCCGACGCCGTCGATGACGCTCTCAAGTTGGTTCTGAGCTTGCGCTAGTTACCGACAGCGCGAGCCTCTGGATTAGGGAGCTATATCGATAACCGGGGCCAGCTCATGACCAGAGGACCGATGGTCGTCGCCGAGCAACAAGACCGGATCGCCGCACATCTCAGCTAGTCGAGAGAACGTTCGCCTGCCAATTTGCTTCTCCACGATCAACTCTGACTTTTCTCCACGTCTATCTCGCTCCCGGCGCGAGTCGGAATCATCCTGGTCAATCTGATGGGAGTTGGCCGTAAACATCACGGCCCGTTCTGCCTCATATCTCTCGTTAACGATGGAGTAGAGCTGCTCGATGACCCACTCCGTTTGTTTCTCAGCGCCTAGATCATCGATGTGCAGAAGGTCGACAGCGACGAGCTTCTCGAAAAACTTCGAATAAGAATCTTCGGTGCCCTCTGCCCGATAAGTGCTTCGGATTCGATTTAGCAGTACCGGCATTGAGTAAATCGCTACGGAATGGCCTTTTTCGAGGGCCGTTTTTGAGATCAACATCGCGAGGGTCGTCTTACCGGTTCCAATATCGCCTAGAAACCAAATCCCTTTGCCAGCAGCAAGATTCTGATCGAGGTTCTCGATGTATCGCCTGGTTGAGCGAACTGCCTCGACAGGTAGCTGAGGAACCGGCGGGCGGTCAAAGGAGACACCTTGGAACTTACGAGGAATGACCGAAGCTAGACCGCGGTTGCGACCGCGGCGCAGACGCGTTTCGCGGCACTCGCAGGGCCGCGCCTCGTCGTTTTCGTCGTTGAGGATCCAGCCGGAGCCGTCGCAGACGGCGAGCGGGCATGGCCCCTGACCGCGGAACGGCTCGCTGCGAGCTACCGCCGGCATCAGAAGTCAGGCCCCGCGGCGACGGGCGGTGGCCCATCGGGCTGCTCGATCGGCTGTTCCTGGCCGGAGAAGTCGGCGAATTTGGGGAAGCGGTCGAGGAAGACCAGTTTCCTGGTCCCGATCGGGCCGTTCCTGTGCTTGGCGATGATCAGGTCGGCGAGGCCGTCGGGCTCCTCGTCGGGGTCGCGGTAGTAGTCCTCGCGGAAGAGGAAGGCGACGACGTCGGCGTCCTGCTCGATCTGGCCCGACTCGCGCAGGTCCGAGAGCTGCGGCTTCGGCGGCGTCCGCTGCTCGGGCGCGCGCGAGAGCTGGGAGATGGCGACCACCGGGACCTCGAGCTCGCGGGCGAGGATCTTCAGCCCGCGGCTGATCTGGCCGACCTGCTCGACCCGGTTGGCGCGGCTGTCGTCGGAGCGCATCAGCTGCATGTAGTCGAGGATGATCAGGCCGAGCCCGCCGCGGTCCTGTTCCTGGGCGTGCAGCCGCCTCGCCTTCGCCCGCAGGTCGAGGATGCCGAGGTCGGAGGAGTCGTCGAACCAGAGCGGCGCCTCCTCGAGTTCGTTGCAGGCTCGCACCACTTTCGGCCAGTCGCGCTGGGAGACCTGGCCCTTGCGCAGCTTGTCGCCGGAGATTCGCGCCCGGCAGGCGATGAACCTCTGCGCCAGCTCGACCTCGGACATCTCCAGCGAGAAGAAGGCGACCGGCATGTCCTTCTTCACCGCCACATTTTCGGCGATGTTGGCGACCAGGGCGCTCTTGCCCATCGCCGGCCGTGCCGCGACGATGATCAAGTTGCCGGGCTGGAAGCCGCCGGTGATCGCGTCGATGTCGCGGAAGCCGGCTGGCGTGCCGGTCATTTCGATCTCGCCGGTGGAGAGCTTCTCGAGCCGGTCGACCTCGTCGTGGAGGATCTCCGAGAGCAGGCGGAAGTCGGACGCCTGCTCTTTGTGGGCGACGTCGAAGAGCAGCTTCTCGGCCCGCTCGGAGAGTTCGCGCGGTTCGCCGGCCCGATCGTTAACCCAGCCCTGAATCTCCTGCCCGGCGCCAAGCAGGCGCCGCAGCAGCGAGTTCTGCTGGACGATCTCGGCGTAGTGCTTGGCGTTGCCGGCCGCCGGGACCTTGGCCGCCAGCTCGGAGACGTAGTGCTTGCCGCCCGCCTGGTCGATCATGTTGCGCTGGGTCAGCGACTCGCTGACACTGAGCTCGTCGACCGGCTTCGACTCCGCGTAGAGGTCGTGGGCGCATTCGAAGATCGCCCGGTGGCGGTCGAGGTAGAAGTCGGCCGCGTTGAGCTTGACCTCGTCGATCACCCGCGTCAGCGCCGGCTCGGCGACCAGCATCGCCCCCAGGACGGATTCCTCCGCCTCGATGTTCTGAGGCGGGACGTGGGTTGAGGTCGGCTGCGGCATCGGTGTCTAGTTAAGGCCCCGCGGCGGCGGCATCCGCGCGCGGGAACCCGATGGCTCAAGCAAACCAGAGGCCCCATGCGGGCAGGTGGCGGTTATGTGCAAATGCCGTGGAAAGAAATTCACACTTCGGTCACGCCAGCGCCAGAGCCGGCAGAGAGATGATCGGCCGCCGGCGGGATCAGGCCCTCCTGCTCCTGCTGGCGCTCGCCGCGGCGCAGCATGCGCTGGGTGAGGATGGCGAGGCTGAGGATGGCCGTGGCTCCGAGGCTGAGCTGGACGCTGAGCAGGCCTTCCCGGGTCCAGTAGACGTCGCGGAGGTCGAGCAGGAGGGCGGCCTCGTCGAAGGTCAGGCCCATGCCGATCCCCATCGGCACGGCGAGGTGGTCCTCGAAGTCGTCGTTTTCAGTCAGCAGCGCGGCCGTGCCCGAGGCGAAGGCGATCAGGATGCCGGGCACGAAATGATGGATGTGACGGCCGCCGACGCTGACGTTGCGGAAGGGTCCCCAGTCGTCTCTGATTCCCAAGGTGGATATCCGCACCACTGCGAACGAGCCCAGGAAGCCGGCCAGAAGATTGAACAGGACCGTTTCGCTGCGGGGAGCCTCGCTGTAGGCACGCACGGCGACGCCGACCGTGTCGGCCGCCGCGGCGGGTGCCGCTTCGATCAGTGGCTCGTGGTTGTCGCGCTCACCCGCGCGTCGCCGCAGCATGCGGCTGAACTGATCCGCCGCCACCACCCCAGCGCCCCCGATCGCGACTACGGCAAGCCCGACGGTCTCCCGCTCCGACCGAGCCCACCCCAACCGCGTTCGCGCCCTAGCCCGTCGATTGATCCTGGTTGGAAGCTTCAAGGAAGACATCAGCTGAGCCTATCCAGGGCGCTGGTAGTGACCCGTGGGGAGGTGCCGAGAACGGAGCCAGTTTGCCCCGCCCGCAGGCGCCTCCCCACGGGTCACCCACCCGGCTGGAAAGAGGCTACTTCTCCTCGGAAATGATCGTCTTGACCGCGGCGACGGTACCGTCGGCAAGCTCGATCTCAACCATGAAGGTGCCGACTTCGCGCAGCGGCTGCTCGAGCCGAACGCGTTTTTTCTCGATGCGCAGATCGCGAGCGTCGCGCAACGCGTCGACGATCTCTTTGGCACCGACGGAGCCGAACAGCTTGCCGTCCTCGCCAGCCCGCTGATGGATCGTCAGCACGGTCTTGCCGAGCAGCCCGGCGGCTTGCGCTTCGCGCTCGGTGCGGGCTTTCTCGGCCTTTTCAGCGGCCTCGCGGCGGCGCTGAGCTTCCTCGAGGGCTCCCGCGGTCGCCGGCTGGGCCAGCTTGCGGGGGATCAGGTAGTTGCGCAGGTAGCCGGGGGCGACGTCGATCGCCTGACCGCGCTCGCCGAGGGACTCGACGTCCTCGAGCAGGATGGCCTGTGCCATCAACGCTCTCCGACGTATGGCAGCAGGGCGATTTCGCGCGCCCGCTTCACCGCCACCGAGAGCTGCCGCTGGTGGAGGCGTGAAAGTCCGGTGACGCGGCGGCCGCGGGTCTTCCCCTTGTCGGAGAGGAAGCGCCGCAGCAGGTTGAGGTCCTTGTAGTCGACGACCTCGGAGTTGATGCGCGTGTACTTGCGCGGTCGGGCACGATCGGCGCCGCGTCGGCCGCGCTTGTTGTCTGAAGAGGTCTCTCTTGCTCTAGCCATCGGCGGCGCATGCTACAGATCGAGCCCGGAGCGCCGCATGGCGCCCCGGGCGACCGGCTAAAAGGGGATGTCGTCTTCGGAACCGCCGCCGCCCCCGCCGCCACCGGCCGCAGCACCTTCGAAGTCGGAGGTGTCGGCTGGGACGTCGCTGGGCGGGGAGAAGCCGCCGCCGCCACCACCGTTGCCGCCGGACTGGCCGCCACCCCCATCACGGGAGCCGAGGAACTGGACCGATTTGGCGACGATGCTTACGGCTTGCCGTTTGCTGCCGTCTTTGGCCTCCCACTCGCGCCAGTCGAGCCGGCCTTCGACCGCGACCGGGCGGCCCTTGGAGAGGTAGTTGGCGCAGTTCTCGCCCTGCGCGCCCCAGACGGTGACGTCGAAGTAGTTGGCCTTGTCTTCCCATTCGCCGGACTGGCCGTTTTTCCGGCTGCTGTTCACCGCTACACGCAACTCGCAGACTGCCGTCCCACCACCGGTGTGCCGCAGCTCGGGATCCCGGGTCAGGTTCCCGGTGATGACCGCCACGTTGATGTTTGAAGCTGCCAATGCACTCACTCCTCTGAAGTCGCTGGATTGAATTCCAGTCTAAGAGTGGCAGCGGCGCAACCTCTCCCCCGCGGGGAGGACATTCTTCGCAAAGAGCGGGGCCGAAGGAGGTCTACTCGTCGGAGTCGTCGCGAGAGTTGCCGCGATCGTCGCGGGCTCCCGTCGCACTGCGCTCGCGCGGCCCGGGGGCGGCGCTGGTCGCCGGCGGAATGATCACCGGCGCGTCGGGGTCGACCCGGAAGATGCGAAAGCGGAGAACGCCGTCGGCGATCTTGAGGTTGTGGTCGAGCGAGTCGAGCAGGTCGCTGGGCGCCTCGAAGCGGAGCCAGCGGTAATCCGCCTCGGTCCGCTTGTTGATTTCGAAGGCCATCTTGCGCAGGCCCCAGCTGTTCTCGTGCTTGAGGCTGCCAGAGGATTCGATCTGGCCGCGGGCGTCTCCCACCAACCCGTCACGTGCGGGGGCGTCCAGTTGGGGGTCCAGCATCAGGACCAGCTCGTATTCGCGCGGGGCTGCCAAAACGGCGAGGGACTATAGCGGCGTAGTTCGCACGGGGAGTGGTGGTCTCCGGTCAGTGCGGGGCGAACTCCACCGATCCATCGTTTGCCGGCGGAGCGGCTTCCGGCGGCGGCGGTGCGGCGAGAGCAGGGGCGGGTTCCGGCGTGGGTGGCGGGCTGGGTGTGGAGGTCGGGACCGGAGTTGGAATCGGCGGCGGTTGGGCCGGGGAGGGCGGAGCCGCTTCCCTTGCCCGGTCCGGCCTTGGTTTTTTCGCCCGGTTTCGCTGCGGCCGCCTTCGCGACGGGCGCGGCCGGGACGGCGCCACGGCCGGCTCTGGCTCAATCGCGACCTTTGGCAACCCCACGTCCGCCGCCGGCGGCGGCGGCTCGGGCGGCTTCAGCAGCGGTGGGAGCAACTGCAGAGCAAATAGGCAGGCCACGGCGACCAGCCCCATCTTCCCTGCCGCCGACCAGCGAACTCGGACCCCGCCCATGCCGGGTCAAGGCTCGGGGGCGGCCGGGTTCTCCCCCTATTCAGCCGACTCGCGCAGCGCTGCGATGTCGTGCAGCTGGTCGTCGACCCAATCCCCCGGGTTGCGGGAGTAGATGATCTCCTTCAGTCCCTCGGACCACACCCGGCGCTGCTCGGCGGGCATCGTCAGGGCCCGGTAGATCGCGTCCGCCTGGGCCTGGATGTCGAAGGGGTTGACGGTGATCACGTAGTCGTAGAGCTCCTCGTGCGAGCCGGTGTTCTCGGAGAGCATCAGGACTCCATCCCTGGTGTTGACCGCCGGCGCCTCCTTGGCGACCAGGTTCATGCCGTCGAACATGGCGTTCACCAACAGCACGTCGTAGTTCTTGTAGGCCGCTACCGCGTCCTCCAGATCGTCCTTCAGCTTGAGCTGGATCGGCATCCAGTCGGGCGTGCCGTGGCGGTGGTTGACGACGGCGACGAGTGCCTCGATCCGCTCCAGGTACTCGGCGTACTGAGGGACGTCCGTACGCGAGGGCATGAGCTGGGCGATGAACGTGACCCGCTCGGTGAACTCGGGGTGCTGCTCGAGGAACAGGTCGAAGGCCGAGAACCCGCGCAGCACGTTCTTGGAGAGGTCGGCGCGGTCGACGCGAAGGATCAGGAACTCGCGCCGGCGCTGGAGCAGCGCGCGCTCGAACTCGCCGACGCGCTCGCCCGAGGCGATCTGCCTGGTCGCCTCGTGGTCGATCGGCAGCGGAT
>DATBDU010000050.1:0-5527 GCA_036269775.1 Solirubrobacterales bacterium
CCAAGCCGGTCGCGTAGGAGACAGATGGCAGACCTCGAGATCCGCAACCTGCATGTCCGTGTCGAGGAGCGCGAGATCCTCAAGGGCCTCGACCTCGACGTCGAGAAGGGCAAGGTCCACGCGCTGATGGGGCCCAACGGCTCCGGCAAGTCGACGCTCGCCAACGCGATCATGGGCCACCCGGCGCTGGAGGTGACCGCGGGCTCGATCGTCTTCAAGGGCGAGGACATCACCGAGGCCGACCCCGACGAGCGCTCGCGCGCCGGCCTCTTCATGGCCTTCCAGTACCCGGTGGCGATCCCCGGCGTCTCGGTCAGCAAGTACCTGCGGATGATCATCAACTCCCAGCGCGAGGCGCGCGGCGAAGAGCAGATCAAGATCAAAGACTTCGCCAAGACCGCCCAGGAGGCGATGGCGCTGGCCAACATCCCCAAAGACTTCTCCAGCCGCTACCTCAACGACGGTTTCTCCGGCGGCGAGAAGAAGCGGATGGAGCTGCTGCAGCTGGCGCTGCTGCGACCGGAGATCGCCGTCCTCGACGAGACCGACTCCGGCCTCGACATCGACGCCCTGCGGGTCGTCGCCGAGGGCGTCAACCAGTTTGCCGGCCCCGACATGGGCGTGCTCATCATCACCCACTACCAGCGCATCCTGCACATGGTCAAACCGGACTTCGTCCACGTCATGTTCGAGGGCCGGATCGTCAAAGAAGGCGGCCCGGAGCTGGTCGGCGTGCTGGAGGAGAAGGGCTACGGCTGGATCCGCGAGGAGGTGGAGGCGGGCGCCTCTGCCTAGCCTCTGAGACATGGAGCCGGTGACCGCGAAGAGCTCCTCCCCGCCTTCGGCGTTCCCGATCGAGAAGGTCCGCGCCGCCTTCCCGGCGCTGGAGCGCGAGGTGCACGGGCAGCCGGTCGCCTACCTCGACAGCGGCGCCAGCTCGCAGCGGGTGCTGGCCTCGATCCAGGCGGTCGACCGCTACGAGCGCCGCCACCACTCCAACGTCCACCGCGGCTCCCACACCCTCTCGGCCGAGGCGACCGAAGCCTACGAGGGGGCGCGGGCGACGGTGGCCGACCACATCGGCGCCGCCGATCGCCGCGAGGTCCTCTTCGTCCGCAACGCCACCGAGGCGATCAACCTGGTGGCGCGGGCCTGGGGCGACGCCAACGTCGGCGCCGGCGACCGCATCCTTCTGACCGAGATGGAGCACCACTCAAACATCGTTCCCTGGCAGCAGCTGGCCGAGCGGGTCGGCGCCGAGATCGACTGGGCGCCGATCGACGCCGAGGGCCTGCTCGACATGGACGCCTTCGCGGCACTGCTGGAGCGGGGCCCGAAGCTGGTCGCCGTGGCCCACGTCTCCAACGTGCTCGGCACCGAGAATCCGGTCGCCGAGATCGCTCGGCTGGCTCACCAGGCCGGCGCGCTGGTTCTCATCGATGGCGCCCAGGCGGCGCCGAAGCTGCCGGTCGACGTCGCCGAGCTGGACGTCGACTTCTACGCCGTGACCGGCCACAAGCTCTACGGGCCGACCGGGATCGGGGTCCTCTGGGGACGCTTGGAGTTGCTGCGGGCGATGCCGCCCTTCCTTGGCGGCGGCTCGATGATCCGCAAGGTCGGCCGCGACGGCACCACCTACGCCGATGTTCCGGCCCGCTTCGAGGCGGGCACGCCGGCGATTGCCCAGGCGATCGGAATGGCCTCGGCGCTGCGCTGGCTCGACGCGCTGGGGATGGAGACGGTGCTGGAGCACGAGCGCGCGATCGCCGACCATGCGCTGGAGCGGCTGGTGGACGTGCCAGGGCTGCGCGTCTTCGGCCCGCCGCGTGGCCCGGAGCGGATCGGCCCGGTCTCCTTCGAGATCGAGGGAATCCACGCCCACGACGTCTCCGAGATCCTCGACCGCCATGGCGTCGCCGTCCGCGCCGGCCACCACTGCGCCCAGATCCTCATGGACCGGCTCGGCGTTGCCGCCACGGCCCGCGCCAGCTTCGGCGTCTACACGACGCCGGAGGAGATCGACCGCCTGGTCGACGGGCTGGAAGACGCGCGTAAGGTGTTTGGTCTCTGATGGACGAGCTCTACCGCGACCAGATCCTCGAGCACTACAAGCGGCCGCACAACTTCGGCCACGTTGACGAGCCCGATCTCGAGTTCGAGGACACCAACCCCTTCTGTGGCGACGAGCAGCACGTGACGATCCGCCTCGACGGGGATGACCGGGTCGCCGAGATCGCCTTCGAGGGCAAGGGCTGCGCGATCTCGACCGCGGCGACCTCGCTGTTGACCGACGAGCTGGTCGGCAAATCGCGCCAGGAGCTGCTGCGCCTGCCCAAGGAGTACGTGCTCGAGCTGCTCGGGATCGAGATCTCGGCGACGCGGATGAAGTGCGCGATGCTGGGCCTGAAGATCGTCAAGAGCGCCAGCCTCGGCCAGCCCGCCGAATGGGAGGACGAGGGCGAGAGCGGCGACCCGGCCGAAGCGGCGGCGATCTAGGGGGCGACCCCACCGCTTCCGATCTTCGCCCCACCAGGGTGGGGTCAAAGTCGGAAGCGGCGCGTCGACAGTCGGCGCTAGGCGGCGGCCTCGTCGGGCTGTTGGATCACGGCGAAGGCGGCGCCATGCGGATCGGTGACGATGGCGAAGCGGCCCGCCGGAATGTCGATCGGGCCGAAGGAGACGCCACCGCCCGAGGATTTGACGGTCTCGACCGCCGCGTCGGTGTTCTCGACCGCGAAATAGACAAGCCAGTGCGCCGGGATCTCATCCGACAGGCGGCCGCTGACGTCCATCATGCCGCCGACCGAGCTGCCATCGACCTTCCACTCCGTGTAGGTGCCCATTTCTCCCATGTCGTGGTCTTCGATCTCCCAGCCGAAGACGGCCGAGTAGAAGGCCTTGGCCGTCGCGGGGTCACGGGTGCCGAGCTCGTTCCAGGCCAATGCGCCGGGCTCGTTGACGAGCTCCGCGCCGGCGAACGTACCGGGCTCCCAGATCCCAAAGTGGGCGCCGGTCGGGTCGGCGTAAACGGCCATCTTGCCGAGGTCCATCACGTCCATCGGCTCGACGTGGATCGCGCCCCCGGCCTCGCGGATCGCCGCGGTGGTCGCCTCGGCGTCGGCGACGGAGACATAGGTGCTCCAGGCCGGCGGCTGGCCCTCCTGCATCAACGGCGCCACCCCGGCGATGTCCTTGCCGTTCTTTTTGGCGCGGCGGTAGCCGCCCAGTTCCGCCGAGTTCGGCTGCTCCGGGATCTCCCAGCCGAACAGGGCACCGTAGAAGGCGGCCGACGCGTCGACGTCCGGCGTCCCAAGTTCGACCCAGCAGGGCGTGCCGGGGGTGTAGCTGGTCCTCTCGCTCATCTCTCGTCCTCTCGTTCGAAGTGGCCTACCCACATAAGACCACGTGGCCGACACGAACTCATCGCGATTTCGTAAAGAGGGGCCGACCGACCCCGGCCGCTAAAATCCGACCGGAGAAGTAGGATTAAGTCTCGATCCGCACTAACGGCACCCAGGTGCCAGGAGCAAAACCCTCTTGACCGACACCGCAGGAACCAAGATCTCCGTCTGCCCAGCCGCCGAGCTTGCGCCCGGCGAGATGCGCTTGGTCGAGCACGGCGGGATCAAGATCGGCGTCTTCAACTGTGAGGGGACGCTTTACGCGATCGAGGATCGCTGCTCCCACGACAACGGGCCGCTCGCCGAGGGTGAGTTCGACCCGGCAACCTGTACCGTCGAGTGCCCCCGCCACGGCTCCCTCTTCGATCTGACCACCGGCAGGCCGAAGACCCTCCCAGCTTTCACGCCGGTGCAAACGTTCCCGATAGCCATCGAGGACGACACCATCATCCTGGAGGTCGACTAGACATGGCAACGCCCGAGGCAGTCGCAGAGAAAAGAGATCTCGCCGGCATCAACTCCGATTACAAGGAGAAGTTCGGCTTCCACGATTCCGAGTCCGACTACGCCTACAAGGCGCCGAAGGGGCTCTCGCGGGAGATCGTCGAATCGATCTCCGATTACAAGAACGAGCCGCAGTGGATGCGCGACTTCCGCCTCAAGGCATTGGAGCATTTCTACTCGCGCCCGACCCCGGAATGGGGCGGCAATCTCGGCCAGATCGACTGGGACGACATCCACTACTTCGTGCGCGCTTCGGAGAAAAACAGCCGCGACTGGAGCGAGGTCCCGGAGGACATCAAAAACACCTTCGACCGGCTCGGCATCCCCGAGGCGGAGCGCAAATTCCTCTCCGGCGTCGGCGCCCAGTATGAGTCCGAGGTCGTCTACCACCAGGTCAACGAGAAGCTCGAGGCCCAGGGAGTGATCTTCACCGACATGGACACCGCCCTGCGCGAGCACGAGGACCTGGTGCGCGAGTACTGGGCCACGATCATCCCCGCCAACGACAACAAATTGGCGGCGCTCAACTCGGCCGTTTGGTCGGGCGGCTCCTTCGTCTACGTGCCGGCCGGGGTCAAGGTCGAGATGCCGCTGCAGGCCTACTTCCGGATCAACACCGAGAACATGGGCCAGTTCGAGCGCACGCTGATCATCTGCGAGGAGGGCGCTGACGTCCACTACATCGAGGGCTGCACGGCGCCGGTCTACTCCAGCGACTCGCTGCACTCCGCGGTGGTCGAGATCTGCGCCAAGAAGAGCTCGCGGGTCCGCTACACGACGGTCCAGAACTGGTCCCAGAACGTCTTCAACCTGGTCACCAAGCGCGCTGTCGCGCACGAAAAGGCGACGATGGAGTGGGTCGACTGCAACCTCGGCTCGAAACTGACGATGAAGTACCCGTCGATCTACCTGATGGGCCCCGAAGCCCACGGCGAGATCCTCTCGATCGCCTTTGCCGGCGACGGCCAGCACCAGGATGCCGGCGGCAAGATCATCCACGCCGCCCCCCGCACCTCGTCCTCGATCTTCTCCAAGTCGATCTCCAAGGACGGCGGCCGGGCGACCTACCGCGGCCTGCTGGAAATCGCCGACGGGGCGACCGAATCCCGCTCGAAGGTCGTCTGCGACGCGCTGCTGCTCGACGAGGATTCGCGCTCGGACACCTACCCGACGATCCGCATCGACGAGAACGACGCCGACGTCGGCCACGAGGCGACCGTCTCCAAGATCGGCGACGAGCAGCTCTTCTACCTGCAGAGCCGCGGGCTCGACGAGGAGGAGGCTTCGAAGATGATCGTCAACGGCTTCATCGAGCCGGTGACCAAAGAGCTGCCGATGGAGTACGCGGTCGAGCTGAACCGGCTGATCGAGCTGCAGATGGAGGGCTCAATTGGCTGAGGTAGCGACCGAACCCGCTTGGCTTTCGGAGAGGCGCCAGAAAGGCGCCTCTCTCGCGCAGAGCCTGCCGCTGCCCGATCACAAGTCCAAGGGCTGGGAATTCACCGACCTCTCGAAGCTCGACCTCGACTCCTACGAGGCGGGCGACGCGGAGGCCGAAATCGCTGGCGCGGCAGGGGCCACGGTTCTGTCGCTGGCCGATGCCCTTTCCTCCCACCCCCAGT
>DATBDU010000051.1:0-36748 GCA_036269775.1 Solirubrobacterales bacterium
GTCGGGATGACTAAGTTCGAGAAGCCTGGGACGAAGGAGGGCGACTACCCGGACTGGGCCCTCGAGGCGGGGGAGAAGGCGCTTGCCGACGCCGGTGTCCCTTATACGGATGTCGAGCAGGCCTACGCGGGCTACTGCTACGGCGACTCGACCTACGGCCAGCGGGCGCTCTACCAGCTCGGCCTGACCGGGATCCCGGTGGTCAACGTCAACAACAACTGCTCGACCGGCTCCTCGGCGCTCTTCCTCGCCCGTCAAGCGGTCAAGGGCGGTCTCGTCGACTGCGCGCTGGCGCTCGGCTTCGAGAAGATGGAGCCCGGCAGCCTCGGGGTCAAGTACACCGACCGCACCAACGCGCTCGACAAGCACGCAATGCGGATGTTCGAGATCCGCGATCCCGAGCAGTCGCCCCCGGCGCCGCAGATGTTCGGCAACGCCGGCCGCGACCACATGGAGAAGTACGGCTCCAACCCCGACCACTACGCCTGGATCGGGTGGAAGAACCACAAGCACTCGGTCAACAACCCCTACGCCCAGTTCCAGGACGAGTACTCGCTGCAGGACATCAAGGACGCGAAGATGATCCACGACCCGCTGACCAAGCTGCAGTGCTCGCCGACCTCCGACGGCTCGGCCTGCGCGATCGTCGCCTCCGAGCGCTACGTCGACGAGCACGACCTCTGGGACCGGGCGGTCGAGATCGCCGGCCAGTCGATGGTCACCGATCTCTCCTCGACCTTCGCCGAGGACGCCGATTGCATGACGATCGTCGGCTCCGACATGTCGAAGCTGGCCGCCGAGCGCGCCTACGCGGAGGCGGAAGTGAGCCCCCACGAGGTCGACGTTTGCGAGCTGCACGACTGCTTCAGCGCCAACGAGTTGATCACCTACGAAGCGCTCGGATTCGCCGCCGAGGGCGAGGCGCACAAGCTGGTCGAGGAGGAAGCGACCACCTTCGGCGGCCAGGTCGTGGTCAACCCCTCGGGCGGGCTGATCTCCAAGGGCCATCCGCTGGGCGCCACCGGCCTGGCCCAGTGCTCCGAACTGACCTGGCAACTGCGCGGCCAGGCCGAGAAGCGGCAGGTCGATGGCGCCAAGGTCGCGCTCCAGCACAACATCGGCCTCGGCGGCGCCGCCGTGGTCACCGTCTACAAGCCGGCGGGCTGAGGCCCACCGCACCCAACCAGGAGGACACGATGGCGAAGCAGCGGCGTTCACTGAACGGCAAGGTGGTGGCGATCACGGGCGGCGCCCGGGGGATCGGCAAGGCGACCGCGACGGCGCTGGTCCGCAAGGGCTGCCGCGTCGCCATCGGCGACCTCGACCTGCAGCTTGCCGAGCGGACGGCCACCGGCCTCGGCGGCGGCACGATCGCGCTGGCTCTCGACGTCACCGACCGCGCCTCGTTCACCACCTTCGTCGACGAGACCGAGCGCCAGCTCGGCCCGGTCGACGTGGTCATCAACAACGCCGGGATCATGCCGGTGACCGCGCTCGTCGACGAGTCCGATGACTCGATCCACCGCCAGCTCGACATCAACATCTACGGGGTCATCGTCGGCACCCAGCTGGCGATCGAGCGGATGCGCCCGCGCGGCGGCGGCCACATCGTCAACATCGCCTCGCAGGCCGGTAAAACGGCGATCCCCGGCATCGCCACCTACTCGGGCACCAAGCACGCGGTGGTCGGGATCTGCGAGGCCGTCAAAGCCGAGCTGCGGGGCAGTGGCGTCGAAGTCCACTGCGTGATGCCGACCGTCGTCAACACCGAACTGACCGCCGGCGTCAGCCAGAAACTGATCAAACCGGTCGAGGCCGAGGACGTCGCCGACGAGATCGCCGAGGCACTCGAGGTCGGCCGCTTCGACGTCTACGTGCCCCGCTCCAATGCCGTGATGACGCGTTTCGGCGCTTTGATGCCGCGCCGCGTCAGCGAGGCGATCGGCAGGCTGATGAAGGCCGACAAGCTGATGTTCGAGGTCGACCACGGCGCCCGCCGTGCCTACGAGGAGCGCGCCGCCGCCAGCGAGCCCAGCGCCGCCGAGGACTCGGCGACCGAGCAGCCCGCGCGCGACGCCGCCTAGGCCATTGGGCCGGCTTTACGAGGCGACCTGGGGCCGCGCCTTCGCGGCGATGTACGACCGCGGCCTGAAGGCGACCGAGGAGGCGGGGTTGCGACAGATGCGCCGCGAGCTGCTGGCCGGGGCGGAGGGGAGGGTGGTCGAGCTCGGGGCCGGCACCGGAGTCAACCTCGACCTCTACCCGAAGGGAATCGAGGACCTGGTCATGGTCGAGCCCGATCCTTACATGGCGAAGCGGCTGCGGGCCAGGCTGGCCGAGTCGGGACGCGCGGCCAGCGTGGTCGAAGCGCCGGCCGAACGGCTGCCCTTCGAGGACTCCAGCTTCGACGCCGCGGTCGCGACCCTGGTTCTCTGCACGGTGCCCGACCCGGCCGCGGCCTTGGCCGAGGCGGCACGGGTGCTCAAGCCTGGCGGCCGGCTGCTCTTCGCCGAGCACGTCCGCGCCAACGACCCCGCGCTCGCCCGCTGGCAGGACCGGCTCGAGAAGCCCTGGCGCTTCCTCGGCGACGGCTGCCACTGCAACCGCGACACCGTGGCCACGATCGAAGCCTCGCCGCTGGATCTTGAGGGCGTGGAGCGCGGACGGGTGCCGAAGGCACCGCCGATCGTGAGGCCGCTGGTGCACGGCAGCGCCGTGCTCGGTTCCGAATAGCTGCTGATCCCGACTATGGCGTTTGAGCTCGACATCCCCGCTGGTCCCGTCGCAGACAAGCTAACGCTATGGCCAGTAGATGACGGCCGTTACGGGCTGGACGCCGTGTTTCAGGGCGCGTCGGGCTTTGAACGCTGCGAAGAGCATCGCGCCGCACTGGACGCTGCCGGCGTCAAATGCAAGATGCTCCAGGGATTGGACAGTTCGTGGTCACTGCGCTTCGGGCCGCTCACGGCCCATGACGCAGGGCGCGCCGTCTCCGCCTTCGTTCGCTAGCAGGGAGGGCGCTTGATCAGAGTCTCTCAACTCGACGATCCAACGCACGATAATGGTGGTTATGTAAACCCGAAGGGAAAAGGGCCGATCGAGTCAGGCGACAGGCTCGCGGGAATGGCCTGCCGCCCCGCTCGTCGAGGCTCAGCTGGCCTTTTCGATCGCTTCTTCGATTTCGTCGGGTGAGCCGGGCGTGCCGAGGAGTTCGGTGCCGTTGCTGTTGGGCCCTTTGATCGCGAACGACGGCGTTCCGGTGAAGCCGAAGTCCTGCGCCTGTTCGGTCGTCGCCGTGACCTCGCCGGTGAACTTCTTGCCGGCGCGTTCCTTCTGCCATTGGGCGATGTCCTTGACGCCGGCGCCCTTGGCGACGGCGGTGAGGAATTCGTCACCGGCGTAGCCCGAGTTCTCTTTGCCCTGATTGCGGTAGAAGAGCTCGAGGTAGTTCCAGCCCCGGCCCTGGGCACCGGCTGCGAGGGCCGCGGCACCGGCGGGCGCCGACTGCGGCCCGATGATGGTGAAGTTTCGGAAGGTCAGCTTCGCCTGCCCGTTCTTGATCTGGTTTTCGATAACGGGCGGCAGGATTTCTTCTGAGTAGGCTTTACAGACCGGGCACTGCAGGTCGCCGTACTCGACCAGTTCGACCTTTGCCTTGGAATCGCCGAGTACCAGGCCTTCCTGGGGAATTCCATTGACGAGGCTGTCTACCGACGAGACTTCCTTGAGGTTCTGAGCGTCACCGCCACTGCTGCTGCTGCCGTTGACGACGATCAGCACTACGACGGCGACGATCACCAGGAACACCGCCCCGGCTCCGAACTGGAGCAGCCGCGTGCGGCGCTCGCCGGCGCCGACCTTCGTTTCTTCCTGCAGCCGCTCTTCGCGGCGTTTCTCCCGCTCCCGCTTGTTGCTCATCTGCCCTTCCTGTTTAGTCGCCGAGCAAACCCTCTTCGGGCACCGCGGCGGTGGTGGTGGTTCCGGCGTAGCCAATCAGACGAGTGGTGTTGAGAAGAAAGAGGATCGTCATCAGCACGGCGCTCGCCACGCACCACTGGCAGATCGCTTCGATCGTGAAGAGCTCCAGATAGGTCAGGTAGACGCTGAAGCCGAATCCCCCCAGGGCGACCGCGAAGCCACCGAAGCGGGCCAGGTCGCTGGCGAAGAACGCCGTCAGCAGCAGGACCACGTAGCCGACGATTCCAAAGACGGCGACGTTGACCCCGGCGATGTGCGAGTAGGAGCTGTTGGCGACGGTCTCGCAGCCACCGCCGCCGGCCAGGCAGGTCGGTGAGCCGCCGCCGGAATCGGCGATCGTGATGTAGGTGGCGACGCCGATCCCGAGGGTCGCCACGAAGGCGATTATCCGGCGCAACCTGGCTTCGGTCGGAAATTTCATAGCGATGACGATAAAGCCTCTGCGTAAAAGGCGGCTATCTGCCGGGAGAGCTTTCCGCCCTGCCAGGCCAGGGGCGACTCGCCCTCCCCCTCGCTGACCAGCCGCGCCCGGGGCAGTCGCTCGGCATAGGCGACGGCGGCCGCGTAGGGATGGCCGGGGTCGGCACCGTCGTGGCTGGCCACCACCAGCGTCGGTACATCGAGGCGGTCGAGCTCCTCCATCGCGCCGAAGGGCCGCGAGCGCGGCACCTCGCGCAGGGCCTCGACCAGGGCCTCGGGATGGCGGTGCAGGAGCATCCGGGCGCGGGTGAAGCCAAGGACCGACTCGCGCCAGGCCGGGTCGATGTCCTGGTTGCGGTCGATGTAGGCGACGAAGCCGTCCACCCCGCCCCCGGCCAGCGCCGCCGCCAAGCCGTCCCAGTACTCCAGCGAAGCCGGCGAGACCTCGCCCACGTAGACCGGCCCGATCACGACCAGGGCGGTGAGGCGCTGGGGATGCCGGAGCGCGTAGGCGATCGCGGTGTGGGCGCCCATCGAGTGACCGGCGAGGACGAAGCGCCCCTCCCCCACCTGCGCGGCGACGACCCGCTCGAGGTCGGCGACCAGCCGCGGGTATCCATAACCCTCGCCGGCCGGGGCCGGATCGGACTCGCCGTGGCCGCGGGCGTCGTAGGCGATCACCCTGTGGCCGGCCCGCTCCAGGGCACGCGAGCCGTGGTGGACGTAGCGCCGGGTCGCGGTAATCCCATGACAGAGGACGATCGGTGGGCCCTCTCCCGCCGCGTCGCCGCGGATTGCCGGCGCCGCGCCGACGCAAAAGGGCGCCGCTTCGGCGCCCGGCATCAGCCGATCGAGGCGACGGCGCGCTCGAGGTCGTCGACCGACTCGTAGGTGAGCCCGGCCAGGGTCACCTTGCGATGGCGGACGATGCCCTGCTCGTCGACGACGAAGATCGCCCGCCGCACCATCGGGCCGGCCAGAACGCCGTAGGCGCGGGCCACGCTCTTGTCCTCGTCGGCCAGCAGCGGCACGTTGAGGCGCTTCTCCTCGCTGAAGCGCTCGTGCGAGTCGACCGACTGCGGCGAGATCCCGAGCACGTCGGCACCGAGCTCGTCGAGCTTGTCGCTCTGGTCGCGGTAGGAGCAGAACTGTTTGGTGCAGACCGCGGTGAAATCACCGGGATAGAAGGCGAGGACCAGCTTGCGCCCGCGGTAGTCGGCGAGGCGATAGGTCTTCTCGCCGGTGCCGGGAAGCTCGAAGTCCGGGGCGGGGTCGCCTACGTTGAGCTTGGCCACCGGGTCAGCCTAGCCGCTGCGGCTAGCCCTTTTCGATCGTGATCTTTTCGATCAGGACCGTCTGTTTCGGTTTTTCGCTCGGCGTTCCCAGCTTGCCGATCCGCTCGACGACGTCGAGACCTTCGCTGACCTTGCCGACCAGGGCGTATTCGGGCGGCAGCCCGGCGTCGGCGCCGGTGACGACGTAGAACTGACTGCCGGACGTGCCCGGGGGCTCGGCGGAGCTCTTCGCCATCGCCACCGTCCCTTTGGTGTAGGCGAGGTTGGCGGGGGGCTTCTCGACCACTTTGTAGCCCGGGCCGCCGGTGCCGGTGCCGAGCGGGTCACCGCCCTGGATCACGAATTCCGGGACGATCCGGTGGAAGGTGAGGTCGTCGTAGAAGCCTTCTTCGGAGAGGTAGGCGAAGGAGTTGGCGGTCTTCGGGGCGCGTTCGGTGTCGAGCGCGATGTCGAAGGTCCCACAGCTGGTCTGCACGACCGCGGTTACTTCTTCACCCTTCTTCAGGGTCTGCTTCGGCGCCTTCAGCGAGACCTGCTTTGGCTTCGGCGCTTCGACCTGCTCGCAGCCCGCGGCGCCGGCGGTGGTGGCGGTCGAATCGCTGCCGCCGCCGCCCCGAGAAATCAGCACGGCCGCGACGACGCCCACTGCGATGATCGCGAAGACGGCGAGGACGATCCAGCGCTGGTCCACTTTCTCCCGCATCGGCGCGACAGCCTAGAGCACTTACGATCGAGCGGATGTCGACGCCACCGCTGACCCCGCTCGCGGCCGCCGCCCTGCGCGTCGGCCCGGCGCCGGAGCGGGTGCTGGAGATTGAGTGCGGCGACGGCGACGGCGCCCTCTTCCTGGCGCGGGAGTTCCCGGCGGCGCGGGTGCGGGGAGTTGACCGCTCCGAGGAGCGGGTGCGCGCCGCCACCGCCCGGGTCGGGCTCGACCCGGAGGGCCGGGTCGCCTTCAAGGTGGGGCGCCCGGGCGGACTTCCCTACCCAAGTGACTTCTTCGACCTCGTCGCCCAGGTGGACGGCCGGCCGCCTGTCGCGGAGATCGCCCGGGTCCTGCGGCCGGGCGGTTGGCTGATCCTCGCCCGCACCCACGGCGCCGGCGGCGTCGGCGCGCGGCTGCTGCGCTGGCGCCTGGAGCGGCGTGGAATCGAGCTGCTGGAGAGCGCCGAGGCCGGCCTCGGCAGCTTCTCTGTCGGCCGTCGCCGCAGCGACGATCGGCCGGCCGGCGCAGGCTAGGCTGCGAGCGGATGGACATCGAGGGGATGCCACTTGCGCTGCTGGTCAATCCGGCCTCAGCCGGCGGAAAGACTTTGAAGCTGCTGCCCGCCGTCGAGCAGGCGCTCGACGCGCGCCGCGCCGTCTTCCGCGTCCAGCGCACCCGGGACCTCGAGCACGGCGTCGAGCAGGCGCTGCGGGCGATCGAAGCGGGCGAGCTGCCGGTCGTGATGTCCGGCGACGGGTTGGTTGGGGCCGTGGGCGGCGCCATGGCTGGCGCCGAGACCCCGCTGGGGATCCTCCCCGGTGGGCGCGGCAACGATCTTGCCCGCGTGCTCGGCATCCCTAGCGAGCCCGAGGAGGCGGTGGCGACGCTCTTTGCCGGCCACAGCCGCAGGATCGACGTCGGCGAGGCCAACGGCAAGCGCTTCCTGGGGATCGTCAGCGTCGGCTTCGACTCCGAATGCAACCGGCGCGCCAACGAAGTCAAGCTGATCCGCAGCAATCTCGTCTACGTCTACTCGCTGTTTCGCACGCTGGCCGGCTGGAAGCCGGCTCGCTTCACGATCCGGGTGGACGACGAGCGCACCCGCCTCACCGGCTACTCGGTCTCGGTCGCCAACAACAGCACCTTCGGCGGTGGCATGCGGATCGCGCCCGGCGCCGATCTTGAAGATGGGCTGTTCGACGTTGTGGCGATCGGAGAGGTGAGCAAGCTGCGCTTCCTGGCTAACCTGCCGAAGGTGTTCAAGGGAACCCACGTGGATGGCGACGACGTACGCGTTTTCCGTGCTCCCCATCTCGAATTGAGCGCCAGCAGGCCATTCCCCGTCTATGCCGATGGCGAGCACCTGACCGACCTGCCGGCCTCGCTGCGGGTGCTGCCGCGAGCGTTGAGCGTGTTGACGCCGGCGCCGGCCGCGGCTTGAGCGCCGCCGTCGCCAGCCGGAAGCGCCGCCGCGGGCCACTGTTCGGTGCCAAGGTCGCCGCCGCTCGGGCGCTCGGGGCCGCCAGCAGGGCCAGCGGCCGCGGCGGCGGCACGACGCTGCCGGGCCGGGTGTTGCTGCGCCTCGCCCCCGACGCAATCGCCCGGCTCGGTGTCGGCCTCGACGGCGGCACGACGATCGTCAGTGCCACCAACGGCAAGACCACGACCGCGGGGATGATCGCCGCCGTGCTCGCGGCCGACGGCCGCCACCCCGTGCACAACCGGGCCGGCTCGAACATGACCTGGGGAGTGGCGACGGCCCTGCTCGAGCAGCGCGGCCGCGAGGGCCTGTTCGAGGTCGACGAGGCCTGGCTGCCGCGGGTCGTCGAGCAGCTCGACCCGGCGACGATCGTGCTCGGCAACCTCTTTCGCGATCAGCTCGACCGCTATGGCGAGATGGAGGCGCTGGCCGACGAGTGGGCGAAGACGGTCGCCGCCCGCGCTGGCCGCACCGCCCTCGTCCTCAACGCCGACGACCCGCTGATCGCCGATCTCGGCCGCGATGGCGACGAGCGCCCCCGCGAGGGCGTCGTCTACTTCGGGATCGAGGACGCCTCGCAGGCGCTGCCGGAGCTCCAGCACGCCTTCGATGCCAAGCACTGCCGTCGCTGCGGGCATCCCTACGCCTACGAGCGGGCCTTCGTCGGCCACCTCGGCCACTACTCCTGCCCCAACTGCGGCGCCGAACGGCCGCGGCCGGAGGTGGCGGCGACCGCGATCGAGCTGCTCGGGATGGCCGGTTCGCGGTCCACCGTCCGCACTCCCGCCGGTGAGATTCAGCTGCAGCTGCCGCTGCCCGGCCTCTACAACGTCTACAACGCCCTCGGGGCCGTGGCCGCCGGCCTGCGCCTCGGCGTCGCGCCGGAGCGGATCGCCGCCGCCCTGGGCGGGATGCGGGCCGCCTTCGGCCGGGTCGAGACGATCGCGGTCGCCGGCAAGCCGGTCTCGATCCTGCTGATCAAGAACCCGGCCGGCGCCAACGAGGTGCTGCGGACGCTGCGGCTGGAGGCGGGCAGCGAGCCGATCGACCTCTGGATCGCCCTCAACGACCGGATCGCCGACGGGCGCGACGTCTCCTGGGTCTGGGACGCCGACTTCGAGCTGCTGGCCGGCGGCGTCCGGCGGGTCGTCTGCGCCGGCACCCGGGCGCCGGAGATGGCGCTGCGCTTGAAGTACGCCGGCTGGCCGACCGACTCGATCGAGGTCGTGCCGGAGATCGAGGCCTCGCTCGACCGCGCCGTCGCCAGCGCGCCGGGTCGCCTCTTCGCCCTCCCCACCTACACCGCGCTGATGGAGCTGCGCAAGCTGCTCGCCGATCGCGGCCTGGCGAAGGAGTTCTGGCGATGAGCGTGGCGATTTGGCACGACGCCGAGTGCGGCGCCTACAGCGCCGACCTGGCGCTGTGGGAGGAGCTGGCCGAAGAGGTCGACGGGCCGATTCTCGACCTTGGCTGTGGCAGCGGCCGCGTCGCCCTGCACCTCGCCCGCCGCGGCCACACGGTGGTCGGTCTGGACGTGGATCCGGAGCTGATCGAGACACTGACCGCCAGAGCGCTGGGGCTGCCCCTGCGGCCCGTCCTTGGTGATGCGCGCGGCTTTGAGCTGGATACCGACATCGCCCTGGCCCTGGCGCCGATGCAGCTCGTGCAGCTACTGCCCAGCGGCGCCGATCGCCTCCAGTGCCTCGGCCGCGTCGCCGCCCACCTGCTCCCGGGGGGGCGGATCGCCCTGGCGATCGTCGAGGAGCTGCCGCGGGCGAGCGAAGGCCCGCGGCCGCTGCCGGACGTCCGCGAGGTCGATGGCTGGGTCTACTCCAGCCTGCCCCTGGACGTGGTCGAGGTCGGCGAGGAGATCCTCATCCGCCGACTGCGTCAGACCGTCTCCCCGGCCGGCGAGCTGAGTGAGGAAGGCAACGAGATCCGCCTCCGCACGCTCTCGGCCGCCGAGCTGGAGGGCGAGGGCGTCGCGGCGGGATTGGCGCCTCAGGCCAGGCGCGAGATCTCCCCCACCGACCTCCACGTCGGCTCGACCGTCGTCGTCCTCGAAAGAAGCGCCTGATGGAGCTGCGAGTTCTCAGCCTCTACCCGGAGCAGATGAACATCTACGCCGATCGCGGCAACATCGTCTTCCTGCGGCGGCGCTGCGAGTGGCGCGGCATCGGCTTCACGCACTCAGGGGCCGGCCCCGGCGATCCGGTCGATCCCGCCGCCCACGACCTCTTCTACATCGGCGGCGGGCAGGACCGCGACCAGCGCATGGTCGCCGCCGACATGGTCGCCAGCAAGCGCGGAGACCTGGCGGCGGCGGTCGAGAGCGGCGCCGCCCTGCTCGCCGTCTGCGGCGGCTACCAGCTGCTCGGCCACAGCTATCAGCTGGGCGAGGAGACGCTGCCCGGCCTCGGTCTCGCCGATCTCGAGACCGTGCGCGAGCCGGGCGACCGCTTGATCGGCAACGTCGCGATCGAGGTCGACCTCGGTCCCGGCCCGCGCCTGCTGGCCGGTTTCGAGAACCACGGCGGGCGCACCTACCTGGGCACCGGCGTCCAGCCGCTCGGCCATGTCGTCAGCGGCTTCGGCAACAACGGCAGGGACGATCTGGAGGGGGTGCGGCGGCACAACCTAATCGGCACCTACCTGCATGGCCCGCTGCTGCCCAAGAACGCCTGGCTCGCCGACCACCTGATCGCGATCGCGCTGGAGCGGCGTTATGGTGCCCGCCCGGAGCTAGCGCCGCTCGACGACGCCCTCGAGGCCGCCGCCCACGAGAGCGCCCGGGCGGCAGCCGGCATCAGCTGACGACGAACGCTCGATTGTTCATCCCTGGGATGTAAAACGCAGCGCTCGTGCTCTAAGGAGCGGCCGGGACGAGGGCCAGCGGGACGTCGCCTCGCGGTAGGTCGCTGGTCTCGAAGCTCGGGGACTCGACTCGCTCTACGTGGGCAATCGCGTTGAGGAACTCCTCCTCGGTGTCGAGGAAGCTGATCCGCGGCGTCCGGTAGTGCATCGGCACCACCCAGGCCGGGTCGAGCGAGAGGGCGATCTCCGCCGCGGCCAGGCCGCCGATCGTCGGGCCGCCGCCGACCGGGACGAAGAGCAGGTCGACGGGGCCGATCGCCTCGACCTGCTCGGGGCGCAGCGCCGCCTGGCCGAAGTCGCCGAAGTGGACGACGCGGAGGCCGTCGAGCGCAAAGGCGAAGATCGTGTTCGGCCCGCGCGCCGTGCCGGCGACGTCGTCGTGCTCGGAGGCGATCGCGGTCACCTCGCCGAGCGGCGACTCGAGCTGGCCCGCGGTCGACCGCAGCGTCGCCGGTTCGCCGGCGACCGCCTCGACGCCGTTGTGGTCGAGGTGCTCGTGGGTGACCAGCAGGAGGTCCACCCCCTCGGCCGCGATCGGCGGATAGTCGAACCGCATCCCACGATCCTCCAGTCCCGACATGTCCGCGAAGGGATCGATGAAGACCTTGGCCTCGTTGCCGGTTAGGGAAAAGGCCGACTGACCGTGCCACTCAACGCGCATGCTGCTCCTCCAGTTTTGGGATCTGGCCGCGCGGCACCGCCTCCTCAGCGGGCTCGTCGGCATGGTGGTAGCGACCGCCGCGCAGCAACGATGCCGCGGCGGCGATCAGGCAGGCGACGATCGCGAAGCCGAACGCCGTGTGGAGACCGTCCCGGAACGGGGCGGAGATAAGTTGGGGGAAGAAGCCCGACCCGGTCAGCTGCGCCTGGGTATGGGCGGGCAGCGCCTGCAGCGCGTTGGCGCCGAGCAGGTGTTCGATCGGGTTGTAGCCGAGGAAGGCGGCGAAGAGGACCGAGATCGGCGGCGTCCCCCCGACCCGCTGGGCGACCGCGGCGGGGACGCCGTGGGCATGCAGGCCGCTGCTCATCGCCGCCGGCAGGCTGGCGGCCAGCCCGACGATCAGCAGCGTGAAGAAGATCCCGATCGAGAGCACCTGGGCCGAGTTCTGGAAGGTCTGGTTCATGCCGCCGCCGGCGCCGCGGTCCCCGGCCGGCAGGCTGTTCATCACCGCGGCCCGGTTGGGCGAGGCGAACAGGCCCATCGAGGCGCCGTTGAGGAAGAGGATCAGCGCGAAGACCCAGTACTCGAAGTCGGTCGGCAGCAGCATCAGCAGGCCGAAGCTGAGCGCCGCGCAGAGCATGCCGCCAGTGGCGAAGGGACGGGCGCCGAAGCGGTCGGAGAGATAGCCGGAGACGGGGCCGACGATCAGCAGGCCCAGGGTCAGCGGCAGCATGTAGATCCCCGCCCAGAGCGGCGTCTCGGTGAAGCTGTAGCCGTGCCCGGGCAGCCAGATGCCCTGCAGCCAGATGATCAGCATGAACATCAGGCCGCCGCGGGCGATCGCGGCGAGGAAGGTCGAGAGCGAGCCGAAGCTGAAGGCGCGGATCCGGAACAGCCCCAGCCGGAACATCGGCTCGGCGACCCGCCGCTCGACGACGACGAAGGCGATCAGCGAGATCGCCGCGGCGGCGAGGAGGGCGAGCACCCGCGGGCTTCCCCAGCCGGTCGGCGAGCCGCCGTAGGGCCGGATCCCGTAGGTCACCGCCACCATCACCAGAACCAGGCCGAGCGCGAAGGTGACGTTCCCCCACCAGTCGATCGCGGCGCGGCGCGGCTCGCTGCGCTCCTCGAGTTTGAGATAGGCCCAGACGGTGCCGAAGAGGCCGACCGGGACCGAGATCAGGAAGACGAGGCGCCAGTCGATCGGCGCCAGCAGGCCGCCCAGGATGAGGCCGACGAACATGCCGCTGACGCCGACGATGTTGTTGATGCCGAGCGCCATGCCGCGCTGGTTGGCGGGGAAGGCGTCGGTGACGATCGCGGCGGCGTTGGCCAGCAGGCAGGCCCCTCCCACCCCCTGGACGATGCGGAAGACGATCAGGTAGGTGGCGCCGGCCTGGCCGGTCATCCAGTCGACCGCCAGCAGCAGCGAGGCGACGGTGTAGATGACGAAGCCGAGGTTGTAGATCTTGACCCGGCCGAACATGTCGCCGAGGCGGCCAAGGCTGACGATTAGGACGCTGGAGACGACCAGGTAGCCGAGGATCATCCAGAGCAGGTAGGAGCTGTTGGCGGGGATCAGCGGATCGAGGTGGATGCCGCGGAAGATGTCCGGCATCGCGATCAACGTGATCGACGCGTCGAGGGTCGCCAGCAGCACCGCCAGGGTGGTATTGGAGAGGGCGATCCACTTGTAGCGATCCTGTGCCGTGGGACAACTATACCCAGGCAAACTGTGCAGTTAACCTGCGAGTCACGGCGCTATAGTGCGGAGATGGAGCCCAAAACGGACCCCGCCCCGCTGGCGAGCGACCTGCGCGTGGTGCTCGGGCAGCTCGTCCGCAGGCTCCGCGCCGAGCATCGCTTCCCGCTCTCGCAGGGCACCGTGCTCGGCCGCCTCGACCGCGAGGGCTCCCAGGGCGTCAGCGACTTGGCCCTGGCCGAGCGCGTCCGCCCGCAGTCGATGGCCCAGACCGTCGGCGACCTCGAGCAGGCCGGATTCGTCACTCGCCGCCCCGACCCGCGCGACGGCCGCCGTGCCCTGGTCAGCCTCACCGAGGCGGGCCGGGCGGAGCTGGAAGCCGACCGCCGCCACCGCGAGGGCTGGCTGGTTGCCGCGATCGAGGGCCTCTCAGACGAGGAGCAGGCGGCCCTGGGCCGGGCGACCGAGCTGCTGCGGCGCCTCGCCGAAGCGTGAGCTCAGCGGCCGCTGGAGCCGAAGCCGCCGCCGCCGCGGGCGGAGTCGGCGAGCGCCGCTGCCTCGACCGGCTCGGCGAGGACGATCGGGGTGATCAGGAGCTGGGCGATGCGGTCGCCGCTGACGACCCGGAAGGTCTCGGCCGGGTCGGTGTTGAGCAGCAGCACGCGGACTTCGCCGCGGTAGCCGGAGTCGACCAGGCCGGGGCTGTTGACCAGGGAGATCCCGTGCTCCCGGGCCAGGCCCGAACGCGGCAGGACCAGGCCGGCATGTCCGTCGGGGATCTCGACGGCGATGCCGGTTCCCACGCCCCAGCGCTCCCCGGGCCCGATGTGAGCCACCTCGCAGGCGTAGAGGTCCAGCCCCGCGTCGCCCGCGTGCGCCCGGGTCGGCAGCAGCGCTCCCTCGATCAGCCTTGAGACTCGAAGTTCCACGGGCGGCAGCCTAGACGACGGCGAGATCGTCGAAGCGGTGCATCTCGCTGACCGGGACCTTGGCGTGGACCAGAACGCCGTCCTCGCGCTCGGTCCGCTCCAGGTCGCCGGCGACCTCGTGCAGCTCGTGCAGGCGGCCGCCCTCGGAGTAGGGCACCAGCAGCTCGACCTCGGTCAGGGTTTCCTCGAACGCCGCCTCGACCCGCTCGCGCAGCGCGCCGAGCCCCTCGCCGTCGATCGCCGAGACCAGCACCGCATCGGGATGGGCAAGTGTCACCTCGTGACGCTCGTCCTCGCTCAGCAGGTCGGCCTTGTTGAGGACGAGCAGGCGGGGCTTCTCGCCGGTGCCGATCTCCTCCAGCACCTCGTCGACCGCCTTCATGTCGACCAGCCGCCGCTCCTCGCTCTCCGAGGCATCGACGACGTGGACGATCAGGTCGGCGAGCACGGTCTCCTCCAAGGTCGCCTTGAAGGCCTCGACCAGCTGGTGGGGCAGCTTCTCGATGAAGCCGACCGTGTCGGTCAGCAGGTAGTCGCGACCGGACAGCTCGAGGCCGCGGGTGGTCGGGTCGAGGGTGTGGAAGAGCCTGTCCCCCACCCCGACCTCGGCCCCAGTGAGGATGTTCAGCAGGGTCGACTTGCCGGCGTTGGTGTAACCGGCCAGGGCGACCCGCGGCAGCGCCGAGGCGTCGCGCTGGGCGCGCATCACGCCGCGGTTGCCCTCCAACCGAGTCAGGCGGCGGCGCAGGGCGGCGATGCGGTCACGGGCAAGGCGGCGATCGGTCTCGATCTGGGTCTCGCCTGGGCCCCGGGTGCCGATGCCGCCGTCCATGCGGCCGGCGCCGAGGCGCTCGAGGTGGGTCCACAGCCCCCGCATGCGGGCCATGTTGTATTCGAGCTGGGCCAGCTCGACCTGCAGCTTGCCCTCGGCCGAGTGGGCGTGGTCAGCGAAGATGTCGAGGATCACCGCGGTGCGGTCGATCACCGGCACGCCCAGCGCCGCCTCGAGGTTGCGCTCCTGGCGCGGCGCCAGCTCGTCGTCGCAGGCGACCAGGTTGGCGTCGCAGGCGGCGATCTGCTCCTTCAGCTCGTCGAGGCGGCCGCGGCCGAAGTAGCGGTCGGGGTCCGGTTTCGGCCGCTGCTGGGTCGCCTCGCCGGCGGTCGCCACCCCGGCCGTCCGCAGCAGCTCCTTCAGCTCGGCTAACGGCTCGCCCGGCTCGCGACCATCGACGATCCCGATCGCCAGAGCGCGCTGGCGGGCCCGCGGGTTCGAGACGCCGGCACCGTCCACGCCGTCCGCGCCTTTGTGCGTCTGCGTGTTGCGGCCATTTCTCGAACGTTGCACTCAGGGTGATTGTAGGCAACGGCCCGGGCCGGATAGGGTTACGCGCCGTGAGGATCTTTGTCACCGGAGGGACCGGGTTCATCGGCGGCGAGGTCGTGCGCCAGCTGCGCGAGCGCGGCGACGAGGTCGTCTGCCTGGTCCGCAACCCCGCTAAGGCCAGGGCGGTCGAGGCGCTCGGCTGCGAGCTGGTCGCCGGCGACCTCGGCGACAAGGAGGCGATCAGCGCCGGCATGGCAGGCTGCGACGCCGTTATCCATGCCGCGGCGATGTACGAGGTCGGGATTCCCCCCTCGCAGCGGCAGGCAATGCGCGAGGCCAACGTCGCCGGCACCGAGAACGTCCTTGGCGCGGCGCTGGAGGCGAGAATTGCCAAGGTCGTCTACGTCTCTACCGTCGGTATCGGCAATACCCACGGCAAGGTCATCGACGAGTCCTACGAGTATCCCGGCGGCGATTTCACCTCCTGCTACGAGGAAACCAAGTGGCAGGCGCACCAGGTGGCGAAACGGCTGATTGGCGAGGGGCTGCCCTGCGTGATCGTCCAGCCCGGCGGCGTCTACGGCCCCGGCGACACCTCCTCGATCGGCGAGCTCTTGAACCAGTTCCTGGCCGGGAAAATGCCGTTGATCCCCTTCCCCGACCTAGGCCTCTGCCTGGCGCACGTCGAAGACACCGCCGCCGGCATCGTCCTCGCCCTCGACAAGGGCGCCGCCGGTGAGATCTACTTCCTCAGCGGGCCGGTGACGACGGTGCGCGAGACGGTCGGCCTGGTCGCCCAGGTGACCGGTCGCAAGGCGCCGAAGCGGGCGCTGCCGACCGCGCTGATGAAGGCGATGATTCCGATCGGACCGCTGGTCGGCAAGATGATGGGCCAGCCACCGAACCTGCGCGAGCTGATCTCGGCCGCCGACGGCGTCACCTTTTGGGCCAGCAATGAGAAGGCGGCTCGGGAGCTCGGATATGCGCCGCGCGGCATCGAAGAGGGAATCCGGCAGACGCTGGCCTCCGAAGGCAAGTTGCCCGCTTCCACGGGCGTCTGAGCGAGTCGGGGGGGACTCGCTGGACCAACAGCGGGGAGGCTCCGTCGAGTCCTCCCCCGACTCGCATAGGCTGCTGCGGATGCGCGTCATAGATGTCATGCACCTTGGGCGGCCGCACGTAATCGGTTGCTGGGAGGTCGAAGGTGCGTTGGTCGATCCGGGCCCGGAGTCCTCGATCGGGACGGTGATCGATGCCATTGGCGACGAGCAGCCGCGGGCGCTGCTGCTGACTCACATCCACCTCGACCACGCCGCCGCGACCGGGGCGATGGTGCGGCGCTGGCCCGAGCTCGAGGTCTACGTGCACGAGCGCGGCGCCCCCCACCTGATCGACCCCTCGAAGCTGCTGGCCAGCGCCGAGCGCCTCTACGGCGACCAGATGAAGCGCCTCTGGGGCGAGATCGTGCCGGTCCCGGAGGCCAACGTGAAGGTCCTCGCCGGAGGCGAGACGGTGTTGGGGATGCGTGTCGCCTACACCCCTGGCCACGCCTCCCACCACGTCTGTTACCTGCACGAGGACAGCGGCACCGCCTTCGTCGGCGACGTCGCCGCTTGCCGGATCCCTCCCTCCAGCCTGATCATGCCCCCGACCCCACCGCCGGATATCGACATCGAGGCCTGGGGGGAATCCTTGGACCTGGTGGCGAGCTGGTCGCCGCAGCGGTTGGCGCTGACCCACTTCGGCGCCGTGGAGGACGACGTGCCCGGCTATCTGGAGTCGGTGCGGGCCCGCCTGCGCGAAGAGGCCGGTCTGGTCAAGGAGATGCCCGAGGAGGCCTACGAGGCCGGTCTGCAGCGGCGCATCCGCGAGCAGATGCAGGCCGAAGACCTCGGCGAAGAGACGATCCAGGAGCTACTGCAGGCCGTCCCCACCGCCTACCAGTGGCGCGGCCTCGACAGGTACTGGCGCAAGCGCGCCGAACGTGAAGCCGGCTAGCTAGGCGAGATGCTCGCGCATCCGCTCGACCGCCTCTTCGATGCGGTCGTCGGGAGCGGTCAGGGCGATGCGGAAGAAGCCCTCGCCGCTGGGGCCGTACATCGAACCCGGCGAGACGACCACGGCGGCCTCTTCCAGCACCTTCTCGCAGAAGGAGGTCGAGGTGTGGCCGTCGGGCACCGGGGCCCAGACGTAGATGGTCCCCTTCGGGGCGCTCACCTCGACGCCGATCTCGCGCAGCGCCGAGACGACCAGGTCGCGGCGGCGCGCGTAGGTCTCGTTCATCCGCTCCAGCGGCCCGCGGGGTCCTTTCAGGGCGGCGACGCCGGCCATCTGCACCGCCTCGAAGAGGCCGGAGTCGACGTTGGTCTTCAGCCGCCAGTAGGTCTGGATCGCCTCGGCGTTGCCGAGGATCGCGGCGCAGCGCCAGCCGGTCATGTTGAAGCCCTTGGAGAGCGAGAAGACCTCGACACCGACCTGTTTGGCGCCGGGGGTCTGCAGGAAGCTCGGCGCCACGTAGCCGTCGTAGGTCGTCTCCGAGTAGGCATTGTCGTGGACGACGAGGATCTCATGCTCGCGGGCGAAGGAGACGACCATCTCGAAAAAGCCCTCGGGGACCACCGCCCCGGTCGGGTTGTTCGGGTAGTTGAGGAACATCAGCCGGGCCTTGGCGGCGACCTCGGCGGGGATGGCGCTGAGGTCTGGCGCGAAGCCCAGCTCGGGAAGCAGCGGCAGCAGCTCGGGCGTGGCGCCGGCGAGGATCGGGCCGCCGGTGTAGACCGGGTAGCCGGGGTCGGAGGCGAGGGCGACGCCGCCAGGGTCGAGGAAGGCGAAGCAGAGGTTGTAGATGCACTCCTTGGCGCCGATCGCCGGGATCACCTCGGTCTCGGGATCGATCTCGACCCCGAAGCGCTGGGCGTAGAAATCGGCGAAGGCCTGGCGGAACTCGGGCCGGCCGCGGTTGCTGGGGTACTGGTGGTTGGCGGGGTCGGCGACCGCCTCCTGCATCGCCTTGACAATGTGGGGGTAGGTCGGTTCGTCGGGATCGCCGATCCCGAGGCTGATCACGTCGATGCCGGCCGCGCGCTTCTCGGCGATGCGTCGCTCCAGTTCCTGGAACATGTACGGAGGCATCGCCTGGAGGCGGACGGACGGATCAGCGATCGACATGGGCGCGGACCCTAACGATTAGCTCACTGGTCCAGCTCGGACAGCGCCTGCAGCAGCTCGGGGGACAGCTCGCCCGCGTAGACGGGCTCGGCCCAGCCGCTCAGCCGCACCGCGAGATCGTCCCCGATCTCGACCTCCAGCTCGCCGCCTTCGAGCTCGACGACGATCGGGCTGGCCGCCCCACGCAGGCAGGCGGTGACCGCGGCGCCGCTGGCGCCGGTGCCGGAGGAGAGCGTCTCCCCCACCCCGCGCTCGAAGATCCGCACCCGCACCCGACTGCCGTCGATCGCCAGGAAGGAGACATTGGTCCGGTTCGGGAACAGCTCGTGGCCTTCGATCTCAGGCCCGATCTCGCCGAGATCCAGATCGTCGAGCTCGTCGCCGACGACGATCGCGCACTGCGGGTTGCCGATCGAGACGTGTTGGAACTCCCACTCGCGCCCGGCGGCGCTCAGCGTCCCCCTGCCCTCCTCGCCGCCGGAAGGGAAGTCCTTCGACGCGGTCGAGGCCCTGCCCATCTCCACCGCGCAGGTCAGCTCGCCGGTGATCGTCGGCACGATCGGCCCGGCGACGGTGCTGATCGCGAAGCTGTCCTCGTCGGTCCAGCCGTGCCGGCGCAGGTAGAGAATCGCCTCGCGGGCGCCGTTGCCGGAGAGCTCCGCCTCCGACCCGTCCGGGTTAAAGATCCGCAGCGCGGCGACGAACTCCGGGTCCTCGCTGCGTGAGAGCAGCAGAATTCCGTCGGCACCGACCCCGAAATGCGGGTCGCAGAGCCACTCGACCCGGTTGGCGCTCAGCTCCCAGGGAAGATTCTGCGCCTCGAGGATCAAATAGTCGTTCCCCAGTGCCTGCCACTTCTCAAATTTCATGCTGGCGGCAGCCTATTGGGACACAGGCCTTGCGCTATCCGCCCGGCAACCTCGGCGTCGGTCAGTCCGGTGCGGTCGATCGCGTGGAGGTTGGGGATTTTGCGCATCCAGGTCAGCTGCCGGCGAGCGTAGTTGCGCGAGCGCTTCTTCATCAGCTCGACGTCGCCGGCGAGCAGCTCGTCGAAGCCGAGCGCCTTGCGGGCCGTCCGCGACGGACCGGCTTCTTCGGCACGGCGGGCCTCCTGCTCGGCGCCGGCGGCAATGATCGCCTCGGTGCGGGCGTCGATCCGCTCATAGAGCAGCGCCCGCTCCATGTCGAGCCCAAAGATCGTCGTCGGGTGTCGCGTCTGTGGCGACCAGAGCTCGGAGTTCTCCGCTTCCGGCGCAGCCTTGACGAGCGAGAGATCCGCCACCGCCGCCCGCAGGTACAGTCCGGTCCCCCCCACGACGATCGGCGTCCGCCCCGCCTCCAGGGCCCGATCCACCTCGGTGTGAGCCAACGGCATGTACTTGCCGACGTTGAACGTCTGCGTGACCGGCACGAACTCGATCAGCCGGTGCTCTAGTCGCGCCCGCTGCTCGGCGCTCGCGACCCCGGTCAGCACCCCCAGCCCTTCATAAACCTGCAGGGCGTCGCAGGAAATCGCCAGCGGATCCTCGCCGGCCTCCCGCAGCAGCTCCGCGAGGGCGAGGGCGACACCGGTCTTACCCACCCCGGTCGGCCCGAATATCCCGAGGACCCTCAAAGGAGGTGAGAGAGGGGCTGCGCCGAGACCCCGGCAAGCGTCTGCGAGGTGGCGCGCTCGATCTCGACCATGGCGAGTTCGCCGGGATTCCCGACTCCCTCGAAGTTGACCGCCTTGTTGTGCCGGGTGCGGCCACGCAGCTTGGTCGGGTCGGTGCGGCTGGTTCCTTCGACGAGGACCTCGAGCGTCCGCCCGACGAACCGCTGCGAGCGCTCCTTGGCGCGCCGCTGCACCGCCTCGACGAGTCGCTCCATCCGCTCCGCCTTGACGGGATGTGCCACCTGCTCGCCCATCGTCGCCGCCTCGGTTTCCCGGCGCGGCGAGAAGACGAAGGTGAAGGCACCGTCGTAACCGACCTCCTCGACGATTTCCAGGGTCTCGGCGAAGTCGGCCTCGGTCTCGCCGGGGAAGCCGACGATGATGTCGGTCGTGATCGCACAGTCGGGCACGTGCTCGCGGATCAACGCTACGCGGTCCATGTAGCGCTGGCGGTCGTAGGTGCGGCGCATTCGCTTCAGAACCGCGCTGGAGCCCGACTGCAGGGGTAGGTGGATCTGCTCGCAGAGCGCCGGCAGCTCGGCGTGGGCGCGGATCACGTCCTCCTTCATGTCCTTCGGATGCGGGCTCGTGTAGCGGATCCGGTCGATGCCGTCGATCGAGTCGACCCGGGCCAGCAGCTCGGCGAAGCCGATGCGCCGGTCCTTCGGCAGCTCTCGCCCGTAGCTGTTGACGTTCTGCCCGAGCAGGGTCAGCTCGCGCACGCCGTCGGCAGCGAGCGTCTCAGCCTCGGCGCTCAACTCGAAGGGGTCGCGGCTGACCTCGCGCCCCCGCGTCGTCGGCACGATGCAGTACGAGCAGACGCAGTTGCAGCCCTGGGAAATCTGCAGCCAGCCCTGGAACTCGCGCTCGCGGCGGGTCGGCAAATGGCCGGAAAAGTCCTCGAACTCGAAGTAGCCTTGGGCGCTGAGCGAGTCGGAGTTGAGGAACTCGGCCAGCTTGTGGATCTGGCCCGGGCCGAAGGCGACGTCGACGAACGGAAAGCGCTGGAAGACCTCGTGCTTGACCGACTGCGCCCAGCAGCCGCCGACGCCGACGATCCGCTCCGGGTCTTCGGACTTGAGCCGCTTCGCCTCGCCGAGGTGGGCGATGAAGCGGCTGTCGGCCGACTCGCGGATCGAGCAGGTATTGAAGAGGATCAGGTCGGCGCCGTCCCGGCTATCCGCCTCCTCGTAGCCGAGCGACGCAAGCATCCCCCGCATCCGCTCAGAGTCGTGCACGTTCATCTGACAGCCGAAGGTGGTGACGTGAAATCTCTTCCCCATCGGCCGCAGACTAGCGCTGAGCAAGGGTCCCGGGTGGGACTCGCCAAGCCTCCCCGCTGTTCGCGCAGGCGAGTCCCACCCGGGACCCTCCCGCAACCGCTACTTGACGGTGAGCGTGCCTTCCATTCCGGCTTCGCGGTGACCGGGAACGGTGCAGTAGAAGGTGTAGGTACCGGGAGCGAGTTCGGCGCTGACCGAAGCCTTGCCTTCCGTGATCAGTTCGGATTTGGCGATCTCCTTGCCGTCCGCTTCGATCGCGACGTCGTGTTCGAGCGGGGCCGGATTGTCGAAGTCGATAGTCACCCTGCCCGGTTTGCTGCTCAGGCTGGTCTTGTCGAAGGCGATCGCGCTCGGGTCGGCGGCAAGCTGAAGCGTCCCGCCGGGTCCCTGGGCGGTTTCGCCTTCAGGTTGCGCTTTTTCAGGTTGCGCTTCGCCGCCGGTCTCCCCCACGGGTTCTTCTTCATCCGCGGCCGGAGCTTCGCCTTCGGCCGCATTGTCGGCACCCACCGCTTCGAATTTTTCGCCGGCCTGCTCGAGCTCGGCTGCCTTCGCCTCCTGCTCGTCCTTGGCGTGCAGGACGGCGAAGGTGGTGGCGCCGCCAACCAGGATCGCGAACCAGAGAATCACGACCGGGAAGGCCTTGCCCGGGAAGTCCTTCGCTTTCAGGCCGACAATGCTGATCAGCACCGCCGAGACCGCCAGCGCGATCCCGCAGACGTAGAAGAGGGTTTCGTTGCTCATGGAGCGGCCGGAATCCTAAGTCACGACGGCAGTCAGGTGCCGTCAGCCCTTTAAGCGGCTTTTGCCTCCGGGGCGGGAGCAGAAGCCTCGGGCTCGGTGACGCCTGCCTCAGCCGGCGCCTCGCCATCGATATCCAGAGCCCTTCGCACCTTGGTTTCGATCTCCAAGGCCAGCTCCGGGTTGTCGGTCAGAAACTGTTTGGCGTTGTTACGCCCCTGGCCGAGGCGCGTCTCCCCGTAAGAGAAGAAGGAGCCGGATTTCTGCACCAGGTCCTGCTCGATACCGAAGTCGAGCAGGCCACCCTCGCGGGAGATGCCTACCCCGTACTCGATGTCGAACTCGGCCTGGCGGAACGGCGATGCGACCTTGTTCTTGACGACTTTGACGCGGACCCGGTTGCCGACCGCCTCGGTCCCTTCCTTGAGGGTCTCGATGCGGCGGATGTCGAGCCGCTGCGACGAGTAGAACTTCAGCGCCCGACCACCCGGCTGGGTCTCCGGCGACCCAAACTGGACGCCGATCTTTTCGCGGATCTGGTTGGTGAAGAGACAGACGGTTTTGGTCCGGTTGAGGTTGCCGGCAAGTTTCCGCATCGCCTGCGACATCAGCCGTGCCTGGAGGCCGACGGTGGTGTCGCCGATCTGCCCGTCCAGCTCTGCTTTCGGGGTCAGGGCCGCGACCGAGTCAATCGCGACGACGTCGACCGCGCCGGAGGCGATCAGGCGGTCGGCGATCTGCAGGGCCTGCTCGCCGTAGTCGGGTTGGGAGACCAGCAGCTCGTCGGTGTCGACGCCGATCGCCCGCGAGTAGACCGGGTCGATCGAGTGCTCGGTGTCGATGAAGGCGCAGACGCCGCCCAAGGCCTGGGCCTGGGCGATGATGTGGTTGACCAGCGTCGTCTTTCCGGAGGACTCGGGGCCGAAGATCTCGACGATCCGGCCGCGCGGGACGCCGCCGATGCCAAGTGCCAGGTCGAGCGCCAGGGACCCGGTGGGAATCGCCTCCACCTTGACCGTCCCTTTGTCGCCGAGCCGCATCAGCGACCCCTCGCCGAACTCTCTCCTGATGCCGCTGACCGCGCTCTCCAGCGCCGCGTCCTTGGCTTTTGCTTCCTTGGCCGAAACGTCGTTCAAGTTGGTCCTTCTGTCTGCCATCTCGATCACCTCACTGCCACCCTCTTCCGGGCAGCTGGACTTGGGCCAGCGGGATGTATCGCGCACCCGAAGGCTGGAGTTCAGAACGGTAGAGGGAGATCCGGACGCCATTGAACCAACCCACGCGCTCCGTGGGAGAAGGGCCGGGCGGAATCTCCACCCGCATCGGCCGTCGCGAGCCACGTCCCTCGGCGCGGACTCTGGCGACCGTCACATGCGGCCAGAAGGGCCGCTTTTCCGGCTCATAGAGCCGTTCGAAGCTCAAGACCTCGCTCAACCTCTCCTGCAGCCCCTCGACCGGCCGGTGCAGCGCCGGTAGCGCGATGAGCCGCGGTCTACCCCGCGCTGGGCGCCCGACCGGGCCTCCCAGCTCCAGCAGCACCGGCATCGAGGCGACCTCCTCCATCGCGTCCTCGATTCGCTCGACGTCGGCCAGTTGCCTGTTGCCGAGGAAGGCGAGGGTGATGTGGAGCGACTCCGCCGGGACCCGGCGCAGCGCCGGATCGGCCAGCTCGGTCTCGCCCCAGGCTGCAATGTCCTCGCGGACGATCTGCGGCAGATCGAGCGCGACGAACATGCGGATGGGCTTGCTGTCGATGGCTGGCTTGCTCACTCCGCCCACGCTACGGCGTCGGGACGCACGCGTTAAGTCGCTTTCGCAACAAGTCCGAGCCGACTTACGCGCGGCTTCGCAACGTCCGCTCTAGAGCGGCGCCTCGGCGCCGCCAAGCAGGATCCGCAGCAGGTGCATCCCGACCAGGGCCGAGCGTTCGCGGATGTCGGCGCGACCGCCGGGAATGGTCGGATCGCGGACGATGCTGGTGCCGTCGGCGAGGCGGGCGTTGAAGCAGACGTAGCCGACCGGCTTCTCCTCGGTCCCCCCGTCGGGCCCGGCAACGCCGGTGATCGAGACGGCGACGTCGGCCCCGAAGCGCTCCAGCGCTCCGATCGCCATCGCCTCCGCGACCTCGACGGAGACGGCGCCCTTCGCCTCGATCAGCGCCGGATCGACGCCGAGCAGCTCCGTCTTGGCCTCGTTGGAGTAGGCGACGACGCTGCCGGCCATGTAGGCGGAGGCGCCGGGGACGTCGGTGATCCGCGCCGCCAGCAGGCCGCCGCTGCAGGACTCGGCCAGTCCCAGGCGCCGCCCGCGCAGCAGTTTCGCCACCTGCGAGTCGATCGTCTCGCCGTCGAGGCTGAAGAGATGGCGCCGGTGGCGCTCGGCCAGGCCCTCCCGCACCCCGGCGGCGACCGTCGCCGCCTCGTCGCGGTAGCGGACATCGATCTCGATCTCGCCGCGGCGCAGGCAGGTGGTGATCTCGACCGCATCGATGTCGACCCCGCCGGACTCGATCTCGCGCAGGCTCTTGGCGATCTCCGACTCGGGCACGCCAAACATCCGCAGCGTGTAGCCACGCAGCGGCGTCGCCCTGTCCAGTACCCGCCGCACCGGCTCGGTCGCCAATGCCGCCGGCCACATCGGCCGCAACTCCCGCGGCGGGCCGGGCAGGACGACGATGACCCGCTCCCCGGCTGGAACCACCAGGCCCGGTGCAGTGCCGACGGGGTCGAGCGCGATCGCCCCCGCGGGGACCATCGCCTGCTTGCGGTTGGCCTCCATCACCGCCTCCTCGTCGAAGTCGAAGCGCCGCGCGAAGCCGCGCAGGATCTCGGCGATTTTTTTCTCCACCGCTTGGTCGAGGACGAACTCGCGGCCGGCAAAACGGGCGACGACCTCGGCGGTGAGGTCGTCCGCGGTCGGTCCGAGACCGCCCGTGGTGACGATCAGGTCCATTGCCTCGGCGGCCATGAAGCGCAGCGCCGCCTCAAGGTCGTCTGGACGGTCGGCGACGACGAGGATGTGGGCCACCTCCACTCCCAGCTCAGCCAGCCTTTCGGACACCCAGGGGCCGTTGGTGTCGGAGATGCGCCCGGTCAGCACCTCGGTCCCGGTGACGACGATGCCGGCGCGGATCACGTGCAGGTCGGCCGTTCGCCTTCGGGCAGTTCGCGCAGCTCGCCGCCGGCGCCGATCGAGTACCCGACCGGGCTGGAAGTAGCGGGGATGCGCGCCTGCTGTCCGTTCACCGTCATCGAGACCTCGCCGTTGCCGAACGAGACCGTGAAGCTACCGGACCGGAAGGGCCCCGCCTCGCCGCCGGTGGTAAGGATCTGACCGTCGACCAGTGGTTGCCCGGCCGAGCCAAGCAGGCAAACCCAGACTTCGGCGCGGGCGCTGAGCCTCAGCGAGACGCCCGGCTTCGGCGTCTGTCGCGCCTGTCCGCCGCCGGCCTGCCGACCCCCATCCCCAGCGCGATCGGGTCGAGGCGCCTCCGAGCGGCCGCCTCCCCCGCTGGTGGTGCCAATGACGATCGCGACCGCCACCAGTCCGACCGTGGCGATGGCCGCCAGAATCCGCGGCGATGGCGCCGCCCAGCGTCGCCGCCTTTCCGCCGGCGCAATCGGATCCGGCTCGATCCGGGGGAGACGCTTCCGGGGACTGACCCCGGCATCGCGGCGATAGCGCTCCGCCAGCAGCGCCCCGTCGAGGCGGAGGAAATCGGCATAGGTGCGAATGAAGGCGCGGGTATAAGTCTCTCCCGGCAGTGCCTCCCAGTCTTCGTCCTCGAGCGCGCGCAGGAAGCGGATGCGGATCCTCGTCGAGCTCTCGACCTCGGCGAGGTCGAGCTTGCGCGCATCTCGAAGCGTCTTGCCGACGCCGTCTTCCACTCACCCATTGTCGCCGCTGTGGCGGGCTGGGTGTGAAGACGTCGCCTAAAGATCCGGGTCGGTCTCGACCGGGGAGGGCTCGGGCGCCGCGCCCCCTCCGGCCGGCGCCAGCACGCGGTTGAGATCGGCCTGCGTGATCAGCACCTGGCGCGGTTTGGAGCCCTCGTAGCCGGAAATGACACCGCGTCGCTCCAGCATGTCGATCAGGCGGCCGGCGCGGGTGTAGCCGACCCGCAGGCGGCGCTGAATCATCGAGACCGAGGCGGTCTCGGTCTGCACGACCAGGCGGATCGCCTCGTCCAGCAGGTCGTCGCTGTCGGGGTCGAAGTCGCCCTCGTGGCCCTCCTCGACCACCTCCTCCGGGGTCTCCAGCAGCTCGGCCTCGAATTCGGGTTCGCCCTGTCTGGCCCAGTGGTTGGTGATGCGGGCGATCTCCTCCTCGGTGATGAAGGCGCCCTGGACCCGCTGCAGCTTCGAGCTGCCGGCGCCGCGGAAGAGCATGTCGCCCTGGCCGAGCAGGGCCTCCGCTCCGCCCTGGTCGAGGATCACCCGGGAGTCGGTTTGGGAGGAGACGGCGAAGGCGATCCGGGCCGGGATGTTGACCTTGATCGTGCCGGTGATGATGTCAGTCGAGGGGCGCTGGGTGGCCAGCACCAGGTGAATGCCGGTGGCGCGCGACTTTTGGGCCAGGCGGATGATCGAGTCCTCGACTTCGGCCGGGGCGACCATCATCAGGTCCGCGAGCTCGTCGATCACGCAGAGGATGTGCGGCAGCGGCGCCTCGCCTTTCTTTTCGCGATAGCGGTTGAGCTCGACGAGGTTGCGGCAACGGGCCTCGCTCATGATCCCGTAGCGGGTCTCCATCTCGCCGATCAGGTTGGAGAGGACGTTGGCGGCGAGGCGCGGCGAGGTGACCACCGGCGTCAGCAGGTGCGGCACGTTCTCGTAGTGGTTGAGCTCGACCTGCTTGGGGTCGACCAGGACCAGGCGCACCTCGTTCGGCGAGGCCTGCATCAGGATCGAGGAGAGGATGCCGTTGACACAGGCGGACTTGCCCGAGCCGGTGGTGCCGGCGACGAGCACGTGCGGCATCTTCGCCAGGTCGGTCCAGACCGGGTTGCCGTCGATCCCCTTGCCGAGCCAGGCGACCAGCGGCGAGGTCTTCTCGGGCCGGCCGGCGTAGATGTCGCCGAGGCGGACGATGCGGCGGCGGGCGTTCGGCACCTCGACCCCGACCGCCTGCTTGCCGGGAATTGGGGCGAGGATGCGGATGTCGGTCGAGGCAAGGGCGTAGGCAAGATCGTTGGCCAGCTCGGTGACTTTCTTGACCTTGATCCCGGGCGCCAGGCGCAGCTCGTAACGGGAGACGTGCGGGCCGCTGATCACGCCGACGATCTTCGCCTCGACGCCGAAGTGGCCCAGGGTCTCGACCAGTTTGCGACCGATGATCTCCTGGTCGCGCGGATCCGGGCCCTTGTCGCCCTTGCCCCGCTCCAGCGCTTTCGCGGGCGGCGGGCGGTAATCGATCTCCTCCGAAGTCGTGACGCCGCGCTTCTGGCCCATCGGGGTGAGCGCGATCTGCTCCGGCTCGACGACCGGCTGCTCGGCGACGACGGCATCCTCCTCCGAGGTCGCGATGTCCTCTAGTTCGCGATCGAAGTCGTCCGCCGCGAGCGCGAGATCCGGCTCGTCCTCGGGCTCCTCGGCCAGCTGCACGGTCGGCTCGAACTCGTCCGTGTCCGGGTAGGAGCTCATCACGTCGGTGGCGCCGGCCAGGGTCTCCGCCCCCGAGCGCGTCTGCCGCTGCTCACGCCAATCGGCATGCGTCCGCGCCATCGTGCGGGCGGCAGCGTCGCCACCGTGGAAGACCCCGCGCGACGTCGTCCTGAGCCCGCGGCCGATTCCCCGAGCCAGGGTGGAGACCGAGGTGCCCGTCAACAACATCCCTCCCACCAGCACGATCAAGACGGTGAAGATCCGCGCCCCGACCGTCCCGAACAGGTAGTTCAAGCCCGTCTCGACGCCATAACCGACCTTGCCTCCCTCCCAGCCGAAGAAGAGCACGAAGACGAGATAGACGCCGAAGGCGACGAGAAACAATCCGATCAGGTCGAGGTGCCGCTGCTCGAGACCCGCGGGCAGATGCAGGCCGCTCTTCGGCTTGGCCGCTTTGGCTCGTTTTTTACCGGCTTTGGCTTTGCGCGCGGGCGCGCGCTTCTTGCGAACGAACATGCTGTCCCGGTTCGACGCGCAAGCGCGCACCCCTGCGGATAAATTCGCCCTAAATCCCGCAGGGAGCGGCGGAATGGCGGGTTAACATCGAGCGATGCTCACCGATACCGATCCATCCGGCGGCCGTGTCCTGGTCGTCGAGGACGACGCCGACATCGCCGACGTCCTGCGCCGCTCCCTGCGCAACGAGGGCTATGAGGTGAAGACCTCGGCCGACGGAGTCGAAGCCCTCGACGTCGCCGCCGGCTTCGTTCCCGACCTGGTCGTGCTTGACCTCGGCCTGCCCCGCCTCGACGGAGTCGAGGTCTGCCGGCGCCTCAGGGAGGACGGCGACGTGCCGATCCTGATGTTGACGGCCCGGGCCGAGACCGAGGATCGAGTCGCCGGCCTCGACAGCGGCGCCGACGACTACCTGGTCAAGCCCTTCGAGCGCCAGGAGCTGCTGGCGCGGATTCGGGCGCTGCTGCGGCGGCGACCGCCCCGCGGTGCCGCCTCGCTCGCCGTCGGCGACCTTCAGCTCAATCCCGACACCCGCGAGGTGCGCCGCGGCGAGCGCGAGATCGAGCTGACCAACCGCGAGTTCGAGCTGCTCGAGTTCCTGATGCGCAACGAGCGCCTGGTCATCTCCCGCGAGCGCCTCCTCGACGAGGTCTGGGGCTATGACCCGATGGCCGCCACCAACACGATTGACGTCTTCATCTCCAACCTGCGCCGCAAGCTGGAGGCCGGCGGCGAGCCGCGACTGCTGCACACCAAACGCGGCGCCGGCTACGTGCTGAAGGACTAGCCGTGCGGATCGCCGCGGCCAGCCGGTGGCCTTGAGCCGGCGCCTGCTGCACCCCGGCAGCTGGCCTCTGCGCTGGCGCCTGGCGGCCGTCTCGGCGAGCCTGACCCTGGTGATCCTGATGCTGTTCGGAGCGGTGATCGGCGGCGTCGCCACGCAGCGGATCCGCAACGACTTCAACGGCGAGGTGCGCAGTGCCGTGCAGATCCTCGCCAGCGAATTCAAAATTGAATACGGCACCTTCCGCACCTACGTCCAGGAAGGGCCGCGCCTCAACGACTTTGTCCTCCCCGACGACGCCTCGGCCCGAGTCCTGGACGTCAACGGCAATCTGCTCAAGGAGAACACCGGCGCCGTCAACCTGGGACCGCCGCGGGCGGGCCTCTCCGACCACGGCGGCATGAGGGTGGCAACCGAACCGATCATCGCCGCCGACGGCAGCACCACCGGCTACGTCCAGTACGGGCGCAACGTCGAGCACGTCGACTCGACGGTTGATCGCCTCTGGCTCTTCATCGCCGCGGGGGTCCTCTGCGGCACCCTGCTCGCCAGCCTCGCCGGGGTGGCGATCGCCCGCCGGGCGATGCGTCCGATCGCCTCGCTGACCGCGACCGCGCGCGAGATCGCCACCACCCGCGACCCCTCGCGGCGGATGCCGGAGCCGGCGGTCGAGGACGAGGTCGGCGAGCTTGCCCTGACCCTGGAGGAGATGCTGCGCTCGCTCGATGCCGCCCGCGCCGAGCGCGAGGGGGCGATGCAGAAGCAGCGCGAGTTCGTCGCCGACGCCTCGCACGAGCTGCGCACGCCGCTGACCAGCGTCCTCGCCAATCTCGAGTTGCTGCAGGCCTCGCTCGACGCTCGGGGCCAGGCCGAAGATCGCGAGGTCGTCGACTCCGCCCTGCGCTCCTCGCGGCGGATGAGCCGCCTGGTCGGCGACCTGCTGCTGCTGGCCCGCGCCGACGCCGGCCGGCTCGACAAGCACCGCCCCTGCGACCTCGCGGAAGTGGCCGGCGACGCCGCCGCCGAGGCGGCGCCGCTGATGGGCGACCGCACGCTCAGCATCGACAACGACCGCCCGCTGCCGGTCGAGGGAAGCCCCGACGAGCTGCACCGGATGGTCCTCAACCTGCTCGACAACGCCGCCCGCCACACCCCGGCCGGGGCGCTGATCGATCTGAGCCTGCGCGAAGAAGGCGACGACGCGGTGGTCGAGGTCGCCGACGACGGCCCCGGCATCCCCGCCGCTATGCGCGAGCAGGTATTCGACCGCTTCGTGCGCGGCGAAGGCCCCGCCGACACCGCCGGCGGCACCGGCACCGGCCTCGGCCTGGCGATTGTCAACGCCGTCGCCAGCTCCCACGGCGGCAGGGTTGAAGCGGCGGAGTCGCGGTCGGGCGGCGCCCTTTTCCGCGCCTGCATCCCCCTGGCGAAGTCCTAGCCCAGCCGCGGCAAACTTTTAGAGGCGCTTTAAAGCCCGGTCCTAGATTCCTCCGTGGACGAGACACAAAAGGCCCGCCGGAGGTTCTCCCCAGACACCACCCGGCGGGTCTTTTTCGTGGGCGCGAGGTGGAGGGATGTCGGTACCCCTCCCCGTGAATTTGTCGCGCGCCCTTTGGGCGCAAGCTCCGGATGTTGCTGCCCGCCTATGGCGGGCACTAGACAGATTGCATATCGCCGCTTCGCGACATTCCCGGGGAGGGGTACCGACATCCCTCCAACCGGCGCCCACTCAGCTCAAAAAGCTATGACGCACGGGACCTGACAATGCACCAGTTGCCTGGCGCCCGGCCCACCGAAACCAGTGCCGTTCAGCTACTGACAGCGTTCGGATGGGCCGTGTGGGGAGGGTCCGAGAACGGAGCCAGTTTGCCCCGCCCGCAGGACCCTCCCCACACGGCCCTTCGCCCGCGTCAGACCCGCAGGACCCTCCCCACATGACTCCTCGGCGCCTTCAGACCTCAATCACGACCGGCAAAATCATCGGCCGCCGCTTCAGTCTCTGGAAGACGAACTTGCCGATCGCGTCGTGCAGGTCTTCCTCGATCAGGTGCGACTCGCGGGTGCCCTTCTCGGCCGCCTCTTCGAGCTGGTCTTCGACCAGGTCGCTGAGCTCTTCGACCATCGCGTCGGCCTCCTCGAGGAAGGCGACGCCGCGGAAGATCACCTCGGGGTCGGCGACGACGCTGCCATCGTCGTTGGAGATCGTCACGACGACGATGAAGATCCCGTCGGCCGAGATCTCGCGCCGGTCGCGCAGGGCGGCGTCGTCGGGATCGCCGATGTTGACGCCGTCGACGTACATCGTGCCGGCGTGGATGTCCTCGCCGAAGGCCGCTCCGCTGGCGTCGACTTCCAGCGGCAGGCCGTTGCGGCCGCGGAAGATGTTGGCGGGGTCGACGCCGACCGCCTCGGCCAGCTCGGAGTGCAGCCGCAGGCGCTTGTGGTCACCGTGGACCGGCATCACGTATTTCGGCTTGGTCAGGTTCAGCATCAGCTTGATCTCCTCCTGCCAGCCGTGGCCGGAGGCGTGGATCGGCGCGTCCTGGGCGGTGATCACGGTGGCGCCGATCTCGTAGATGCGGTCGATCGTCTCGTTCACCGCGCGCTCGTTGCCCGGCACCGGAGTGGCGGAGAAGACGACGGTGTCACCGGAGTGCAGCTGGACGTCGCGGTGATCGTTGTTGGCCATCCGCCGCAGCGCCGAGAGCGGCTCGCCCTGGCTGCCGGTGGAGATCACGACGACCTTCTCGTCGGGGAAGTTCTCGATCTCACGCGGCTGGATGAAGAGGCCTGAGGGCGCTTTCGCCATCCCCAAGTTGGAGGCGATGTTGAAGTTCTTGCGCATCGAGCGTCCGACCAGAGCGACCTTGCGGTCGAGCTTGACGGCGGCGTCGATCACCTGCTGGACGCGGTGGATGTTGGAGGCGAACGAGGTAACGATGACCCGCCCCTTGCACTGCGAGAAGGTCCGCAGCAGGGCCGGGCCAACGCTCGACTCCGACGGGGCTACGCCGGGCCGGTCTGCGTTGGTCGAGTCGCCGCAGAGCAACAGCAGGCCCTCGCGGCCGATCTCGGCCAGACGCGGGATGTCCGCCGGGCGGCCGTCGACCGGGGTCTGGTCGAACTTGTAGTCGCCGGTCATCAGCATCGAGCCGACCTCAGTGGTGATCAGGACTCCCCTCATGTCGGGAATCGAGTGAGCCAGGTGGACCAGCTCGATGCCGAAAGGCCCGCGCTGGACCTTCTCCCCGGCCGGCAGCTCCTGCAGCGGCGCGTCGGAGAGCTTGTGCTCGTCGAGCTTGGAGCGCACCATCCCGATCGTCAGCAGGCCTCCGTAGATCACCGGCGGCTCGCCGATCTCACGGAGGACGTAGGGCAGCGCCCCGACGTGGTCCTCGTGGCCGTGGGTGAGGACGATCGCCTCGATGTCGTCGGCGCGGTCGCGCAGGTAGGAGAAATCGGGCAGGACGAGGTCGATGCCGTGCATCTCGGCGGTCGGGAACATCAGGCCGGTGTCGACGACGATGATGCGGCCGTCGAACTCGATCACGGTCATGTTCTTGCCGATCTCGCCGAGGCCGCCAAGCGGCAGCACGCGGAGTTTCTTGCTTGGCACTAGTGACTCACTCTCTTCTGAAGTTGGTTGGTTAGTGGGCAAGCGGAAGGCCGATGCCCTCCAGCGCGGTCTTGACCGCGGCCCGCTGTTCGGCGTCTGCCGGAACGAGCGGCAGCCGCATCCGCTCCGAAGCGAGGCCGAGCATGTCCAGCGCGGCCTTGATCGGAATCGGGTTGGTGGTCACCGAGAGACCCTCGTAGAGAGGCGTCAGCTCGGCGTCGATCTCGCGGGCCCGGGCCATATCGTCGCCCTGGGCCGCGTTCCACATCTCGCGCATCTGCTCGCCCGCGACGTGCGAGGCGACGGTGATGCCGCCGGCGCCCCCGAATTCGAGGACGCGCAGGAAGGTGTTGTCGTTGCCGGCGAGGATCGCCAGGCCCTCAATCGGCCCCAGCTCGTCGTCGTTGGCCTGCTTGACGGCGACGATGTTGTCAACCGTGGCGAGCTCGGCGAGCAGGTCGGGCGGCATGTTGATGACCACCCGAGAAGGAATGTTGTACATGATCAGCGGCAATTCGGGAACCGCTCCGGCAACCGCCTCGAAGTGGGCGCGCAGGCCGGCCCGGTTGGGCTTGTTGTAGTAGGGCGCGACGACCAGCGAGGCGTCGGCGCCGGCCTCGGCGGCCCGCTTGGTCAGCTCCCGCGAGTGGCGGGTGTCGTTGGTGCCGGTGCCGCAGACCAGGGTGACGTCATCGCCAACCTCCTCGCGGACCGCCCGCAGCAGCAGGATCGTCTCCTCGTCGGTCAGGGTCGGGCACTCGCCCGTGGTGCCGCCGACGACGAGGCCGTGGGAGCCGTGCTCGAGCAGATGGGCGGCAAGCCGCCGCCCCGCCTCCACATCGACTTCGCCCCGTTCGTCGAACGGAGTCGCCATCGCCGTGAAAATCCCCTGAAGCTCCTTCATCGTTGCCAGAGTACCCAGTCCATCGGCCTAGAGCAGCTTCTCGAGCCCGACCGTGAAGCGATCCGGCAGCTCCGCAACCCTGCGCACGGCGAGCAGCACGCCGGGCATGAAGGAGCGGCGGTCGATCGAGTCGTGGCGTAGCGAGAGGGTCTGGCCCTCGCCGCCGAAGATCACTTCCTGGTGGGCCACCAAGCCCGGCAGCCGCAGCGAGTGGATCGGCTGATGGACGCTGCCACCGACGCCGTCGATCAGCTCCTGGGTGCGCTTGGCGGTCCCCGAAGGAGCGTCGAGCTTGCGATCGTGGTGCAGCTCGATGATCTCGCACTCCGGCATGTGCGGGGCGATCGTTTGCGAGACCATCATCATCAGCACGGCGCCGATCGCGAAGTTGGGAGCCACGAAGCAGTTGGAGCTGGCCGACTGGGCGGCGGCCCGGGCGGCTTCGAGGTCGAAGCCGGTGGTGCCGACGACGGCATGGACGCCGGCGTCGAGGCAGAGCTTGACGTTGCCGAGAGCCGTGTCGGGGACGGTGAAGTCGACGACGACGTCGGCCTCGCCGAGTAGATCGGCCAGCTCGACCCCGAGCGCCGGGTCGGCCCCACCGGTCAGGGCCAGGCCCTCGGCGCCCTCGACGGCCTCGCAGACCGTCTGGCCCATGCGGCCGGCGGCGCCGGCGACGGCGACGCGGATCACGCCGCTACCAGGGCCTCGCTGACCGGGGCCAGCGCCTTGCGGAAGCGATCCTCGTCGGCGCCGACGCAGGCCGCGGAGAGTCGCTCGGCGCCGTAGAGCTCGGTCGCCAGCTCGGTCAGGTCGTCGACCTCGATCGCGTCGACCTTGGCCAGCATCTCGTCGAGGCTTTCGATCGGCAGGCCGAAAAGGGTTGCCCGCGAGATCCGCGTCATCCGTGCCGCCGTCGACTCCGAGGAGAGGACGAGCCGGCCCTTGACGCTCTCCTTGGCCCGGGTCAGCTCCTCCGCCGAGACCGGCTCGGAGCGCAGGCGGGCCAGCTCGGTGCCGATGATCGAGCAGGCCTCCTCGACGTTGTCCTCACGGGTGCCGACGTAGGTGGCAACCAGGCCCTGGTCGGTGAACTGCTCGTTGTAGGAGCCGACCGAGTAGGCCAGGCCGCGCTTCTCGCGAACCTCGCGGAAGAGGCGCGAGGAGGTGGAGCCACCGAAGATCGAGTCGAGCACGGCCAGCGGATAGCGGCGCTGGTCGTCGCGGCGTAGGCCGGGCGCACCAAAGCAGATGTGGTACTGCTCGGTCTCCTTTTGGTGAAAGCAGAGCCGGCCGGAGCCCTCGAGGCCGGTATCGGGGGCGACGCCGACGCCGTCCGCGGGAGGCACGATCAGCCGTTCCGCAAGCTCGACGATCTGGCCGTGATCGAGGTGGCCGGCGGCCCCGACGACGATCTCCGAGCCGGTGTAGCGGGAGTGGCGGTAGCTCTCAATGTCTGGGACGGGGATCGAGGCGATTACCTCGGCCTCACCGAGCACGCGGCGGCCAAGCGGGTGCGACCCGAAGACCGCCTCGGCGAGGACGTCGTGGACCCGGTCCTGCGGCTCGTCCTCGTACATCGCGATCTCCTCCAGCACCACCTGGCGCTCGGAGTCGATTTCGGGATAGGTCGGGGCCAGCAGCATCTCCGCGAGGAGATCGAAGACCTCCTCGGTGTGCTCGTCGAGGAAGCGAGCATGCAGGTGGGTGGTCTCCTTGCCGGTGGCCGCGTTGATCGAGGCGCCGAGCCCGTCGAAGCGCTCGGAGATCTCGATCGCGGAGTAGCGCGCGGTCCCCTTGAACAGGAGATGCTCGAGGAAGTGCGACACCCCGGCCTGGGACGGGCTCTCGTTGCGCGAGCCGGTTCGCACCCATAGCCCGAGCGCCACGGACCGGACCGAGGGAACCTCCTCGGTCACGACCCGGACGCCCGAGCCCAACTCGGTGAGCTGGGGGATGCTCAACGCCTAGCTGCGCTCACGCTCGCGACGACGGCCGCCGTCACGACCGCCGCGGCTGCCGCCGCGGTCTCCACCACGGGGCCTGCCGCCGTCGCCGGAGCCAACCGCGGCCAGCTCCTCCGGCGTTTTGCCCGCGACCGAGGGGTCGTCGGAGAGGCGCAGGCCAACGCGGCCGCGCTCCTTGTCGACCTCGACCACGGTCACGTCGATGACCTCGCCGGCGGTCAGAACGTCGTCGACCGAGTCGACTCGCTCGCCGGGCTTGACGTTGGAGATGTGGAGCAGGCCGTCGGTGCCCTTGACGAGCTCGACGAAGGCTCCGAACGTGGTCGTCTTGACGACCTTTGCGGAGTTGTAGCGATCGCCGACTTCGGCCTCGCGGGTCATCGAGTCGATGCGGGCGACGCAGGCCTCGACCAGTTCGCCGGTCGGCGCGTAGATCCGCACCGTGCCGTCGTCCTCGACGTCGATCTCCGCCTCGAACTCCTCGCAGAGGGCGCGGATCGTTTCGCCGCCTTTGCCGATGACCGCCCCGATCTTCTCGGGATCGATCTTGATCGACTCGATCGCCGGCGCGTGCTGGGAGAGCTTCTCCCGCGGCCCGTCGATCGCCTCGGCCATCTTGCCGAGGATGAACTGGCGGCCCTTGTTGGCCTGCTCGAGGGCATCGGTGAGGATCTCGAAGGTGACCCCCGTGATCTTGATGTCCATCTGCAGGGCGGTGATCCCCTCCGCGGTGCCGGCGACCTTGAAGTCCATGTCGCCGAGGTGGTCCTCGACGCCGGCGATGTCGGTGAGGACGATGTAGTCGTCGCCCTCCTTGATCAGGCCCATCGCCACTCCGGCGACGGGAGCGCTGACCGGGACACCCGCGGCCTGCAGGGCCATCGAGGACGCGCAGACGGAGCCCATCGAAGAGGAGCCGTTGGACTCGAGCGTCTCCGAGACGACCCGGATCACGTAGGGAAAGTCCTCTTCGTTGGGGATCGTCGCCACTAGGGCACGCTCGGCGAGCGCGCCGTGACCGATGTCGCGACGCTTCGGGCCGCGCATGAAGCCGGCCTCCCCGACCGAGAAGGGCGGGAAGTTGTAGTGGTGCCAGAACTTCTTCGAGGTCTCCAGCCCGAGGGTGTCGATACGCATGTCCATGCG
>DATBDU010000052.1:0-7527 GCA_036269775.1 Solirubrobacterales bacterium
AAGGTCACCATGAAGTACCCGTCGATCTACCTGCTGGGCAAGGGTGCCCGCGGCGAAGTTCTCTCCGTCGCGTTCGCCGGCAAGGGGATGCATACGGACGCGGGCGGGAAGGCGATCCACGCAGCCCCGTACACGACCAGCGTGATCACGTCGAAGTCGGTCTCGAAGGACGGCGGCCGGACCGGCTACCGGGGCCTCGTTCGCGTGGAACCCGGTGCCCACCATGCTCGGTCCAACGTGCGATGCGACGCCCTGATCCTGGACGAGGAGAGTCGCTCCGACACGTACCCCTACATCGAGGTCGAGGACGAGACGGCCGCACTGGGCCACGAGGCTACGGTCTCGAAGGTCGGCGAAGACCAGCTCTTCTACCTGATGAGCCGGGGGCTGTCCGAGGTCGAGGCGACCGCGATGATCGTGAACGGGTTCATCGAGCCGATCACCCGCGAGCTGCCGATGGAATACGCGGTCGAGCTGAACCGCCTGATCGAGCTGCAGATGGAGGGTTCAATTGGCTGAGGTCGCGACCGAACCGGCTTGGCTTTCAGAGAGGCGCCAGCAGGGCGCCTCTCTGGCGCAGAGCCTGCCGCTGCCCAATCACAAGTCGAAGGGCTGGGAATTCACCGACCTCTCGGAGCTGGAGATCGACTCCTACGAGCAGGCCGATGCCGAGGCCGAGGTCAGCGGCGCCGAGGGCGCGACGGTGGTCTCCCTCGCCGATGCCGTCTCTTCCCACCCGGACTTGCTGCAAGAGCACCTCGGCTCGCTGGTTCCCGTCGAGGACCCCTTCGTCGCCCGCAACGAGGCGGGCTGGCGCGACGGCGTGCTGGTCCATGTGCCGCGCGGGGTCACGGTCGCCGAGCCGATCCGGATCGAGGTCCCGGTCGAGCGCGACGGCGCCGCGATCGGCTGGCGCACCCTGATCGTGCTCGAGGAGGGTGCCGAAGCGGAGGTCTGGGAGCACTGGTCCTCACCCAGCGACGAGGTCGACGGGCTGCTCAACTCGGTGGTCGAGCTGAGCGTCGGCCAGGCCGCCACCCTGCGCTACGTCAACACCCAGGACATCTCCGAGAAGGCCTGGATCTTCGCCACCCAGCGCGCGCAGGTCGAGCGCGACGCCCGCCTCGACTGGGCGGCGCTCGGCTTCGGCTCCGGCCGCGGCAAGGTGCGGATGGAGACCAAGCTGGCCGGTCCGGGCTCCGAGGCCCGCGTCACCGGCGGCTACGCCGGCGGCCCCGGGCAGCACCTCGACTACGACACCACCCAGGAGCACGCGGCGCCGAACACCAACTCCGACCTTGCCTTCCGCGGCGTCCTCGCCGCCGGCTCGACCGCGGTCTGGCGCGGGATGATCAAGGTCGATCCCGGCGCCCAGCAGACCGACGCCTTCCAGGAGAGCCGCAACCTGCTGCTCTCGACCGAGGCCCACGCCGACGCGATCCCCGGCCTCGAGATCCTCGCCGACGACGTCCGCTGCACCCATGCCGCGGCGATCGCCCAGATCGACAAGGACCAGCTCTTCTACCTGACCTCGCGCGGGCTCGACCCGGCGGCGGCGAAGACGCTGATCATCGAAGGCTTCCTCGAGTCGCTGGTCGAACGGTTGGCCGCGGGCCCGGTCCGCGACGAGATCTCCGCCGCGCTCGAGCGGCGCCTCGCCGAGATCCTCTAGTCCTCGTCCGAGTCGTCCTCCTCGCCGCGGCGCTTTTCGGAGAGCGTCGTTTTGACGATGCCGATCACGACGAAGAGGACCGGCAGCAGATACAGGATCCAGAGGTAGTGGCCGAGGTGGGCCAGCGGCAGGGTCACTGGTTGCTGTAGGAGAGCAGGTAGAGGCCGAAGCACGTGAAAGCGACCATCACAGCCAGCATCCAGTACTGGGAGCGAGCCGCCCGGCGGTAATCGGGCCAGAAGACGAGGGCGCGGTCGTGGGCCAGGGTCAGGCCGAGCACGTGGCCGACGACGAGGGCGCCGACCTGGACGTACCAGATGGCGTTGGCGCTGAGCAGCCGGAAATCGATGCCGCCGGAGGCGGTGCCGAAGAGGTCGGTGCTGGCCGTGCCGAGCGGGTCGGAGAGCAGGTAGGTGAACTGGGCCTGCTCCTGGAAAACGAAAAGGCTGAAGTAGTGGGCGACGAGGTAGGCGAGGGCGATTGGGATCAGGGTGTGGGCGAAGCCAATGCGGAGCGTCGCCAGCGGCGGCGCCCCGCGGATCGTCCGCATGCCGCGCACGCCGAGCAGGTAGACGAGGGCGACACCGGCGAAGCAGAGAAGGATGAAGATCGTGTCGGTGAGCCGCAGCGAGGCGGTCAGGCCGACGCCGCGGTCGACAAACCAGTTAAAGACGCTTTCGATTGCCGATTTGAACGCCCCCTCCTGGCCGCCGTCAAAGCTGGTCGAGGCGATCGAGGCGATCACGACCGCCGCCGAGCCGGGCAGCGTCGCCCAGTGCGTGGCGGCCGCGAGTGGCCGACGGCGCCCGAGCCTGCCGTCCTCGACCCCGAAGCAGCCCAGCTGGGAGAACATCCCGAAGTAGACGGAGAAGATCTCCCCCCGTTCGCACCACTCCTCAACCCCGAAGAGGGCCATCATCGCCAGGGTGTAGCCGCTGTAGACGAGCGCGGCGGTGGCGGCCGCGCTGGGCGCCAGGCCAACGGCGACGCCGCCGCTGGAGCCGTAGACGATCTCCAACCAGACGACGGCGAGCAGGCCGATCGCGGCCGGCCAGCGCCCCAGCTTCTCGGGGTAGGAGAGGTGGGCCGGGCGCTGCCCGGCGATCGCCCGAAAGCCCGCGCCGAAGGTCCGGCCGATTGCGCGCCAGGGATTGACCGGCCGAAAGATGTCGCCGAACAGGGCGGAGAAGAACGGGAAGCCGAGCCAGGTGGTGACGAAGAGGAAGGTCAGGGCGAAGTTGCGATCCGGCGCTTCGCTACCGCGCAGGCCGGAGTAGACGGCGACGCCAAGCAGGAAGACGCCGAGCAGCCCGCAGAGGACCTGTACCGGGCGGCTGAGCAGGAGGCGCGCAAGCCCCGCTCCGAGGGGGCGCCAGTGCGCCTCCTCGAAACGGGGCTTGCGCCAGGCGACCGAGAGCGCGAAGAAGGAGGCGATTAGGACGATCGAGGCCCCCCAGGCAAAGAGCCAGGCCGGGATCGGCAGGTCCTGCCGGGCGACCAGCGCGTGCGCAAACGGCAGCCAGCTCACGGGTTGACCCGCAGCTCGATGATCTGCTCTTTGCGACCCTCCAGCTCAGCCTCGAAGACGCCTTCGATCGTCGCTGGGAAGTCGAAGGCGATCGTGCCTCCAGCCTTGACGTCCTTCATCAGGTCATAGCCGTGGACGTGGACCTCGTCGGCGACGTCGGACTGCACCTTGAAGTGGATCTGGTCGCCCTTCTTGTAGCTGAGATCCCTGATCCCGCCGACGGGCTTGCCGTTCTTGACGACGATCGTCGGCACGGTGCCACTGGCGCTGTCGCTTTCACCACTGCTGTCGTCCTTCTTGAGCACGACCAGTAGCACGATCGCGACGACGATCACGACGATTCCAGCCAGTACTCGGGCAGCTTTCGCATTCATCTTTCGCTCCTTCGCTCAGGCGCAGGGTTGACCCGCGCACGCGTTCGTCGGCGGCCGCGCGCGGTTCCTTTGCTACGCATTCCGTGTCAAAGGACCCGGACCGCTCTGCGTGAGGGATTACGCCGTGAGGGGCGGCGGGCGCTGGGCGATTCCGAGGGCGATCAGGAGGCCGCCGCCGGGGGCGAAGGAGCGCGGAGCCTTCGGCCGGCGCGGCCGGTCCGCGGCAACCCGCCTCGGGTGCTCCGTGGAAGCGATCCGCTCGGAGAGGCGGACGATCGCCTCGCAGCCCGGATAGCGGCCGCAGAGCAGGCAGGCGAGGAGCGCCAGGAGCGGCACTGCCGGCAGCAGAAAGGCGCCAAGCTCAGCCAAGGCAGCCCAGGATAACGTCCGGGGGTGCTCCCCGGACGCGACAACATCGCCGCTCCCGATCTACCGGAGGGCCTCTCCTGGATCGGCACGGAGCCGGAGTCGATGCCCGCCCTGACCGCCGCCGGTCCCGCCCTGGTCCACTTCCTCGACTTCGCTCAACTCAACAGCGTGCGAACCCTGCCCTACCTGGGCGAGTGGTCGCGCCGCTACCGCGAGGCGGGCCTCAGCGTGATCGGTGTCCAGTCCCCTCGCTTCCCCTTCGGCGCCGACGCGGGCACGGTCGCCACTGGCCTCGCCGCACTCGGGGTCGAGTTCCCGGTCGCGATCGACGCCGAGCACGACCTCTGGAGCGCCTACGGCTGTGAGGGCTGGCCCAGCCTCTTCCTCTGGAGCCTCGGCGGCGCGCTCTCCTGGGTCCACTTCGGCGAGGGCGAATATCTGGCGACCGAGATCGCTATCCAGGAAGAGCTGCGCGAGATCGACGCCCTGCAGCCGCTGCCCGAGCCGATGGCGCCGCTGCGCCCCAGCGACGCTCCCGGTGCCTGGGTCATGGCCCCCACCCCCGAGCTCTTCCCCGGCGGCTCCTGGGAGCGACCCTGGATCGCGGGTGAGGACGGCAAGGAGCTGACGGTCGAGTACGCGGCCGGCGGCGCCTTCGCGACGGTCGAGGGCACCGGTGAGATCGCGGTCGAGCTCGACGGCCGGTCGGTCGCAACGATCGCCGTCACCGACCCCGCCCTCTATGCCCTGGCCGAGCATTCGCGCCACGAGGCGCACGCCCTTACTCTGAGCCCTACCCCGGGCCTGCGGATCTGGTCCGTCAGTTTTCCCGCCGCCATCCCTAGAGAAGGAGAGCAGCCATGATCACGAAGCTCGATTTCGTCGGCATACCGTCCACCGACGCCGACCGGTCCCGTGAGTTCTACGTCGAGACGCTCGGGCTACGCCCGGACGGCAACGCCAATTACGAGTTCTGGGTCGGCGAAACCTGCTTTGGCATCTGGGAGCCGGCGAAAATGGGGATGGAGTTCGCGCCGCAGAAGAACGCCCATCCGGCGCTGCACGTCGACGACGTCGCCGTGGCGCGCGCCGAGCTGGAAGCCAAGGGCGTCGAGTTCGGTGGCGAGACCCTCGACACCGGCGTCTGCCACATGGCGCTCTTCACCGATCCCGACGGCAACGACCTGATGCTGCACCACCGCTACGCGGATTGAGCAGCCGAGCGCGACTTAGGACAGAGCGGCTGGCGCCGGGATCAGTCGCTCCGAGCCGTCGGGAAAAACCACGATGATCGGTTGCTCTTTCTTCAAAGCCCCCCGCATCACGATCCCGAAGTCGGGCAGATCGGCCGCGACGAAGACAACGTCGTTTGGGTAGTCGTACTCGTCAAGTTCGATCGCCTTGGTCACTCGATCGAAGATGATTTCAGTCGCTTTGGTATTGCCTTTTACTACGGCTCCCATCGCTCCACCATACCTTCCCATTTGGCTTTGATCTCCTCAACCGCTGCGGGCAGATCAAGGCGAGCCGCCTCCGGGGCGACAGCGCTTCCGCCTCCATCTTTACCCCGCGGTGGTAGCGATGCCTCTCCGGCTGGCCGTGGGCATTGTCGTAGAGATACACAGCGCGCCGCTGACCACAGCACTTCACCGTAAGAACCGCCGCCCAGTCCAATTCCTTCTCGGGGTTCCTCGCGTGTCGCACGTCAATCCAGACGTCCGCACTCGAATCTCCGCTCCCTGTCCCCCACTCCCAACCAAGGAGCGGAGAGAGAAGAGTTCGCCCCTTGCTCACCGCAAACCGCACTAAGCGCGAGCCGCGAGCTCCTGCCGAATCTCCTTCGGCAGCATGAAGCGGACGTCCTCGTGGACGGTGCGCAGCTCGGAGACGTCGGTGGCACCGCGATCGCAGAAGAAGCCGACCAGACTCTCGACCAGCTCCTCGGGGGCGCTGGCGCCGGAGGTGATGCCAACGGTCTCGACTCCCTCCAGCCACTCCTCCCGCACCTGGCTGTGGTTGTCGATCAGGTGCGAGGCGGCACCGTGTTCGCGCGCCACCTCGACCAAGCGGTTGGAGTTGGAGGAGTTGGTGGAGCCGATCACGAGGACGAGGTCGCACTCGCGGGCCAGCTGCTTGACGGCAATCTGGCGGTTGGTCGTCGCGTAACAGATGTCATCGGACTTGGAGCTGACGATTCCCGGGAACTTGGCTCGCAGGGCGGCGATCACCTCCGCCGTCTCGTCGACCGAAAGCGTGGTCTGGGTGATGAAGGCGACCTTGTCGGGGTCGGGAACCCGCAGCGACTCGACCTCGTCGGCGGTTTCGATCAGGACGATGCTGCCGGGAGCCTCGCCGGTGGTGCCTTCGACCTCCTCGTGGCCGGCGTGGCCGATCATCACGATCGTGTAGCCCTCGGCGGCGAAGCGGCGGGCGGAGACGTGAACCTTGGTGACCAACGGACAGGTGGCGTCGATCGTGCGCAGGTTGCGGCTGGCGGCGTTGTCGTGGACCGCCGGGGCCACCCCGTGGGCGGAGAAGACGACCATCTCGCCCTCCGGCACCTCGGTCTCCTGCTCGACGAAGATCGCGCCGCGCTTGGCGAGCTCCTCGACGACGTGCTTGTTGTGGACGATCTCCTTGCGCACGTAGACGGGGGCGCCGTGCAGCTCGAGGGCGCGCTCGACCGTCTGCACGGCGCGGTCAACGCCGGCGCAGTAGCCGCGCGGGGCGGCGAGCAGGACGCGCTTGGGAGCGGCGGTGACGGAAGCTGCCATACAGGCAGGGTAGCGGTGGCGAGGTTGCGGCCGCGGCGGCCGGCTGGCCTCGAAAGCCGGGCGAAGCTAGCCTTGCGGGATGAGCACCGAAGGGCGCCACCTCGACCGCCTCACCTCCGTCGACGCCTCGTTCCTGACCAACGAGAGCTCGAACAGCCACATGCACGTCGGCGCGATCCTGATCTTCGAGGGCCCACCGCCGAAGTACGTCGACCTTGTCGAGCATGTGCGCGGCCGCCTCAGCCAGGTGCCGCGCTTCCGCCAGAAGCTGGTGGTGCCGCCGCTGGAGGCGGGGCGGCCGCTCTGGGCGGACGACGTCAACTTCAACCTGACCTACCACATACGCCACACCGCGCTGCCCGAGCCGGGCGGCGAGGCGCAGCTGAAGCGGCTGGCCGGGCGGGTCTTCTCCCAGCAGCTGGATCGCTCCAAGCCGCTCTGGGAGCTGTGGCTGGCGCAGGGCCTGGAGCGCGACCGCTTCGCGATCCTGACCAAGACCCATCACGCGATGGTCGACGGCATCTCCGGCGTCGACATCGGCACCGTCCTGTTCGACCTCGAGCCGATACCGGAGCCGGCGCCGGTCGAAGACGAGTGGGTGCCGCAGAAGGAACCGAGCACGACCGAGCTGGTCGCGCGCGGGATCGCCGACGTGGCAGCGGCGCCGATCCAGCTGGCAGAGCGCGCGGTGGAGGCGGTGCGGCGACCGGAGACGACGGCGCGCAAGGCGGTCGAGGCGCTGGAGGGGATCAGCGAGATCCTCACCGCCTTCGCCGATCCGGCGCCGGACGTGCCGCTGAACCAGGAGAT
>DATBDU010000053.1:0-22805 GCA_036269775.1 Solirubrobacterales bacterium
CTCGACGGAACCTCCCGCAGTTCGTGACGGCGAGACCTCCCCCGACTCCCCCCTCCCGGACCCCTGAACCAAGGAATCCAACCGCTCCAGCGTCAACGCCAAATGCGCCCCCCGCTTGGATTGCGCCACGGCATGAATCTCGTCGACGATCACCGCTTCGGTCGTGGCGAGGATCTCGCGGACGCCGGAGGAGAGCATCAGGTAAAGCGACTCGGGGGTGGTGATGAGGATGTCCGGCGGCGTTTTCTGCATTTTCCGCCGCTCCGACTGCGGCGTGTCGCCGGTCCGCAGGCCGACCGAGATGTCGGCGCCGATCCCGCGCAGCGGCGCCCGCAGGTTGCGCTCGATGTCGTAGGAGAGCGCCTTCAGGGGCGAGACGTAGACGAGCCGGACCCCGCTGCCCAGCTGTGGCGAGCGGGCCAGCTTGTCGATGCCCCAGAGGAAGCTGGCGAGCGTCTTGCCGGAGCCGGTGGGGGCGCAGATCAGCGCGTTGGCGCCGCCGGCGATCGCCTCCCAGCCGCCCGCCTGGGCCGGCGTCGGCGCCTCGAAGGAGGCCTCGAACCAGCGCCGGACAGGGGCGCTGAACGGTGCTAACGGGTCAGACTTCGTGCTTCGTTTCGCCTCGGTGGTCAACCCACCGATCTTACGCAGCAGCCGCTACGGGGTGCCGCCGGCGAACTTGACGTAGGCGAACCAGGACCTCTTGGGGATGAAGCCTTTGGCGAAGAGGCCGGAGCCGTCGCAGAAGTTGCAGGCGCCGGGATCGTCGTCGACCGAGAACCAGTAGACCCGCTGGAGCTTCCACTTCTGCTGGTTCCGTTCGAGCAGCTTGAAGGCGCCTTTCAGCTGCCTGGCCTGGCCCGCCGGGCCCTGCGCGAACGAGTTCGAGCCGTCCGACTGCGGCGGGCCGGAGCTCCAGCCGAGCTCGGTTAGCCAGAGCTTCTTGCCGGCGTCGCCGTTCTCGCGCAGCGCCGTACGCACTTCTTCGATTTTTTCGGTCAGGTTCTGCCAGTGACCGGTGTAGGGGTGGAGGGCGACGGCGTTGAATTTCGACTTGATCCCCGGCGTCGACTTGTACATCCGGTTGAGGAAGTCGGCGGCGAAATAGGCCTGGGGGGGCCGCTTCTTGAAGGTCGCCTCGATCGGCGTCGCGAACATGCCGCCGAGAACGATCTGGGCCGCCGGGTCGGAGCCCTTGATCGCGGCGTAGGAGAGATTGACGAGCTTGCCGTAGTCGGCCGGGTTGGGCCGGGCGACGAAGTACTTGAAGTTCTCCTCGTTCCAGATCTGCCAGGTGCGGATCGGCCGTTTCGGCACGCCCGGGTTCTCAGCCCAGAAGCTGCCGTTCGGCCCGTAGCGCCGGACCGCTTGTTTGACGAAGTTGGTCCAGCCGCTGCGCTGCGCCCCGGTTTTGACCGGCAGCGTGACCGGGCTGCCAAAGCGGGGATCGTGCGCCACGGCCCAGCTGGGAGCGCCGGAGAGGAAGGGCAACACCTCGATCCCGGCCGTCGTCGCGCCCTTGACGACGTCGTCGATGCCGGACCAGTTGAAGGCACCGTGGGATTCGGGCTGCACGGCGTTCCACCCGATCGGGGTGCGAATGCTGTCGACCCCGCCGCGCTTGAGCCGCTGGAACTGTTCGAGCGTGGGAGTGGCCTGCGGAACGACACCCCAGAAGCTGGCCGGGAGCGCCTCGGCCGAGGCCGCGGATGCCCCTAGCGCCACCACGGAGACGGCCACGGCGGCTATCCAGGCACGCAGATTCCTCATCGTCGACTTCCTCTCTATCGACATCGGCTAGCTCGCCTCAGGCGAGACATGCGCATCCGGGCCGCGGCGCTGGCGCCGCTGCCGGATCACGACGGCCGCGATCGCGGCTGCCATGACTACGGCGATCGCGATCAAGATCGGCACCAGCGGCGAGGAGCCGCCGCTGTCCGCGCCGGCGGGATTGCCGACCGACTGTGCATTCGACAGATTCGAGGCCCCAGGACTGCCGCCTGAGTTACCCTGGCCGTTGCCCGAGCCGCCCTGACCGCTGCCTGAGTTACCCTGGCCGCCGCCGCCGTTGGTGCCGGCCCCACCGCCTGCCCCGGAGTTGCCTTCCGTTGATTCCCCATTCGAGTTCGTCGAACCGCCCGGCGCCTGGGCGCCGCCGGTCTTGTTGGAGGTCGTGGCCGGCGGTCCGGAGTGAGTCGGAATCTGGGTCCCGGTAGCGCTCGGGGGAGCGTCCCGATATTCGATCCCGGCGCTGTCTTCGGCCTGAGCCATCGGTACAACACAGACCAATGCCAGCAAAGCAAGCACTGACAAGAGCACGAGAGCTGAGCGGCCCGAGCGCGGGGCCGAAAGGTGGCGGGTCCGATTCATGGCGCGCAAGGTTAGACCAAAGCGCGGCGTTGATAGCTCCGGGCGTCCTGATCGTCGGCCTGGCCCTGGCCGGCGGCGGCTTCGGCCTCTCTGCTCGCCACATTGCCGGGCTCGGCGTCTGGCTGCTGGTGGTGGCCCTGCTGGCGCTGGGAACCGCGACGCGCGCGGCGTTCGGCCGGCCCTTTTACTGGGGCGCGGGACTGCTCTGCGGTCTGGCGCTTTTGTCTGCACTTTCATCCCTCTGGTCGGGGTCGATGGAGCTGAGCGTGATCGAGGCGGACCGCGTCTTGGTCTACTTGGGGTTCTTCCTTGCCGCCTTCCTGATCGCCCAAACCGACGAAAGGCGCCAACGTTTCGCTGAAGGGCTGGCAATCGCGGTCACGCTTGTCGCTCTCCTCGGCCTGGCGAGCCGGCTCCTGCCCCATGTGCTGAGCGTCGACAACGCGTTTGGCGCCGGACCACGGCTCCGTTATCCCCTCGGTTACTGGAACGCAAACGGGGCGATGTTCGGGATCGCCGTCGCGATGCTGCTCTGGACCAGCCGCCGCTCCAGCTGGGCGACCGCGCGCTGGCTCTCGGTGGCGGCGATGCCCGCCGTCCTGCTGGCCCTCTACTTCACCTACTCGCGCGGCGGGCTGCTGTCGCTGCTGATCGCCGCGGGCTGCCTGCTGGCGCTCTCGCGCGACCGGCTCTGGATGCTGGCGACGCTGGCGATCGGCGCCCTCGGGGCGCTGCCGGCGGTGCTCGCGGTGCAGGCGCGGCGGAGCCTGGCGGAAAGCTATTTCACCGAGGAAACCGTCGGCCAGGGCGTCACGGTGCTGCTGATCCTGCTGGCCGGCACGGCGCTGGCCCTGCTGCTCTTCGCCGGCCTGCGCTCGATCGAGAGGCGCGAGGGCGCGTTGACCGGCCGGGCGGTGCGACTCTCGCAGAGCCCGGTCCTGCTGAAACGCCTCGCTATCGCCGCGGCGCTGCTGGCGATCGGCGCCGCGATCGCGGTCGGCGGACGCGCCTGGCACCAGTTCTCCAATTCCGATCTGCAGTTCCCCAACAACCCCGAGAAGCACTTCGGCCAGCTCTCCGGCGCCGGCCGCCACGACTTCTACCGGGTCGCCGTCGACGCCTTCGAGGAAAAGCCGTTGCTGGGCCACGGCGCCGGCACCTACGAGTTCTCCTGGGAGAAGTTGCGCTCGATCCAGATACCGGTCCACAACGCCCACTCGCTCTACCTGGAGGCCTTCAGCGAGCTCGGCCTGCTCGGCGGCGCGATCGTCCTCGGCCTGTTCGGGCTCCTGCTTTGGACCGGGTTCGCCGCCTGGCGAGCGGCGGCGGACGGCGAGCGCGAGCGGATCGCCGCGCTGCTGGCGGCGATGCTGGCCTTCGCGGTCGGCACCGGCTTCGACTGGTTCTGGGAGATCGCCGGCCTGGGGGCAGTCTTTTTCCTCGCCGCGGGTGTCGTGGTGAGTGTGAGATGCGCGCAGCTCGCCGCCGCCGCGCCGGCGAGAAAGCGGGACGAGCGTCGCTACGGCCTCGCCGTGACCGGCCTGGTGGCGGCCTGGATCAGCGCGATCGCCCTGGTCGGGCCGCTACTGGTCCAGCACGAGCTGAAGTCGAGCCAACACGCCGCCGCCGGCGGGAACCTGACCGCCGCCGTCAGCCACGCCTCCACCGCCCGCTCGATCGAGCCCTGGGCCGCTTCTCCCTACGTGCAGCTCGGCCTGCTCGCCCAGCTGCAGGGCGACTCCGGGACCGCCAAGGCGCGGCTGAGCGAGGCGATCGAACGGGAAGACCGCAACTGGCAGCTGTACTACCTGCGTTCGAAGATCGAGCAGGAAGCCGGCGAATTCCAGGAGGCGCGGACGGACCTCGATCGCGCCCAGCAGCTGAATCCGCTCGAGACCTGCTTCCAGGCCGGCTGGAATTGTGGATGAGCGAAAGATGAGCCGGCACGCCCAAAAAGCGCCCCCGCGTCAGGCGTCCGCGCCGCGGTCGGCGCCGACCCTGCCGCAGCCGCCGCGAACCGACGTCGCCGCCCGGCTGGGCCTGATCGGCCCGGAGGGGTCGCGGCGGCGCGGCGCCCTGCTGCGCCGGCTGCTGGCGGCGGGCGACTGGCTCGCCCTGATCGGCGCCCTCTGCGTCGCCACCGCGACGACCTCGACGACCGACGTCGCCGTCCTCTTCTGGGCCGTGATGTTCAGCCCGGCCTGGATCCTGGTCCTGAAGCTGCATGGCCTCTACGACAACGACCACCGGCGGATCCGCCACAGCACCCTGGACGAGATCTCCAGCCTGGTCTCGGCCAGCGCCCTGGGGACGCTCGCCCTCGATGGGCTGCTGGCCCTCGGCCCGACCGGTCCGCTCTCGCCGCAGAGCGCGATCCTGGTCGGGATCGTCGCCTTCCTCGGCAGCTTCGCCGCGCGGGGGGCGCTGCGCTTCTGCTGGCACCGCCTGACCGGCTTCGCCGCCGGCGTCGTGCTGGGCCGGCCCGAGGCGATCGGCGTCGTCGCCCGCCGAGTCGCCACTCACCCTGAGGCCCGCCTGAACCTGGTCGGCTACCTCTCCCTCGGATACGAGGACAGGGGGCCGACGCCGGAGGGGCTGCCCTGGCTGGGGCCGGTCGGTGAGATTTCGCGAATCGCCGCCGAGCACGACGTCGAGCGGGTGATCGTCACCGAGCAGGAGATGAGCGAGCCGGCCGCGGAGCGGCTGATCGAGGAGTGCAAGGAGGTCGGGCTGGGGCTGACCTTCCTGCCCCAGCACTTCGGCCTGCTGGGGCCCGGCATCGAGCTCAACCGCCTGGCCGAGCTGCCGGTGCTCGACTTCCGCTTCTCCGACCCGCCGCGCTCGACGCTGGCGATGAAGCGTGCCGTCGACGTGGTCGTCTCGGCGCTGCTGCTGATGCTGCTGTCGCCGCTGGCGCTCCTGATCGCGCTCGCGATCCTGGTCGACTCCGGTCGGCCGATCCTGTTCCGCCAGCGGCGCGCCGGCGTCGAAGGCGAGCCGTTCACGGTGCTGAAGTTCCGCACGATGGTCGCCGACGCCGAGGAGCGGCTCGGCGACCTCGTCGACCTGGGCAAGCTCGAGGAGCCCGCCTTCAAGATCGCCAACGATCCGCGGGTGACGCCGGTTGGGCGAACGCTGCGGCGCTTCAGCCTCGACGAGATCCCCCAGTTCGTCAACGTCCTCAAGGGCGAGATGTCCCTGGTCGGGCCGCGGCCGGAGGAGGAGGCGGTGGTCGCCCTATACGACGAGCGCCAGCGGCTCCGGCTCGCGGTCAAGCCGGGGATGACCGGGCCGATGCAGGTCTACGGCCGCAGCGACCTGACCTTCGAGGAGCGGTTGGCGATGGAGCGCGACTACCTCGACAACCTCTCGATCACGGGCGACCTGGCGATCCTCCTGCGCACTCCGGGCGCGGTCCTCCGCGGCGACAGCGCCACCTAGCGCCCGGCCGATGGGCTCCCACGTCGACCTCGAGGTCGTGATCGTCAGCCACGGCGCCGAAGACCTGCTGCGGCGCTGCCTGGCCTCGCTGCGCGCGCACCCCGCCGGCGGCGAGACGCGAGTCACCGTGGTCGACAGCGGCAGCCCCGACGCGACGCCGGAGATGGTCGAGCGCGAGTTCCCCGAGGTACGGCTGCTGCGGCGCGGCAACATCGGCTTCTCGGCCGCCAACAACCTGGTCCTGCGCGAGAGCGAGGCGGACGCGGTGCTGCTGCTCAATCCCGACACCGAGGTCTACGCCGGCACGCTGGACGCGGCGCTGGCGCGGCTGCGTTCGGATGCGCGTATCGGCATGGTCGGGGTCAAGCTGGTGCTCGAGTCGGGCGAGCTCGACCACGCCTGCAAGCGCTCCTTCCCGACCCCGCTCAGCGCCCTCGCCCACTTCACCGGCATCGGCCGCTCGGGGGAGGCTTCCGGGACGCTGAGCCAGTACCGGGCCACGCACCTCGGCGACGACGAGCCGGGCGAGGTGGACGCGGTGAACGGGGCCTTCATGCTCTGCCGGGCGGAGGCGGTGCGCGAGGTCGGCCTGCTTGACGAGGGCTACTGGCTCTACATGGAGGACCTCGACTGGTGCCGCCGCTTCTGGGACGCCGGCTGGAAGGTCTTCTACGAGCCCGCCGGCGTGGCGCTGCACGTCAAGGGCGCCTCCAGCGGCGCCCGGCGGCGGCCCAAACAGGAGGTCGCCTTCCACCGCGGCATGGCCCGTTTCTACCGCCGCTTCGACGCCCCCGAGCACAACCCCCTGCTCAACGCGGCCGTCTACACCGGGGTCGTCGCGAAACTCGCCATCAGCCTCTTCCGCACCGCAACCAAAACGATGCTGTAGGCACTTTTCCTCGGTATGCGGGGAGAATTGTCTACAGCATGCGAGGGGGCTAGAAGGGGAGGGTCTCGGCTACTTCCGAGAGGCGGGGGGCTGATTTGTCGCGCTCGGAGAGCAGTGGCTCGGAGACCTGCCAGTCGACTCCGACGTCGGGGTCGTCCCAGGCGATGCCGGCCTCGGTCAGCGGGTCGTAGTCGCTGGAGAGCAGGTAGGTGACGTCGGCAACCTCGCTGAGCACGGCGAAGCCATGGCCGAAGCCGACCGGGACGAAGAGCTGGCGGTGCTTCTCGTCGTCGAGAACGTGAGCCTCCCACTGGCCGTAGGTGGCCGAGCCGCGGCGGAGGTCGACGGCGACGTCGAGGATCGAGCCGCGCGGGCAGCGGACCAGCTTCGCCTGGCCGGGCTCGGTCTGAAAGTGGATGCCGCGCAGAGTGCCCTTGGAGGAGCGCGAGTGGTTGTGCTGGACGAACTCGACCGCGATCCCCAGCTCCGCCCAGCTGCCCGTGCGGTAGGTCTCGACCATGAAACCGCGCGAGTCGCCGTGGACGGTCGGCTCCAGCAGCACCACGCCGTCGAGCTTGGTCGGCAGCGCCTCCGGCATCAGCCGCTCAGCGCCTTGCCGTACTGCTTTTCGTAGTACGCGCGGTACTCGCCGGAGCGGATCGGCCCCCACCAGTCCTCGTTGTCGCGGTACCAGGCGACGGTCTTCTCCAGCCCCTCGGCGAAGTGGACCTGGGCCTCCCAGCCAAGCTCCTCCTTGAGCTTGTCGGAGGAGAGCGAGTAGCGCCGGTCGTGTCCGAGGCGATCGGCGACGTACTCGATCAGCGACTCGTCCTTGCCGGTCAGCTCGATCACCCGTTTGATCACCTCGATGTTCTCGCACTCGTCGGGGCCGCCGACGTTGTAGGCCTCGCCGGCGCGGCCGCGCGCCAGCACCGTGTGGATGCCGCGGCAGAAGTCCTCGACGTAGAGCCAGTTGCGGACCTGCTTGCCGTCGCCGTAGACCGGCAGCGAGTCGCCGTGCAGGGCGTTCAGCGTGATCAGCGGGATCAGCTTCTCCGGGTACTGGCGCGGGCCGTAGTTGTTGGAGCCGCGCACGATCGAGGCGTCGATGCCGTAGGTGTGGACGTGGGCGGTGACCAGCAGATCGCCGGCCGCCTTGGTCGCCGAGTACGGCGAGGAGGGATCCAGCGGCGAGGTCTCGGTGAAGGAGCCGGACTCGATCGAGCCGTAGACCTCGTCGGTGGAGACCTGCAGGTAGCGCTCGACGCCGAGCTCGCGGGCGGCATCGAGCAGGGTGCCGGTGCCGATCACGTGGGTGCGGGCGAAGGCGTCCTGGTCGTCGATCGAACGGTCGACGTGCGACTCGGCGGCGAAGTTGACGACCGCGTCGGCGCCCCGCATCGCCTCGCGCACGATCGCCGGGTCCTCGATGCCGCCGACGACGAGCTCGGTGCCCTCGGGCAGGTTCTCGCGCCGGCCGGCGTAGGTGAGCTTGTCGAGCACGACGACGTCGTGCTCTTGGCCGGCCAGCCGCACGTAGGTCGATCCGATGAAACCGGCGGCGCCGGTGACGAGGAGTCTCATGCTGCCTCCCTCTCCGCTTGTCGTTGGGCGAGATAGCCGGCCAGCCCGTCCTGCCAGGAGGGCAGCCGGATCGCGTGTTCGCGCTGGCTGGTCAGGGCCGAGAAAGGCGGCCGCGGTGCCGGCCGGCCAAATTCCTCGGTCGTGATCGAGAGCACTTTGCACTCCAGCTTGGCCTGCTCGAAGATCTCGCGCGCGAAGTCGTACCAGGAGCACTGCCCGGAGGCGGCCATGTGGTGGATGCCGAACTCGAGTCCCTCGATCAAGCGGACAATCCCGTAGGCCAGGTGCCAGGTGTAGGTCGGCGAGCCGACCTGGTCGCGGACCACGAGGACCTCGTTGCCGCTGCCGGCGAGGCGCAGCATCGTCTCGACGAAGTTGGGGCCGCCGATCCCGAACAGCCAGGCCGAGCGGACGACGAAGTGGCGCTTGTTGGCGGCCACGGTCGCCTCCTCGCCGGCCAGCTTGGTGCGGCCGTAGGCCGAGAGCGGTGCCGGCTGGTCGCTTTCCACGTATGGCGCGCCCTTGGCGCCGTCGAAGACGTAGTCGCTGGAGACGTAGACGACGCTGGCGCCAACCGCGGCCGCCGCGGCGGCGACATTGCCGGCGCCGGTGCCGTTGACCGCGAAGGCCGCCTGCTCGGCGGCCTCGGCGCCGTCGACGTCGGTCCAGGCGGCGCAGTTGATGACGACGTCGGGGCGCTCCAGGTCGAACTTCTTCGCCAGGGTGGCGGGATCGGTGACGTCGAGCTCGGTGCGGCCGAAGCCGACCACGTCATGGCCGGCGTTGCCGGCGGCGAGCATCACGTCGCGGCCCAGCATCCCGCCGGCGCCGGTGACAAGGAGCTTCATCTAGATGAGTTCACTTCGAGGTCTTGCACGAGCCGCAACAGGCTAGTCATCCGGCGGAGCCACCGTTGCGCCGGGGCTGCGCATGACATTGGGACTACCAGACCACCACTGACCGGGGGTGCTCGTGATCGCGGATCGCCCGATCCTTGCTGACCAGCTCCAGGCCGTGCTCGATGGCCGTCGCGTAGATCAGCCGATCGGCGGGATCGCCGGGGAACGACGAGGGCAGGGCGACGGCGGTATCCGCGATCGCGGGGGTTACGCCGATCGTCCGCAGCTGAGCCGCGAGGCCCTGCAGCCAGGTCCGGATCGGAACGTTGACGGCGATCCGCTCATGTCTGGCCAGCCAGGCCAGCTCGTACCAGGAGATCGCCGCCACGGCGAGCTCGTCCGCTTGATCGAGGGCCGCGCGCGCCGGTGCGCTGACCCGCTCCGGCTCAGCCGACCACCAGTGAACCACGTGGGTGTCGAGCAGAAGCGCGCTCACGGCTCACGACGCGTTCCAAGGCTGACCGGTGGAGAAAAGCTCCTCCTCGTCAACCGTGGTCATCGCCACTCCCTCGAACGACCCCTTCAACGATCGTGCCCCAGACGGCGGCACGAGCCGCGCGACTGGACGACCGTGCCTGGTGATCTCGATTTCCTCGCCGGCGGCGGCATCGTCGAGAAGCCGCAGGATCGTTGCCTTCGCGTCAGTGGCGGTCACTTGTTTAGCCATATGGCCAGAATAACAGCTAGACAAGAGCCGAGGGCTTGCTCAGACGATTTCGATCTCGCAGTTGTCGCCGACCAGCAGCCGCAGGGTTTTCGGCATGCCGTGGCTGCGGGTCAACTTGACGTTGCGGCCGAGCAGGCTCGCCTCCATCCGCGTTTCGAGATCCTCGACCACCGAGTCGGCGAGCACGATCGAGTGCTCGACCTCGGAGCGGCGCACATGGACGCCCGCGCCGATCGAGGTGTAGGGGCCGATGTAGGCGTCCTCGATGCAGGCGCCGGCGCCGATCACGGCGGGACCGCGGACGACCGAGCGGGTCAGCGAGGCACCCGCCTCGAGGACGACGCGGCCCTCGACCCGGGAGTCGTCGTCGATTTCACCCTCCAGCCGCGTCTCTAGCTCCTCGAGCACGAGCCGGTTGGCCTCAAGCATGTCGGCGAGCTGGCCGGTGTCCTTCCACCAGCCGCGCACGACCTCGGACTGGACCTTGTGGCCGTCGTCGATCAGCGCCTGGATCGCCTCGGTGATCTCGTACTCACCGCGCCAGGAGGGCTCGAGGCCGCGGGCGGCCGCGAAGATCGCCGGCGTGAACAGGTAGACGCCGACCAGCGCCAGGTTCGAGGGCGGGTCTTTGGGCTTCTCGATCAGCCGCACGATCCGCTCCCCGTCGAGCTCGGCGACGCCGTAGGACTGCGGGTCGTCGACCGGGGTGAGCAGGATCAGCGCGTGCGGCTCGTCGGCGCGGAAGGTGGCGACGAGGCCGCGCAGGCCGTCGCGGAGGAGGTTGTCGCCGAGGTACATGACGAAGGGCGCGTCGCCGATGAACTCCTCGGCAGTCAGCACCGCGTGGGCGAGGCCGGCGGGCTTGTCCTGGACGATGTAGGTGATCTCCGCCCCGAAAGCCGAACCGTCGCCGGCGGCCTTGCGGATCTCCTCGCCGGTCTCGGGGGCGATGATGATCCCGATCTCCTTCACCCCGGCGTCGACCAGCGCCTCGATGCCGTAAAAGAGCACGGGCTTGTTGGCGACGGGCACCAGCTGCTTCGCCGAGGTGTGGGTAATCGGGCGCAGCCGGGTTCCGGCGCCGCCCGAGAGGATCAGTCCCTTCAGTGGCTCCATGCGAGGCTGCAACCCTACTGAGCGGGGGCGATTGCGGGATCCGGCGCCGTCATTAATGCGGTTCGTAGAAAAGGGTGCAAAAGGCCACCTTTTCTACGATCGTGCTAAGTTGACGCAAGAAAGGTGGCGAAAAGCCACTTTTTCTGCCATACATATTATGCCAGGACGCGTCTACAACACCCTTGCCGAGATAGCCGTCGATCAGTACGGCTACGTCACCGCGCAAGATGCCGAGCAGCACGGCGTCGACCCCCACCGTTTGGTCGAGATGGCGAGGCGCGGAACCATCGAGCGCGTTGCTCATGGCATCTACCGAATGCCAGTGATCGCTTCGACTGGGCTGGAGCAACTGATGGAGGCGACGCTCTGGCCACGAGGGCAGGGAGTGCTCTCGCACGAGACTGCCCTCGACCTGCACAAGCTCTGCGACGTCAATCCGGCGAAGATCCATGTCACCGTGCCACGGGCCTACCGAATTACCCGAGACGTGCCGCAGCCCTACCTGATCCATCATCGCGACCTCGAGGCGGAGGAGGTCACGCGACATGAGGGCATCGCCGTCGTAACGCCAATCCGGGCGATTCTCGACGGAATCGCGACCCATCTGCGCGGCGATCTTCTCGGTCAGGCAGTTGAGACCGCCCGCGGGCGAGGACTGCTTCGGGGAGCCGACCTGATGCTCTTCAACGAGCAGTTGGGGCGAGCTGGAAAAAGATGACCTTCCCGAAGCAGAAAGCGCCTCACAACGTCCGGGTGCTGCGCGACTGGGTGCGGGACTACGCCGACTCCACCGATCAGGTCGTTGGCAGAGTTACCCGCGCGATCTCCTTCATGCTCGTCACCCTTGCCTTGGAGCGCGCGCAAACCGACGACGGGGGGCCGCTCTTCCTTGTGAAGGGTGGCGTCTCGATGGAGCTGCGACTAAACCTTCGAGCGCGAACGACCAAAGACCTGGACACCGTCTTCCGCGGTCAGTTTGGCGAATGGCTAGACGCCCTCGACGATGCCCTGGCCGGGGATATCGACGAACTCAGCTTCTCCCGCTCCGAGCCGGCGGATATACCTGGCGCGGGGGCTTTTCGGGTAGACGTGGCGATTGATTTCAAGGGCAGGAGATGGGGCCAGGTGCAGCTGGAGGTGGCGCCGGCAGAAGCGGAGGCAGTCCTCGATGTCGATGAGGTCGAGGCTTTTGACATCGGCCAGTTCGGTCTACCCAGCCCGGGCCGGATCAAGGTGGTCAGCCTCCCCTATCTCATCGCCCAGAAGCTCCACGCATGTACCGAGCCTCCTATGGACGGAAGAGAAAACCAGCGAGTGCACGACCTCATCGATCTGCTCCTGGCCCGCGATCTCCTCGAACAGGGCGATCTCGAGCGAGTCCGCGAAGCGTGCATCGCGATTTTTGCCGGGCGCGCCACCCATGAGTGGCCGCCGGAGCTGGTCGTCTTCCCCCGTTGGCGGGAGACCTTCGCCAAGCTTGCAACCGAGGAGAACTTTCCGATCGCTGATGTCGCGCAGGCGGCAGAGCTGGTGCGAGGGCTCATCGTCGAAATCGAAGAAGCTCCTCCCCATTAGAGAGAGTCATGCGACCCGCCGTCTACATACCGAACTACAACGGAGCCGAGCACATCGGGCGGGCGCTGCGCAGCCTGCGCGAGCAGAGCCGGCCGGTCGATGTCGTCGTCGTCGACAACGGCTCCGCCGACGATTCGCCGGCACTGCTGCGCGAGGAGTTCCCGGAGGTGGCGGTGCTGGCGCTGGAGCGCAACCTCGGCTTCGGCCCCGCTCTCAACCACGCCGTGCGCGAGCATCGCGCCGATCCGCTGATTCTGCTCAACAACGACGTCGAGTGCGAGCCGCGCTTCGTCGAGGCGCTGCTTGACACCGCCGCCGAGGGGGTGCAGGCGGTCGCCGGGGTGCTGCTGCAGGAACGCTCGCCGGGGTTGATCGATTCCGCCGGGGTCGTCGCCGACCGTACCCTGATGGGCTTCGACCACCTGCACGGCGAGCCGCTCGCGGCGGCGGCCGGCGCCGCCGACCCGCTCGGCCCGACCGGTGGCGCCGCCCTCTACGACCGCGCCGCCTTCGAGGCCGTGGGCGGCTTCGACGAGCGGATCTTCCTCTACTACGAGGACCTCGACCTGGCGCTGCGGCTGGCCGCCGCCGGCGCCCGCTGCCGGTTGGCCGTCGGGGCGACGGCGCTGCACGCCTACTCGGCCAGCCTCGGCGCCAAGAGCGGCCAGAAGTTCGCCCGTACCGGCTGGAGCCGCGGCTACATGCTGCGCCGCTACGGGGTGATGTCGCGGCCGCGTGACGCCGCCCGGGTGCTGGCTACGGAGGGAGCGGTCTGCGCCGGCCAACTGCTGCTGGACCGCACGGCGGCGGGAGCGCGCGGCCGTCTGCGCGGCTGGCGCGACGGCCGTGGCCTCGACCGGCGCCCGATCGACGAGTCGAAGCTGCTCGAGATCACGGCGCGGCAGGCGCTGGCGCTGCGGCGGCACCGGCGCGGTTAGTCCCTCCCAGCCGCGGGCGCCTCTATCGTGCCGCCGGATGCCAGGGCACGAGATGAGCACCACCACTCGGCTGGGCCAACTGCGGGACCACCTCGACCGTTCGCTGTTCCCGGCGCCGCCGCGCCTGCAGCCACGACGGCTGACTCGGGTTGAAGCCGCGGTCGTGATCGTAGCCCTGCTTACGCTGGGCGTCGTCCTCGCCCTGCTCCGGCTCGGCTGGTCGGCCGCGCTCACCACGGTCTGGGCCGAGGACGGCCCGATCTACCTGCAGGCGGCATTGACTCAGGACTTCTTCCACGCCGTCTTCTCGCCCTATGCCGGATACCTGGTCGTGGCGCCGCGGCTGATCGCCGAGCTAGCGACGCTGGTTCCGCTCGAGTACGCGCCGGCGGCGCTCTCGATCGTCTCGGCGCTGGTCGCGGCGCTGTCCGGCCTCGCCGTCTGGCAGGCGAGCGAGGGACACGTGCGCAACCCATACCTGCGCGGTGGGCTGGCACTGGCCACCGTGCTCGCGGCGACCGCCGGGCAGGAGACGCTCGACTCCGCCGCCTACGCCCCCTGGTACATGCTGGTGGCCAGCTTCTGGCTGCTCTTCCTGCGGCCGCGGACGATGTGGGGCGCCTGCCTGGCCGGAGCCTTCCTGCTGCTGACCGGGCTGAGCACGCCGGGGGTCTGGTTCTTCCTCCCCATCGCCGCCCTGCGGGCGCTGGCGATCCGCGACCGCCGCGACACCGTCCTCCTCGGCTCCTTCGCCGTCGGCGCCGCGGCGCAGGTGCCGGTCGTGCTCGGCCAACCGCAGGGCGAATCGCAGTGGACCTCGGACATCTGGACCGGCTTCATGCAGCGGGTCGTCGACGGCGGGGTCTTCGGCCAGCGCCTCGGCGGCAACCTCTGGGCCGATCACGGCTGGCTGTTCCTGATCGTCCTCGGCATCGCCGTCCTGGTCGGGCTCGCGGTCGGCCTGCGGCGCTCGCTCCCGAGCGCCTCGTGGTTCGCTGCCCTGGCGATCCCGACCGGAGTCGTGATGTTCTTCGCCTCCGTCTACCAGCGCGACGTCGCCACCAACATCTTCTGGTCGCCGGGCACCTCCGGCGGCACCGCCAGCCGTTACGTGCTGGTCCCGACGCTGCTGGTGATCAGCGCCGCGGTCGTCCTCATCGACGGGACGGTTCGGCGCCGGCGCGGCGAGAGCAGCGGCTTCTCATGGCCGGTGGCGGCGACGGTTGCGGTGCTGCTGCTGGCGGTCGTCACCTCGTTCGACATGAGCGCCCCCGGATACCGCGGCGCTCCCTATTGGGAAGACGCGCTCGAAACCGCGGCGGCGAAGTGCCGGACCGAACCCGAGGGCCTGGCCGGGATCGCTACCGCACCGGCGCCGTTTGGGGTGCAGATTCCCTGCGCGGAGGTCGCTTCGTTCGCGCCGGACGACCGAAGCTGACCAGGGCGAAGCCGGCGAGGCTCGCCGCGACCAGCACAGCGGTGATCGGCGAGTAGCTCGACCCGGGCTCCGGCGTCAGCGAGGGCACGTAGAGCACCAGGACCATCAGGACGTTGACGGCCACCACCCAGGCGGCCAGACGCGGGAACACCGAGCGCAGACCGGCGACGCAGGCGACCATGCCGAGCAGCGGCACGGCGAGGCTGCCGACGTGGATCGTCGCCCGCGAATCGGGGGTGCCGAAGAGAAGCAGGCCCCAGGCGACGCAGGCGATCGCAAAGAAGCCAAAGCAGATCAAGGCGAAGCGCCACTCCTCCTCATTGCGGGCACGGCGGCGCCCGGCGAGCATCGCGAAGGGGGCGATCAAGAGGATGCCGAGGAAGGGCAGCAGCGAGAAGAAGCGCGCACCGCGCACCGCCGCCGCGGCGAGGCCCGGCTTGTCCGCTTCGAGGCTGTCGACGGCGTATTCGAATTCGTTCTTGGCCCTGGGCCAGCCGACCATTTCGCCGAAGTTTTCCGACTTGTACTGGATCGTCCGATCGAGGCCGGCTTCGTCGTAGCCGTCCTCGATCGCTTCCAGCGTCCCCTTCGAGTCGAGTTCGAAGTCGCCGCCCAGCTGCCACTTGAGCAGGCGGTTGCCGGGGGGGTCGGCGTAATGCTGGTAGGCGGTCCAGGGCACCATCAGCGCCAGGCCGGCGATGGCGGCGACTCCCACCCAGCGCCAGCTCGGCAGGCCACGGTAGGCCGCCAGCAGAACCAGCGGGATCACTCCAAAGATGCTGGAGCCGTGCGAAAGCATTGACAGCGCCAGCAGGGCCCCGATCAGCGCCGCCACGCGAACGTCGTGACGGCTGCGAGTCCAGGCCGGCGAGATCACGATCGCCAGCGCCGCCAGCAGGAAGGCGGCGGCGATCAGCTTCGGCCAGACGAAGAAGCCGTGCAGGATGGCGACGTCGCTGACCATCGCCGCGAACATCGCCAGGGCGCGCGTCCGCGCCCGCAGCCGGGCGGCAAGGAGGACCGCCCACATGCCGACGATCCAGAGGCTCTGGACGACCACACAGAGGATCTCGTAGTGCAGTTCCCGTTCGGTGTGGAAGAAGCCGCGCTGGGCGAGCGCGTAGCCGACCTGCAGCGGCGGCCGGTCGCTCATCAGCCAGTCCGGGGGGTACAGCGGCGGCGGGTTCGCGTGCCCGTGGGTAGCGAACCATTCCGTGAAGTAGCGGGGGATGTCATTGTCGGAGGGGAGCTGCCCGGAGAAGCGCAGCGCCGACATCGGGATCGCGTGGTCGACCCCCCCGTGCAGGAAGCCGAGAAAGACGACGAAGCAGCTGCCGAGCACCCAGAGCGCCAGCGGGATGGCAAGCGGCGCCAGCAGCTTGCGGTCGAGGCCGCCCTGGCGCCAGACCCAGGCCACGACCAGGATCGAGCCGAGCAGCAGCAGGAAGTCCCAGGCCTGCCCGACGGTCGGGCTCGCGTAGTAAGCCCAGAAGGCCGCGAAGGCGGTGATGCCCGAGGCGGCCAGGGCGATGCCCAGGATCACCGGCAGATCCCTGACCCCGCGGCGGCTGGCGAGGACGGCAGCGGCGATGCCCGGGGCGCCGACCAGCGCCAGGTGGGCCGCCAAGCCCGCGACCAGCTCGGCGTTAGCCCTCACGACTAGTCCCGTACCTCGACGCGAGCGCCGAACGGATCCTCACCGTGGTCGAGCTCCTCGATGCTCGCCAGCGAGACCGCCCGCGTCTGCGAGAAGAGGACGAAGAGGCTGACGAAGTTGCCGAGCGCGACCAGCGAGACGATCAGCGCGCCCAGCGCGATGTAGCTGGTCCAGCCGGGAATCGAGGAGCTGGTGAAGAGCTTCAGGCAGACCACGAGGAAGGCGAGAACCGCGCCGAGGACGCCGAAGAAGACGAAGGCGCCGAGCGCCCGGATCGCGATCCGGTCGGTGAACGGCATCAGCATCCGCAGGCCGTGCATCGCCAGCTTGCCGTAGGTCATCTTCGAACGGCCCTCGTAACGCTCGCCGCGCTCGCAGGGGACGTACTCAATCGGCAGGTCGAGGGCGAGGATCGCCGACGAGTAGGCGAGATCGAAGGTCGGGTGCAGAAGCGCCCGCCTGGCGATCGCCCCCGGCATCGCGGCGAAGTTGCCGGAGCGCACGGTGGCCCCGGTCAGCGACCGGAAGAGCAGTCGGAAGCCCCTGTAGAGGAGCTTGAAGCCGATCGACTCGCGGCGTTTGGTCCGCAGCGCCAGCACCACCCGCCGCTCCGCCGCGGGCCTGGCTGTCAGCGCCCCCAGCAGCCGGGGCAGGTCCTCCGGGCGGTCCTCGCCGTCGGCGTCAAGGGTGACCACGGCGTCGTCGTCGGCGATTCGCGGCAGTCCCTTGCGCAGGGCGTAGACCAGGGCCCGCTGATGGCCGAGGTTGAAGGGCGGCTGCAGCACCGTCACGTCGTCGAGCTCGGCCAGGGAGGCCACTTCCGGGTCCTGGCCGGCGGTGTCGTCGATGGCGACGAAGCGAACCTCGCCGGCGTCCGGCGCCGCGCTCGCCAGCACCTCGAGCAAGCGCTCGCGAAGGATGCGGAAGGAGCGGACGTCCCTGTAGACCGGCGTGAAGATCCAGGTGGTCAAGCTCGCGTTTGGCCCCCGCCGGCTCTGCTCAGCATCTTCAGCGAAGCGTATAGACGCCAAGCCAGCGACGAGCCCGGCCCGGATCGCCGTCGCGGCGCAGGCGGCGGCGCTCGCGCAGCAGCGCCGGCAACCAGACGAGCGCACCCAGCTTCCCCGCCAAGGTCGCCCGCAGCCGCCGCTCGCGGGCGGCGCGCCAGAGCGAGCCGACCTCGACCGCGGCAATTCGGGGAGTCGAGCCGACGGGCATGAACTTGATCTGGGTCGCCAGCCGGTTGCGGGCGACCAGCCTCGCGTTCTCGGCGTTGGGCCGCGCGAAGCCGGCCAGCCAGGAGGCATTGCCGACGTGCCAGACGACTGCCTCCGGGAGGTAGGCGAAGTTCCAGCCGGCGATCCGCGCCCGCACGTTGAGGTCGACGTCCTCGTAGAAGGCGAAGTAGCGCTCGTCGTAGCCGCCGAGGTCGGAGAACAGCTCGCGGCGCAGCAGGCAGGCGGCGCCGCAGACGCCGAAGATCTCGTGCTCGCGCAGAAACGGAGCGGACTGCTCTTCCCCCCCACCCTCCTCGACGGCGCGGCCGTCGGCGAGCAGGGCCTGGCCGGCGCTGTAGAGGCGTGCGGAAGCGACATCCGGAGGCGCCGCGTCGTGGCCATCGAGCTGGAGGATTCGTGGCTGCACGCCGCCGAGCGAGGCATCCGCTTCCAGCGCGTCCAGCAAGCGCCCGGCACAGCCGGGCTCGAGCACGGTGTCGGCGTTGAGCGCCAGGATCGCCTCCGCGGAGACCTTGCCGGCGCCGAGGTTCATCGCCGCGGCGAAGCCGACGTTGCGGGGCAGCGCCAGGTGCGGCACCCCCTCCTCCTGTAGATACCGAAGCGAGCCATCGGTCGAGCCGTTGTCGACGACCAGCAGCTCCATCTCCACCCCCTGGTCCGCGAGCGAGGCGAGGCAGCGCGGCAGCAGCCCCAGCGAGTTCCAGCTCGGGATCACGACGGCAATGGATTGGGAAGCGCTCATGCGGCCCGAAGCCTGACAGCTGCCTCCCACGGCTTCCGGCGGCCTCGCCGCCCGGTAGCGTTCCGCTTCGTTCGCCGGCCCGGGGCCGCTCCCTGGCCGAGCGCGAATGTCCTAATGCCCGTCGACGACACCACCGCAAGCCCGAACAGCAAGGACGGGCCAGCCGCGCCCGGACCGGGTGCGCCGCTCGCGATCCAGGTCGAGGACCTGCACAAGTCCTTCCGGATCCCGACCCAGCGCGTCGACTCGCTCAAGGAGCGGGCGGTACACCCGTTCGCCTCGCGCGAGTACCGCGAGCTACACGCGCTCGACGGGGTCTCCTTCGAGATCCGCCAGGGCGAGTTCTTCGGCATCGTCGGTCGCAACGGCTCCGGTAAGTCGACGCTCCTGAAGCTGCTCGCCAGCATCTACCGGGCCGACTCCGGCCGGATTCAGATTGCCGGTCGCCTGGCTCCCTTCATCGAGCTCGGCGTCGGCTTCAACCAGGAGCTGACGGCACGCGAAAACGTGGTTCTCAACGGGGTGATGATGGGACTGACCCCGAAAGAGGTGCGGGAGCGCCAGGACGCGGTCATCGACTTCGCCGAGCTGCATGACTTCGCCAACCTCAAGCTGAAGAACTATTCCTCCGGAATGTTGGTGCGGCTCGCCTTCTCGGTGATGCTCGAGGCGGACGCCGACGTCCTCTTGATCGACGAGGTACTGGCGGTCGGCGACGCCTCCTTCCAGCAGAAGTGCGCCGACGCCTTCCACCAGATGAAGATCGCGGGCAAGACGATCGTCCTCGTCACCCACGACATGAACGCGGTCGAGGAGTACTGCCACCGCGCGCTCCTGCTGGCCGACGGCAAGGTCCAGTTCATCGGCGATCCGGCCGAGGCGGGTCGTGACTATCTGAAGCTGAACTTCGAAGCCGGAGGCGTCTCGCCGACTGGCCTCGGGGGGGTCGAGTCGGACGGGGCGCGCCTGCTGGAGTGCATGGTCGTGGACGAGTCCGGCCCCGAGGCCACGGGCGTCGAAAGCGGCGAGGACATCCGGATCCGGACCGAGGTCGAACTGCAGCGCGAGACCGCCTCGGCGGTGCACGTCGGCTTCGTCGTCACCAATGCCGATGGGCTCGGCATCTTCGAGTTCGGCGAGCTGATGGACCCCGAAGAGCAGGCTGAATCCTTTCCGGCCGGGCGGCGCTTCACCCTCGCAGCGAAGGTTGAGAACCGGCTCGCGCCGGGCCGCTACTTCATTCACGTCGGGGTGACCAGCGCCGGCGGTATCTCCGCCTATGCCGAGAACGCCGCCACCTTCGTCGTCTTCGGCGGTTCGAAGACCAACGGCATTATCAGTCCGCGGGTCAAGTTCGAGGTCGAGTCGAACGGGAGCTCTTCGTGAGCAGCGCCTCCCGGCCCGTCGCCGAGCTCCGCGAGGTGCAGGGCCCCTCCGCCCTCGGCGGCGGCTCGCGACGCTTCTTCGACCTGCTGTGGCTGATCTCGGTAACCGAATTCAAGCGCGTCTACTTCGGCACCGTGCTCGGCTACCTCTGGTCGTTGATCCGCCCGCTAATACTGTTCGGCGTGCTGCTCTTCGTCTTCACTCAGGTCTTCAAAGTCGGCAGCAACCTGGTCGAACACTACGCCGTGATGTTGCTGCTGGGGATCGTCCTCTACACCTTCTTCCAGGAAGCGACGTCGAACTCGGTGACCTCGGTCGTCGCCCAAGAGGGGGTCGTCCGCAAGACCCAGTTCCCGCGCCTCGTGATCCCCCTGGCGACCGTCGTCACGGCCGGTTTCAACCTGATGTTGAACCTGGTCATCGTCGTCGTTTTCGTCCTCGCCTTCGGCGTCTCCCCCGCCTGGACCTGGCTTCTCTTCCCGATCGCCCTCCTCTTCCTCTTCGTCGGCGCGGCCGGGATGTCGATGGCACTCTCGGCGCTCTACGTGCGCTTCCGCGATACGGCGATCATCTGGGTCGTCGTCTCGCAGGTGCTGCTCTATCTGACGCCGATCCTCTATCCGGTTGACGCCTTCGACAGCAGCACCAAGGAACGCCTGCTGATGGTTAACCCGCTGGCGGTGATCTTCGAGCAGGTGCGGGTCTGGATCCTGCACGAACCGGGGGCGCCGACCGCCCTCGACGCCGCCGGCGGCTGGCTCGGCCTGCTCCCCGCAGCGGCTATCTACTTCGGCGTCTGCATCTACGGGGCGTGGTTCTTTAACCGCGAGGCGCCGCGAATCGCCGAGGCGCTCTAGCCCGCGTAGACTCGTTCCGATGCCAGGCCCCATCAACTCGCTCGACGCGTCGCCGCGCTCACAGGCCGAACTCGAGGCCGAGATCCTGAGCCGCGACGAGGAGATCCTCCGTCTGCGCGACCTGCTGATCGCCCGCGACGCCGAACTCGGCGAGGCCAAGGGGCGGTTGAAGATCATCGAAGACCATTCCGAGCGGATGTCCCGTCTCGTCGCGCGGATTCCGATCCCGGGCCTCGCCTGGGTCGCCAGCGCCATCCTGCGAGTGCTGCAGGCGAGCGGCGGCCGTTAGACCGTTGGCGGCGCCCCGCTTTTCGATCGTCACGCCGGTCTACGAGACGCCGACCGCCGTCCTCTGGCTGGCCGTCGAGTCGGTCCTCGCCCAGACCTTCGAGGACTGGGAGCTGTGCCTGGTCGACGACCGCTCGCCGTCGCCGCGGGTGCGCGAGCTGCTCGACGTCTGCGCGGCGATGGACCCGAGGATCCGGGTCGAGCACCGGGCCGAGAACGGCGGCATCGTCGCCGCCTCGAACACCGCGCTGGCGATGGCGACCGGTGAGTTCGTCGCCCTGCTCGACCACGACGACCGCCTCCACCCCGACGCCCTGGCGCTCGTCCACGAGGCGCTCCTCGGCACCCCCGAGGCCGACTACGTCTACACCGACGAAGACAAGATGACCGCCAACGGCCACCACGCCGGACCCTTTCTGAAGCCCGACTGGTCGCCGGAGCGGATGCGGACCCAGATGTACACCTGCCACCTCAGCGTCCTGCGACGCTCCGTGGTCGAGGAGGTCGGTGGCTTCGACCCAGAGTACGAAGGGGCCCAGGACTGGGACCTTGTCCTCAAGGTGACCGAGCGGGCGCGCGCCGTCCTCCACGTGCCGGGCGTGCTTTACCACTGGCGCGGGATCGAGGGGTCAACGGCGGCAGCGGTCGAGGAGGGTGGCGGCGAGACGGCGAAGCCGTGGGCTTTCGAAGCGGGTGCGCGGGCGATCGCCGCGCACTGCGAGCGCAGCGGCGTGCAGGCGACCGTCGCGCGCGACCCCGGCGACCCCGGCGTTTACCACCTGAACCCCGCGCTGCGCGAGGAACCACTGGTCAGCATTGTCATCCCGACCAACGGCCAGCGGCGCGAAATCCGCTACCAAGAGGTGGCCCTGCTGGGGCACTGCCTGCGCAGCATCGTCGCCGACTCGACCTACTCGAACTACGAGATCGTCGTCGTCGCCGACGCCGACACGCCGGAGGAGGCGCTCTCCGAGGCCGAGGCGGCGGCGGGCGACCGGCTCCGAGTCGTCCCCTTCGACCGCCCCTTCAACTTCGCCGAGAAGATCAACGTCGGCGCCGTCCACAGCCGCGGCGAGCACCTGCTGCTGCTGAACGACGACATCGAGGTGGCGACCCCGAACTGGATCGAGCGGATGGTCATGTACTCCTCGATCCCTGGCGTCGGCGTAGTCGGAGGCCTCCTCCTCCTCGAGGACGGCCGCATCCAACATGCCGGCGTCGGCTTCGAGGGCGGCCTTCCCGGCCATCCCTACTACGGCTATCCCCGCAGCGTCCCCGGCTACGCCAACGCCGTCCGGATCGCCCGCGACCTGCTCGCGGTTACCGGCGCCTGCCTAATGACCCCTCGCGAGTCCTTCGACGAGGTCGGCGGCCTCAGCACCACCTATCCGGTCAACTACAACGACGTCGACTACTGCCTGAAGCTGGTCGACAGCGGCCGCCGCGTCGTCTACGACCCCGACCTGGTGATGACCCACTTCGAGTCCTCGAGCCGCTCGATGGACGTCGCCGAGTGGGAGAAGGCCCAGCTCCTCTCCCGCTGGGCCCCCCTGACGATGGCCAATCCCTACGGCAACCCCTACGTCCGCAACGAGGTCCCCCGCGCGATCTCCGTCTTTCAGTGGGCGAAACGCAGCAAGTACCGGCCCCGCAAGCGCAGCCCCGCCGCGGCGCGCGGCTAGCCTGTCGGCTTGATGACCCACCAAGAGGAGAAGGGGCG
>DATBDU010000054.1:0-42962 GCA_036269775.1 Solirubrobacterales bacterium
GGAGCTGCTGGAGCGCTACTTCCCAGGCCCCTACGAGCTGGTCGAGGCGGCCGGCGAGGGGCGCGACTGGGCCGCGGTGGCCGGCGAGCTGGAGGCGATCTACCTGCGGCTCGCCGCCCGCCGCCGCAGCGGCAGCGGCGACGCGGCGGCGCGCGGGCGGATCGCCGGGCGGCCCCTGATCGAGGTCGACCTGCACATGCACACCGACCACTCGACCGATTGCGCGACGCCGGTCGAGGTTCTGCTCGAGACGGCCCGCGACCGTGGCCTAGGAGCGATCGCGATCACCGACCACAACGAGGTCTCCGGGGCGCTCGAGGCGCGCCGGATCGCGGCCGAGATGGGCGACATCAAGGTGATCGTCGCCGAGGAGGTGAAGACCGCCGAGCAGGGAGAGGTGATCGGCCTCTTCCTCGAGGAGAAGATCCCCAAGGGCCTGACGATGGGCGAGACGATCGCCGAGATCCGCCGCCAGGGCGGGCTCGTCTACGTGCCGCATCCCTTCGACCGCTTCCACTCGGTCCCGGACTACGAGCACCTGCTCGACATCGTCGAGGAGATCGACGTGCTCGAGGTCTTCAACCCGCGGGTCGCGGTGACCGCCTTCAACGAGGAGGCCGAGCGCTTCGCCCGCAAGTACCGGATCGTCCCCGGCGCCGGCTCCGACAGCCACGTCGCCCAGGGGTTGGGCAGCGTGCGGGTGCGGATCCACGACTTCGAGGGCCCGGCCGAGTTCCTCGAGGCGATGCGCGACGCCGACATCACCCGCAAGCACAAGAACCTGGTCTACGTGCAGACCCTGAAGCTTCTCCAGACCGCCGGCCGCCCGAAGGCGCCGAAACGGCGCGTGCCGGACGCAAAACCGGCCCGCGGCGGCAAGCCCCGCAAGCGTCGCTCGGGCAGCAAGAGCTGATGCAGGGGGACCGCGCGAAAGGAGCCGCGCCCGCCTCGTCAAAGGAGTCGTCGGCAATGCGAGGCACCGACGACGAGATCCGCGAGAAGTACCTGGAGCGAGCGATTCGCGAGCTCAACCAGATGACGCACGAAATCCAGGAGTGCCCGCACTGCCCGCGCGGCAAGCTGATGCCGGTGCTCGGCTCCGGCCATCCCCAGGCGGACGTCTTCATGCTCAAGCAGGCGCCGATGACCTCCGAGATCGAGGAGGGCGTCGCTTTCTACGGCCGCTCCGGCAACGCGCTGATGAAAAGCTTCAAGCGGCTCGGCATCGATCCGCTGGTCGTCTACGGAACGCTCTGCGTCAAGTGCCCGATCGCCGAGCCCGACCTGGCCGCCGGCGAGTGCGTCGCCCGCCTGGTCGAGGAGATGGCGATCGTGCAGCCGAAGATCCTCGTCGTCATGGGCGAGCCGGCGCTGCGCATCCTCAACGGCCTCCAGGTCCCCCTCTCCCGCCCGGTCGAGCAGCGCGAGGGCGACATCCAGGCCTTCACCCCGACCATCGACGCGCTCTACGTTCCGGACATCGACGAATCCCTCGACGAGGAGGGCGCCAAGCAACGCTTCTGGCGCGCCTTCAAGACGCTCGGCGTCTGGTACGACGACCTTCCGCCGTACTGAACGAGGCGATGGACGGCGCGTCCTAGCGCCTGACCTTTAGGATCCCTAAGGAGTGATATCGAACTCGCCGCTGACGAGCCGGGGCTCGTCGCTGCCGGGTCCACGCAGCGCTGGGAACTCGGCTTCCTTGGATATCCGGTAGCGGCCGGCGGGCATGGTCGGCGGAATCCAGAAGCTGTGGCATTCCTTCTCCGTCATTCCCGCGGCGGTCCGATACAGCGGCCGGATCCATGGTCCCTTGGGGCTCTCTGGAGCTTTGATCCAGGTCGCGCTTTCGAGCCGTTCGATCGCATATGGCGCGCCGTAGGTGGTCGGGCTGCTGCCGAAATTTTCGATCCGGGCGAAGACGGTGCTGCCGGGACGGTAGGAGGGGGCGCTGAGGCCGAAGCGGGCGTTCGCCGTCGCATCGACCACCCGGAAGTAGAAGCCATATTCGCCCAGCTGCTTGCCGGCCTGGTTGCGGAAAATGACGGTGAGGAGGTATGGGAACGCGTATCTATTGACCTGGAATTCCTCCCCCGCTCCGTGGCTTTTGCTGATTGTGATTACGTGCCGGCGGGCATGGTTGTGCGTTTCGGCCGGCCGCCCACGCCAGTTGACCCGCTCCAACGTGGTCACCACGGTCCAGTCAGGGTGCTGGGCCGGTGCGCCTTTGCTGAGGAAGAGCTTGTAGCCGATCGTCCCGCCGCCGACGAGGAGGGAGGGGAGCGCCTGAATGCGGATGCTCCGCGGGCCGAAGCCGAGTCGGCCGGAGGGTCCGGGCGAGTGCAGCTTCGGCAGGCGGTCGAGCGGCGCCAGGTAGTCGCGCAGGACGGTGGGGCGGCAGAACGATGCCGGTGCCGTTTCGTAGGCGACGACGCCTAGGGCAGGAATCGCGGCAACGAGGCTCAGTGCCGCGATGGCGGCTACGACCAGAGCCGAGAACCGGCGCCGCATCGGCCTAAGGCGCCGCGGCTGCGGCGATAGCGGCCATCGACTCGACCTTGGCGCTGGCCAGGCCTCTGACGACGATCGTGTCTAGCGGCCCTTCATAGGCCGCAAGCACGGACTGGGCCTCGTCGCGGTCGGCGGCGGCGACGCCGACACTGCCCTCGGGCTCGCCGAGGCGGTCGAAGTGGTCGCGGTAGCCCTTGTGGAGGTCGCGGTAGAAGGACTCCTCCTTGGCGAGGCGCTCGGCGGCGTCGGGGCCGACGGCGGTGCGGACGTAGCCGAAGACGGGCGGGGTCTCGCGGCGGGCCTCGCGGGCGCCGGCCTCGACCCGCTGGCGGGCGCCGGCGGCGAAGCCGGGGGTCATCCAGTTGAAGAAGACGCCGTCGAACTCGGCCCCGGCCAGGGCGCACATCTTCGGGCCCATCGCGGCGAGGACGAGCCGGACGCGGGGTAGCTTCTCGCGCAGCTCCGGCAGCGACTCGCGCATCTTCGTCAGCGGCTTCTCGGAGAAGCCCGCACCGACACCGAGCCAGAGGCGGGAGGGGTCGAGGCCGAGCCGCTCGATGTCGGCGGCGATCGTCTCCGGCGGGGTGCGGTCGAGGGCGATCACGGCAACGCCGAGGTCGACCCGCGGCGCCGCTTCGGCGAAGCGGGCCAGCGTCTCCAGTCCCTTGGCGCCGGGATGGTCGTTCGACCACATCGAGTCGTAGCCCAGCTCGGCGCAGCGGGCCGCCAGCGGCCGGGCCACGTCGGGATCGAGCCCGGCGGCGACTCCGAAGCCACGGCTCACGCTTTCTCCAAAAGCGCGACGCACTCGATATGCGGGGTCTGGGGAAACATGTCGACCGGCCTCACCCGCTTCAGCCTATAGCCGGCCTCAGCGAGCTGAGCGGCGTTGGGGGCGAGCGTGGTCGGGTTGCAGGAGACGTAGACGATCTTCTGTGCTTCGCACTCGATCACGCGGCGGACGATTTTCTGCGAGAGCCCGGCGCGCGGTGGGTCGACGACGACGACGTCGGGCTTGCCGGCCTGCACAGTCAGGGGGCGAACCCCGGTGCGGGCATTGGCGGCGAGGAAGTGGATGTTCTCGACCTTGTTGCGCTTGGCATTGCGCTCCGCGTCTTCGATCGCCTCGGGGACGATCTCCAGGCCCCAGACCTCGGCGGCGCTGGCCGCCATCGTCAAACCGATCGTGCCGATCCCGCAGAAGAGGTCGAAGACCTTCTCCTTGCCACTGAGGCCGGCGAACTCCGCCGCGACGGCGTAGAGGCGCTCGGCCATCTCGGTGTTGGTCTGGAAGAAGGCGCCGTGGGACATCTCCAGCTGCAGGCCGCAGAGCTCCTCGTGCAGTCGCTCCTCGCCGAGCACGCCGGTGGGCCCATTGGTCCCGCCGGAATCGCCCTCGATCGCGGTGTGGAGGTCGACCGGCGGGCGCGAGAAGCGGGAGGCGGAGGTGACCAGGCGGGTCTGGATCTGGCCGCTGCGCCGTCCCTCGCGGACGACCAGGTTGCGGAGGATCCCCTTGCCGCTGCGGCTGTCATAGGGGGGGATCGACTCCAGACGCGCCCAGTCGCGGACCTTGTTGCGGGCGGCGTTGCCGGCCTCGGAGGCGAGCTGGCAATCGTCGACGTCGACGATCAGGTCCCAGCGGCCGCGGGCGTGGAAGCCCAGCGCCGTCTCACCGTCGTTCTCGCCGAAGGAGTATTCGAGCTTGTTGCGGTAGCGCCACTGTTCGTCGGCCGCGACGATCTCCTCCAGCTCGAAGCCCTCGAGCTCGCCGATCCGGCGCAGCGCTTCGCCCACCTGCTCGCTCTTGATCGCCAGCTGGCGCTCGTAGGGCAGGCCCTGCCAGGGGGCGCCGGGGCAGGGCTCGCCGCCGTGCGTGCAGCGATCGGGAATGCGGTCGGCGCCGGCCCGCAGCAGCTCAACCGTGCGCGCCTCGGCGAAGCGCTTCTTCGCTTTGGTGACCTCGACCCGTACCCGGTCGCCCGGCAGCGCGCCGGCGACGAAGAGGACGAAGCCGTCAGCGCGAGCGACGCCGCGGCCGCCGTAGGCGAGCGAGTCGACCTCGACCTCGAGCAGCTCGCCGCGACGGGGACCGCGGGCCGCCGGCTTGGTGCCGGAGGCTTGCTCCACCTAGCCCAGTTTCTTGGCGGCGCGGCGCGCGGCCTGGGTGGCCTGTTTACGCACCGTGCGCACCGGCTCGGCCCGACCGCCGACCTCTTTGCGCGCCTGCCTGACCAGCTTTTCCAGCTCGCGCAGCATCGAATCGGTCTGTTTGCGGCCGCGTTTGACGAGGTCGCTAAGCATCTTCTCGGCGTCGCCGCGGGTAATGCGACCGCGCTTGACGGCGTCGTCGACGACCTCCTGCAGGCGGTCGCGGCTGAGCGTGACGCTCTGCTCGAGGCTCTCGCGGAACTGGGCGACGCTCTTGTCGAGCCCGCTGGTCGCTTTGCTGCTGGCGCGTTTCGGGGCGGTTCTCCGCGCCGACGATTTTTTGGCGCTGGCTTTTTTCGAAGTGGCTTTGCGAGGCGCCGATTTTTTCGTCGCGGCTTTCGCTTTGCTCGCCGCCCCGGCCGAGGCTTTTCTAGCTTTTGCTTTCGGTTTCGCGGCTTTCGCTTTTTTGTTGGTTTTGGCAGCTGCTTTTTTCTCGGCCATCTCTACGTGCCTCCAGACGAAGTTTTGTGCGCAAGTACGGGTTCGACTATGTCAATTCCCCAGCATTGGTGGCTCTGCGGCGGCGAATCGTGCCTGCACCGGTGCATGATCGGAGAGCCGAAGCGCCAGCCCTTCGAGCGGCAGCTCGCGGCGCTCCGGCGACCACGGCGTCGGCGGGTCGAGCACCTCGAGGCCGCGGCTCAGGAGGTGGTCGATCGCCTGCGGCGCGGTCGGGCCCTCCAGGCCGAAATCCTCGCGCAGCCGCTCGAACACGGCGGGGTTCTCGGCCGGGCGCAGGTTGAGGTCGCCGCCGAAGATCAGCGGCGCGCCGCCGGCGAACTCGGTGGCGGCGCGGGCGGCGCGCAGCACGTCCTCGGCGGCCAGGTCCGGGTGGTCGTTGGTCGCGTGCAGGTTGGCGACGCAGACCCCGGAGGCGGTCCGGGTCAGCGCCATCGCGCGCCGCTCCGGCTCCCCCTCGTGGATCGCCAGCTCGCGCCGCTCGGCGATGCCGCCAAGCCGGCCCGGGACGCGGACCAGGGTCAGGTTGGAGCCGCCCTCGCCGGAGGCGATCAGGTCCGGGTTCTGGCGGGCGAGCAGCCCGCGCAGCGGCCCCAGCGTGTTGCGCGAGGTCAGCACCCGGTGCGAGTCGGCCGAGCAGGCGCGGGCCAGCGGCGCCGCGAAGCGGGGCGGGGACTCCTGCAGCAGGGCGACGTCCCAGGCGCTGCCGGCGAGCATCGTCGCGAACTCGGTGGTGAGGTCGCGGTTGACCTGGACGTGGGTCTGGTTGCGCTCGTCGATCCGCAGCAGCCGCGAACGCCAGCTGCGCAGCTCCGGGTCGGGCGGGAAGTCCCGGCCGTGGAAGAGGTTCCAGGCGATCGCTGTGAACTCCACGCGCCGTAGTATCCGCCGCTTGAAGCGGGACTTCCTCACCGGCGAAGAGTTCGGCGCCTTCGAGCTGGGCAAGCTGCTCGACCGGGCGCTCGAGTTGAAAGCCGGCCGCGGCGAGCGGGTCGGTGCCGATTCGCTGGCCGGCCGCAGCGTCGCCCTGATCTTCCAGAAGCCCTCGACGCGGACGCGGATCTCCTTCGAGGTCGGCGTCGCCGAGCTGGGGGCGACGCCGATCGTCCTGCGCGCCGACGAGATGCAGTTCTCGCGCGGCGAGTCGATTGGCGACACGGCGCGGGTGCTCTCCCGCTACGTCGACGCGATTGTGATCCGCTCCGGCTCCCACGAGGACGTCGCCGAGCTCGCCGCGAGCGCCGAAGTGCCGGTCGTCAATGCCCTGACCCCGCTGCACCACCCCTGCCAGGCGCTCGCCGATCTGCTCACCCTGCGCGAGCGCTTCGGTGAGCTCGATGGCCAGCGCCTCGCCTACGTCGGCGACGGCAACAACGTCGCCCGCTCGCTGGCGGTCCTCGGCGAGCTGGCCGGGGTCGACGTCGTCGTCGCGGCGCCGCCCGGCTATCAGCTGGAGGAGGGCCACGGGGTGACCCTGACCGGCGACCCGCGCGCCGCCGCCGCCGGGGCCGATGCTCTCTATACGGACGTCTGGGTCAGCATGGGGGACGAGGAGGAGGCCGAGCGTCGGCGCGCCGACCTCGCCCCCTTCCGGCTCGACGGGGATCTGCTTGCGGCGGCCAAGGACGGCGCCATCGTCCTCCACTGCCTGCCGGCCCACCCGGGCGAGGAGATCACCGCCGACCTCCTCTACTCCGATGCCTCGGCCGTTTGGGACCAGGCGGAGAACCGCCTCCACGCACAGAAGGCGCTGCTGGAGGCGCTGCTCGCCGAGTAGCCCGGCGCCCGCGGAGACATGTACCCACGCCTCGAAATCGGACCGCTGACGCTGCAGACCTTCGGCCTGATGTTCGCCCTCGCCTTCCTCACCGCGGGGGCGGTCATCTGGAGGCGGCTGGGGGAGATCGGCAAGCCGGTTGACTGGGCCTACGAGATGGGCTTCGCGGCGTTGCTCGGCGGCGTCGTCGGCTCCCGCGTCTACTTCCTCGTCCAGAACTACAGCGACGTCAAGGACGACCTGCTCGGCAACCTCTTCTCCGGCGCCGGGCTGGTCTGGTACGGCGGCGTGATCGGCGGCGCCCTCGCTGTCCTCGCCTGGGCTTGGTACCGCGATTTCCTCAGCCTTACCCTGCTCGACCTGGCGGCGCCGGCCCTGGCGCTGGGCTACGCGATCGGCCGCTGCGGCTGCCAGCTCTCCGGCGACGGCGACTACGGCAAGGCCTGGAACGGGCCCTGGGCGATGTCCTACCCCGATGGCACCGTGCCGACCGAGCAGACCGTCCACCCGACGCCGATCTACGAGACGCTGGCGATGGGCCTCGGCGCCTGGTTCCTCTGGCAGCTGCGCGACCGGGTCAGGGCGGGCATCCTCTTCGCGATCTACCTCGTCTACGCCGGCAGCGAGCGCTTCCTGGTCGAGTTCCTGCGCCGCAACGACGCTGTCGCGCTGGGCTTGACCTCGGCGCAACTGGAGAGCCTTGGCATGATGATCGCCGGCGCGATCTGGATCGTCGTCGTCAGTCGTCGCCACGGCGGCATTTCCCGACCTTCTGCCGCTGCCGCGGCGCAACCCGCTGCTTGAGCGGATTGGAGCGAAACGATGTTAACCTTGCGCAGGAGTTTTGGAGCGGTAAATCTAGGGAGGCTTGGCGGGTAATGGCGGCTATCGATATTCAGAGCCAGGAGGGGCCCTCGGCGCGCACCGTGAGCGCCGTGCTCGACGCGGCGGCAGAGCGTCTCGCCGCGGCGGGGGTGGAGAACGCGCGGGCCGACGCCGAAGTTCTGGTCGCCGACGCAATGGGCGTGAAGCCGGAGAACCTCTCGGTCGAAAGCGCCGGTGAGATCGCCGCCGACGTCGCCGCCGCGATCGAGGAGCGGGTGGCCCGCCGCGTCGACCGCGAGCCGATGGCCTACGTCCTCGGCCGCGCGCCCTTCCGCGGCCTCGAGATCGCCGTCGACGAGCGCGTGCTCTGGCCGCGCCGCGAGACCGAGCTGCTGGTTGAGGTTGGCGTCGAGCTGCCCGAGGGGGCCCGCGTTCACGAGGTCGGCACCGGCTCCGGCGCGATCGCCTTGGCCCTCCTCGCCGAGCGGCCCGACCTGCGGGTCAGCGCCTCCGACCTCTCGCCGGAAGCGGTCGAAGCGGCACGCGAGAACGCCGAGCGGCTTGGCATACCGCTCGAGGTCAGCGTCGCCACCGGCATCCCCGAGGGGCTCGAGGGCGTCGACCTGGTCATCGCCAACCTTCCCTACGTCACCGACTCGACCATCTTCGAGCGCTCGCCCGAGATCCAGAGGGAGCCGCGGATCGCGGTCACCGGGGCCTGCGGCGAGGATGGCCTCGGCGTGATCCGCGGCCTGATCGCGGAAACGCCCTCCGGCTGGAAGCTGGCGATGGAGCACGACACCCACCACGGTCCGGCGATGCGCGAGATGCTGCGCGACGCGACTACCCTTCAGGACTATGAAGGTGACGAGCGGGTGACTGTCGGCTTCGCTCCATGAAGCCCGGCTCAATCGATGAGTGAGGCCCCGCCGCGGGCCGAGGAGACGGTCCCCGACGCGGGCGATCGTTCCGGGGCCGCCAGCGAGGCCCAGCGCCGAGCCAAGGTCGAGCGGCTGCGCGAGGCGGGGGTGGATCCCTACCCGCATTCCTTCGAAGGGCGGACGCACGCCGAGGAGATCCTCGCCGCCCACGACCCCGCCGAGCTGGGCGAGGGCGAGCATGCGGACTTCACCTACCGGGTGATGGGCCGGGTCACCGGCAAGCGCGGCCACGGCAAGGTCGTCTTCCTCGACGTCCGCGACATCACCGGCACGATCCAGGCCTACGCGCGCCGCGACGAGCTCGGCGAGGAGGACTTCGAGCGGATCGAAGACCTCGACATCGGCGACCTGGTCGGAATCGAGGGCGTTCTGCACGTGACCAAACGGGGGCAGCTGGCGATCGCCGTGCGCGAGTGCACGCTGCTGGCCAAGGCGCTGCTCGACCCTCCCGACCTCTTCCACGGCATCTCCGACCCCGAGCTCCGCTACCGCCAGCGCGAACTGGACCTGATGGCGAACGAGGAGTCGCGCGAGGTCTTCAAGCTGCGGGCGAAGCTGCTCGGGGCGATTCGCCAGCACATGAACGAACGCGGCTGGGTCGAGCTGGAAACGCCGGTCCTGCAGCGGCTGACCGGGGGCGCCGCGGCGCGGCCCTTCGTTACCCACCACAACGCCCTGGACCGCGAGCTGTTCCTGCGCACTGCGACCGAGCTCTACCTGAAGCGGGCGATCGTCGGCGGCTTCGAGGACGTCTACGAGTTCGGCAAGTTCTTCCGCAACGAGGGCATGTCGCCGCAGCACAACCCCGAGTTCACGATGCTGGAGATGTTCGTCGGCGGCGCCGACTACAACGGCGTCATGGCCTTCGTCGAGACGCTGGTCGCGAGCGTCGTCGAGCGGGTGCTGGGGACGACCAAGGTGATGCGCGACGGGGTGGAGATCGACTTCGCGGCGCCCTGGCCGCGGGTCGTCCTGCGCGACGAGCTGCTCAAGGAGACCGGCGTCGACATCTACGAGGCGAGCCGCGACGAGCTGGCCGAGCTGGCCGGCGACGACGCCGATCCCAACGACGACTGGGCCGGCCTGGTCGACACCCTGCAGGGCAAGCTCGTCGAGCCGAAGCTGATCCAGCCCACCTACATCACCGTGCTGCCGATCGACATCTGGCCGCTGGTCAAGGTCCACCCCGACGATCCCAAGGTCTGCGAGGCCTTCGACGGCATCGTCGCCGGGATGGAGATCGTCGGCGGTGGCACCGACCTCAACGACCCGATCGAGCAGCGCAAGCGCTTCGTACAGCAGCGCGAACGCCAGGAGAAGGGGGCGGAGGACGATCCCCACCCCCACGACGAGGAGTTCGTCAAAGCGCTCGAATACGGGATGCCGCCGGCGAGCGGCTGCGGACTGGGAATCGATCGCCAGCTGATGATCATGACCGGCTCCAAAACCCTCCGCGACGTGATCATCTACCCGGCGATGCGTGAGCTGAAAGGCGAGTAGGGTTGACGCGATGGCGGTGAAACTTCACAGGTGCCGGGTGATGTTCGCGAAGTTCGACGGCCACCCCTGCTGGAAGGTGCAGAAGGCGCTCGACGAGCAGGGTGTCGAGTACGAGCTGGTCAAGGGACCGGTCCGCTCGGGCAAGCGGGACGAGCTGGAGCGGGTCTCCGGCCAGCGCAAGTACCCGGTGATCGAGTTCGACGACGGGCGCACCTACCGCGACGAGTCGAAGCAGATGGCGGCGAAGATCCGCGCCGGTGAGCTGGGCTCTAGCTAGAAGGCCGAGCGCAGCAGACCGCCATCCAGTGGGATGACGGTGCCGGTGAGGTAGGCGGCGCGCTCGGAGCAGAGGAAGGCGACCAGGTCGCCGTACTCCTGGGGTTGGCCGAGGCGTCCGGCCGGGACTTCGCTGCGGGCCGCCTCTTCGACCTGCTCGAGCGAACCGCCGCCCATGTCCCGCAGCCGCTCGGTCGCGAAGCGGCCAGTGGCGACCGTGTTGACGGTGATCCCGTCGCCGGCAACTTCGCGCGAGAGCGTCTTCAGGAAGCCGACTGCCGCCATCCGGTGGGAGTTGGAGAGGCTGAGCCCGGCGATCGGCTCGCGGGTCGAGGTGGAGCCGACGTTGACGATCCGTCCCCAGCCGCGCTCGCGCATCCCCGGCACCACAGCGCCGGCGAGGACGCGCGGCGCCAGCACCAACGAGCGGTAGGCCCGCTCCCAGTCCTCGAGCTCGTGGTCGAGCGCGCCGCCCAGCGGCGGCCCGCCGGTGTTGAGGACGAGGACCTCCACCCGCCCGAGTGCCGCCGCCACCGCGTCCGGGAGAGCAGCCAGCTGCTCCGGATCGGAGGCGTCGGCAACGAACGGCATGGCCGCCTCGCCGATCTCAGCCGCCGCTTCCTCGAGCCGCTCGAGCGACCGACTGGCGATCGCGACCCGCGCCCCTTCGCGCACCAGCGCTGCCGCAATCCCGCGCCCAAGCCCGCGGCTGGCGCCCATCACCAGCGCCACGCGTCCGTCTAGACCCAGATCCATAACTCCATCATCGACGGTCGAGACCCCGAAAGCTCGCCGCGTGGGTAAGGTTCCCCCTGGGCGCCCGTAGCTCAGTGGTCAACGGTTCCTTACGGGGGGCCAAAGAGCGTCGGTCTTTCAAGCCGAAGGTCGCGGGTTCGACTCCCGTCGGGCGCATTCGCTGCTGTTCCTTGAGGTGCCGGGTTTTGCCCGGTGTGGAGCCAGATCCTCGGCTTCGTCTCTGAATTGGGTTCCGTCGACTTCCGGGCGATTCCGTGGCGTTCCGCGCCGTCGTGGTCGCATCCTGGTCTCATCGCGCCGCTCGGCGGCGGCCTCTATTCGTGCTTCTCGGAGAGCTTTGCCAGCTCGCTTATCGAGACCCCCAGGGCGGTGGAGATATCGCGCACGGTTGCCCAGGTTGGGTTGGCCAAGCCCCGCTCAATCACCGAGAGGGTGCTCAGCGTCGTCTTGGCGCCGGAGGCCAGGGTTTCCTGGGTCATGCCGCGCTTTTCCCGCAGCGCACGAATTGCGGCGCCGATGGCTGGCTGAGGTCGGGCAGAGCGCTTCATTCGATAGCGCACAGTCTCAGAGACGCGGGCAATACGCTACGGCGCAGTTGCTAAGGGATATATCCCTTGCTAGCCTCCCCCGGACATAAGTGGGGCCGCGCGAGTGGAGTCGCCGGCCCCGTGGCGACCGGCTCAGTAGACACCAGGCCGATCGCAGCGGGAACGGTAGCTATCTGCCGGCCTCAAGAAGCGGCCCCCGGCCGGCGGTGGAACGCCAGCCGAGGGCCTGACCACAAGGAGACCAAGCTCCTCATGGCTGAAGAGAACTCTATGGCTCGCGGTTCGAGTGGCTGCGCTTCCAACCACGCCGAGGACCTTCGCGACCAGGGCAGCGTCCTGATCCAGGTTCTCACGCTCTATCCGACGCATCTACGGCTCTCGGAATTGGTGCGAGAGATCAGCACCGGGACGGCGGACTTCGCAGAACGAGATGCGATCGAACGTGCTGTCCGCGACCTCACCGGGGTCGGCCTGCTGTTCCGCAGCGATGGCCTGGTCTTGCCGACGCGGGCGGCCCTCCGCTTCAACGAGATCATCGAGGAGGGGATGTAGCGATGGGGCGTCACGCAAGCCTGCAACGCGAGCGGTTCGCCCGCTGCTTCGGGATCAACCTCGCCAAGGCTCGCAGTGCAGCGGACGTGAGCCAGGACGAGCTTGCCTTCCGGACCTCGACGCACCGCACCGCGATCAGCCAGATCGAGCGCGGCCTCTCCCTGCCGGGCCTCGACTCGGCGATGAAGTTCGCGGCGGCGCTGGAAACGTCGCTGGATGAATTGCTCGTGGGAATCGAATGGCAGTCGCCAGAGATGCAAATAGGCAAATTCAAAATTCCAGATCCAGAAGAAAATGAGGAGCCACCACGATCCAGTAGCGAACGATGAGGCAGCCAAGAAGCAGCTGCCAGGACAAAGCCCGTCCATCAGGCCTCCAGGCAGCCACCCAAGGCCCCTACCCAGCACCCAACCCCCGACACACTACGAACTGGGTGCCAGTGTCCCTCTCGCAAGCGCGGTGGCCGAAGCGTCAGACCACCGGCCTAGCGTCCTCGGCGCGACGGGCTGACCCCGCACTATCTCGTCGCCTCTGGAGAGGCTGGCCAGAAGGGTCTTGTCGCCCGTCGCGCTTCGCAGGACCGATGGCGTGACCTGATAGGAGCCCGCTTAAAAGCCCCACCCAGTTCCGTCCGCCTTCGCTCCGCCATCCGAGGACACCGCAAAGGATAGGAGCCGCAGTTGATCACGATCGGAATCGACCCCCACAAAGACACTCACACCGCCGCCGCGGTCAAAGGCGCGACGGGAGAGCTTCTCGGCGAGCTGACCGTCGCCGGTACTGAGGAGGGCCACGAGCGCCTCCTCGCCTGGGCCCACGGCCTGGCACCCGAGGGTGGCCTGCGCTTCGCCCTCGAGGACTGCCGCCACGTCAACGGCCGCCTTGAGCGCTTTCTCCTTGCCGCCTCCGAACCGGTGGTGCGAGTCGGCACTCGTATGACCGCGCGAGAGAGGAAGGGTGCCCGCACGGTCGGCAAGTCCGACGCGATCGACGCCCTCGCGGTTGCCCGCGCCGCCCTGCGCGAACCGGACCTGCCGGCGGCCTCCCACAACCCGAGACTGCGCGAGTTGAAGCTCCTCGTCGACCACCGCGAGGACCTCGTCTCCGAGCGGACCGCCCACTGCATGCGGCTGCGCTGGCACCTGCACGATCTCGACTCGGGCCTTGAGCCCTTCGGCCGCACCCTCGATCGCGAGGCGACCCGCCGCGGCCTCTCCCAGCGCCTCGGCCGCTACGAAGCCCACGGCGTCCTCGTCGGGATCTGCCGCGAGCTCCTGACCCGGATCGGCGAGATCACCCGCCGCGTGGGCGAGCTGCGCGCCCAAATCGGGACGATGGTGCGGCCCCTGGCCCCAGCGCTCCTCGCGATCTCGGGCGTCGGCGACCTCGTCGCCGCCCGCATCCTGGTCGAGACCGACGCCGGTCGCTTTCGCTCAGATGCCGCCCTCGCCCGCCACGCCGGCTGTGCGCCGATCGAGGTCTCCTCGGGACGTACCCATCGCCACCGCCTCTCGCGCCTTGGTAACCGCAAGCTGAACGCCGCTCTCCACGTCGTCGTCTTGACCCAGGCCCGGGTCCACCCGCCGGCCCGCGCCTACATCGCCAAAAAGCGCGCCGAGGGCAAGACGACCAAGGAAGCGTTCCGGTGCTTGAAACGACATCTCGTGCGGGTCGTCTTCAGGGCGATGCAGGCGCCGGGGTCGCCGCAGGTGTCGGTAATCCCAATGAGCGGAGCTAGCTGAACAGGTAGGACAAGATCGTCACGCAACCGGACAGGTGCTTCTTGCTGCCCTCTCCCGGAGGACCGAAGCGGTCGGCGTCCCAGCAGCCCAGACCGTCCACGGTGACGTGATAGCTGACGGTGCTGCTGAACTGGTCGTCATGGCGGCTGCATGCCCAAGTTGACCCGCTGATATGCCGACAAGATCCTTCCGCTCCGGGGATTTTGGCGCTTCCTCCAACGGAATACGCCAAGGCGCTGCCGCTCACCCCGAGCAGGCTTGTGGGGCGGGCGGAGAAGAACGTCAGCGCTAAGAGAAGGGCGAGACTCGCAACCACACCGAATGCGATCATGCGCCGACGGCGGCCTGATTCGCTATTCATCGCGCGATTCTCGCATGATCGACGTTGATCTCCGGTCGGCCGTAGCTTTGTGAGTGGTCAGCGAGACGGTCAAACTCGCCGCCCGACCCATTTTCTTCCCCCCTTTATTTTTTTGAGTGATCCCTCAAGTAATCCGTCGTCTCTCAGAGGGGTTCTTGACATAGGAGCGACCCTCCGGATTCGTGCCTGAGCCGCAGCTTCATGATCGGTGCCGGCAGCGAGGGGCGGGGCGGAGCAAAAGGGGCGCTCGCCGCCCCTCCGGGCGGCCGATTGTGGCACGGCTTCGCCGTGCGACGGCCGCCTGTAGGGAGGGGCGACAGGGGTCTGACCTTCGGTCTCGCCAGCGGCGATGAGAGTGCATGGCCGAGTCAACCGACGCAAACGCCCGCGCCTTTGGACATAGGTGGCATGGAGAGGAAACCTGCTCCCGTTGCCTTCTTCACCGAGCGCACGCTCGCCAGCTTCCTGGCGGTCTCCGACCGCACCATCCGCAACTGGATCAGGCGAGGTGAGTTGCCCAGCTACAAGCTCGGCGCCTCCCGCCGGATTGATCCTGCCGACGTCGAGGATTTCCTCGCCCGCCATCGAGACGAAGCGGCATGAGGCGCGAGTCGCCGACCAAGCGCCGCAATCCGTCGGGGGAGGTGGTCTGGGTTGCCAGATACACCGCCAGAGACGGAAAGCGACGAGTCGCCAAACCGAGTTGGAACCGCGGCAAAGGAACGTTTGTCAGGAAGAGCGAAGCCCAGCGTGCGATCGACGAGGCCTACGAGATAGCGGCCACTCCCGACACCCTCGGCGAGTACTTCGCTACCTGGATCGAGCGCCACCCGAGATCCGAGCGGACGAACGCGACCTATGAGCACCGGGTCTCCCGCGTCACCGACGTCGAGATTGAGGGCATCGCCCTAAAGGACTGGCCGATGCACGAGCTGCGCCGCCGCCACACCCTCGCCCTGGTCGACCACATGCTGACGAACGAAGGTCGAGCCACCACCGGCGCTGTCGGCATTCTCCGCTCCCTCTCGGCGATGGCCGAGGACGCGATCACCGACGAAGTCTGCGACCTCAACCCCTTCAAGGGCATCCGTGTCCGCGCCAACGACCCGAGGGCGAAGAAGAAGCGCCGCCCGATCCGTGTCTTCAACTTCGAGGAGATGCACTGCTTCGCCAAGGCAGCCGGCCGTCATGAGGCGATGGTCCGCGTCTTCACGGACACCGGCATGAGGCTGGGCGAGGTGCTGCCCCTCCGCCGCGAAGACTTCGACGGCGAAACCCTCCAAGTCCGTCGCACCGCCCACGAGGGGACGATTCTGGAGGGAACCAAGACCGACCACGGCGAGGAGAACGCTGGCCGTGTCGTTCCGGTTCCCGCGACCCTCGCCTGGATGCTCGAAGCTCAGATCAACCTCAACGGCCCCAACGGCCAACTCCTTTTCCCAACTCCCCGAGGCCGCCTCTGGCGCGAGCGCACCTTCTATCGCGACGTCTGGAAGCCGACCCAGGAAGCCTCCGGCCTAGACATCCGCCCCCACGAGTGCCGTCACAGCTATGTCACGCATCTGCGCGCTGCGGGCGTGAACGATGCAGATTTAGCCGAGATTGTCGGGCATAGAATCGAGACGATGCTTGCGCGCTATACCCATTCGGTAGGTACGAGCTTCGCGCATGTGCGGCAAGAAATCGGCTAAATCGGGTCATCAGGTCTCGACGAATTGCAGCCGCCTTCGCAGGTGATTGCCCTTGCTCCAATCGAGACAGTTGTCATGGTGAAGACGACCAACCACGATCGCTGGCGCAATTCCTAGGTGCTCCGCGAAGGCTGGAACTTCTCCGAGTTGCATCGTCTTGAGGCGAGCCTCGAAGCGAGAAGGAATGAGCATTCGCCCCGCAAACCGATTTGCCTCGTTCTCTAATTCGAGAAGCTTTGGATCAATGGAGCCAACTTTGGGCTGCTTCTCGGGCTCTACAAAGACCTCCTTCTTCTGATGAAGGAGGACGTGTCCCGCCTCATGAAAGAACGTGAACCAAAAAATGTCCTCCCAGCGATAGCGAATGCTCAGTTGAATAAGGGCCTTGCCAGGACTTAACCACCTAGTGGCGCCGTTGACCTTCGCGGCCTTGAAGTGCTCAACGATGGCTACGGCCACCCCAGCATCAGCGCAAAGATCAACGAGCTTCGGCTGCCATTCTGAAACCGGGAGGCGAGTTAGACCACGAGCGTGTTCCAGTGCGTCACGGAACCGGTCGGCGTCGAACGTCTTGCATTCAATGTCCTTTCCTTCAAGTTCGCCAATGCGGAGCCAAGCGGCAAGGGCATGCTCGTCACTCTGAAGCTTCTGTGACTTTCGATATGCGACCGCGGGGCTCTCCCATTGCTTCGGACTAGCAATCCCAAGGAACTGGAGCAGCGCAGCAACGAGTTTGTCGCCTTTTGCTTGACGGGGTATCAGGCCTCGTTTTTGGAGTTCTTTGAGAGGGAATTGTTCTGCCCAGCCCAGCGCCTTCTCAAGGTCTGGGCCTTCCTCTAGGCGCGCCTCATGCGTCCGAAATATTGCTTCGCGGGCCAACCAGAAGTTGGCTGGGGCTGAGAACACCTTCTCAAGGCCCAAGGCAAGTTCAGCAGAGATCGTTGCGCTTCCTTTGATGACCTGGTTTAGGTGCTTCAGCGATACCCCCAACCTTCGCGCGAGCTCGGTCTGGGTCATCTCTTGCTCTTCAAGAAGCTCCGCGATCGTCTCTCCCGGAGGCGGCATGTAGTCCGGCGAGAATGCCTCTGGGTCGTATTTGGCCATTTCGTCACCCCCCTTTAGTCGTGATAGTCGACTATGTCGACCACTTCAATTGCCTCGACTGCGGCCCAATCCAGCCCTCCATCCTCTTTGGCTGGAGGAGGATCTTCGGCCGGCCTGATCACTAGCCGCTTTCCATCCGGCAGCTTCAACGCGAGTTGACCGTCTCGGTCCCCGTCCAGCTCGTGGCATCCGCCCGGCAGGTTTTGAAAAATCTCAAGGCAACTCGCTGCTTCCAAATCAGCGATCCGAGCGGCGATCCTCTTGGCGCACGCAGCTCCGTGCTCCTTTCGGAGCGCTCGTTGCTCTTCACAGGTCCTTTGAAGCCGACGCTTTCCAAACGAGATCTGCAAGGTCGATCGGTCTACTTTCTTTCAACGAACTTAGTGTATAAGACGCAGGGGGACGGAAAAACGCTACACCGATTTGGTATAAGATAAGATGCAGATCGCAACTAGGAATTTTGAAGGTATCGCTTTGAAGAGACATTGGTCAAAGGAGGGGGCATGGAGGGCGAGGTCGCACTAGTACATGAGCAGGGCCAGGATTTGGCGATCTTGGCCGTGAAGGCAAGCGTGATCGGGAATCCCGGGCTGCGCGAGGAGATGATCGCTTTTGGGGAGCGGGAATTCGGAGTTCGAACGGCGTTGCTCGCCGAAGACGGGCGTTCGTGGGGTCCGGGCGACATCGTCGACTGGCTTAGTGGCGTGTTCGTTGAGCAGCTTCCTTGGCGCAAATTCTCGGTCAACTAGGCAACGGATTCTGGATCGACTGAAGAAGACACGATGTCAACGCTTTTGGTCGGATACGACCTCAACAAGCCGGGGCAGGATTACGCAGGCCTGATCAAACGCCTTAAGAGCGTCGGTACGAACTGGTGGCACCGGCTGGACTCAACCTGGCTGATCAAGACCACCATGACGCCAGCGGAGCTACGGGACGACCTGAGGGCCTACATCGACAGCGGCGACGAGCTGCTGGTTATAGATGTCACTGGAGTCACCTGGGCGGGTTTCGGATTCAGCAGCTACAAGTGGCTACACGACAACCTTTAGGAGGAGAGAATGGAGCCCCACATTTGCGTCGTTGCCAACAGAACTTCCGACAGCCGCGGCGAGTACGTGGAGATCGCGAACGCCGGCGTTGCAAGCGTAGCTGTCAACCGACTAGAGCTAACCGATTACACGGCGACCCAGAGCCATGTTCACGTCTATCGCTTTCCTGAGGCCATTGGTGGCGGTGATCTCTATCTCGAACCCGGCCAGTCCGCCTACGTTTTTTCGGGCAAAGGCGAAAACGCTCGTAGCCAATCCGGCAGCCTTTTTCTATTTGCCGGCCGCTCGGCACGGATCTGGAACGACGACGGCGACGTCGCATATCTACGCCGTCTAGACGGCACCTTTGTCGACTCACGTACTGTCGGCAATCCGAAGCGTCACCCGAACGGGCATTGAATCATGACCCAAGATCTCGCCGCCAGACTTGCTGATCGTTGGTATGAGGAATGTGAACAGCGGCAGCTTGCTACCGATCCCTATCATGCGCTCAGGCAGGGTCTGCAGGATTTTCTTCCAGTTGACGCCAAGGCTGGCATCGCTTACCGCGACGATTCCCCTTTCGTGCTCGCCTTGGCCACTGGCGCCCTGCTCCTCTTCGCTCCTCCCACTGTGGGGAAGCTAGTCGACGTTGTTGCTCTGCCTGTTTCGAGTCTGCGCTCTCTCTCGGTCAGCTGTGAGCACACGAGTGGCATGCATGCCAATTACCGCGTGTGCACCTGGGGCATGACCGACGACCAAGGTGTTGCACGCTCTCACGTCACTCGCAGCGTGGTCGGGAATGGCTTCGATTCCGACAATGGTGGCGAGGGCGTGATGTTGGCTCTTGCCGATCGCATGGGCTGGAGTACGCCAATTTCGTCTGCCGCGAGCCCCGGATAGAGAAGGAACGCAATGAGCTTTGAGCCGCAGATCTATCTTGAGTTCCATGTCTAGTCACGCGCCATGTCGGTGGCCCGATTCCTTCGGAGGGTCAGAAAACGATGCTTTTTAGCGAACAATTTCCGAAGGCTGACGTGGCGACCGCTGACTGGTTCGACGTTTTGCTTGATACGGACACGCAGCTCTTTGTCGATCCTCTCCTCATCTCTAAGGAGAAGCGAGGGCGCTGGAAGGATGCGCATGGTCGCCTCATCAACCATTTCGATGAGGTCTTCGGATTGATCGCGAGATCAGGGCTAGACAGCAAGAGCCCCTATTACACGCAGGCGGTGGCACGCCTCAAGTTCCCTGAGCCCAACGAGTTCTGCCTTGGGTACACCTCAGACGGCACCGACGGAGCAGGCGGCAGCGTAAAACTTGCCCGTCAGATCGCGAGAGCGATGGCAGAGGCCATCGATAGAGGAATCAAACATCTAGATCATTTCGAGCTTCTCGGCGTCTTCAACGCGCGGATCGGGCCTGATCGGATCAGCGACCTAACCTGCACGATTTTGCGGCCCTACTTTGTCTCCTACACGGCTGATATTGCGAAGAAGTATGGGCTCGCAACTCAGGAGTGGGAGATTGCCGTGGGTCCTACCGGACAGGATTCGATAAAGGCAGAGCTTCCGAAGAACCCCGTCGAGGATAGGCCCGTTCTGCTCGTGCCCAAACGCTTCCTTCGTCGATTGCCAACCCTGGATGCCGAGGATTGGTGGGGCTGGTATGTCCTAAAGTCTGGTATCAACATCGATCTGCTGGAGAAGGTCGACAAGAAGTCGATCGTCGAAGAAGCAAGTCGTAACGCCGATGCTGTCAAAGAGTGGGCCGCAGAGCACAACAAATCAAAAGGGCGACCTTACGATGTCGACCGAGACCCTGATCTGTTGTGGCGGTGGGACCCAATCACTAACGAGTGGGTCTCAGCGAACCCCATCGATCTCGGCGCCTTTAAGCGCAAGGATCGTTTCCATCGCGTTGTCGAGACGGTTGTGGGACAGTACAAGCACTTCATTGAACAAGAGGGCGGCTGGCGCCATCTCTACAATGACGACGGCAGCGAGCGAGACGAGCTAGCAGCCCAGAATCTTCTACGAGGAATCGGTAAGCACTATTGCCACGCCAGTGGAATCGAGATCGATCGCGAGGTCAACATCGGTCGCGGGCCTGTCGACTTTAAGTTTTCGCGAGGCCGCAACTTGGTCACTTTGCTGGAGGTGAAGAAGCTCACGTCGGGAAAGTTTTGGAATGGCCTAGAGCGTCAGCTCACGACGTACATGGATGCCGACGAAGTTACGGACGGGTGGCTCCTAGCTCTTCAATTGCGTGACGGCGGTGTTTCTAAGCAAAGGCGCGAGGAGCTCGGTGAACGAGTTGCGCAGGTCTCGAAAGACTTAGGCCTGCAGATCGACCATGCGGTGGTTGATGGCAGGGAGAAGAAGAGTGCGTCGAAGCTGTGAGGATTCCCGCACACTACGTAGAACGCGAGTTTGGGCCGCTGTCTCCATTGTTAGTCGGCTCGTCGCACTCTGCGCAGGAGCAGAGTCTCTTGGCCCTCTGAGGCAAACTCGTTGACCCCGGTGGTTTCTATTGTCTGCGGCCCATTGCTCTCAGCCGACTGACTGCTCCTGAAATATCCTGCGGGTTGATGAGCGGGATGCAGCCGATTGCTTCAGAGGTCATCGATCTGATGGACCGCCTGCAGCGAGATGAGAATCGTCGGAACATGCTGGCGTCCAGCTGGACGCTGTATGAAGCGGCTGTCGAGGATGGAGTGATCGAGCGGGGTCAGATCGACTGGCTTGCGCGGTCAATGCAGGAGCTGCATGAAGAACGCCTGATCGCCTACCGTTTCCGAAACGGAGGCACCGCTGTCCGGTCAGTGTGGGATAGCGCAGAGATTCAGCAGATGCATGACTGGCGCGTTACTGCAGAGGGCCGACGCGACGCGAGCTTGTTCCGGGCCGAGGGTGGCCGGACGTTGGTCGAGGGCTCCGACCCTCAAGCTGATGCTGACACCCCTTCGGACAAGCCCGTCGATGTGTTCATCTCCCATGCAAGCGAGGACAAGAAAGACGTGGCCCGTCCTCTTTTTGATGCTCTCACTCGTCTCGGCTGGGCGGTCTGGCTCGATGAGTTGGAGCTCAAGATTGGCGACAGTTTGAGTCGTCAGATAGATGCCGCCCTTGCCCGTAGTCGATTCGGAATTGTGATCCTCAGTCCGGCGTTTTTTGCAAAGGAGTGGCCGCAGCGTGAGCTTGGTGGACTGGCGGCTCGCGAGCTTGCTACCGGGGCAAAGGTCATCCTTCCGGTGTGGCACAACGTCGATCACAAATACATTGCCCAGCGATCACTGCTTCTCGCTGATCGTTTGGGAGTGCTTACGAGCATTGGAATTGACAAGGTTGCCCGCGAGGTGGCGGCCGTGCTTAGCGAGGACGCACCCGGCCAACCTCTCAAGGCCGCGGCAGGAAATGATGATGAACACGACATTCCGGCCGATGACCAGGCTGTCTCTCTCTTTCAGATCCCGGTAACGGATGTTGCGCAGGAAGAGTTGATTCAAGATAAGCCGCGGTGGTGGGAGTATCGACTCTATGTCGGGGCCCTGATGCAAGGAAGGATCGAGCTGGAAGGCAAGTGGCACGACCACGAGCTACGGCTGCCTCGCGGTCCCCGCCGCATACCCTCCGAATCGCCGTCGGAGTTTCTCAGTCGAGAAACCGCTGAATTGAGTCGATTCATGGAAACTCTGGACCGCGTCTTTGATCCTGAGGTTTTGGAACAGGGGTTCGGCCCACCGGGGCAGGCCGGCGATTCTCGGCGGATTGTCCATATAGCTCGCGGTGTCATTCAGGTCTACGAGTCCATGATGGACTGGGCGGCAGAGCTACGGAGCAACAGCATCGCTAGCGACTACCACGAGATCTTGGAGCTGACTGCGCGGATGGCGGACGGTCCAGTTCGTCAGACCCGAGACTTCATTCAGCGATCAGCAGACCAGATCGCCCGCATTCCGCTTCTCATTGAGGAAGCAAGGTGCGAAGGCGCAACCACTGAGTCGCCAATGGAGGTCGAGCTGGTCCTGCATGTTGAGCTAACCCCGAAAATCAGAAGCAGCTTCAGGCTGCGATCGCTCGACACCGACGAGGCTAGATTTTCGGGCTTGTCGTGTGGCCCTTGTCTCATCCGGGTTGCATTTCCCGCCGCAATTCCACTGCTCAAGCCGCCGCCCAACGTCCTTTCATCTGACGGAGCTTGGCTATGCAGAGCGGTTGGCGTGCAGGACGGCACTTAATCCAGCCCGCTATCTTTCGCAATACGGCAGTCTAAGAGGCGTCACGACGGTAGTGTAAACAGCGTCGAAGTGGTAGCCTTACCAAATGCCCGAGGAGACCAACACGCCACGGCGGTATCTGCAAAGGGTCGTAGACGAGGAACTTGGAGAGCTGGCGAGCTCACTTCCTGCAGTGGCGATCGTGGGCGCGAAAGGAGTCGGCAAGACCGCGACCGCGAGCCGACGCGCAACCACCGTCCACGCCCTCGACGATCCTGCGCAACGCAGCGTTGCTCGTGCCGACCCGGCGCGTCTACTGGACTCCGCTGCGCCAATCCTGATCGACGAGTGGCAGCACGTGCCCGAGTGCTGGGACCTGGTGCGGCGCGCCGTCGATGCCGGCGCCGATCCAGGTCGCTTTCTTCTGACCGGCTCCGCGTCCCCGGTCGAGGTGGAGACTCATTCCGGTGCGGGTCGAATCGTCAGCATTCGGATGCGGCCGCTTGCATTGGCCGAGCGCCGGGTCGAGCAGCCCTCGGTAAGTCTGCGCGCGCTGCTTGCTGGCGAGCGTCCGGCGGTTAACGGACATACGGACCTGAGGGTCGACGACTACGTCCGAGAGATCCTGCACTCCGGCTTCCCCGGTATGCGTCACCTCTCAGGACGTCCACTGCGGGCCCAACTCGACGGCTACCTCGATCGGATCATCGACCGCGATTTCCCCGAGCTGGGGCACCCGATCCGCAATCCGGCCGCGCTGCGCCGGTGGATGACGGCGTACGCGGCGGCTTCGTCTACCACTGCTTCTTTCGAGACGCTCAGAGACGCCGCGACGGGCGGTGAGGGCGAGAAGCCGGCCAAGACCACCACGCAGCCGTACCGCGATGTCCTCGAGCGACTGTGGGTACTGGATCCAGTTGCGGCGTGGATGCCGACTCGAAATCGCATCCGGCGTCTATCGAGTCCCCCGAAGCATCAGTTCGCCGATCCGGCGCTCGCCGCGCGACTACTTGGCCTCGATGCCGACGCGCTCCTCTCCGGGGGAGAGGTGGGTCCGCCGATTCCTCGGGACGGGACGCTGCTCGGCGCACTGTTTGAGTCTCTCTGCATCCTGTCGCTGCGTGTGTACGCCCAAGCATTGGAGGCGCGGGTCTTTCATCTGCGAACGAGCGGAGGAGAGCACGAGGTCGACCTCATAATCGAGCGAGAAGATGGGCGCGTCCTCGCGGTTGAGTTCAAGCTTGCGCGCGATATCGGCAGCGATGATGTCCGCCATCTGAATTGGCTTGCCCGGCAACTAGGCGACTCGCTGATCGACGCGATCGTCGTCACCACTGGTGAAGAGGCATACCGGCGACCAGATGGCATCGCTGTCGTGCCCGCGGCTCTTATTGGTGCCTAGGTTGCGTTGCTCAAGCCCGAGTGTGGCTTGCGTCCATGCTTCCGAAGGAAATGCGGCCGAACGCAGCGACGCTTGCCCCTCACTTTCCTGAGATGTCGTCCAGGTTTGCATTTTCGCTTGGGAATACGAAGGGTCGCTGGTGGCAAAGGCGGCGGAGACGATGAGGTAATTGAGGTATTTGGACTCGGCGGAAAGGGCCCAAGACGTGCGTCGATTGCGGTGACCATGGTCGGGGCCGTGAGCGTAAGCACGTCAGCTTCCCACAGCGTGTCCTTTTCATTCCAGTATCGAGTCGGGAAGCCGTCTTCTTCGGGTTTCAGCGGTGGGAAATAGTGAATGAAGTCCCGCAGTTCGAGCGAGAAGAGGACTTTGTACTGACCTCCCTCGAGGTTCTTGATGGAGTAGGCACCAGAACCGCTTGTTCTGCTGCACTTGGCTTCATCTGCGAAAGAAGAAGTTTCGAAAAAGCTGTCGGTCGGGGCGATGCAAACCAGGATCTGGCCAAGGGGGGCGCCGTTCGCGGCGGCTGCGACGACACCTCGAATTTCCGCGGCAGGGGTGAGCACCGCATTGATGCCGGTGGTGATATCGCCTGCGGACACTGATACCGGCTGCTGAATATGCCCGTTGCCGAAGATCTGGTCGTCATAGGACTCCCCGAAATACTGGAGCCCGCTGTAATCGGGGTTGAACTTGATCGTGTAGATATCCGTCTGCAGACCGACGATGTCATATTTGCCTTCGGCGTCGGTCGGCACGCAGCGTGGTTCGTTGCTTTCCCAGCCGCGACCGGCACATACCAAGACGCCTGAAAGCGGTTTGCCTCCAAGTTCCTCGCTGACCTGCCCGCTCACTGAGCCGCCCTCTGGGAGCTCCACGTCAATGCCGGTTAGTTGGCTCTCGCCGACGGTTATCGATTCGACGGGCCAGAGTCCGTCCGCGTCGTAATAAGTGCTGAGGTAATTCTGGCCCCGAACCCGAGGCGAGAATAGGGGCAGATAGGTCCCTTGGTCCAGGGAACCGATTTCGTAATGCCCATTGGGCGCAGTGAAGGCACAGTGTTCATTGTTTTCAACTGGGATTTCGCCTTTGCTCACGGTTTTCAAGGCACAAACTTCGACCCCGGCGACCTCGACGTGGCTCGGCGCACCGGTGACGTTCCCTGAGATCGAGCCGCCAGCGGCAAGTGCATTCGGCGCGGCCGTACCACCGAGCGCGAGGACGGCCAGAGTGCCCACCGCCACTGTTCTCCTTCCAAATGAGAGACACTGAGAAGTCAACCTCTCCAAGTCTAGCTTTGGCTGAGTTCGATGTAGGTCTCATTGCCTCCAGTGACCGCGGACGCCGGTTCTGCCGCAGCCAAATTTTGCCGGTCGCATTCCGGTCACATCAACGCCGCAATCCGGCTCCCCAAGCGGCTGACCTTCGTCCTTTCAAGCCGAAGGTCGCGGATCGAATCCCATCGGGGCGCATCGTTCACGGCCATTTTGTTCCGTCGCCAGCGTCCCGATAGTTGGAGGCAGTCCGCTCTGTCACTAAGGTGAGCTCGTGACCAAGCGCGACCTGCACCCACGCGCCGACGGCTCGCGCTTCGCCGCCGTTCCAGGGCAGCCCCGCCGAGCATCGGCATCTACGCGTTCCCTCGACGAAGCCTGTGCGGCGCTTGCATCTCGGGTCCGCGAACGTCTGCCTGAGATTCAGGCGGCTATCGCCACGCGCGTCTACGCGATCTCCGACCCCCGCGAGGTGGCCGACCCTGCTTACCTGGAGGGTCTCAATGCTGCGCTCGCCGCTGCCATCGAGTTGCGGCTCGCCGTGCTCGAGGTCGGTGAGCGTCACGCGCCGGCCATTCCACCGATCCTGCTCGCGCAGGCCCGTCTGGATGCGCGCGATGGCGTTTCCCTCGACACCGTCCTGCGTCGCTACTTCGCTGGCAATACCCTCTTCGGGGACTTTCTCGTCGAAGAGGCAGAGCGGGCCGAAATTCCAAGTTCGGCCCTTCGTCGTCTGCTCGGCGAGCAGGCGACGCTCGGCGATCGTCTGCTCGCCGCCGTCAGCGCCGAGCACGCCCACGAGGCGACGAGCTGGCCGACCAACTCCGCCGAGCGCCGCCGCGAGTGCGTCAAGAGCCTGCTCGCCGGCGAGCTGGTCGATCACTCGGAGCTGGGGTATGACCTCGGCGCCCAGCACCTCGCCGTGATGGCCAAGGGAGAGGGATCGCGGGAGTTGATGCGCGTGCTGGCTGAGAGGCTCGACCGTCGCCTGCTCGCCGTCTGCCGTGAGGAGGAGCCGATCTGGGCCTGCTGGCTGGGAGGCAGATCCCCGCTCGAGGCCGAGCAGGCGCTGCGAGCGCTTGGCGAAGTCTCCCTGGATGGGGTGTTGGTGACCGTTGGCGAGCCCGGTGAGGGACTCTCGGGCTGGCGGCTCAGCCACCGCCAGGCCAAGGCAGCGCTGCAAATCGCCGAGCGCAGAGGGCAGGCCATTGTCCGCTACGCCGACGTCCTCCTACTGGCATCGATCATCCGCGACGACCTCGCCTCCACCTCACTGCATCAGCTCTACATGGAGCCGCTCGAAAGAGCGCGGGACGGCGGCAGGGTGGGGCGGCAGACCCTGCGCGCCTACTTCGCTTCCGAGCGCAACATCTCCTCGACCGCTGCCGTGCTGGGCGTCGATCGACGCACGGTCACCAATCGCATTCGCGCTATCGAGAACCTCTTCGGCCGCCCCCTCAAGGAGTTCGCGACGGAGATGGAGACCGCACTGCAGCTGGATGACTGATTCGCCCTTTCCCGGTTTGCTGATTCCTGGGTGAGCAAGACCCCATATTGGGGAGGCGGCTCCACCTGCAGCCGAGGAAGATAGCTCGAGTCCATCTCATAGCAGGGGGCAAGAGCATGAGGAAGCACCTGGTTCGCATCGCGGCTGTCGGGGTCGGGTTCGCGCTGATCGTGGCGGCGAGTGCTTTAGCCAAGCCGGAGGTCGTCCGGGTGGGCAATCTCTTCCTTAGAGACAACGGCGGGATCTCGCCGTCCAAGCTGCCCAAGCACAAGCAGGCGCCGATTGCAGCACACCTCAACGCTCGGATCGGAACCGTCGACAGTAGCCATCCTCCCGCGATCGAGAGCGTGATCGCCGACTTCGATAGGACCATTCAGGTGAACGCCAAGGGCCTGCCTGTTTGCACGGAGGACCAGCTCGTGGCGCGCTCGACCGGGGGTGCTAAGAAGGCCTGCGCCGATGCGATCGTCGGTACTGGGGAAGGCGAGGTCGAGGTCGCATTTCCCGAACAGGCGCCGTTTACCGCCAAAGGCCCGATAGTCCTCTTCAATGGCGGCATCCATGGCGGCACCACGCTCCTCTTCATCCACACCTACGTCAATGTCCCGGCTCCGACTGCCGTCATCGTCACGGTCAAGCTCACTCGCATCCATCGGGGCCACTATGGAATCCACGCAGTTGCGCAGATCCCGCGGATCGCCGGCGGCGCCGGTTCGGTCACCAAATTTAAGCTCACCATCAACCGTACCTTCACCTACGGGGCCAAGAATGAGAGCTACCTGACCGCCAGCTGCCCGACCGGGAACTACTTCGCCGAAGGGAAAGTCCGATTCAGCGATGGCACCGCGTTGAAGATCACCCATGTCCTGCCCTGCACCCCGATGGGTTAGTCGCCGGAGCTGCCCCCGCCCAATGCGCCACATGCCCGGAGAGGAGTGGACGGCCGACGAGGAGAAAGTCCATCGCTATCTCGGCCGCGCGGACGAGTTCCCGCACCGCGCGGAGGGAGAGGGCGTCCTGCTCGGACTCGTGCCTCGCGACGCCCTTCGCGTCCTTGACCTGGGGACGGGCGACGGTCGGTTGCTGGCTCTTCTGCAGGCCGAACGCCCTCACATGTATGGAGTGGGGCTTGACTTTTCGGAGCTGATGTTGGCGGTGGCGCGGGAGCGCTTCGTCGCTGACGGTCGCATCGAAGTAACCAAGCACGACCTTGCCAGGCCGCTACCCGCGCTCGAGCCGTTCGATGCCATCGTCTCCTCGTTCGCCATCCACCACCTCGAGCACGAGCGCAAGCGCTCGCTCTATAGCGAGGTGTTCGATCTACTCGAACCGGGCGGGGTCTTCGCCAACTTCGAGCATGTCCCCTCGCCGACCCAGCGCCTCCATCTGGCTTTTTTCGCGGCGATCGACGAGCCGATGGAGTATGAGGATCCGTCGGATTGTCTCCTCGACGTGGAGACGCAACTGCGATGGCTGCGCGAGCTCGGCTTCGCGGATGTCGACTGCTACTGGAAGTGGCTCGAGATGGGGCTGCTCGTCGGCGTCAAGCCTCGGTAAGGGTGCGCTCGACGGGCTGGGGCCCTTGGAGGCTCGCCGAGCAGCCGATCGACGAGCGCCGGCCGCAGCTCAGCACTTCGAGCTGCGGCCGACGTTAAAGCTGCCTTCGCGGATCGTCCGCCCGGTTGGGCTCCCTCCTACCGACGCCGACTACGAGCGGCGGAAGGGATCGATGTAGACGTCGTCGACCTGCCACTGGCCGCTCGAGTCGAGCGGGGTGAAGCGGAGTTCGACCGCGCTTGGGATCAGCGTCCCGACGATGGTCGAAAGGGTGAGGACGGTGGAGACCGACTGGGTCGGGGCCCAGGTGGAGCCGGCGCGGAGGGTGCCGGCCGTCTTCGTGCGGACCAGGCCGAGCAGCTTGTAAACGGCTTCCACGCGCAGCTGCGAGGAAGGATTGCCGGTATTGCGGGCGACCAACCGGAAGGAGGTCGTGTCGAGCGCCATGCAGACCGGGGGGCTGGCGGCCGAGCTGCCGGCGGGGAGGGATAGCGACTTGGAGTCCGCGGCATCGTTGAGGAAATAGCCCTCGTTGCCTTCGACGACCGTGGCGCCGCGGCTCAACTGCCAGCCGGAGCCGCCGGCCTCAAAGCCGCCGTCGGGGGCAAGCACGTAGTTGTGCTGGTCTCCCCAAGGGCTGAACACCGCCTCGGCGTTGGAGTACGAGCATGCCTGGGCGGAGCCGGCGAAGACGGCCAGCGTCAGCATTGCGGTGGCCAGCAGAGCGGCGAACCTGCCGCGGTTCGAACTGTGGATTGGGCGAGACGTGGACATCATCTAGGGCAAACCTCCTCGTCGCAGGCCAAAATGCCTGGTGGTTAAACCAAGCTGGCAGTTGAGCCGTCTCAAGCAGAAAACTTGAGATCTCCAACTTTGCGTCCCTGCCTCGCGACAGGTTTGCCCTTATTCAGCTGACTTATGTGCGTGCCGGAAGGTGATCGACTCAGATCCCGCCGACTTGAATCAGTTCATACAAACGGCTACTTAGTTCTGGGTGCTCGTGCCTGGGAGGGCGGCCGATCGCCTTGCGGAATTCATCCCTTCGCCCCATCCGTCGATAGACGGGCGCGGTTTGAAACTGGCCGCGTCGATGGCACTCGTCACGCAAATCCAAGAAGCAGAACACTTCTTCGCCCATGGCCGGGCGCGGGCAGTCCTTCGCGCGCAGGGGGTCGAGCGACTGGTCGAGGTGGCTCTCGCTCTCGCCTTCATCGCCGTCGCCCTTGCGATGGCTCTGTTGCTGTCGTCTCCCCGTGCTCTCAACGTCCCTACCCTGGCAATCCTGATCGGCGCGTACGTCGTCTGCAGCCGGGCGAAATTCGACATCGCCGACGGCTATACGGTTCCGACCGAGCTGGTCCTGGTGCCGATGCTTTTCCTCCTGCCGACTCCGGCGGTGCCGTTGGTGGTTGCCTGCAGCGATCTGCTGGGGCGGGGATACGACTATGCCAGCGGCCACACCAACGTCCGCCGTGCCTTCCATACCCTGGGGGACTGCTGGTACGCCGTCGGCCCGGCCCTGGTCCTGGTCGCGGCCGGCGCCCAAGTCCTCTCCTGGGACGAGTGGCCGGTCTACCTGATCGCCCTGCTGGCCCAGTTCGCCTTCGACTTCGTTCCGGCCGCGATCCGAGAGCGTTTCATCGACGGCGTCTCGGTGCGCACGCTCAGCGGGCTCGTCGCGCCGGTCTACGCGCTGGACGGGGCGCTGGCTCCGATTGGGCTGTTGGTCGCTTTCGCGGGAACTCAGGTCAGCGCGGCGGCAGCTCTCCTGATCATCCCCCTGGCGACGGTGCTCGCCGTGCTTTCCGGCGAGCGCCAAGCGCGTGTCGACCAGGCGCTCGAGCTGAGTAGCGCCTATCGCGGGACGGCGATGCTGCTGGGCGACGTCGTCGAGGCCGACGACGCCTATACCGGCAGCCACAGTCGCGGTGTGGTCGAGCTCTCCCTGGCGGTCTCCGACCGGCTCGGACTCGACTCCCGGCAGCGCCGCAACGTCGAGTTCGCCGCCCTCCTACACGACGTCGGCAAGATCGCCGTGCCGAAGGAGATCATCAACAAGGCGGGGCCGCTTGACCCGGAGGAGTGGCAGGTGATGTACCGGCACACGATCGAGGGCGAGGAGATGCTCAACCGGGTGGGGGGTGTGCTCTCCGAGATCGGACGCATCGTCCGCTCCTCGCACGAGCACTACGACGGCAGCGGCTATCCGGATGGGCTGGCCGGCGAGGAGATTCCGGTCGAGGCTCGGATCGTCACCTGCTGCGATGCCTTCAGCGCGATGACCACCACCCGCTCCTACCGCAAGGCAATGCCGTTCGGGGCGGCGTTAGCTGAGGTGCGGGCCTGTGCGGGCACCCAGTTCGATCCTCAGGTCGCTGAAGCCCTCGCCGCGGTCTCCCACGCCTGACAGCTTCAACTATCGCCCCGGATGTGCCCTCCAGTGCCCAGTTGCGCGAACGCCTGTGGCAGGGGAGCAGCCGCCGTCGCCGAACCTGGTGACGATGAATGGCGTGGATGTGGACAGGCTCGAGACGCTCGCGGAGTCGTTGGCGCTGGTCTTTTACGTCCTCATACCCACGGCGCTGGTGATGACGTTGGTCGGCTCGGTTGGGTCCGGGGTCGTGCTGTTGATCCTCGGCTCCTGCGCTCATGTTGGACGGGCCTCCTTGGAAGAATTCGTCGAGCGGACGGGTGGTCATCGCGCCAAGCCGGAGTCGCGGGCGAAGGCGGACCGAGCGACCGCGCGCAGGCGTAGCGCGCGCCGCGCCGCTGCCTGATTGCCGGTGGGTCGCGGGTAGCCCTGGGTCTCAGGCGCTTCGTGCCTCGGTGCGAGGAAGCCGGGCGCACCAGAGGGCGAAGAGCCCGACGGCGAGGATGGCGCCGGCCCAGTGGAGATCGATGAGGACGGCGACCAGGCTCGGCAGGCCGGCGAGGACGGCGCCGATCAGGGTCGGCACCAGCGGCAGCGAAAGGACCCGCGCGGTGAAGGCGGCGCAGAGCATCCAGGCGCCGGGGCCCGCGAGCCAGCCCCAGTCGACGAAGAAGTCGTGAGGCAGCGCCAGGGCGAGGATGATCGAGAGGACGGCGACCGCGACGAGCTGCACGAGGGCCGTGCGCCAGAGGGTCGTGCCGTCCATGGCGGCGAGGCTATTCGACGACGATCTTGCCGTGCATGAAGGGGTGAATCGTGCAGTGATAGGCGAAGGTCCCCGGCTGCTTGAAGCGGACCGAGACCGAGTTGCCGGGCCTGATGCGCCCGGTGCTGAAGCTCCCCGCCCGGGTCGCCGTGTGGGTGACGCGGCTCGAATTGGCGAAGGTGACCTTCGATCCTGCGGCGATCCTCAGGGTCGGCGGATGGTAGGCGAAGCCGTTGATGCCGACCGTCGCCGCGGTGCTCGTCTGAGCCGTCCCGCCGGCGGATGCGCTCTCGCCTCTCAGCCCGGCCAGCGCCAGCGCGAAGGCGACGAGGGCGAGCGCCAGCGCGATCACCTGCCATCTACGCCGAGTGCCGGGAGTCGTCGTCATCGCCCGCAATACGAAGCGCCCCTTGCCAGGGTTCAATCCTCGTCATAATCGAGGCCGTCGGGCCCGGGCGGTTAGCTCAGTTGGGAGAGCACCTCCCTTACAAGGAGGGGGTCACTGGTTCGAGCCCAGTACCGCCCATTCTCCGAAGGTTGTTAGATCCTCGGATCTATGCCGCGGCGCTGGCGGCTCGTGGTTCGATCAGAAGTACCTCGGCTACCGCCAGGATCTCGCCGCCCGGTGAGAGGACGGCCGCCCCGGCCAGGCGCTTGCGGCCCTCCAGCTCGATCGGCCAGGCCATGACGATGTGATCCTCGCCGGCGAGGATCGGGGCGCGTACTTCGGCGCTCTGGCGGACCAGCATGCTCAGCGTCAGCTCCTGCTCCAGGTGGCAGGCGAAGTAGGTGGGACAGTCGAGCACCGCCCAGACGAACTCCGGCCGCACCTCGGCGGCCGCCTCGGCGGTCCAAGCGGGCGGGGTCCAGGGCGTCGCGACGACTTTGCGGCCCTCGACCTGTCCGGCGAAGACCCCGAAGCTGTCCTCCCGGGCGGGGCCGCAGACGAAGCAGCTGCTGAAAAGCCCATCTCCTGCCGCCCGGTAATTCTGCGAAGCGCGCCCGGCCTCCTCCAGCCCAACCGGGGCCGGTACCGCGACGTCGATCTCGGGCACCGAGCGGGCCTCGGCCACCAGGGTCTCCTGGTGGCGCACCAGCAGCGAAACCTCATCGACCTTGATGACATCGAGCGGATCGTCGAGCGGCACGGGGCTCCGCAGGCTCACCTCAACGGGGCCGTCGAGGTGGTTGGCGATGAGGCCGCTGCTATAGCCGCCGTTGCCGCTCTCCTGCGGCCCGTTGAAGCGGCGGGAAACGGTGATCGTCTCGGCTGCGGAGCTCATCCCTACATTGTCGCCTAGTGCCGACGATCCTGGGACCCGACCATCCATATCCATCCGGGTTTATCGATTTTTTCCTAGGGTAGCTTCGGGTCATGTCACTAGCACTGTTACTCATCGTTATTGGGATCATCCTGGCGATTCTGGTCAATTACGCGCTGGGGATCATCTGCATCGTTATCGGCTTGGTGCTGCTGCTCCTACCGTGGTTTCGGAGTAGAGGCACCTCTCGGGTCTAGAACCGCTGCGGCAGTACGCCGCAGCGGGTTCTTCCCGCTTCTCACTATCCACTCCGGGCCCGGCCAGCGCTCTACTGCAGGGCGAAGACGACGTGGACCGTTGCGGTCACCGTCGAGGTGCCGGGCTTGACCGGCGGCGGTGCGGCGGTGCAGCGCCAGGCGGGGCGCTTGGTCGTCGGGGCGGCGGTCACCGGGGGACCGGCGGTCCCGCAGCCCGTGACCGGAGCCGCCTTGGCCTCGAATTGGGGGGTCAGTTGAGGACCTTCGCCTTCGTCGATGGCAAGCGCCGGGCCGAGCGTCCCACCGGCTCGGGTGGCGAGTGCCGTTGCCCGCAGCTTGGCCTTGTCGAAGGCGGCGGTGAGGGCGTCGGCGAAGGCCAGTTCGGTGTCACCGACGAAGAAGTTGGGCCCTCTGACGCCGCTGGCGCCGGCGCCGATCGCGGCGCTGACCATTTCGCCGGCTTTGTCGGGCTGGTGCAGGGTGACGCCGATGCCCTCGCCCGCCCGGTAGACGACCACCTTGCCACGGAAGGACCTGCGAACCGTGATCCGCCCGGTGGTGATGTCGCCCGCGGCCACGCCGGGGATCGCCTCGACCGCGGCGATGACGCCGCGCAGGCCGCTCGAGACCGCCCGCAGCGCCGCGCCCCGGGTGCGCCGTTCGCGGCTGACCGAGAAGCCGAGGCTGGCGGTGTCGTTGGGCACCTTCAGGGTAGCGTCGGCGGTCACCGACACGGTCCGTTCCGTTGCCGCCTGGGCACTCGCGGGCACGAGCAGGGCCAGCGCCAACAGGGCGATCAGGATCGGGGTTCGCGAGCGTGAAGTCATCGGCTGCCTCCCAGGCTGTAACCGGCTCCAGGGCGAAAGGTGCGGATGCCGGTGCGTCAGGCTACCCGCGCCGCCGCCCGCTCAACCGAACGCCCGCCAGGTCAGCACCGCGGCGACGACGAGCCCGGCTAGGGCGATCGCCACCCGCAGGACGTCGCCGGAGATCCGCCGGGCCAAGTTGGCGCCGAGCCGGCCGCCGATTAGCGAGGAGACCATCAGGCAGACGGCGAAGCGCCAGTCGACCGAGGCCAGGAAGGCGTAGGCGACGGCGGCCAGCAGGTTGGCGATGCCGGCAAGGAGGATCTTCAGCCCGTTCAGGTGCTGCATCGAGTCGGCGACGAAGAGTCCGAGCAGACCGAGCAGCAGGATCCCCACGGCGGAGCCGAAGTAGGCGGCGTAGGCGCCGGAGAAGAGCAGGCCGGCGGTGAGCAGTGGCGAGTGCTCGTCGCCCGCCTGCGAGATCCGCGAGGTCAGCCGCGGCTGGAAGAGGAGCAGCAGGCAGGAGCCGGCGACGAGGCCGGGGACGATCGCCTCGAAGGTGTCGTTGGAGGTGATCAGCAGCAGCGCCGTGCCGGCCACCGCACCGAGCAGGGTCGGAACCGCCAGTCTGACGACGCGCTGGCGCTGCTCGCCGATCAGGTCGGCGTAGCCGATCGCGCCGCCGGCGGCGCCGGGGATCAGGCCGACGGTGCTGGTGACGTTGGCCGAGAGCGGCGGCACCCCGAGCGCGATCAGGGTTGGGAAGGTGATCAGCGAGCCGGCTCCCGCGAGGGCGTTCGACGCCCCGGCCGCGGCTCCGGCCGCCGCGAGGGCAAGCAGCTCGAGCATCGGCTCAGTCTGACCGACGCGGCCCGGGCGGGCTCAGGTGGCGCTGGGACTGAGGTCCGGCGTGACGGTGCCGCCGCGCAGGTGCTCGCCCTTGGTGACGACGTCGAAGACGTCATTGCGGCCGCACCTGGCCAGGAATGCTACTCGTGCCGCTCCCGAGCCATCGCCACCAGGGCGGCGCCGGAGCTGCGCGCCTCGACCAGCTCGCGCAGCCGGTGGGCGTCGAAGATCTCGTCGAGTTCCTCGCGGGTCAGCGTCTCGCGCTCGAGCGCGTTGGCGGCGAGGTCGTCGAGGCAATCGCGGTTGGCGGCCAGCAGCGCCCGCGCCCGGCGGTAGGCGTCGCGGGCCAGCGTCATCGCGGCGATGTCGACGTCGCGGCGGGTGCTGTCGGAGAGGGCGTAGTCGCCGGTCGGCATCGCGATCGGCGGCGGCCCGTTGGCATCCAGCGCCACTCCCATCCCGAATTCGCCGACCATCTGCTTGCAGACCATCTGCACCCGGGCCAGGTCGTCGACGGCACCGGAGTAGGACTCGCCCAGGACCTCCTCCTCGGCGGCGCGGCCGCCGAGCAGCGTCACCACCTCGTCGAGCAGCTCGTCGCGGGACTTCAGGTAGCTGTCCTCCTGCGGCGAGTGGCCGACGAAGCCGAGCGCCGGGCCGCGCGGGACGATGCTTAGGATCTCCGGTGGGTCGAGGCCGAGCAGCTTGCGGCAGAGCGCGTGGCCGGCCTCGTGGTAGGCGACGATCCGCCGCTCCTTCTGGCTCAGGCGGCGCGCCTGCTGGGAGCCGACCGACTGGCGCAGCAGCGCCTCGTCGAGGTCCTCGCGGGCGGTCGCGTCACGGCCCGCCCGCCCGGCGATGATCGCCGCCTCGTTGAGCGCGTTGGCGAGCTGGGCGCCGGTCATCCCGGTCGTCTTGCGGGCGACGTCGGTCAGGTCGAGGTCGGCCGCCAGCGGCTTGCCCTTGGCGTGGCTGCGGAGGATCGCCTCGCGCCCGTTGCGGTCCGGCGGCGCGACCAGCACCTGGCGGTCGAAGCGCCCCGGGCGCAGCAGGGCCTTGTCGAGCTTGTCGACGTAGTTGGAGGCGGCGATCACGATCACCGTGCCGGGGTCGCGCTCGAAGCCGTCGAGCTCGACCAGCAGCTGGTTGAGCGCCTGCTCGCGCTCGCTGGAGCCACCGTCGCCACCACCACCGCTGCGGGCGCCGCCGACGGCGTCGAGCTCGTCAATGAAGATCACCGCCCGCCCGGACTTGCGCGCCTCCTTGAAGAGGCGGCGGATCCGCGCCGCGCCACGGCCAACGAACATCTCCACGAAGCTGGAGCCCGAGGAGGCGTAGAAGTCGACGCCGGCCTGGGCGGCGACCGCCCGCGCCAGCATCGTCTTGCCGGTCCCGGGCGGGCCAAAGAGCAGTACCCCGCGGGGCGGCTTGGCGCCGAGGGCGGCGAAGCGGTCTGGTTCGCGCAGCCACTCGGCGACGTCCATCAGCTCGTCCTTGGCCGCGTCGACGCCCTGCACTTCGTCCCAGAGCACCGGCTCGGTCTTGCTCGCCTTGACCGTTTCCGGCTTGGTCGTTCCCACGGTGCTGCGCATCAGCTTGAAGAAGACGACCAGCAGCATCGCCATGAAGATGACCCCGAAAACGGGGTACCAGTCGAAGGCGAATTCTTGGATTTCGTTGGCCAGCATCAGGGCAGTGTGCGGGGCGAGGCCGCCGAATACAAATCGACATACGTCCAATGAAGGGGTTTTTGCGCCTGCTCAGCCGCGCACGACCTGGGAGCCGCCGACGATCGCTTCTTCGTTGCTGTCGGCGAAGACGATCCAGGCCTTGTTGCCGCCGTCGTAGTCGGGCGCCCAGAGTTTCAGCGTCGCCGACCGGTCCCAGACCGTGACGCTCTCCTCGCCGGTCGCGTCGAGGCCGCGCCAGATCCGCACGAAGGGATTGTCCTCCCGCTCCGCGCCGATCGTCGTCGGCTCGCGGTGGCCGGGGTGGACGCGGGTTTCGGGCGGCAGCTCCATCAGCCGCATCACCGAAGCCTTGAGGTCGTCGAAGCCGCTGGCGCCGGGCGCCATGGTGCCGCCGACCGTGCCCTTGAAGAGGACGTCAGCGGTGAAGACATCAGTGCCGTCGACGAGGAAGGCGAGGTGGCCGGCGGCATGGCCGGGGGTGTAGATCGCCTCGACCTCAAAGCCGCCCGCCCGCAGCTTCTCGCCGTCGGCGAGCGTCACCTCGACCTCTTCGTCGAGCTCGGCGGCGGTCGACTCGTGGGCGACCAGTGGCGGCTTGCCGAGCCGCTCGCGGGCCTCGGCGAGGCCGGCGACATGGTCGCCGTGGGGGTGGGTGACGAGGATGTGGGTGATCTCGATCCCGTCGCGCTCGACCTGCTCGAGCAGTGGCCCCAGCTCGTCGTTGCCGTCGATCAGCACGCCGGTGCCGGCCACCGGGTCGGCGACCAGGTAGGCGTTGGACAGCCACATCGGATTCTCGGTCCTCTCGACGATCACGCGGCAGAGGATATCCGGGCGCTGCCCTCGAGCAGGGTGCGCGCGATCAGCTCCGGGTCGTCCCACATCGGCGTGTGGCCGACGCCGGGGAGGGCGAGGAAGCGGGCGCCGGCGGGGCGGCGGCCGGGCTTGGGCGGCCCAACCAGACGGTCGAGCTCGCCCCAGGCGATCGTCACCGGCACGTCCTCCGGGTATCCCTCGGGATCGAAGAGATGGGTCCGCATCGCTCGGTTGGCGCCGTCGTAGCCGTCGGCGTCGATCCAGCTGAGGGCGAGCTCGCGACCGGTCGCGAATGGCACCCGCTCTGGGTGCGCGACGGAGGCGGCAAGTGCGCGCCGGCGCACGGCAGGTATCCAGAGGCCGGCGGCGACCAACGGGCGCAGCCGCCGGGCCAGGGCGCGCGTGTTGCTCTCGTTCGGCCCCAGCGGCCTCCGCCAGAGTCCGGCCGGGGAGATCGCCGTCACCGAGGCGGCCCAGCCGGCGCGTCCCATCTCCAGCCCGACCCAGCCGCCCAGTGAGTTGCCGGCGACGTGGGGGCGCTCGACCCCGAGCGCCTGGCAGGACTCGTGCAGCGCCGCGGCCAGGTTGGCCGGGCTCGGCTCGATCTCATCGGGCAGCGCCGGTGCCGCGCCGAAGCCCGGCATGTCGAGGACGAGCGTCTCGCGCTCGCCCTCCAGCAGCGGCAGCACCGGGTCCCAGACCCGCGCCGAGGCGCCGAGCCCGTGGATCAGCAGCAGCGGCTCGCGGCCGCCGCTCACCGCCAGCCCGGCTTCGCGAACAGCGCCTGCACGTCGCCGATCCGCCGCTCGCGGAAGCCGGCCTCCGAGGAGGAGAGGTAGAAGTCCCAGAGGCGGCGGAAGCGCTCGTCGTAGCCGCGCGGGCGCAGCCGATCCCAGGCGCCGAGGAAGCGCTCGCGCCAGGCGGCGAGCGTCGGCGGGTAGTGGGCGGTGATGTCGTCGAGCCAGACTTGGCGCATGCTGGTCACCCGGCTCACGCAGTCGGCGATCGCCTCTTTGGATGGCAGGCAGCCGCCGGGAAAGACGTGGGTGTTGGCGAAGCTGCGGGCGCCCTTCTCGGCCTCATACATGTCGTCGTCGATCGTGATCGCCTGCAACAGCATCAGCCCGTCCGGGGCAAGCAGCTGGTCGCAGTGGCGGAAGAAGTCGTCGAAGTACTGCCAGCCGACCGCCTCGATCATCTCCACCGAGACCAGGCGGTCGTAGCGCCCGCGCAGGTCGCGGTAGTCCTCCAGCAGCACCGTCACCCGGTCCTCCAGGCCGGCCTCGCGGACGCGGCGGCTGGCCAGCTCGTGTTGCTGGCGGGAGATCGTCGTCGTCGTCACCCGGCAGCCGTGCTCGCGGGCGGCGTGGACGGCGAGGCCGCCCCAGCCGCTGCCGATCTCCAGCAGGTGGCTGTCGCGCTGCAGCCGCAGTTGGTCGCAGATGCGGTCGAGCTTGGCGATTTGCGCCTCCTCCAGGCTCGCCCCCGGCCGGGGGAAGTAGGCGCAGGAGTACACCATCCGTTCGTCTAGGAAGGAAGCGAAGAGGTCGTTGCCGAGGTCGTAGTGGGCGGAGATGTTTTTTCGGGCGCCCGTTCTCGTGTTCTCCGGCACCAGCCGCCTCACCCGGTGCAGGAGGCCACGCGGCCGGGCGACGGCGCCGCGCAGGCCGTCGAGGTCGCGCAGCTCGCGGGCCGCGATGCGGATCAGCGCGACCAGGTCGTCGGTCTCCCAGAGGCCGTCGACGTAGCTTTCGCCGAGCCCGACGCTGCCGCGCAGCGGCCCGCGCCAGGCGGCCGGGTCGTTCACGGTGACGGTGGCGCGCAGGTCGGCGTCGGCGGGGCCGAAGCCGCGCCGCCGGCCGCCCTCGACGACCTCGATCCGGCCCGAGCGGACGCCGCGACTCATCACCGTCGAGACCGCAGCGCGGGCGAGCGCGTCTTTCATGGTTCTCGACATCGCCACAACAGCTTCTACCCGCTCGCCGGCACTGTCAAAGCGCTGATCTCGCCATGGTGAGCACGGCGATGCAGTGGATCTTGCGAGAGGTGCGATCGGCGGGCGCCAAGTGTCGCTTGGAGGAGGCTGTCGCTATTACGGCCGGCGTCCAGACAGGCGGTTCCCGTCCGGTACCTCGGCGGGCGCTGAATTCGTGCAGCGCGGCGCCTCGGGCGCTACGGTGTTCCGAGCAGACGTGAGGTCCAGAAGCACTCCGAGGCGACACCGGCTCCCGGTGCTCCTGGCGGTCTTGACTGTGATCGCGACGATCGGCCAATTGCCTTCCGCGGCCGCCGAAACCGGCGGGGCGGGGGAAGTGGAAGAAGCGCCCGTCGTCAGCAACACGCCATTCGACCGCCAGGGCATGTGGGTCTGGTACGTCGAACGCTCAAACGGGGGCAGCATCCCGGCGATCGTCGCCCAGGCCAAGCGCGCCGGGATCGGCACCGTCTACATAAAGGCGGGCGACGGCAGCAGCGTCTGGAGCCAGTTCAGCAGCGGCCTCGTGGATGCGCTGCATCGCGGCGGGCTCGACGTCTGCGCCTGGCAGTTCGTCTACGGCGACAGCCCCGTCGCCGAGGCCCGGGTCGGCGCCGCCGCGGTCGAGAAGGGCGCCGACTGCCTGGTCATCGACGCTGAGGGCGACTACGAGGGCAAGTACGCCGCCGCCGATCTCTACATCCGCGCCCTGCGCGCCAGGATCGGCGAAACCTTCCCGCTCTCGCTGGCCGCCTTCCCCTACGTCGACTACCACCCGTCCTTCCCCTACTCGGTCTTCTTCGGTCCCGGCGGGGCGACCTACAACCAGCCGCAGATGTACTGGAAGACGATCGGCACCTCGGTCCGCGCCGTCTACGAGCACAGCTACCTCTACAACCGGCTCTGGGGCCACCCGATCTATCCCATCGGCCAGACCTACGAAGGCCCCAGCAGGGGCGCCCTGAAGCTGTTCCGCCGCTTCGCCGCCAGCTACGGCGGCCTCGCCCCGAGCTGGTGGGATTGGCAGGAGACGAGCGGCAAGGAGTGGGGCGCGCTCGGCGCCACCAGCGCCTCGCGGCCGGTGACCGGCTACCGCCAGAACCTCGAACACCCGCTGCTGAAGCGGGGCAGCAAGGGCGACTTGGTCGTCTGGGCGCAGGAGCGCCTGGTCAGCGCCGGCCAGGACGTGCCGGTCACGGGCGTCTTCGGCAAGCTCACCTACGCGGCGGTGCGCTCCTTCCAGATCGCCCAGGGCCTGTCCACCGACGGGCAGATCGGCACCGGCACCTGGCAATCGCTGCTCAACTTCACGCCGTACCGGATGCGCTGGTCTGGGAGCAGCGCTCGCGTCCGGGCCGGCGCCTCGAGCAGCCGCGTGCGACCGCCGAGTCGGCCGCTGTCGGCATCGCTGTCCGCGCATGCCTACGAGATAAATCCGGGTCCCGCTCCTTGAGCCCGCGCCCGGCGGGGGCGCTTGCGGGCATAGCCATGATCCTTCTCCTCGCGGCCCCCGCCGCGGCGGCGACGCGCCCGCTACCGGAGCAGCGGGCGGCCTTCGCGGTGCCGCGCCCGGCGGTGCCGTTGCGCGACGTGGTGCGTACGGCACCCGGGGCCGCCGGCGCGCGCATCGCCGCGACCGCGTCGAGCCAGCGCTATCCGCTGGGCGACGGCAGCGACGACTCGATCGCCGTCGAGGTCAGCGCCGCCTGCCAGGTGGAATGCGACGCCGCCGACCCGCAGGCGATCGCCGACACGATCGGCACCTTCATCCACGGGCCCGAGGTCAATCTGCTGACGGTCCAGCTCGACACCCCATTCCAGCTTGGCTTCGACTGCGGCTTCGACGCCCAGTCCTGCTACTTCGCCAGCGAGAACAAGATCGTCCTCAGCGGCGACGCCGACCCGGCGCCGGACAGCGCCAGCCGCGAATTCGTGCTCGCCCACGAGTACGGCCACCACGTCGCCCAGCACCGCGAGATGCCCGCCCCGTTCCCGCTGGCGATCAACTGGGGGACCGAGCGCTGGTCGAGCGTCGAGCACGTCTGCCAGGGCCACCGCGCCGGCGCCTTCTTCCCCGGCGACGAGGGGACGCACTACTACGAGGACCCGGGCGAGGCGTTCGCCGAGACCTTCGCCTTCAACCGCTTCCCCGAGGCGGCGGTCGAGTGGGCCTGGGCGCCGGCGCTGCGGCCGAGTGCCGCCGCCTTCGAGGCGCTGCGCCGCGACACCCTGCGGCCCTGGTTGGGCCGCCGCAGCTTTGTCGTCTCCGGCCGCGTGCCCCGCGACGGCGCCGTCGTCCAGGAGTTCCGCACACCCTTCGACGGCAGGGTCAGCATCGGTCCGGCGGGGGACCCCAGCCTCGGCTACGAGCTGGTCATCCGCGACGGCGCCGGCAAGGCCCTGCGCTCCTCGCGCAAGGGGGTCTCCTTCCGCCACCGGCTCGACTACACGGTCTGCGGCCAGTCGCGCCTGCGGGTGGCGGTGCGGGCGACCAGCAGGGCGGGCAAGCCCTTTCGGCTGACGATTCAGCGCCCCTAGTCGCGCCGTTCGATGCATTGAGCACACCCCAGTGTGTCCAATGCATCGAGCGGCGCGGTCAGCCGGCGATGCGCGTCTCGAGCCGACCCAGGGTGGGGGACTCGATGATGAGCTCGTCGCCGTCGGCGAGCCAGACCCGCGGCTCGCGGACGCTGCCGACCCCGTCCGGGGTGCCGGTCGAGACGATGTCGCCCGGCTCCAGCGTCATCAGCTGGGAGAGGTGGGAGAGCAGGGCGGGGACGCTGAAGATCAGCGACGCGGTCGAGTCGCTCTGCATCTGTTCGCCGTTCAGGGTCAGGCGGATCTCGATCCCGTCGTGCCGCCCGGCCTCCTCGGGAGTGACCAGCGCTGGCCCGCAGGGGGCGGAGCCGTCGAAGACCTTGCCGGACATCCACTGCGGGGTGGAGAACTGCAGGTCGCGGGCGGAGAGGTCGTTGAGCAGCGTGTAGCCGGCGATGTGGTCGAGCGCGTCCGCCTCCGCCACGTCCTTCGCGCGGCGGCCGATCACGAACGCAACCTCGGCCTCGTAGTCGACCTTCTGCGAGTAGCCCGGGAGCGGCACTTCCGCCCCGTGGGGCACCAGGGCGTTGCGGAACTTGGCGAAGAACGTGGGCGTCTCGGGCGGCTCGAGCCCGGCCTCCTCCGCGTGTGAGCGGTAGTTCAGCCCGAGTAGGAGGACCTTCTGCGGGTCGGGGACCGGCGGCAGCAGGCGCGCGTTCTCCACGACCGGCCCGCCGGCGCTGGGAGTCTCGCCGGAGCGGAGAAGTGCGCCAAGACCACCGCGACCTGCGTCGCGGATGCCGTCGTCATCGAGAATCCCCGCACGCACGCCGTCCCCGGCGTCGTAGCTCACCAGCCGCATCGCCCGCCAGACTATGCCAATGCGCCGCGCCGCCATCATCGACATGGGATCGAACTCGTTCCGCCTCGTCGTGTACGGCTACGAGCCGCGGGAGCACTGGCAGCACGTCGACGAGATCCGCGAGGCGGTGCGTGTGGGCGAGGCAATCGGCGACGACGGAGCGCTCCACGCCGAGCCGATGGACCGCGCCGTCCGCGTGGCCAGGCTGTTCTCATCGTTCTGCCGCGCCTCCGGGATCGACGACGTCACCGCGGTCGCCACCAGCGCCATCCGCGACGCGCGCAACGGCCATGAGCTACTCGAGCGCATCGGGACGGAGGCAGGGCTGGACGCGCGCGTGCTGTCCGAGCAGGAGGAGGCGCGCTACGGCTACCTGGCCATCGCCAACTCCACCACCCTCACGAACGGCTACGGCTTCGACATCGGCGGCGGCAGTGTTCAGATCTCGCGGGTCGAGGACCGCAACCTCGTGCGCGCCGGGTCCTGGCCGCTCGGCGCCGTGCGCATGAGCGAGCGCTTCCTGCC
>DATBDU010000055.1:0-23697 GCA_036269775.1 Solirubrobacterales bacterium
AGGAATCCCTTGCCCGCCAGCGTGGTCGGGTGGTACTGGATCATCTCCATGTCCATCAGCTTGGCGCCGACCCGGTAGGCCATCGCGATGCCGTCGCCGGTGCAGATCAGGGCGTTGGTGGTCGGCTTCCAGATCTGGCCGTTGCCGCCGGTCGCCAGGATCACCGACTTGGCGGTGAAGAGTTCCATCGAGCCGTCGGCGACGTTGCGGGTGACGACCCCGCAGCACTCGCCCTGCTCGTCGATCGCCAGCGAGGAGCTGAACCACTCCTCGTAACGGGTGATCTGCTCCGAATATTTCATCAGCTGCTCGTAGAGCACGTGCATGATCGCCTGGCCGGTGATGTCGGCGACGTAATAGGTGCGGGCGGCGGAGGCGCCGCCGAAGGCGCGAGTCCCGAGTTTGCCTTCCTCGTTGCGGTGGAAGGTGACGCCGAGATGCTCCATGTGGAGGATTTCTTCCGGCGCCTCGCGGGCCATGATTTCGATCGCGTCCTGGTCGCCGAGGTAATCGGAGCCCTTGACGGTGTCGAACGCGTGGGACTCCCACGTGTCGTCAGGGTTCAGAGCCGCGTTGATGCCACCCTGAGCGGCGTTTGAATGAGAGCGGACGGGGTGGACCTTGGAGACGATCCCGACCGAAACGCCCTCTTCCGCGGCGGAGAGAGCGGCCCGCTGGCCGGCGAGGCCGGCCCCTATGACTAGTACATCGTGGGATGGCACGAGGCCGGATGGTATTGGAGGTAAATCCGACCAGGCAGTCGGGATTCGCCTAATCCATCACATTGCACGGGGGCAGCCAGATGGGCCTGGGCCGGCCGGCTAGAGGTCGCGTTCCGCCAGGCGGCGAATCGCCGCCTCAGAGAGCTTGATCGCGTCGGCGACGGTGCCGAAGTCGACGTTCTCGGCGAGGTCGTTCGGCCAGTGGTAGTTGCTCGGCTGCTTGAGGTCGTCGCAGCCCGCGATCACCGCCGACTCGTAGCCCGCGGCGAGCCACTCCATCCCGTCGGTGCCGTTGTGGAGGCGCAGGTTGGGATAGAGCCAGATGCCGAGCTCGTCGGCGGCGGCGTCGAGCAGCTCGAGCGCGGCGGCCGGGTAGTCGTACATCTTCAGGAAGCCCTCGCCGCGCAGCACCAGGAGGTGGGGCGAGCCGGTCGCCTCGAGGCAGAGGAAGAAGGTGGACTCCCGCGGCAGGTCGGCGAAGTGGCGCTCGCCGAACGCCTTCATCCCCTCGCTGAAGGACTCCTCGGCGCCGGCCGAGAGGAGGATCACGCGGACGCCGGGGACGGGGGACTCGGCGAGGCGGCGGGCGAGGGCGAGCAACGAGACGACCGCGGTGCCGTTGTCGTTGGCGCCGGGGACGACCTTGCGGGAGCCGATCTCCGCCATCGCCGCGGTCGAGGCGACCGCCAGCGCCGTGCCCAGCTTGGTCAGTGCCCTTATGCGGGTGAGCGCGCCGAGGGCGACGAGCAGCGGGCCGCCGACCACCGGTGCCATCAACGCCGGGCTGGTTTCGATCGGCTCGATCAGGCCGAGGCGGTCGGCGATCTTCGGCAGCGCCGGGTGGAAGACGAGGCCCGAGTGGGCGGAATCGTGGTGGGCGCCGACGACGATCGTCTGGGACGCATCGGGGTCGCCGATTTCGCAGACGACGTTGTAGGCGGTGCGCTTCGGCAGCGGCGCGCGAAGGCGGCGGCTGTGGGGCGGGAAGTCGGAGGCGATGCCCGCCGCCCCGAGCGCCCCGAGCGCGGCACCGAGGGCGCGCCGGCCGCGCAGCGCGGCGAGCCCGCCCAGCGCGCCCAGCGCGGTGCCGATCCCCAGCGGCCACCAATAGGTGCCGTGCGCGTCGGCCGTCTCGATCCGCGCCTCGGCGCCGAGCTCGCGGAACTGGCCCACCAGCCACTCGGCGGCCCGTCGTTCGCCCTCGGAGGCGGAGGGGCGGTAGATGCGCTCGAGTTCCTCCAGCCGCGCCCGCAACCACCCTTGGTCCGGCTCGCCCACCGTCGCCGATCCAGGTGTGTCAGCTGTGTGACTGGCCATGTAGCCAGTGACGCTACCCGCTTACCATGGAGAGATGTTCGGCGGCGGCTCCATAACCCTCTTCCACATCCGAGGAATCCGGATCGCCGTCGACTGGTCCTGGTTCCTGATCCTGTTCCTGGTCATCTTCTGGATGTCCAACTTCTACAGCGAACTGTTGGGCACCTCGGCGAGCTCGACCACCCCGTTCGTCCTCGCCGTCGCCAGCGCCGCCGGCTTCTTCGGCTCGATCCTCCTGCACGAGCTCGGCCACGCCGCCGTCGCCGCCCGCAACGGGATCGGGATCAGCTCGATCCAGCTCTGGATCTTCGGCGGCATGGCGCGGATGGACCGCGAGGCCGACAGCCCTGGGGTGGAGGCGCGGGTCGCTCTGGCCGGCCCGGCGGTGACCGCGGCGATCTTCGTCGCCCTGATGCTCGCCGGCATCCTCGGCGGCGGCTGGCACGAGTTCAAGCACGCGGCGCTGATCGAGTCCGGGTCGGGCGCCTCGGGCGTGCTTGCGGCGTGCGCCTGGCTCGCCTCGATCAACTTCCTCCTGCTCGTCTTCAACCTGCTGCCGGCCTTCCCGATGGACGGCGGCCGGGTCGCCCGGGCGATCGCCTGGAAGGTGACCGGCGACCGCAACGCCGCCACCAAGTTCGCCGCCGACCTCGGCCGCGTCTTCGGCTACATCTTCATCGCCGCCGGCATCTACATGGCCTTCACCAACTCGATCCTCGGCACCTTCGGCGGCATCTGGCTGGCCCTGATCGGGGTGATGATCAACGGCGCCGCCCGGGGTGCCGCGGTGCAGACCCGGATGAGCGGCCACATCCACACCATCTCGGTCGCCGACGTGATGGACCGCGAACCGGTGACGATCCGCGGCGACCTCTCGATCGAGCAGGCGCTCGACCAGTACTTCCTCCGCTACCGCTGGCCCTGGTTCCCGGTGGTCGACGCCGCCCACCGCTTCCTCGGCCTACTTCAGCGCGAAGCCGCCGACGACGTCCCCGAGGTCTCCCGCGCCGGCTCCCTCGTCAGCGAAGTCGTCAACCACGACCGTGGCCTCTTCATCCGCGACGACACCCCGCTCGACTCCCTGCTCTCGAACCAGAACCTCCGCCGCCTCGGCGCGCTGATGGCGGTCGACGCCGACGGCCGCCTCTCCGGCGTCGTCACCGTCGAGCAGGTCGGCCGCGCGCTCCGCGATGCCAAGACTCCGGCGTAGGGCGGCGCCGGCCAGGGGTTCCGCTTAACCCCTCCGAAGGTGGGTTGTCGGGCTGGCGCCTCGGAGCTCACGACGTCGGGGTACAAGACGCTTCACCCCTGCCAGACGCCGCCGTCGAGGGTTCGGGTCGAGTCGTGAGTGCCGACGGCCGGCTGAGACGCGTGTCGAGTTTCCGTTGCTCAGCAACGGAAACTCGACACGGACACTTCTGACCAAGCGTTTGTGGCGATTCTCATACGTCCACTCCGCTCCCGTCCCGTCCCGTCCCTTCTCCCTTCGCGGTCCAGAGCGCCTGACGGCCCACTCTCGGACCGGTGTAAGGGGATCCCGGTAGGGGTCGAACGGCTTGTACCCGGAGCTTCAAGTCCCCCGGGCGCCAGCTCCACACGGCCGTCGCGAAGGGTTGAGAGAGACCCCTACCGGGATCCCCTCCCGGAGCTCCCCTGAAGTACGCCGTCAGCCCGCGCTCAGGCGGCCGCGCGGTGGCGATCGATGATGCGCTGGAAGTCGAGGCCCGCAGGCAACGTGCCGAAGGCGCGACCCCAGTCGCCGCTCAGGCGGGAGGCACAGAAGGCGTCGGCCGTCGCTTCGTCGCCGTAGCGGACCAGGAGGGAGCCTTGGAGGGCGAGGGCCATCCGTTCGACGACGCGACGGGCGCGGGTCTCGATCGTGGCGACGTCGCCGGGGAGCTCGTCGCGCAGTTCGGCGGCGAAGGCGGCGAGGCGGGGCTCGGCGGCGGCGCCGTCGGCGACCTCGGCGAAGAAGGACTCGACCGAGGCGGGGCTCTTCACCATCGCCCGCAGGACGTCGAGGCACTGGACGTTGCCGCTGCCCTCCCAGATCGAGTTGAGCGGGCTCTCGCGGAAGAGGCGGGGCATCCCCGACTCCTCGACGTAGCCGTTGCCGCCCAGGCACTCGAGGCACTCGCCGGCGTGGGCGGGGGCGCGCTTGGTGATCCAGTACTTGAGGACGGCGTTGGCGACACGCTTGAGGCTCTGGGCCTCGCTGTCGCCGGCGATCGCTTCGTCGTAGGCGCGGGCGAGGCGCATCGCGGAAATCGTCGCCGCCTCCGACTCGACCGCCAGATCGGCGAGGACGTTCTGCATCAAGGGCTGGTCGACCAGGACGGTGCCGAAGACCGAGCGGTTGGAGGTGTGGTGGATCGCCTGGGCGAGCCCGGCGCGCATCCCGGTGGTCGAGCCGAGGACGCAGTCGAGCCGGGTGTGGTTGACCATCTCGATGATCGTCGGCACGCCGGCGCCCTCCTCGCCGACCAGCCAGGCCGAGGCGGAGTCGAACTCGATCTCGCTGGAGGCATTAGAGCGGTTGCCGAGCTTGTCCTTGAGGCGCTGCAGGCGGAAGCGGTTGCGCTCGCCGTCCGGGGTCCAACGTGGGAAGAGGAAGCAGGAGATGCCGCCATCGGCTTGGGCGAGGACCAGGAAGGCATCGCACATCGGCGCCGACATGAACCACTTGTGGCCGCTCAGCGTGTACTCGGCGCCGGGCCCGCCGCCGTTGACGGGCCGGGCGAGCGTGGTATTGGCGCGGACATCGGTGCCGCCCTGCTTCTCGGTCATCCCCATCCCGGCCAGGGCGCCCGACTTCTCCGGCGCCGGCGCGTTGTGCGGGTCGTACTCGAAGGAGAGAAAGCGCGGCTCCCACTCGGCGGCCAGCTCCGGCTGCGTGCGCAAGGCGGGGATCACCGAGTAGGTCATCGAGATCGGGCAGCCGACCCCGGCCTCCGCTTGCGACATGCACATGAAGGCGGCGCCGCGGGCGACGTGGGCACCGGGCCGCGGATCCTTCCAGGGGGAGGAGTGCAGCTCGTACTCGACCGACTTGCCCAGCAGCTCGTGCCAGGCGGGGTGGAACTCGACCTCGTCGACGCGGTGACCGTAGCGGTCATGGGTGCGCAACTTCGGCCCGTTCTCGTTGGCGAGCCGGCCCAGGGTCTGGGCGTGCTCGCTACCGGCGAAGGCTCCAACCGCCGCGATCCGCTGTTCGGCCCACTCGCCGCCCTCGCGACGAACCGCCTCGACCAACGGCCTGTCGGTCTCGAAGACGTTGTAATCGGTCAGCGGCGGTGGCTGGTTTGCCACCTCGTGATTGCCGACGGTCGGTCGCTCCGCAGTTGCCATCCCGTAGCGATTGTGGCAGTTCCGGCGTTTTCCGAGCCGATCGCGCGACTGAGACGGTGAGGTAGATAGCATCGCCGGCCGGTGCCGAAGATCCAGGTCAAGAACCCGGTGGTCGAGCTCGACGGTGACGAGATGACCCGCATCATCTGGTCGTTCATCAAAGAGCAGCTGGTCCTGCCCTACCTCGACGTCGACCTCATCTACTTCGACCTCGGCATCGAGAGCCGCGACGCGACCGAAGACCAGATCACGGTCGACGCCGCCAATGCGATCAAGCGGCACGGGGTGGGTGTCAAGTGCGCGACGATCACTCCCGACGAGGCGCGGGTCGAGGAGTTCGGCCTGAAGGAGATGTACCGCTCGCCGAACGGGACGATCCGCAACATCCTCGGCGGCGTCATCTTCCGCGAGCCGATCGTAATTTCCAACGTGCCCCGTTTGGTGCCTGGCTGGACGAAGCCGATCGTGATCGGCCGCCACGCCTTCGGCGACCAGTACCGCGCCACCGACATGGTCGTCCCCGGCGAGGGGACGCTGACACTTACTTACACGCCCAAGGACGGCTCCGAGCCGGTCGAGCTCGACGTCTACGACTTCCCCGGCGGCGGCATCGCGATGGCGATGTACAACCTCGACGACTCGATCCGCGACTTCGCCCGGGCCTCGATGCGCTACGGCCTCAACCGCGGCTACCCGGTCTACCTTTCGACCAAGAACACCATCCTCAAGCGCTACGACGGCCGCTTCAAGGATCTCTTTGCGGAGGTCTACGAGGGCGAGTTCAAAACTGATTTCGAGGCTGCCGGCATCAGCTACGAACACCGCCTGATCGACGACATGGTCGCGGCGGCGCTGAAGTGGGAAGGCGGCTACGTGTGGGCCTGCAAGAACTACGACGGCGACGTGCAGTCCGACACCGTCGCCCAGGGATTCGGTTCGCTCGGCCTGATGACCAGCGTGTTGATGAGCGCCGACGGCAAGACCGTCGAGGCCGAGGCCGCCCACGGCACCGTCACCCGCCACTTCCGCCAGCACCAGCAAGGCAAACCGACTTCGACCAACCCGATCGCCTCGATCTTCGCCTGGACCCGCGGCCTCGCCGCGCGCGGCCGGATGGACGAGACGCCGGAGGTCTCGGCGTTCGCCGAGACGCTGGAGCGGGTATGCGTTGAGACGGTCGAGAGCGGCAAGATGACCAAAGACCTGGCGCTGCTCGTCGGCGAGGGACAGGAGTTCCAGACCACGCAGGAGTTCCTGGCCTCGATCGACGAGAACCTCCAGCGAGCGATGGCATAGCGGTTCCCCCAAACCCCAACTCCGAGGAGACGATTTCGTGAGCACCCCCGTAAAGATCACCGTCACCGGCGCCGCCGGCCAGATCGGTTACGCGCTGCTGTTCCGAATTGCCAGCGGCCAGATGCTCGGCCCCGACACCCCCGTCGAGCTGAACCTGCTGGAGATTCCCGACGCCATCAAGGCGGCCGAGGGCACGGCGATGGAGCTGGACGACTGCGCCTTCCCGCTGCTCAGCCGCATCGACATCAGCGACGACCCCAAGCAGGCCTTCGACGGCTGCAACGTCGGGCTGCTGGTCGGCGCTCGCCCGCGCGGTCCCGGCATGGAGCGCTCGGACCTGCTCGAGGCCAACGGTGGCATCTTCAAGCCCCAGGGCGAAGCGATCAACGCCGGCGCGGCCGATGACGTCAAGGTGCTGGTGGTCGGCAACCCGGCCAACACCAACTGCCTGATCGCGATGTCCAACGCGCCGGACGTACCGCGGGAGCGATTCACCTCGATGATGCGCCTCGACCACAACCGGGCGATCTCCCAGCTCGCCAACAAGCTCGGCAAGCCGGTTTCCGCAGTCACGAACATGACCGCCTGGGGAAATCACTCAGTCAGCCAGTACCCCGATCTCGTCAACGCCAAGGTCGAGGGCGCCAGCGCCTGGGACGCGGTCGACGACGAGGTCTGGATCGCCGACGAGTTCATCCCCCGCGTGGCCAAGCGCGGCGCCGAGATCATCGACGCTCGCGGTTCCTCCAGCGCCGCCTCGGCTGCCAACGCCGCGATCGACCATGTTCGCGACTGGGCGCTCGGCACGGCGGACGGGGACTGGGTCTCGATGGGAGTGCCGGCGGATGGCTCCTACGGCATCGGCGAGGGAATCGTCTGCGGGCTTCCCTGCTCTTGCGACGGCGGCGAGTGGACGGTCGTCGAGGGCCTCGAGGTGCCGGACTTCTCACGCGAGCGGATCGACGCCAGCGTGATGGAGCTGCAGGACGAGCGCGACGCGGTTTCCCAGCTCGGGCTGGTTTAAGGCTTGCGAAGACGGACCCGGGGGTGGGTCTTCCAGACACTCAGCACGAAGTGCGTCTGGAAGACCCACCCCCGGGTCCGTCTTACGTAAGGTCGGCTCCGACCGAGCTGGGCTCGCGTCGGTGCTGGGCTGGGCTGGGGCTCAGCGGCCGGGGTAGTACTTGCGGCCGTCCTTTTTGACCCTGCCCTCTTTCTCGAGGTCACCGAGGACGCGGTAGAGATAGTTCGGCTTGATTTTCATCTGCTTCGCGACATCCGAAGCGCTGATGCCCGGCGCACCCTCGATCAGGCTGACGGCCTGGTCGGCGCGGGTGCCGCCACGGCGTTTGCGACGGCGGCGAGGGGTTGCGGCAGTCGCGCTGCTCGAGCTGGTTGAGGCACGCGAGTTGGATTTGCTGCCACGCGGGCGACCCGGTGCGCGCCGGCTGGTTTTGCCACCAAGCTCGGCCAGGGCGCGCTCGAGGCGCTTACGCTCCTCGTCGAGATCCGCGAGACGCTTCTGAACTAGGTCTCGGGCCTCGTCGAGTACGTTCGTCGTACTGGGCATCGGTTTCCTTTCCATCCAAAAAGCAGTTTTTACTTCCTATCGGGAGTGTGACACAGCGGTACTCACTGTGACTCCTTATTTAGTCAGAATCACTCCCGCAACTGGCCGTTTGGATGAAATGGCCGCCGCGGTTTGGTGTCGAATCGTCTAGCCGGCGCGGTCGGCCTGGCGCTGAGGTGAGATTCGGATCACGTTTCGGGCCAGCCCCAGCTTCTCCATGGTGGCGATGATCAGCGCCGACGGATCCAGCTCCCAGCGCTTGAGGCCGTGGACAGCGGAACGGGGGAAAGCGTGGTGATTGTGGTGCCATGACTCTCCCAGCGAGGGCAGCGCCAACCAGAACACGTTGGTGGAGCGATCGTCGGTGTCGAAACGGCGGCTGCCGAGAAAGTGACAGACGGAGTTGACGCTCCAGGTGATGTGGTGGACGAAGAAGATGCGGACCAGTCCGCCCCAGAGCAGGCCGGTGGCGGCACCGGCGAGGGTTCCACTGATGATCCAGCCTGCCAGGGTGGGGATCGCGAGACTGGCGAATACGAGAGAAACGAAGTGACGGCTGATGGTTCGCATCCGCTGGTCCTCATACAGATCCGGCGCGTAACGCTTCCAGTCCGCCCGGCCCTGAGTCGACATCAGCCAACCGCTGTGAGCGTGCCAGAGCCCAGCCAGGACTCCCCGCACACCCTCGTCGTGACCGACGTGCGGACTGTGGGGGTCGCCCTCTTCGTCGGTGTGGGCATGGTGCTTGCGGTGGTCGGCCACCCAGGAGATCGCCGGGCCCTGTACCGCCATCGAGCCGAGCACGGCGAAGGCGTACTCCAGCGACTTGGACGTCTGGAAGGAGCGATGGGTGAGCAGGCGGTGGAAGCCGACGGTGATCCCGACCGCGGTCACCAGGTACATGACGGCGGCTATCGCCAGGTCGGCGGGATTGACGAGGCTGTCCCAGAGCAAGGCGATGGCGGCGACGGTGGCGAGGAAGGGGATCACCACAGCGCCCAGGTTGGCTGCCTTCTCGGTGGTCGTCATCTCGCCCATCTCGACAAGGTAGGCGAAGATTGGGGATATGTATTAGCGTCCAGATCACTTTCCAGGCCCAATTTTTGGCATCTCAATGACTAAAAAGATGGATTCAGAGCCCTGGCGGGGCCTGCCCGCTCGGGTCGCTGACCTGATCGAGCCCGAGCTGGCCGGGATCACCGAGGAGATCCTGGTCACGATCGGCCGTGAGGTGCCGGAGTACGCGCGCCCGCTGGGGGGACGTTTCGGGCATGGCCTCCGCACCGGCGTGGGGGAGGCGTTGCTCCAGTTCGTGGCGCTGATCCGCGACCCCGAGGCAGGCCGTGAGCCGGGGCGCGAGGTCTATGTCGCGCTGGGGCGGGGCGAGCAGCGCCAGGGCCGGACCCTCGACTCGCTGCAGGCCGCCTACCGGGTCGGGGCCAGGGTCGCCTGGCGGCGGATCGCGGCGGCGGGCCGCCGCGCCGGCCTCGAGCCAGAGCCGCTCAGCCTGCTGGCGGAGGCGATCTTCGCCTACATCGACGAGCTCTCCGCCGACTCGGTCGACGGCTACGCCGAGGCCCGCGCCGAGGTCGAGGACGTGCGTCGCCGCCGCCGCCACGACCTCGCGGTGCTGCTGGTGGGTGGGCATCCCGCCGACTCGGGCGACCTGGCCGCCGCCGCGCAGGCGGCTGGCTGGCCGCTGCCGCGGCAGGTCGCGGCGATTGCCTGCGCCGAGACGGAGCTGGCCGCGGTCGCGCGGCGGCTGCCCCGGGAGGCCCTGGCGACCGTCGTCGCCGGAGCCGGTTGCATCCTCCTACCGGACCCCGACGGCCCGGGACGGGCGGAGGTCATCGAGCGCGCCGCCGGCTCGGCGCGGCTCGCCGTCGGCCCGGCGGTCGAGCCGGTTGGGCTGGCCGAGTCCTGGTCGCTGGCGCTCGCCCTGCTGCAGGCCGCCGCTACGGGAGCGATTCCGACCCTCGGCCCGCTCCGGGCGGAGCGGCACCTGGCCGAGCTGCTGCTCTTCGAAGCCGGGCCGCTGACGGCGCGGATCGCCGCCCGTCGCCTCGCTCCACTGGCCGGGCTGACCGAGAAGGGGCGGCTGCGGATGCGCGAAACGGCGCTGGCCCACGTTCGCCACAACGGCAACGCGGTGGCGATGGCCGCCGAGATGCAGGTCCACCCACAGACGGCCCGCTACCGGATCGCCCGCCTGCGCGAACTGCTCGGCGATCAGCTCGACGACCCGGATGCCCGCTTCGAGCTGGAGATCGCGCTGCGGGCATCTCGGTAGAGGGGCACCCGACCCTCCTTCCGGCGCCGCCCGGCGCCTAGCGGTTGCGTTTGCGCGGCAGCGTCCGGAAGACGGCATCCCAGAGAGGGGAGGAGACGCCGTAGCCGAAGCGGTGGTCCTGGAAGTGGTGGCGCATGTGCTGCTCGCGCAGTTTCTTGCCGAGGTCGGATTTCGGCACGAAGTGGTGCACGTAGTAGTGCGTGTAGTCGTAGGCGAGGTAGCCGAAGATGAAGCCGCCGAAGAGCGGCAGGGCCGCGGGGCTGCCGAAGATCAGCCAGAAGCCGGCGAAGAAAAGCGCGGCCAGGGGGATCGAGACCGACGGCGGCATCACCAGGCGCATCTTGTCGTTGGGATGGTCGTGGTGGATGCCGTGGATGATGAAGTGCATCCGACGCCCGAAGGCATTGTCGGGCTCCCAGTGGAAGACGAGGCGGTGCAGCCAGTACTCCGTCAGCGTCCAGATCCCGATTCCGCCCAGCGTCAGCGCGATCAGCGAGAGGGCTCCGTAGCCACGATCGATCCCCAGCCACTCCATCGCCACGACCACCGGCACGAAGACGACGGCGGGCACGGCGGGGTGCACGCGGGAGAAGAAGTTGAGGAATTCGCTCTTGAAGAGCGGCGGCGATGCCGAGAGCTTCTCGGTGCGTTCGTGGGCCTCCATCGGGGGCCAATAGTAGCGCCGGGCTCCGGTGGCCCCGCAAGACGCGGGGAACCTGTGACGAGTCTGTGTCAAAGAGGTAGCGATTTGCGGAATTGCCCCTCACGGAAGCGTCACGGCGCTGCCACTATGCCCCCGCATGCCACGCAAGCCAAAGCCGCCGACCTGCGAGGACTGCTACTTCCACAGGAACATGCTCTGCGCTCTCGAGCTGCAGGAGCCCTGCGCCACCTTCCGCCCCAACCGCCCCGAGGGCCTGGTCCCTCCTCGTCAGCCAGTTCTCCTGATGCGCGCGCCGCGCTGGGCCTCCCGCCCCGCATAGCCCTCTCATCTCTCGGCGGCGTGGGGAGAGGTGGGGTGCCCCTTCCGCTTGCTTCGTCGCCGGCGTTTCGTGAAGTGGAGTTGGGTGTCCCTGGAGCGCGCGGCGTCCTGATTTTCGCCCCAGCGACTCAGCGAGAGCTGGCGAGCTGCCGGCGAAAATCCCGCAAGCGGAGGGGATACCCCAACTCCTTCCCGCCAACCCCCTCGGACGCAACCCGCAGCTATGTTTTGGCAGTGCCCCAACGCGATCTCTTCGCCGACTTCGCCAGGATGCGTCGTGAGATGGATCAGATGATGGGAGATGCCTGGGGTCGCACCCGCTACGTCGCCCGCCGCAGCTCCGGGTTCTCGCCCAATATCGACGTCTACTACTGCGGCGAGCCGCAGCGGGCGGTGGTGAAGGTGGATCTCGCCGGGGTCGAGCTGAGCGAGGTCGGGATCGAGGTCAGCGGGCGGCATCTGGCGATCGTCGGGGAACGACCGGTGCAGGAGACCGAGGGGCGCGTTTACCAGCAGGTCGAGATCCCCTCCGGGCCGTTCCGCCGCGTCGTCGAATTCCAGGTCGAGGTCGATGCCGAGGGGGCCAAGGCAACTTATGAAGACGGGGTGCTGCGGATCGAGCTGCCGCTGCGCGATCCGGGTGAGACCACCCGCCGGGTTCCGATCGGGCGGAAATAGTGGAGGGCGCGCCGGTTCTGGAGGTGGTCGATTCGCCGCTCGACGCCGAGGACGCGATCCGCGCCAATCAGCCGCTCCCCGAGGCGCTGCCGGTGCTGCCGCTGCGCGACACGGTCACCTTTCCGGAGACGCTGACGCCGCTGGCGGTCGGCCAGGAGCGCTCGATCAAGCTCGTCGACGATGTCCTCGGCTCCAACAGGATGCTCGTCATGGTCGCCGCCCGCGACCCGGAGGACGAGGAGCCCGGCCCCAATGGTCTCTACGAGGTCGGCGTCGTCGGCGTCGTCGCCCGCATGGTCAAGGTCCCCGACGGCTCGCTCCGCATCCTCGTGCAGGGCACCCAGCGGGTCCGCCTCGGCCCCTTCGTCGCCGAGCAGCCCTATCTGGTGGCGCGGATCTCCGAGCTGCCCGACGTCAGCGAGCCCAGCGCCGAGCTGGAGGCCCTGACCCGCAACGTCCAGCGCACCTTCTCGGAGATCGTCGAGCAGATCCCCTACCTGCCCGAGGAGTTGCAGATGGCGGTTGCCAACATCGACGACCCGGCGGCGCTCGGCCACCTGATCGCCGGCGCCCTGCGGGTGGGCACCGAGGAGAAGCAGAAGCTTCTGGAGGAGGTCGACGTCGCCAAGCGGCTGCGTCATCTGGCGCGGATCCTCGCCCGCGAGCTCGAGGTCGTCCAGCTCGGCACCCAGATCCAGACCCAGGTGCAGTCGGAGATCGACAAAGGCCAGCGCGAGTTCTTCCTGCGCCAGCAGCTGAAAGCGATCCAGGAAGAGCTGGGCGAGGAAGACGAGCAGCAGGCCGAAGTGGACGAACTGCGCGAGCGGATTGACGGCGCCGACCTGCCCGAGCACGCCCTCAAAGCCGCCGACCGCGAGCTCTCGCGGCTGGAGAAACTGCCGCCCGCCGCCGCCGAGCACGGCGTCATCCGCACCTACCTGGAGTGGCTGGTCGAGCTGCCCTGGTCGCAGGAGACCGCGGACAACCTCGACATCAAACACGCCCGCAAGGTCCTCGACGCCGACCACTACGACCTCGAAAAAGTCAAGGACCGCCTGCTCGAGTACCTGGCGGTGCGCAAACTCAACCCCGACTCGCCCGGCCCGATCCTCTGCTTCGTCGGCCCGCCCGGGGTCGGCAAGACCAGCCTCGGTCGCTCGATCGCCAAAGCGCTGGGGCGCGAGTTCGAGCGCATCTCAGTCGGCGGCGTCCGCGATGAGGCGGAGATCCGCGGCCACCGCCGCACCTATATAGGGGCGCTGCCGGGGACGATCATCCGCGCCCTGCGCGACGCCGGCACCCGCAACCCCGTCTTCATGATCGACGAGATCGACAAGATGGGCGCCGACTTCCGCGGCGATCCGGCCTCGGCGATGCTCGAGGTCCTGGACCCGGCCCAGAACGACTCCTTCCGCGACCACTACCTCGACCTCGAGTTCGATCTCTCCGACGTCGTCTTCATCGCTACGGCGAACGTCCTCGACACCATCCCGGGGCCGCTGCTGGACCGCATGGAGACGATCGAACTGTCGGGTTACACGGTCGAAGAGAAGCGCCACATCGCCCGCCGCTACCTGGTCCCGCGCCAGATCGCCGCCAACGGTCTGAAGTCCTCTCAAATCGAGTTCGTCGACGCCGCCCTGACCGCGATCATCGAGGAGTACACCCGCGAGGCCGGGGTCCGCAACCTCGAGCGCCAGATCGGCACGATCTGCCGCAAAGTCGCCCGCGACGTCGCCGAGGGCAAGGCGAGGGGCAAGGTCAGGGTCTCCGGCAAGAAAGCCCGCGAGCTGCTCGGCCGCCGCCGCGTCTTCGCCGAGCAGCGCCGTCGCACCAAGGTCCCCGGCGTGGCCACCGGTCTCGCCTGGACCCCGACCGGCGGCGACGTCCTCTTCATCGAGGCGACGGCGATGCCGGGCTCGGGCAAGTTGACGATCACCGGCCAGCTCGGCGACGTGATGAAGGAGTCGGCGCAGGCGGCGCTCTCGTGGATCCGCGGCCACTGGGCGGAGGTCGCGCCGGGCCTGGGCGAGCTCTGGTTCGCCGAGCACGACATCCACATCCACGTGCCGGCCGGGGCGGTGCCCAAGGATGGCCCCTCGGCGGGCGTGGCGATGACCGTCGCCCTCTCCTCGCTGGTCAGCGGCCGGCCGGTTCGCAACGATGTGGCGATGACCGGCGAGGTCACCTTGACGGGACAGGTGCTGCCGATCGGCGGCCTCAAGGAGAAGTCGCTGGCGGCGCAGCGGGCGGGGATCAAGCGGGTGATCGTGCCGGAGCGCAACGAGGGAGACGTCGCGGAGATTCCCGAGCACGAGCTCGGCGGCCTGCAGTTCGTCTTCGTCGACGAAGTCTCCAAGGCGATCGACGTAGCCCTGTCGTAGGTGGCATGGAGGCGGCGACTCTCGACAGGGGTGGCCCTGCGGCATACGCGCAGGTGATTCGGGAGGCGGCCAGGGCCCGCTCGCGCACCTTTTGGATCGTCGCCGGCCTGACCGTGCTGGCCGCGGTCCTGCGCTTCGCGACGCTCGGGGTACAGGCCTACCACCACGACGAGATCGTCACCGCCAGCCGCATCCTCCGCGGCGGCTTCGGCCACGCGATGGACGCGGTCGGCTTCAGCGAGTCGGCGCCGCCGCTCTACTACGCGCTGGCCTGGATCTGGACCCAGCTGACGGGCACGGGCGAGTTCGGCCTGCGCTCGCTTTCGGCCCTGGCGGGCGTGGCGACGGTGCCGGTCGCTTACCTGATCGGCCTGGAGCTGCGCGGGCGCCGCACCGGGCTGATGGCGGCGGCGCTGGTCGCGGTCAACCCGATGCTGCTCTGGTATTCGCAGGAGGCCCGGGCCTACGCGCTCCTCGCCCTGCTCTGCGCCGTCTCGCTGCTCTACTGCGTGCGCGCCCTGCGCCGCGGCCGCCGCCGCGATTTCGTGCTCTGGGGGATCGCCTCCGGCCTCGCCCTCGCGACCCACTACTTCGCGGGTTTCGCGATTGCCGCCGAGGTCATCCTGCTGTTGCACCGCCGCGGCAGGGAAAGTCTGGCCGGGCTCTGGATCATCGGCTTGGCGGGGCTGTTGCTGGCGCCGTTGGCGATCCACCAGATGTCCCTCGACCACGCCGAATGGATCGGCAACTTCACGCTCGGGCACCGGCTCTGGGAAACCGCCGCGACCTTCGTCAGCGGCGAGACCACCGACATCATCGCCCGCCCGGAGCGGCCGATCCTGGCCGTTCTGCCCCTCGCCCTCGGCTTGGCGGCCTTGGCCTTGCTCGCCTTCCGCGGCAACCGCGAGGGGCGCCGCGCCGGGGCAATTCCCCTCAGCCTCTCCCTGGCCGCAATCGGCATCCCCCTCTTGATCGCCGTCACCTCGCCCAGCAAGGACTTTGTGCTGGCCCGCAACGTGCTGCCGGCGCTGGTGCCGCTGCTGATCGCGATCGCGATCGGCGTGACGCTGCCGGCGGCCCGCCGCCTCGGCGCCGCCATCGGCGCCGCCCTGCTGGTCTACTCACTGGGCTTCTGCGTCTGGGTCAGCTTCTCGCCGGACCTGCAGCGGCCCGACTGGGACGTCGTCGCCGCCACGGTCGGGGAACCCGAGGCGCCGCGGGCGACCGTCACCTGGGTCCTGGGCGAGGCCTCGCTGCGCTACTACCTCTCCAGTGGGGCGATTCAGGTCACCCCGGCCGATGGCTACGACTGGCTCGTCCACGAAGTCGACTTCGTCTCCGACGGCAGGACGGCGCCGCCGCCCGCCCGGCTGCTAGGGCCGGGTTTCCGCGAAACCTGGCGGCAGGACGCCGGGCGTCTCTACGTCAGGCACTTCGAGCTGCCCGGCCCCGGCCTGGCGCCGCTGCGGTTGCGCGAGCTGCGCCAGGCTGATCTCGACTTCCGCAACACCGGGGTGCTCCTGGACGGAATCGGGCCCGGCTGAGTCGCCTCCCCCGGGATCGGGTAGAGGGTTATCCTGCGCTTACGCCCCGGAATCCAGCGAGGAGACGGTATGAGCAAGACGACGGCGACCCGCGCCAACGACATTTACGAGACTGCCCGTGAGAACCCCTACGTCCAGCGCCTGATTGAGGACGACGAGCTGCGCGACAGCCTTCGCGACGCCTTCGAGGCCGCCAAGAGCGCCTACGGACGCGCGACCGGCAACGGCAAGAGCCCGGTCAAGGCCGTGACCAGCGACAAGAAGGCCCAGAAGGACCTCCGCAACGCCGCCGAGAGCCTGCGCGAGGCATCCGAGCGCCTGCGCAAGCCCCCCAAGCGCAAGGGGGGGATCGGCAAGCTTCTCCTCATCGCTGTGGTCGGCGCCGTGATCGCGCTAGCCGTCAGCGAGGGCGCCCGCAAGGCCGTGCTCGACTCGCTCTTCGGCGCCGAAGAGGAGTTCGAGTACACCTCCACCACCAGCATCAACGGCTCCTAGCTGGGAGGTGGGGCTGGCTCTGCCGCCCGCCCCTCTCCTAGACTCCATCGCATGGAGGCGGCAACCAAAGAGCGCGAGCTGAGCGGCGACAAGGCGCAGCGCATCGTCGACGCGATGCGCGACAGCGTCGCTCGCCGCGGCGCCGCCGGTTCGACCTTCGAGCACGTCGCCCGCGAGGCGGGGGTCAGCCGCGGCCTCCTCCACTATTACTTCGGGACCAAGGAGCGGCTGCTGGTCGAGGTGGTCCGCCGCGACGCCGAGATCCGCATCGCCCGGCTCGACGAGCGGCTCGCCAAGGCGAAGTCGGTGGACGATGTGCTCGACGTCCTCGTCGCCAGCCTGACCGACATGATCGAGAACGAACCGGGCTTCTTCCTGCTCCTCTACGAGCTGTTCAGCGCCGGTCGCCGCAACCCCGACATCCAGCGCGAGGTCGGCCAACTCTTCGAGCGCACCCGCTCCCACGTCGCCGAGGTGCTGGACGCGAAGCAGCGCGAGGGCGTGCTCAAGCTCCGCTTCGAGGCGGAGGCGATCGTCTCCTACCTGTTCGCGGTCGGCGACGGCTTCGCCCTGCAGGCCCTCTCCGATCCCGAGCGCGACAACACCGCCGCGCTCGCCGCCGGCGCCGCCTCGGCCCGGTACCTGTTGGTCTCCGAGTAGCGCCCAGTAGATCTCCCTCGAGTGACGGCACTCACAGACCGGCGACCGCCAGTGCGAAAAGCTGGCCAACCAGCCAATGCGTAACGGAATGAATCGACTCGCGGCATTTCTCAGCCACCGACGGCGTTGGGTGGTGGGGGCCTGGGTCGCGATCCTCCTCTGCGCGCTTCCCTTCGCGGCGAAACAGACCGACCACCTCACCGGCGGTGGCTTCGACGTTCCCGGCAGCCAGTCGCAGGCGGTCAGCGACGCGCTGCAGCGCGACTTCGGCTCACAGTCGAACGGGGTCTCGGTGGCGCTCAAGGCGGAAGCGGGCAGCGGCCCGGCGCAGCGCGCCGCGGCGATCGCCCGGGTCCGCCGTGAGGTGGCGACGACGGAAGGCGTCGATCTGCCGCCCGCGACCGCCCGCCAGGCGCGGCTCCAGCTCCGACGCACCGGCTTCGCGCTGCTGCCTCTGCACAGCGACGGTCGCTCCCCCGACGAACTGATCGACTCGGCCACGACCCTGCGCGAAGACCTCGACCCGGGCACCGCCGAGGCCGGCGTTACTCCATACCTGGTTGGCCAGCCGACGATCTGGGCGGGGATGCAGGAGATCTCCAAGGAAGACCTCTCGAAGGCGGAGGGGAGCGGCTTCCCGATCGTCGCCCTGATCCTGCTGATCGTCTTCGGCTCGCTAGCCGCGGCGGCGCTGCCGCTGGCGCTCGGCTTCGTCAGCGTGCTCGTCACCGGCGCCCTCATCTACTTCATCTCGCTGCAGATGACGACCTCGGTCTTCGTCACCAACATGGCCTCGATGATCGGCATCGGCGTGGCGATCGACTACTCGCTGTTCATTCTCGCTCGCTACCGCGAGGAGCGCGAAGCTGGGCGCGACCAGAGCGAAGCCCGCTCCGAGGCACTCGCCACCTCCGGGCTGGCGGTCACCTTCTCTGGGCTGGCGGTGATCATCTCGCTGGCCGGCCTCTGGATGGTCGACAACCAGGCGCTGCGCTCGATGGCGCTGGGGGCGATGACCGTGGTGGCTGTCTCGATCCTGACCGCGACGACGCTGCTGCCGGCGTTGATCGCGATGCTCGGCGACCGTGTCCTACCGGGCGGTATCGTCGGCCGGGTCGAGCGCTTCTTCAAGCACCGCGTCCTCCGTCGGCCCATTCCTGAGCCCGCGGCCGTGACCGCAACAGGCCCAAGTCGCTTCTGGGAAGGCTGGACGCGGCGGGTGATGGCGCGGCCCTGGACTGCGATCGCCGCCGTCTCGGCGCTGCTGCTGACCCTCGCCATCCCGGTCCTTTCGCTGCAGACCGGCACCCAGGCGATCAGCCAGTTCCCGACCGGCAGCGACGTGCGGGTCGGCAACGAACTCGCCTCGGCAGAGCTCGGCGGCGGCACCGACCCGGTGCTGATTGCCGCCAGCTTTGGCGCCGCCGCCAACCGCGCCGACCGGGCTGCCGTGGCCGGCTTCGCGCGCCGACTCGAGGCAACGCCCGGGATCAGCGCGGTCGCGTCGCCCGCCTTCGCCGGCGACGCCGTCTTGATCCAGGCCGTTCCCAGTGCTCCCAGCGAGTCCGATGCCGCGCTGGCCCTGATCGAGCGACTGCGCGAGAGCGTCGTCCCGGCTACGGCCCTGGCTCAGGTCGCGGACGTCAACGTCGGCGGCGAAACCGCCCGCGGCCACGACGTGCGCAACCAGATCAGCGGCTCGATGTGGAAAATCGTCCTCTTCGTCCTCGCCCTCAGCTTCATCGTGCTGATGGTGATGCTGCGCTCGCTAATCCTGCCGCTGAAGGCGGTGCTGATGAACCTGCTCTCGATCGGGGCCGCCTTCGGCGTCCTGGTGGCGATCTTCCAGTGGGGCTGGATCGACGGCTTCCTCGGCTTCGAAAGCCAGGGGGCGTTGGACACGATCAACGTGCCGCTGATCTTCGCCGTCGTCTTCGGACTTTCGATGGACTACGAGGTCTTCCTGATGTCGCGGATCCGCGAGCGTTACCTGCGCCACGGCGACAACGAACGGGCGGTCGCCGAGGGCCTCTCCTCCAGCGCCCGCACGATCTCCTCGGCGGCGCTGATCATGACCGCGGTCTTCGCCGTCTTCGTCCTCACCGGCGTGCCCTCAATCAAGGAGCTGGGCCTGGGCTGCGCGGTGGCGATTGCCCTCGACGCGACCCTGGTGCGGCTGATCCTGGTCCCAGCGGCGATGAAGCTGATGGGCAACTGGAACTGGTGGATGCCGGCTTGGCTCGACCGGGCGCTGCCCGATCTCAGCTTCGAGGGCAGCGGCGAGCCGGACCCGGCCAAAGCATGAGCGCGTCCGGGTAGGGGTTCCGCTTAACTTTTTTGACAGCGTTGGGTGACTGTTCGCGGTCCCTCGCGGCAAAAAAGTGCAGGATGCTTCACCCCTACCCGGACGCGCGCTTAGGATGGCGGGATGGCGGCTGAGGAAGAGATTGCGTTTGCGGGGGCGGCGCGGCAGGCGGGGATGGTGCGGGCGGGGGAGGTTTCGCCGACTGAGCTGGTTCGTCTTCACCTCGAGCGGATCGAGCGGCTCGACCCGCAACTGAACTCGTTCCGGGTCGTGCTCGCCGAGCGGGCGCTGCTGGAAGCCGAGCAGGCCGAGGCGCGGCTCAAGGGTGGCGACAAGCGGCCGCTGCTGGGCGTGCCGATCGCCCTCAAGGACGAAGTCGACCTGGCCGGCGAGACGACGACCCGCGGCACCGATGCCTTTCCCGACCCCGCCACCGCCGACTCGGAGATGGTCAGGCGGTTGCGCGAGGCGGGGGCGATCGTGGTCGGCAAGACGCTGCTGCCGGAGCTGGCGATCTGCGGCTTCACTGAGTCGGCGACCTTCGGCGTCACCCGCAATCCCTGGAATCCGCAGCGCACCCCAGGCGGCTCTAGTGGCGGCAGCGCGGCGGCGGTGGCCGCCGGCCTCGTCCCGATCGCATCCGCCTCCGACGGAGCCGGATCGATCCGGATCCCGGCGGCCTGCTGCGGTCTCTTCGGCCTCAAGCCCCAGCGGGGCCGGATCTCGATGGCGCCCCACCTCGAGCACTGGAACGGACTCTCGGCCAACGGCTGCGTCAGCCGCTCGGTGATCGACACCGCGCTTTGGCTAGACGTGGTTAGCGGCGGCTCCGAGGAGCCCGGCGCACCGGCCCCACCGGAGCGACCCTTTGTCGATGCGGCGAAGACGCCGCCCGGCAAGCTGCGAATCGCTCACTCGACCGCCGTGCCCCGGGCGCTGGCGCCGCCGACGGTCTCCGAGGAGGCCAAGGCCCCGGTGGCGGAGATGGCGGAGACGCTGCGCTCGCTCGGGCACGAGACCGTCGCCCAGGATCCCAACTGGGGCTCGATCGGTAACAACTCCGTTCCCCGCTACCTGCGGGGGATCGCCGAAGACGTCGCTCGGGTGCCGCTGCCGGAGCGGCTTGAACGCAGGACCCAAGGTATGGGCCGGCTCGGCGGCCTGATCCCGGACCGTCTCTTCGAGCAGGCGCGCCGCGCCGCCCAGGCGGACGCCGCCCGGGTCAACGCGATCTTCGATTCCTGCGACGTCCTGATGACCCCGGTGATGGGCGGCACGGCGCTGCCGGTGCGCCGCTGGGAGGGCCGCGGCGGCCTCTGGACGCTGCTGGGGATGAGCCGCTTCTATCCCTACTGCATCCCCTGGAACCACCTCGGCAACCCGTCGATGGCGGTGCCGGCGGGCTTCGCCGCCGACGGCATGCCGCTCTCGGTGCAGATCGTCGGCCGCCCCGGCGACGAGGCGACGCTGCTCTCGCTGGCCGCTCAGATCGAGGCCGAGCGGCCCTGGGCGGACAAGCGCCCGCCGGTTTCCTGAGCCCGGCCAGTCCGCGGTTCCTATCCACGTATTTCGTGGCTAAGGAGCAACGCGACTGAGAAACGAGGTCAGCCTGCGTTCATAGAGCGCCGGGTCGACGTTCCACGCCTCGGTGTGGCCCGCCCGCGGCACGCGGTAGTAGGTGACCCGGCGCGGCAGCTCAGCGGCGAACTCATCGCTATTCGAGATCGGCACGACGTCGTCATCAGTGCCGTGGAAGAGCAGGATCGGCAGCTGGAAGTCATCGGGGTGCTGGAGGGCGTCGAGGCTGTCCCAGTCGGCGTCGATGCGGGCGCCGACCGCCCACTCGACGGGCAGCGCGGCAAACGAGGGGAAGCCCATCTCGGTGGCGTGAAAGGCGAGAACCGCCTTCCAGTCGAGAACCGGGGCGTCGAGCACGAGGCCGGCCACGCGCGCCGCCAGAGGCGAGCGCTCCATGAACTGGCTGACGATCGCGCCGCCCATCGAGTAGCCGACCAGGACCAGACGACGGGCTCCGTGACCGAGCGCGTAGCGGGCAGTGGCAGCCAGGTCGCGCCACTCGGTCAGGCCCATGTGGTGAAAGCCGTCCGGGCTGGGCGGAGCGCCGAGGTCCTCGCGATAGGTGATCAGCAGCGTCGGCAGTCCGCCGCGGTGAAGCGCGGGGGCTATGCGCAGGCCGGTCTCGGGAGTGCTGTTGATCCCATGCACGACGATCGCCCAGGTGCGCTTGCGGCCGGGGATCTGCCAGCCCGGCATCGGTCCGAGCTCGTCCGTCGATCTCCTAAGCAGTGCATGGGGGAGGCGAGCCGATACGCCTCCCCGTGAATTGAGTCGCGCACGCTACGCGTGCGGCTCCAAGTGATGCTGCCCGCCTATGGCGGGCAGGAGTCAGATTGCATATCGCCGCTTCGCGACATTCCCGGGGAGGCGTATCGGCTCGCCTCCAACAGGCCCAGTCGAGAGACGGCGAGGCTCATTCGCTTGAGCTAGAACCCGAGGGTGCGTTCGTTGGAGGGGTGCGGTTGGCCCCTGGGCGAATGTCGCCGAAGGCGGCGGCAATGCAATCCGGTTATTGCGCGCCATAGGCGCGCAGCATGCTTTGGAGCCGCCCGCGTTAGCGGGCGCGACTCAATTCGCCCAGGGGCCAACCGCACCCCTCAGCCAATCGCGCTACGAGGGGAAGACCTTGCGCATCCGTGCCAGCTCGCGGAGGCTGCCGCGGGGGCGGATGCGGCGCTGCAGGACCATCTTCAGCTGGTTGGCGTCCGGTTTGCCGGAGGCGACCCAGTCCGCCCAGCTGGACTCGATCACCAGGTTGGGGCTGGTCGCCTCGCCCGGCTCGGCGCGAGTCGAGCCATTGTCGATCGTTAGGTGCCAGGGGTCGGCATCGCTGAAGCGCCACTGGTAGACCAGCGGCGAGCCGTTCGCCGCTTTCGGGTCGGCGACCCGTGTGATCACGTCGAAGTAGAGGCGCTGCATCTCCGGCGAGGCGTCGGGCTTGGGCCCGTCGGGCGGCCCGAGGATCCCCGCCATCATCAGCTTCACCTGGCTCTCAGCGATTTCCCGCTCGTCCTTCTCGGGATCGAAGGGGAAGACGCCGGGGGGCATCTCCTCGGTCGGGTAGCCGATCGTGCGCCAGCGCTGGCGGATCAGTTTGAGGCCGAAGGCGTAGATGTCCTCGAGGCTGAAGCCGTAGCACTCGGTGTACTCGCGGTCCAGGTTCGGCGGCGAGAACACGGCGGGACCGTAGGGCAGGACTTCGCGCAGCAGCTCGACCACGGCCGCCCGGTTCTCAATCGAGCCCGGCGCGTCCTCGGCCAGTAGTTCGGAGAGCACCTTGACGCCGAAGCCGATGTGGCGCTGCTCGTCGCGGGAGACATTGACCATCCCGGAGCTGAACCCCGGCATCGACTCTTCGGAGGAGAAGAAGTCCTCGATGAAGTGCTGGCCGGGCTGGGCCAGGCTGCCCTCGACGATCAGGTGGTAGAGCGTGATCGCCTGCGCGTACTTGGGCAGCGAACGGTCCTTGCGCAGTTCCTCGGCCATCACGTCGAGGCGGTCGAAGATGCCGCGGTAGCCCCAGTTGAGCTGCGGCAGGGTGGAGGCGAGGGTCGACTGGATCGAATCGCCGCCGACCCCGATCACCTCCTTGAAGAAGCGGTGGAAGAAGATCGAGTGGCGGACCTCGTCGACCTGCTGGGTGGCGAGGAAGTAGGACTGCTCCTCGGTCGGGGCGGCGGTGATGTAGGGGGCGAGGGTGTCGGCGACGCGGTCCTCGCCGTAGAAGAACATCGAGTAGATCCACATCGCCGAGCGGCGCTGGACGTCGCTGAGCGACTCCCAACCCGTGCGGTCGGCGGAGAAGTCGATGTCGTAGGCGGACCAGTTGCCCTGCTCCCATCGCCGGTAGAGGTCCTCGTAGGTGACGTTCTCCATCAGACGCTGAGAGGCGATGCTCATCTCTTCCCCGTTTCGTATCGTGGGCGCTGGTACTGGAGAGTACCCGAGGACCGGGGCCTGTCCAGTGCCTGCGGCGGGACGGGAAAGGACCCGGCCATTTCGGAGACGACCCTGGCAGGCTGTGGCCG
>DATBDU010000056.1:0-4745 GCA_036269775.1 Solirubrobacterales bacterium
GTCACGAACTGCGGGAGGTTCCGTCGAGACCTCCCCCGACTCTCGTCTCGACAGCTTCCGCGAGGCCCTTGCAGATGACTTCAACACCCCGCGGGCGATGGCCGAGGTCTTCGAGCTGGTCGGAGAAGTCAATCGCGGGGAGGTGCCTAGCGGCATGGGGGTGACGGCCGTGTGCGAGATGCTCGAGTTGGTAGGCCTCAACTCACTGGCGGAGCTGAGCGAAAGTGCCGATGCTGGTGCTGAGGAGCTGATGGCGGAGCGGGAGAAGGCGCGAGCCGACAAGGACTTCGGGCGGGCCGACGAGATTCGGGAGGAGCTGACGGAGCTGGGTTGGGAAGTCCGGGACTCAGCCGATGGGCCGCGCCTGGTGCCGAAGAGCTGATGGCCAACCAGATCATCTACGGCAAGCAGCCCGTCGCCGAGGCGGAAGGGGGGAGGCGGCAGGTGCAGCGGGTCTGGCGGGCGCCGGAGACGGACGCGTATGAGCTGGAGCGGCTCTGTGGCTCTCCGGACCACCAGGGAGTGGTTGCCGAAGTCGATCCGTATCCGTATGGAGACCCGAAGGGGCTGCTGGGCGGAGAGGACCCCTTGCTCGTCGCCCTCGATCAGGTTCAGGATCCGCGCAATCTCGGCGCTGTCTGCCGTTCGGCGGAGTTCGCCGGTGCCAGCGGAGTGATCGTGCCCGAGCGTCGCTCCGCCGCCGTCACCGCCAGCACCTGCAAGGCCTCGGCCGGCGCCGTCGAGCATCTGCAGGTCGCTCACGTCCGTAACCTCGCCGACTGGCTCGCCGACGCCAAGGCCGCCGGCTTCTGGATCTGGGGCGCCGACGCCGATGCGCAGGCGGCGCCCTGGAGCGTCGATCTCAAGGGGCCGACGGTGCTCGTGCTCGGGGGTGAGGGCAAAGGCATCCGTCCTCGGGTTGCCGCCGTCTGCGACGGGCTCATCGCCCTTCCGCGCGGTGGCGAAGTCGAGTCGCTGAACGTCTCCGCCGCCGCCGCCGCGGTCCTTTTCGAGGCCGTTCGCCAGCGCAGCTGACCGAGCGAAAGGCTTCTAACAAATGCAACGGCGGTTGCATTTATGTCCCCCAGGGGTTGACAGAACTCCGTCTGCACATAAACTGCCACGCAACAAGGGTGAACCTCAGCTTGAGTGTGAGGCAGCCCGCCAATAAGAGGCGCCCCGGGGGAGGTAAGTGGCGCCACGACCCTTCAGCAAGGAGAAGGATCTGTGGCTCTGTCTACGCCTATGCAGCAAAGGCCAGCCTCCATGGCTGTCCGTTCCAGCCCCGTCCGCGCCCAGCACGCTAACTCTCAAGCTGAGCTTGATGATCACTACCTCGTCGCGCTGGCCAAGGACGGCAAGCCCGACGCTTACGACGCGATCGTGCGCCGCTACCGCGGCTTCGTCCGCCTCAAGGCTTCCTCCTACTTCCTGCTCGGCGGCGAGTCCGACGATCTAATCCAGGAGGGCCTGCTCGGCCTCTATAAGGCGATCCGGGACTACCGGACCGATCGCGAGTCGAGCTTCCGCAATTTCGCCGAGCTCTGCATCACCCGCCAAATCATCACTGCCGTGAAGACCGCCACCCGCAACAAGCACACGCCGCTCAACCAGTACGTCTCCTTCAGCCAGACTCCGGCGGCCGCTGGGGAGTCCGACACCACCCTCGATGAGATCCTGCCTGGGCCAAGTGTCCACGACCCGGTCAACCAGGTGATCGCCGCCGAAGAGCTGGCCAGCCTCGTCGCCTGCCTCTCCGGCGTCTCCGGCGTCCTCTCCGACCTCGAGAGCCGCGTCCTCTCGCTTTACCTCGACGGCCACTCCTACGAGATGATCGCCGAGCGGTTGGAGTGCGACACCAAGACGGTCGACAACGCCCTGCAGCGCGTCAAGCGCAAGGTGGGAAGCCACCTCGCTTCGCGGGAGGTCGCGGCTTAACGCTGGGCGAGATCGCCGAGCACGTAATCCAAGAGCTCGCGCCCGTGGTCCGAGGCGACGGCAATGTCGTCGGCCTTGACTTGGACCCGGTGCAGCGACTGCATTCGCAGGACGTCGCCGTCGGTGCGGTGATTGGGGAAGACCCCGGCATAGGAGACACCCAGCCGCTCGAGGTCGTCGGCGACCAGCGCCGTCGCCGGCTGCTCCAGCGGCAGGTCGACGTAGATGGCGTCGAGGCCGGCGCGGTGGAAGAGGTGGTGGCGCTCGGCGGTGATCACCGACTCAAGGTCGGCGCCCGGCACCCGAACGGTCAGCAGGGCTAGGTTGTGGTCCTCGTCGATCTCGACGTGAAGCTCGGTCCGCTGGGCCAGCTCGGCGTCCGGCGACGGCTTCGCCAGGGTGCCCCGCAGCTCGCAGAGGGCCAGCGTCTGGCCGACGATCTCGTGGTGGCGCTGCGGCGCGTAGACGCGCCGTTCGTGGCCGTCGTTGAGCTTGGTGTAGAAGAGCGCCGCCGACTGCCGCCCTCGTGGCCTCCCCGCGACGGCGTCATTGGCGACCGAAGCGGGGATCCAGCCGAGCAGGAAGCCGGTCTCGTGTGCCCCCAGCTCGATGTTGGCCCGCTGGCTGTAGGGGTGGGCGGCGGTCGCCTCGCTGAACATTCCCGCCAAACCCTTCTCCCGGGCCCAATCCATCAGGAAGCGCTTAGTCCGGGTGAAGAGGTGCTGGCCGCGGGCGGACGGCATCGTCACCGCCTGGCCCGAGTGGGCGACGGCGTCGCCGGCTGCCGCCAGGCTCATCCCCATATGGCAGAGCAGCTCGCCATCGGCCGTCTCGGCGACGCAGGAGACATAACTGCCGGCGGCCAGGCGGGCTGAAACCTCCGTCGGGTCGTAAACCCAGCGGACGTCGTAGGTGGTCCCGTAAGCTGCTTCTATCGCCTCGGTGAGGACGCCACCCTCGTCTGGACCGAGGAGCCTGAACGTCACATCCATCGTTTCATCCTTCGCCACCACGCCCGCCTAGCTCAACCTGGGAGAGCACCTGATTTGTAATCAGGAGGTTGCCGGTTCGAACCCGGCGGCGGGCTTTGGGCTCATCGGTCAGGGCCGCCGTCGCTGAGCAGCCGGGTCTTCTCGGCCGCGAACTCCTCGTCGGTGAGGATGCCCTTCTCGCGCAGCGATGCCAGCCGCTCCAGGCGCTGCAGCCTTGCGTCCTCGTCGCTCGGCAGCACCGCGGTCGAAGCCTCGGCCGTTGCTGGGGCATCGCCCGCCGCGGAGCCCTCGGCGCTCGGCCGCTTCATCTCGGGCAGGCGCAGTTTCGAGGCGCGCTCGCCGAGATTGGCGCCTTTGACAGCAGAAGTGACACGGTCCTTGGTGCGGCTGAACGAGTCGCCGTAACTGGCGTCCGGGTACTCCTCGACCGTCTGTTTACGCAGCTCATGGATCCCGAAGGCGGCCATGGCGGCGACGACGAGGGTGGTCAGGAAAGTGCGCAGGCCCTGCGTCGGCCCGGAGAGGAAGTAGAAGCAAACGACCAGCGCCAGGCAGGTGTAGACGTAGGTGATGTAGTCGCGCAGTACCGGCGCGATCGCGCGGCGGCTGGTCCGGGCCGAACCGGTCGGAGAGCCGAGCCAGCCGGCGATCGAGAACAGCACACCGACGACGATCACCGTCGTCGCAATGCTGGTCATCAGCGAGGTTGCAATCGACCAGGTGGCTTCACCGGCGGGCTTGGCGCTTTCGGTTACGACCAGCTGGTCGACGACGATTCCGCCGGCGATGTGGCGGAAGACGATCACCGCGAAGCCGGCGGCGATCAGACCGAGGCCGCTGAACAGAACGGTCACCCAGCGGCTGTCGCGAGAGAGGTAGATCGCGGCGGCGAAGGCGGCGAAGGTGAGGATCGAGAGCACCAGGGCCAGGCCCTTGATCGCGATCGCGATGTTCTGCGCGGTCTTCAGCTGGTCGGAGCGGAGGATCTCGATCTGCCCGGCGTCGGGCGGCAGTTTTTCCGCCAGCTGCTGACCGATCCCGACCTGGCTGGCGAGGTTGGTGAGGAGGCTGCCGAGGTTGAGGCTGACGTTGCCTTCCGAGGTCGAGACCGCATCGCCCTTGTCTTCGAGAACGGAGATGAGCTGTTCGTGGGCAGAGCGGTTGGCGTCCTCCCAGAGGCTCTGCGCGGTGGACGTTTCCAGCACCTTTTCGGCGCCATCGCCGGCCACCTGGCGTAGACCGCCCGCGGCTGGGCCGGCTAGTTCCTTGGTGTCGCCGGGGAGGATCGATTTCAGTTCCGCTTCGACGTCGACGTTTTCGTAGAGCTGGTCGACGAGGTAATTGCTGACCGCTTCGCGGACCTTCGAGTTCTGGATCAGACGGCCGCTGGTGTTGACCCACTCACCCGTATCGAGCGCTTGGCGCTCGGTCCAGATCGCGAAGACGCTGAGGAAGGCGAGCAGCGAACCGAGCACGATCAGCACTCTCACCAGGCGTCGGCGTCCACGACTCATCGGTGTGATGCTATACGTGGCCCATGAAGCTGGAGGGAATTCACCACATCACCGCGATCACGGCGGATGCGCAGAGCAATGTCGACTTCTACGCGGGAGTCATGGGCTTGCGCCTGGTGAAGAAGACGGTCAATCAGGACAACCCGACCGTCTACCACCTCTTCTTTGCCGACGAGAAGGGCGATCCCGGCGCCGACCTGACCTTCTTCGAGTACCCCGGCGCGGCGCCGGGGACGCCGGGCGCGGGGATGGTGCACCGGATCGTCTGGCGCGTGGGCGCGCCGGAGTCGCTCGACTTCTG
>DATBDU010000057.1:0-23886 GCA_036269775.1 Solirubrobacterales bacterium
AGCCAAGAACTTACCCGCTCGTCGGCGCTCAGCCGACGGAGACGCCGGGCATGCCGAAGCGGCTGCCGCCACCGACCGGATCGGCGGTCTCTGCGATCCGGGCCTCCAGTTCGAGCTCCTTCTCGAAGTCGGACGAGTCGACGTGGGTGAAGGAGACGTCGTCGCCTTCGATCAGCTCGATGAAGATCTCGACGAAGTCGGCGTCGAGCTGTTTGCCGGCGACGCGGCGCAGCTCGGCGATCGCGTCGCGCGAGGACATCGGCGTGCGGTAGGAATCGCGGGCGGTCATCACGTCGTAGGTGTCGGAGACCGAGATGATCCGCGAGAGCTTGGGGATCTCCTCTCCTTTGAGGCCCCGTGGATAGCCTTTTCCGTCGATCCGCTCGTGGTGGGCGAGGATGATGTCGGCCACCGGGCCGTAGCCGTCGAGCGAGGAGACGACGCGGGCGCCCTGCTGGGGATGGCGCTTGATCAGCATCCAGTCCTCGTCGGTGAGCGGCACGTTGGCCTTGAGGATGCGGTCGGGCAGGATGAACTTGCCGATGTCGTGCAGCAGCGCCGCGATGTGGACGAGTTCCTCCTCGCGGCGCGAGTAGCCGGCCCGTTGCGCGATCGCTCGCGAATAGCGGGCGACCGCGGCGGAGTGCCGGGCCGTCATCTGATCCCGTAGGTCGAGCGTGCGCAGCATCGCGCTCAACATCCCAACCTGGAAGCTGGCCAGCTGCTTGCTGCGCTTCTCGAGCTCAGCCGCCCGCTGCTGGGAGACGAGCAGGGCGCCGAGCAGGTACTGGAAGATCACCAGGACAATGCCGAACAAGGCAACTCCGGCGAGGCCGACCTGCACATAGAGGAAGGCGACCCCGACCGTCATCAGCGCCGCCATCAGCTCCGAGGGCAACAGCGGGAACAGGCTCGTGCGGACTTTGTCGAGGAAGGACGAACGCTCCAGGTAGCAGGCGTAGGAGGCGATCATCGTGAAGTTGACCGTCAGCGCCAGCACGAAGAGACCGAAGACGCAGAGGTAGAAGGACGGATCGGCGGTGGTGACGCCGGTCCTCTCGATCACCTGATGGAAGACGAGCCCGCCGACCAGCGGGAAGGCCATGTAGACGAGCAGGTTGTCGAGCAGGAGGTGCCACTCGGTGCGCCAGCGCAACCAGCCGGCGAGGAGCATCAGGACCCCGATCAGCGCCGCCGGCGTGCCACCGAGGAAGACCATCGCCACGACCAGGGCCAGGAAACTGCCGGATACGGAGACGCCGGATTCGACGGCGACCGCGGTGAGGTCGCTGAAGACCGAGAAGGCAAGCAGAATCCCGAACAGGGCCAGATTCCAGTCACCTTCCGGCGCCTGCCAGATCGCGATGGCGGCGATGACGCACATCGCCGCCACCACCGGGCCGGTTCGGCGTTCACGTTCAGTCATCGGACTGGCCAGGTCGCGGAATTATCGGACGCGGACATGTTCTGATCTAAGTTCAAGAGTCCCGGCCTTTTACCCTGCTCTGCGCGCAAAACGCGGGTCGCCAGGGCGATCAACCCTGTAGCAAGGTACCGCAGTAAAAGGGCCTGACAAGGCCCTTGGACGCATTGCAAGAAGCCGTCCGCCGCGCTCGCCGCTCGAGAATGAAGGCCCACGGCGGCCTACGGGGAAGGGGTCCAGGCAAAGAGAAGGGCGCCCCAGGGGCGCCCTTCAAGAAGCTTTTGGTGGCGAAGCATTGCCTCGCCTACCTGCCTAGTGGAATTTGTAGCCCATGTTCATTCCCCTTTCATCGTCGTTGAAGCCCGCATCAACTGGTGCGCTGCATGCGCGTTCCTGTGCAAATGGTTCTTCTACCTGGTGGTTTTGTAGCACAACCTCGCCGAAAGTTGTGCATCTGCAGGAAAAGTTGTGCGGATATCGAGTAGAGAAGGGGGGATGAGGATGGGCGGCTCAAGCCTCAGAGGACCCCTGAAAAGGCCCGTTTTTCGGCGCCTGGCTGCCAGCTACGCGATCAACGAGCTCGGTGACTGGATGGGTGTGGTCGCCCTCTCGGTCCTCGTCTACGACCAGACGGGCAGCGCCCTGGCAACGGCGGCGCTGTTCATCGGGACCGGTTTTGCGCCCGCGGCGCTGGCTCCCCTGTTTGTCGCCAGCGTCGAGAGGCCACCACCCCGCTTCTCCCTTCCCGTCATCTACTGCGGAGAGGCGGCGGCCTTCGCGGGGCTGGTCCTGCTTGCCGGCGACTTTTCGCTGCCTGGCGTGGTCGTGCTCGCGGTGGTCGACGGCACCCTGGCGCTGGCCGCCCGGGCACTTACCCGGGGGGTCGCGGCATCGCTGCTCGAGCCAAGCGGCGAACTCCGAGCCGGAAACGCGATCCTCAACGTCGCCTTCACCGGCGGCGCCGCGGTGGGGCCCGCCGTCGCTGGCCTGGTAGTCGCCGGCTTCGGCGTCCAGTCGGCCCTACTGCTCGACGCGATCTCCTTCTACGCCGTCGGTTGGGTCCTAATCACCGCCGGACCGCTGCCGCGGGCCGAGCCCGAACCCGGGCGCATGCGCGAGCGGGTCCGGGTCGGGATCGCCTACGTGCGCGAAACGACGATTCTGCGCCTGCTGCTGATCGCCCAGGGCGCGGCCTTCGTCTTCTTCTCGGCGGTGATCCCGATCGAGGTGGTCTACGTGCGTGAGACCCTCGGCGGCAGCGACTCCGGCTATGGCCTGCTGCTGGCCAGCTGGGGCACCGGGATGGTCCTCGGCAGCCTCATCTTTGCGGTGGCGCGCCGGGCCCCCCTGCCACGACTGCTCTTCTTCAGCACGATCGTGATCGGAGCCGGCTACCTCGGCCTGGCCGCGGCACCGACGCTGGCTGTCGCCTGCGGCGCCGCGGTGCTCGGCGGCGTCGGCAACGGGGTCCAGTGGGTCTCGGTGGTCAGCGCCGTGCAGGAGCTGACGGCGGCGGAGATGCAGATCCGCGTAATGAGCGTGCTGGAGTCGATCGCGACGGCGATGCCCGGCGTGGGCTTTGTCGCCGGCGGCCTGATCGCGACGGTCGTCTCTCCCCGGGCGACCTTTCTGTTCGCCGGCGTCGGGATCCTCGCGATCGTCGCGCTGATGACCCCGCTTCTCGTCAACGAGTGGCCAGAACGCAGGGAAATTCTCGATTCCGCCGAACCTGACCGCTATAACGACGTCGTGCTGGAGTTGATTCCAGCCGCGGCGTCGACCAGTCCTACTCGGAGGTAAGGCCTTGAAGAAGGTTCGCGTTTTTGCGGCAGTGCTCGGATCTGCAGCGGTCGCAGCATTTGGACTGGTCGCATGCGGCGGCGGCTCCAGCAGCGACGGAGGCACTCTGACCGGGACCTACTCCGCCTTCCCCGACTTCCTCGATCCGGCGCTCTCCTATACGCAGGAAGGCTGGACTGCGATGTACAACACCTACCTGCCGCTGCTCACCTACGCCCACGCCAACGGCGCCGCCGGCGGCAAGGTCGTTCCCGGCCTGGCCAAGAGCCTGCCGAAGATCAGCGACGGCGGCAGGACCTACACGCTGCAGCTGCGCCCGGGCCTCAAATACTCGAATGGCCAGCCGGTGCGGGCCTCGGACTTCACCCACACGCTCGAACGCAGCTTCAAGATCAGCTCCCCCGGCTCTCCCTTCTATGAAGACATCGTCGGGGCGACGAAGTTCGCGGAAACGAAGAGCGGCGGCATCCCCGGGATCGAAACCAACGACAAGACCGGCGAGATCGTCATTCACCTGATCCAGCCGCGGGGCACCTTCAGCAACGAGCTGGGGATGCTTTTCGTGGCACTGCTGCCGGCCGGGACGCCGGACGAAGACCTCTCGGCCAACCCTCCCCCCGCGACCGGCCCGTACGTGATCACCAAATCCCAGCCCGGCCGGGGCTGGGAATACGCGCGCAACCCGCAGTGGGCGAAGGTCAACGGGAAGGCGATGCCAGATCTGGAAAGCGGCCATTTCGACAAGATCAAGATCGATGTGACGAGCAACGACTCGACCGTGGTCAATGACGTCGAACGGGGCAGGATCGACTGGATGCAGGCGCCCCCGCCGCCCGACCGCTACCCGGAAGTGAAGGCCAAATACGAGGGCAGCCAGTTCCGGGTCGAGAAAACGATCAGCAACTACTACTTCTGGATGAACACGACGCGGCCCCCGTTCGACGACCTCGAAGTCCGCCGGGCGGTCAACTATGCGATCGATCCCGCGGCCCTGGAACGCGTCTACACCGGCCAGCTCGCCGCCAACCAGCAGATCCTGCCGCCAGGCATGCCGGGCCACGTCAAGCTCAACCTCTACCCGCACAATCTCGCCAAGGCGAAGGGAATGATCGCCAAGGCCAACCCCGCCGACCGTGAAATCACGGTCTGGACGGACAGCGAACCCGAAAACAAAGAAGCGGGCGAATACTACGAGGACGTGCTGAAGAAACTTGGCTTCGACACGACGCTGAAGGTGATCGCTGGTGCCAACTACTTCACGCTGATCGGCAACCGCTCGACGCCGGATCTCGACACCGGCTGGGTCAATTGGATCGAGGACTACCCGAACCCGAACGACTTCTTCCAGCCCCTGCTGGACGGGGAAAGCATCCAGCCCAACAACAACACGAACCTCTCCGAAATGGACGTGTCGGAGCTGAACGCGAAAATCGCCAAGCTCGGCGGCGAAGAGCTCGGGCCCAAGCAGGAAGCCGAATACGCCGCGCTCGACAAGGCCTACATGGAACTCGCCCCGTGGGCTCCCTACGGAACGCGGACGACCTCGACCTTCGTCTCCAGCGCGATCGACCTCGACAAGGTGATCTTCAACCCGACCTACGGCCAGGACCTGGCGAGCTTCGAGCTCAAGTAGGCGTCGCGGCGGGGAGACGCCCGGCGCAGCTCTCAAGATAAGCGGGTGCGGCGCTTCCTCGCCAACCGGGTCGCGATGGCCTTCCTCGGCCTCTTCGTCCTGATCGTTCTCTTCGTGCTGGCGGCGCCGCTGTGGGCAAACCACGTCGCCCACACGGGGCCGAACCAGACCCACACGCTGGAGAAGCTGACGATCGGCGGCGAAAGCCGCGATGTGGTCAACGTCGAAGGCCAGCCGATCGGGCCGGTCTGGCTGGACGCCGGCGGCAAGTTCTTCCTCGGCGCCGATAGCCGGCTCGGGCGCGACGAGATGGTGCGGTTGATGTACGGCGGCCGCACCTCGCTCCTAATCGGCGTCGTGGCGGCGCTGATCACCTCCTTCCTGGCGGTCATCCTCGGATTGCTAGCCGGCTACTACCGGGGCTGGGTCGACGGTCTCGTCTCCCGGGCGCTGGACGTGCTTTGGTCGATCCCGGTCTTCATGCTGGGGCTGGCGCTGGGGATATCGCTGGCGGTCGGCGGGCTCAAGCTCGGGCCGATCGAAGTATCCGGCGGCTCGCTCTGGATCCCGATCCTGGTCATCGGCGTCGTTTCGGTGCCCTATATGGCGCGCCCAATCCGCGGCCAGGTGCTTTCGCTGGGCGAGAAGGAGTTCGTCGAGGCGGCGTTGGCCCAGGGGGCCGGGTCGCTGCGGGTGATGTTCGCCGAGCTGCTGCCCAACCTCGGTTCCACGATCATCGTCTTCTTCACCCTCAACATCGCCAACAACATGCTCTTCGAGGCGGGGCTCTCGTTTCTGGGCGCCGGGGTCCAGTCGCCGAACTCCTCCTGGGGGACGATGATCTCGACCGGCGTCGAATTGCTCAACACCTCCCCGGTTCTGGCGATCGCCCCCGGGGCGATGATCCTGCTGGTGGCGCTGTCGCTGAACATCGTCGGCGACGGGCTCCGCGACGCCCTCGACCCGCGGGCAAAGGTGCGGCTGGAGGCGCGCACCGGCACGGTCGAGCCGGAGGGAACCGCGGTCTGATGGCCCGCTTCATCCTCAAGCGGCTGGCCGGCACGGTCGCCGTCCTCTTCGCCGTCTCGGTGGTGGTCTTCGCCGTCTTCAACGTGATCCCCAACTCGCCACCCGCGCAGCGCCTCGCCGGCAAGAACGCCAACCCGAGGCTGGTCAAGAGCATCGAAGAGGAATGGGGCTTCGACAAGCCGCTGCCGCAGCAATACCTGACGATGATGAAGAAGACCTTCAACGGCGAACTGACCTCCTACGAACCGCGGATCCCGGTCGATGAACAGATCCTCGAAGGGATCCCGGCAACCGCTTCGCTCTGCATCGGCGCGGCGGTGATCTGGCTGTTCTTCGGCATCCTTTTCGGCTACCTGGCGGCGGTGCGGGCCGGTGGCCTGCTCGACAGGCTGCTGACCGGGGTCGCGGTCGCGGGGATCTCGATTCCCGTCTTCCTGCTCGCGCCTGTCCTGATCTATTTCCTCAGCTACGAGATCGAACTGTTCCCGAGCGGCGGCTATGTGCCGCTGAGCGAAGACCCGGCGCAGTGGGCGTACCACCTGATCCTGCCCTGGTTTACGGTCGCGGTGCTGTCGATCGGCTTCTACAGCCGGGTCCTGCGCTCGAACATGCTCGACGCGATGGACGAGGACCATGTGCGGACGGCGCGGGCCAAGGGACTGGGCGAGCGTCAGGTGATGGTGCGGCACGTCCTCCGCAACTCGCTGATCCCGATCATCACGCTCTTTGGGCTCGACGTCGGGGCGCTGATCGGCGGCACCGCGATCATCACCGAAAAGCTCTTCGACATCAACGGCGTCGGCGCCTACGCGGCCGGTGCGGTCGCCAACTCTGAACTACCCCCGATCATGGGGGTGACGCTCTACGCCGCCTTCTTCGTCGTCTTCTTCAACGCCCTGGTCGACATCGCCTACGCGTACCTCGATCCGCGGGTGCGGCTGGGGACGGCGGCCCAGTGAGCGCGGAACCCCTGCTCGCGGTACGGGACCTCCGGGTCGGCTTCGCCACGGAGGGCGGTCCGCTGCAGGCGGTCGACGGCGTCAGCTTCGACCTGGCGGCGGGAGAGGTGCTGGCGATCGTCGGTGAGTCGGGCGCCGGCAAGAGCGTCGCCGCGCAGACGATCATGGGGCTGAGCCGCTCTCGCAATGCGCGGATCGAGGGCTCGGTGAAGCTGCACGGGGACGAGCTGATCGACGCTGACGATGCGGTCCTGCGGCGGCTGCGCGGCGAGCAGGTGGCGATGATCTTCCAGGACCCGATGACCTCGTTCAATCCCGTCTACCGCGTCGGCGCCCAGATCGTCGAGGCGATCAGGGCCCATCGCGCCGACGTCTCCAAATCGGAGGCCCGCGCTCGCGCGGTGGCACTGCTCGACTCGGTCGGGATTCCCGAGGCCGCCCGCCGGGTCGACGACTACCCACATGAATTCTCGGGCGGGATGAGGCAGCGGGCGATGATCGCGATGGCACTGGCGCTGGAGCCGGAGGTGCTGATCGCCGACGAGCCGACGACGGCGCTCGACGTCACGATCCAGGCCCAGATCCTGCGCCTGCTCGGGAGCCTCAACCGTGAGCGCGGCCTGGCGACGATCCTGATCACCCACGACCTCGGGGTGGTCGCCGAGGTCGCCGACCGGGTGCTGGTGATGTACGCGGGAAAGGTGGTCGAGCAGGGCACCCTCGACGAGATCTTCTACGACCCCCAGCATCCCTATACCTGGGGGCTGCTGGGCTCGCTGACCAGGCTCGACCGGCCGCGGCCGAAGCGGCTGCCGCAGATCAGCGGCGCCCCGCCCTCGCTGCTGGACCTGCCGCAGGGCTGTTCTTTCCGCCCACGCTGCCCGCATGAGTTCTCGAAGTGCCCGCGGACGCCGCCGCTCGAGGCGCGGCTAGCGGACGCCCCTGACCACCGCGACCGCTGCTGGCTCACTCCCGAGCAAAAGCGGGAGAAGCGCCAGGTGGGCGGCCAGATCGGCCTGGAGGCGCCGTCGGCATGAACGACGGCGAGCCCCTGCTCGAGGTCACCGACCTCGTCAAGCACTTCCCGGTCAAGCGGGGAGTGCTGATCGACCGCCAGGTCGATCAGGTACGCGCCGTCGACGGCATCGGCTTCTCGATCCCCCGCGGCCAGACGCTGGGTCTGGTCGGCGAGTCGGGCAGCGGCAAGTCGACCGTCTGCCGGGTGACGCTGCAGCTGCTGCGCCCGACCTCGGGATCCGTCCGTTTCGAGGGAAGTGAGATCGCCGGGCTCTCGCGGCGGCGCCTGCGTCCCCTGCGCCGGCAGATGCAGATGATCTTCCAGGACCCCTATGCCTCCCTCAACCCGCGCAAGCGAGTCGGCCAGATCGTCGGCAGTCCCCTGAAGCTGCAGGGCGTCGCCTCCGGTGGCGAGCTGCGCCGGCAGGTGCAGGAGCTGCTGGACCGCGTCGGCCTCTCGCCTGACGACTATGCCCGTTACCCGCACGAGTTCTCGGGCGGGCAGCGGCAGCGGATCGGCATCGCCCGGGCGATCGCCCTGAAGCCAAAGCTGATCGTCGCCGACGAGCCGGTCTCGGCGCTGGACGTCTCGATCCAGGCCCAGATCATCAACCTGCTCGACGATCTCCAGGACGAGCTCGGCCTCACCTATCTCTTCGTCGCCCACGACATCGGCGTCGTCCGCCACATCTCCGACCGGATAGCCGTCATGCACGACGGCAAGATCGTCGAGCAGGGAACCGCCGACCAGGTCTGCGAGCGCCCGAGCGACGACTACACGAAAAAACTGCTGGCGGCGGTGCCGATTCCGGACCCGCGCGAGAGCCGCGAGCGCCGGGCGGCTACTCTCGGCAGCGCGTGAACCTGCCGCTCTCGCCCCCGATCAAGCCGCAGCTGGCGCTGACCCGCAAACAGCTGCCGGTCGGCGAGGAGTGGGCGTACGAGCCGAAGCTCGATGGCTTCCGGGCGATCGTCTTCGTCGATGGCGAGGAGGCCTACATCCAGTCGCGCGGCGGCAAAGAACTGGCCCGCTACTTCCCGGAGCTGAGCTTTGCCCCGGGACGCTGGGTGCTGGACGGCGAGCTGGTGATCCGTGACGCCGACGGCAACCTCGAATTCGACGCGCTGCAGGAACGGATCCATCCCGCCCAGTCGCGGATCGAGCTGCTCGCCAAGGAGATCCCGGCTGGCTACATCGTCTTCGACCTGTTGGCCGAGGGCGACGAGTCGCTGCTGGAGGCGCCGCTGGCGGAGCGGCGGGCGCGGCTGCAGGCACTCGCCGGGCCGGCGGGCTTGGAGCTGACGCCGCTGACGCCGGACGCCGCCCAGGCCGAGCGGTGGCTGGGCAGCATCGAGGGCGTGATGGCGAAGCAGCTCGACGCCCCCTACGTTCCCGGCAAGCGCAGGGGGATGGCGAAGGTCAAGCGCGAGCGCACGATCGACTGCGTGGTGATGGGCTGGCGGCCGGGCAAAGAGGAGGGCACCGTCGGCTCGCTGATCCTCGGCCTCTACGACGGCGAGGAGCTGCGCTCGGTCGGCCACATCTCCGGCTTCTCGGCGGCGGCGAAACGGAGCATGCGGGCGATGCTGGCGCCGCTGGGGACGGGCGAGAGCGGCAGCGCCGAGCCGAGCCGCTGGACGGGCGGGCGCGACCTCGAGTGGGTGGAGTTGCGACCGGAGCTGGTGATCGAGGTTGGTTATGACCATGCGGCGTCGGGGCGGATCCGGCACGGGGCTCGATTTCATCGATTCCGGGACGACAAGGCGCCGAAGGAGTGCGTGTTCGAGCAGCTGGACGAAGGGGCTTAGAACAAAGGTTGCTGGCGGGCGGGTCCTGTCGGGGCGGCATCCCCCACGGTGTTCGGGCGCTGCGCGCCCTCCGCGCCGCGGGGGACCCCCGCCACCCCGCCACCCGCCCGAGCAGCGCTTTGCCCAGCCGGGTCTTTCGAGCGGTCGGCCAGGGCACTGCGGAGGCGGTTGCGGCCCCAGCCGCGGACAGCGCGCGTGGTCTGTTTTCGCTGGGGCGGCTGCATGTAGGCCCGGCCCTTGTAGAGCTGCTCGTAGCGGGGGAGGAGGTCGGGGCGTTTTTCCTCGAGCCAGGCGAAGAAGACGTCTTTGACCTCGTCGCGGAGGTGGAGGGCGACGCCGCCCAGGAAGGTGGCGTCGGCTTTTTTTGCGCGTTCGACAATCGGGCGGACCTGGTCGGGGTGGTCGTTGATGCCGGGCATCAGCGGCGCGATCAGGACGCCGGAATCGATCCCCCGGCGGCGCAGCTCCGCGACCGCGTCGAGCCGGGCGGCGGGGCTGGGAGTGTGCGGCTCGGTGGCCCGCCAGGCGTCCTCGTCGAGGGTCGGGACCGAGAGGTTGACCGAGACCGGCAGCTTCTTCGCCATCCGTTCGAAGATCTTCACGTCGCGCATCACCAGCGGCGACTTGGTCAGGACCGAGACCGGCGTCTCCGCCTTCTCCAGCGCCTCGAGGATCTCCGGCATCATCCGGTAGCGGCTCTCAACCCACTGGTAGGGGTCGGTGTTCGTCCCCAGCGCCACCAGCTCGCCCTTCCAGGCCGGCCGCGCCAGCTCTGCCCGCAGCAGCTCCGGCAGGTTGACCTTGACAACGATCTCGCGCTCGAAGTCCCGACCGGCGTTGAGGTCCAGGTAGGTGTGAGTTCTCCTGGCGAAGCAGTAAACACAGGCATGACTGCATCCTCGGAACGGGTTGATCGTCCAGTCGAACCCGTAGCGGCCGCCCGCCACGTGGTTCAGCGCCGAGCGGGCGCGGACCTCGTGGAAGTTGATGCCCATCGCCTCGGGAGCGTCGAAGGTGCGGGTGACGGTGCCGTCGCCCACCCCGGGCAACCGCAGGTCATTCTCGACTCGCTGTTCGTCCCAGCGCACGAACACATGTTCGCATGCTGCCCGGCGGCAGCGCTCGATGCATTTGCCCGCCTATGGGCGGGCAAAACGAACGAACGGCGCGATGGCTAGAGGCTGGAGCCGGTCTCGTCGCGCTTGAAAGCCCCGAGCTGCTCGAGGGCTTTGGCGCGGGCTTTGCTCCGCAGCGGCGGCAGCACGGCGACGAGGTTGCCCATCGGTCCGAGGGCCTGCTTGGCCCAGCGACGGAAGTCGAAGTCGTCGATGTGGTCGGCGATCTTGCCATCGGCGGCGAAGCGGAAGCTGGCCTGGATGTCGTTGACGACGGGTCGGCCGGTGGAGAAGGTGTAGCGGGCGATCCAATGGGCCTTGCCAGTCTCCTCGTCGGCCTGGTGCTCGTGCAACTCGATCTTCAGATCGGTGGCGCGGCCGGTCAGCATCCGCCACATGGCGCCGATTTCCTCGCCCTCGAGATCGCCGAAAGCCGGGTCGCGGAAGTGGGCGCCGGGCGCGTAGCAGGCGGTCATCGCCGCACCGTTGCACTCGCCGAACGCCTCGTAGAAGCGCTCGATCGTGGCGTTGTTGGCCTCGGCGGAGATGAGTCCACCCTATGCCCTATTGATTGGGCAGGGTCCCGCGGATGACGTAGCGGAGGACGTCGACCACCTGCTCGGACTCGCGGGCGGTCGCCTGCGCGGCGCGGTCGACCTCCTTCAGCGCGTGGTCCAGCTCTGGGTCGTGGACGGTGACGATCGGCTTGCCCAGGGCGGCGGCGAAACCGGCATCGAAAGCCGCATTCCACTGCCGGTACTTGTCGCCGAAGCGGACGACGACGAGGTCGGCGGCGCGGATCAGCGTCTGGGTGCGGATCGCGTTGACCCCGGCGCCCTTGTGATCGCGCCAGAAGGAGTCGCTCTCCTCCCCCAGCGTGCCGGTGCCAGCGTCGTCGGAGGCGGCATGGTCGGTGACCGGCGCCGAGAAGGAGACCGGCAGGCCCACCTCGAGCACCCCGGCTTCGATCCGCTGGCGCCAGTCGGAGTGGATCTCTCCGGAGAGATAGACGTTCCAGGTCCGCTCGGCCATCCGGTCCACTCTAGACCGCTGCTGTAGGCATTTCTTACCGCTATCCGGAGACAACTGCCTACAGCACGAGGCAGGATGTTGCTACGGTAGTTGACGTGAACGTAAGAAAGAGGTTCAGCGGGCGCGCGGGGGTCGACGCCGACCACGAGCACTACAAGTGGTGGGCCCTCTCCTGCACCAGCCTGGGGATGCTCTTGGTTGCGACCAACTCGGGGACGCTGATCATCGCCCTGCCGGACCTCGAGCGAGCGCTCGGCACCAACCTGCTGGAACTGGTCTGGGTGATCCTCGCCTACATGATCTCCTCGACCGTGCTGGTCCTCACCGCCGGCCGGCTCTCGGACCTGTTCGGCCGCAAGACCGCCTTCGTCGGCGCCTTCCTGATCTTCGCCGTCGCCTCGCTCGGCGCCGGCTTCGCTAGCGACGGCACCCAGCTGATCCTCTGGCGGATCCTGCAGGGCATCGGCGGCGCCTTCATCTTCGCCAACGGCCCCGCCCTGGTTACCGACGCCTTCCCGCGCGAGCAGCTCGGCCTGGCGATGGGGACCAACACGATGGTCGCCGCCGTCGGCCTCGTCCTCGGGCCAATCCTCGGCGGCGCCCTGGTCGGGATCTCCTGGCAGTGGGTCTTCTGGTTCAACGTGCCACTGGCGCTCGCCGGCGCCCTCTGGGCCGCCCTGGTCCTGCGCGAGCTATCCCGCCGCGACAGCGTCCGCGGCCTCGACCTCGGCGGCACCCTGACCTTCGTCGTCGGCCTGACCGGTCTCGTCTACGGGATCTCCCGCGGCGGCATCTCCGGCTGGGACGATCCTCTCGTGATCGGGGGCCTCGCCCTCGCCGCGGTCCTGCTGCCGCTGTTCGTCCTGATCGAGCACCGCGGCAAGGCGCCGATGCTCGACCTCTCGATCTTCCGCAACCGCCTCTTCGCGGCCGCCAGCGCCGCCACCTTCATCAACGGCTTCTCCCGCTTCGCGCTGCTCTTCATCTTCGTCTTCTACTACCAGGGGGCGCAGGGAGACGACCCGATCACGGCCGGGATCAAGCTGGCCCCGATGGCGGTCGGGATGCTGGTCGCCTCGCCGCCGGCCGGGATCTGGGCCGACCGCCACGGCTCGCGGACGCTGGCGGCGCTGGGGATGCTCGTTACCGCCCTCGGCCTGGCCCTGATGACGACGCTGCAGGCCGGTTCCCCCTACTGGCAGGGGATGATCTGGCTGGCCCTGGTCGGGATCGGCTCGGGAATGTTCAACTCGCCCAACACGGCGGCGATGATGGGCACGGTGCCGACCGAGCGGCGCGGGATCGCCGCCGGCGCCCGGACGATGTTGCAGAACACCGGGGCCGTGATCTCGATCGCCTTCGTGCTGGCGATCGTCACCGCGGCAGTGCCGAAACCGGTCCTCTTCAAGATCTTCTCCGGCCTCGCTTCGGGCCTGACCAGCGCCCAGCTTGATCCCTTCATCAACAACATGCATACGGCGCTGTGGGTGCTGGCCGCGACCTCGGTGATCGGCGCCGGCGTCTCGCTGCTGCGACCCCGCCACGTGCCGGCCACGGAGGTCCAATGGGCTCAGCGCTGAGGATTGGCGACGTCGCCAAGCTGGCCGGGACGACGCCCCGGACGATCCGCTACTACGAGGAGATCGGCCTGCTGCCGGCGGCGAGCGGGCGCGAGCCCGGCGCCCACCGCACCTATGCCGAGGCCGACGTCGGGCGGCTCACCGACCTGCTGCGGCTGAAGGACCTGCTCGGCGTCTCCCTGGAGGAGCTGAAGGAGCTGGTCGAGGCCGAGGGCGCGCGGGCGGCGCTGCGCCGCGAGTGGCAGAGCGGCGTCGAGGACCCAGTGCGGCGGCGGCAGATCCTCGAGCAGTCGCTCGGGCACATCGCCAACCAGCTGGAGCTGGTGCGCCGCCGCCGCGACGAGATCGCCAAGCTCGAAGGCGAGCTGGTGGCGAAACGCCGCCGCGTGCACAAACTCCTGCGTGAGTCAGAGCAGACGGTCGGAGCCAGAGGAGGAGGCGACCCCTCTCAAAACACTCAAGCGCGGCCCTAGCCGCGCGTTTTGAGAGGGGTCGCCTCCTCCTCCCCCGCCCCAGCCGTCTGCTCCTCGAAGTGCTTGCTCAGCATGGTTACTTGGCCTTGATAGTTGGAGTTTAGGTCGGCGCCATAGAGGCGCTCGGCGGGGGCGGCCATGCGCTCTAGGCCGAGCTTGCAGACGGGCTGGCGGTGCTCGACCATGAAGGAGACGTCGCGGGCGCGCACCTCGAGGGCGGCACGGCTGCCGTGGTTGCCGCCGTGTGGGTCGTAGCCGAAGCCAGGGTCGAAGAAACCGGCGTAGTGGGTGCGCAGCTCGCCGGCAGTTGGGTCGTAGGCCATCATCTCGGCGGCGATCTGCGGCGGGATGCAGACCCCCTCAGCGGAGAGCAGCAGGTAGAAGATCTCCGGCTCCAGGACGACGCGGCCGCCCGCCTCCGGGAAGACCGGATCCCAGTAGTCGGTCCAGCGATAGGCGCGGACCTTGGCGAGGTCGACCGGGAGGCTGTTCTTCTTCGCCCGGTAGCCGACGGTGCGGTCCGCCGGCCCGGAGAGGTCGAGGCTGAGGAAGAGGCCGTCGGAGAGCGCCAGGTCCGAGCGCGGCACGGCCTCGGAGTCGACATAGAGCAGCGGCGAGGAGTCCTGGAGGTCGAGGATCTCATCGTCGTCGAGGCGGACGTCGCCGCGGGCGATCCGCAGCTGGTTGAGCGAGAGCCCCGTCTTGACCTGGATCGCGAAGGAGCGCGGCACGACCTCCAAGTAGAGCTTGCCGCGGTAGCCGGCGCGGATGTCGTCGAAGCGGTGGTGGCGGTCGGTGATGACCCGGGTGAAGACGTCGAGGCGGCCGGTCGAGCTCTTCGGGTTGGCCTTGGCACGGACGTCCTCGGGCAGTGCCAGCTCCTCGATCAGCGGCACCAGGTAGGGCCGGTCGCGCTCCAGCACGGCGCCATCACGCAGGTCGACCTTCTGGAAGGCCAGGCCCTCGATCTTCTCCTCAACCGTGGAGTCGACGTCCGGCAGGAAGGAGCAGCGCAGCGCCCAAGCGAAATCGCCGAGCCGCAGGTCGATGCTGGCGGGCTGGATCGCCTCCGGGCGGATCCGGTAGTCGCCAGAGCTGACCCACTCCGCCTCGATCGCCCGGTTCAGCTCCTGTGAAGGGAAGACGCCAGGCGTCGGCTCGCTCATCCAGCAGAGATTATTCGCCTCGCCTCGGCGGCGCCCAGGTAAGGCGTCAGCGCGAACTCGAGCACGTCGGGGAGCAGCTCATCGATCCGCTCCGCCTCGCCGGCGAGCACCCGCCGGCCCAGCAGCGAGGCGATGCCCCCGACCACGGCCTCGTCGGTTGCCGCCGGCACTAGAGCCCCTCCCGGCGCCCGGGGAGCGCCTCGGCGCAGGTAGGGGACGAAGCTCTCGACCGCCGCCTGGTAGCGGTCATAGACGCCGCGGCCGGCGCGCAGGCCCTCGACGAGGGAGATGCTGGCGAGCGCCGGGTCACTGGCGAGGAAGGTGAGGAGCGCCGCGACCCCGTCCCGTACCCGCGGCGACCATTCGGACTCCTCATGTTCGGCACAGGCGGCGAGGACCTGCTCGCGAATCTGCTCTATCGCGGCTTCGTAGGCCGCCAGGAAGCAATCGTCCTTAGTCGAGAAGTGCTTGTAGAAGTCACTCTTGGAAACCGCTGCCCGCCGACCGATCAGTGACACAGTGGTTTTCTGATACCCCACTTCATAGAGGGCGGCAATCAGTCCGGCGATCAGCCGTTCACGCTGATTTTGGGCGACAAACTCAGGGGAAAGACCGTGGCGTCCGCGCGGAAGTCGCTCCATTAACCATTGGAGTCTGCCAGCGTACTGTCACTTTCGTCCGCTCGTCTTGCCTCCGATTTCCCTACACCGCGGTACGGAGAAAGGACGAAGTCGGTGAGTTCGGGCATCAGCTCGAGTGCCTGCTCGGCTCCGCCACGGCGAATCTGCTGGTGCAGGATCCAGGCCACGCCGCCAACCAGGGTCTCCTCGATTGTGTCGGGCAGGCCTGTCTCTGCTGGAGCGTCGCGACGCAACAGATCAACGAAGCGCTGCACCGCGTCGTCGTAGCGCGCCGAGGCGGCCGGCGTCGCCGACATCGCCTCGATCAGGCACATGCGCGAAATGGCCGGGTTTTCGGCGACGTAAGCGAGGAATGCCTGGAGGCCGGTCGTCACACGCTCGGACCATTCCCCACCAGCCTGCTCGCAGGCCGCCTCGATCAGCTCCAGCACCTCTTTGACGGCGGCATCGAAGGCGCCGAGGAAGACCTCTTCCTTGCCCCCGAAGTTGTCGTAGAGCGTCTTGCGAGCTACCCCCGCGCGCCGGACGATGTCGGCGATCTTGGTTGCGTCGTAGCCCTTTTCCGAGCTCAACTCCGCCATCGCGTCCATGATGCGGCGTCGCTTACGCACCGCGACGAACTCTCGTGGAAGCACGGGCCGAGTCGGCTTCACTTGGGCTCCCCTGCTGGAAGGTGGGAGCATCGCGTGAAGAATAGCCGCGGCGCCCAAAAATGAGCGCATGACAGCAACTCTTCTGGTACCTTGAGCGAACTTCTAGCGTACTTATTGGAAACGTAGGGGTTTTCCGGTGCCATTCGATCGAATTCAACTCAGCGAGGAGAAGCTGGTGGCCGCGATCGGCGATCAGTGGCCTCAAGCTCAGCTTGAGGCCGTCCTCGAACTGCTGGCCAGCAGCGAAGGCAGATTCCCCTCCGGAGCCCGCAAGCTCCCCTCTGATCTGGTCAGCGCCGTGCAGCGCGAGCGACTGATCGCGGCGATGCTGCAGGCCGCCTCCGAACTCGGCTACCGGGAAGCGACCGTTCAGGACGTGATCGAGCGGGCCGGCGTCTCCCGCCCCACCTTCTACGAACACTTCACCAACAAAGAGGATTGCTTCCTCGCCGCCTTCGACGTGACCGCGGCGCGCCTTCGCGACCGCGTCAGCGCCGCCGCCGCCAAGGGCGGCGACAGCCTGCGCGACCGCCTGCGGTTCGGGCTGGAAACGCTGCTCCACTTCGCCTCCACCGAGCCGGAGGCCGCCCGCACCCTGATCGTCGAGGCGCGCGCCGCCAGCGCCGACGCGGTGATGCGCCGCGACGAACTACTCGACCACTTCTGCGGCTGCATCGACGAGCAGGTGCGAGAGCTGCACCCCGATGCCCCCTCCTATTCGGCGATCACCGCCGCCGGCATAGTCGGCGGCGTCGAAGCGCTCCTCTACTCGCGGATCTGCAAGGGCGACATCGATGAACTCGATGCCCTGCTGCCCTCGATGATGTACTTCGCGGTCCTGCCGTTCGAGGGTCATGAGGCGGCGAGCGAGGAGCTCGGGGTCGCGGTTGTAGCGCCGAGCTAGAACTGGCTGAGGCCATGTGAGGCGCATTCTCTACGCGGGTTTATCCTGCGGAGATGCGGTCGGCGGCGAGTGCAAGGGCAGCGCTGGGCTTCCTCCTCGTCGCCGCGCTGGTCATCGGACTGACCGCAGCGGTGCTGCCGCGCACCTTCTACGACGACTTCCCCTTTCTCGCCCACTGGGTCGAGCTGCTGCCGCCCTACAACGAGCACCTGGTCACCGACGTCGGCGGCCTCTACCTCGGCTTCGCGGTGCTCTTCGGGTGGGCGGCCTGGACCCTGGACCGCACCCTGGTTCGCGCCGTCTGCGTCGCCTGGCTGCTGACCGCGGCGATCCACCTGCTCTTCCACGCCGGCCACCTGGCCGGCTTCGGCAGCGCCGACGCGGTCGCCGAGATCGTCACCCTGGCGCTGCTCTTGGCGCCGCCGCCGATCGCGATCTGGGGCGTGGGCGAGCGCGAAGCGTAGGTACGGAGGGGGGTCGGATTCGGACCAAGAGCGCCTGTCGCCCCGCTGGACCGCCTTGCTACGCCGCGTCGGTGGCTATCCGGGCCGCCTCCAGCACCCCTATGTAAGGGGTGAGGACGAGCTGGACGAGTTCCGGCTCCAGGCCATCCAGGCCCTCCACCCCACCCTCGAGCAGGCGGCCGCCGATAATCGCCGAGATGGCGCCGACCAAGCCTTCCTCGGTGAGGTGGGGCAGCGCCTCGCCGAGAGGGGTGTGGCGGCGGCCATCGCGCAGCAAAGCCGCCAGATGGATGTTGGAATCGATCACCTGCCTGGCGATCGTCAAGTCCGTCGCCAAGGCATCGAGGGTGAGCAGGCGAGCCTCGTCGGGAGCCTCGTCGATGAAGACGAAGACCGCGCCGATTGCCGCCTTGATCTTCAACGGCCAGTCGCGCTCGGTGGCGCAGGCGCGGAGGAGAAGCGCCAGCAAGCGCTCGAAAACGTCGCGGTGGGTGATGAGGACGCAGTCGCGCTTGTTGTCGAAGTTGGCGTAGAAGGTGGAGCGGGAGACGCCGGCGGCCTCGATCACATGCTTGACCGTGAGTTCGGCGTAACCGTGGGCGGCGAGAGCCTTGGCGGTCCCGACGATCAGGCGCTGGCGCTGGTTCTCCACCACCACTTGGAAGGGAAGGCGGTGGCGCCCGCGGGGCAAGGGCCACGGTGAATCGGGGGCGCCGGAGCCGGCGGAGGAGGGTGGTTGGGGATTCATGCTCTGATCTCTTGTCCGCGAGACAAGATGGCCGCCCGGGTAACGGAGGTCAAAGATAGACTCTTTTGCTTATTGTATCTAGACCGGAACCAGCCTTTATTTCAAGCAAATAATGCTGAGAGGGCCTGGAAAGCTCCTTTCTGGGCTGGAAAAAGGCAAATCGCCGGCCTGCGGGGATAAAAACAACAACTGATCGGCGGCATCAGCGGCAGCAGCGGTCAGATCGCGACGGCGATTACGCGCCGGGAATGGCGCAGCAAGGAGGCACGGGGCGTCTCCTCAGTGCCGCACCGTGCAGGGCTTCAGAAAGGTGCCGGTGAGGAAGGTCGCGCCGGCGCCTTCGTCCTTGAACTTGACTTCCACGCGGGCTTGCAGATGGCCGCTTTCACAGCGGGCGTTGACGTAGGAGTGGCTGACGCCTTTGTAGGTCCAATTGCGGCCGATCTTCAGCGAACCGGAGATCGGGTGCCCGGCCCCGCCGGCGATTTCGGGGATCTTGGCGATGGTGCGATAGCCGTAGACGCCCTTGTGGATCTTTTCGATCACAACCGGGACGATGAACGTGGTCACCACCGGAACGGTGGTGTAGAAGTGGGCGAGGACGGTGTCGTCCCCGTGTCGCCGGGGGCCGTTGAAGATCGTGATCGGCGAGGAGATCGGGATCGGCGCCTGTTCGGGGAACTTGACGATCGCGCTGCCCTTCCCCTTGCCGACGATCGCATCGGGGCAGGCGCGGCGGGCGGCGGGCACCGTGGTCGCCTGCAGCTTCCCCGCGGTGCAAACTTCCAGGCCGGTCGTCTGCACTTCGCCGTGGCGGTCGAATTCGATGTCGAGCGTTTCCACGATCGGCGGAAGATCGCCGGAGACCGTGGAGAGCTCGCCGCCGCCATGCAGGGTGATCGGCGCGTTTTCGTGCCTGGGCAGCGCCGTCGGGCTGAAGCCGCCATCGGCATTGAGGACGAGATCCCCGGCGCGGATGGTGAGGCCGTAGGCGCTGGCGACAGCGACCAGAAGCAACAGCGCGAGCGTCGCGACGAGCAGGGTCCTCTTGCGCGATCTCATCATCCCTTTCCCCCCACCCCGGCATCCCCCTGGCGGCGCCCGCTCAAGGGAGTGCCGTGGGTTCGACGGCGGCGACCTTCCAGGCGGCGCCTTCTTTGGTCATCGGCAAGAAATAGCCGGCGTCGCCGGCACCGCGGTAGAGGAGGAAGGCCCGCCGGCCCTCGCCCCGGAGGCTGGCGGCATCGATGACGGCCGATTCGCGCAACGTCGAGCTGGAGGCTTCAGCCAAAAACGCGGCGAGGATCCCGGCGCACCCCCTGCCCTTGAGCTGCGGCGAGGAAGAGGCGAGTTGTTGGAGCTGGGCGGTTTGGCGCCGCGAGAGATAAGCGCAGGCCCGAGACCAATCGCGCTTGGCGCGGGCGAGGAGGTAGCCGTGTGCGGCCTCGGCGGCCTGGACGAGTTCGGATCGATCGGCCTCGGCGCCGTATTCCTGAATCGAGTTGTCGCCGCCCCTGACCTTGAACGGGGCCGAGCCACCGCCGGAGACGCGCAGTGGGCCGACGGGGACGTTGCGGGCGTGCCCCCCCGAGCCGCCGCCGGCGCTTTGGGCGCTGGTATTGGAGCTGGCAGGGGAGGAGCTGCCGCTGCTATCGCCACCGCAGGCGGTGAGGGTGAGGCCGAGGGAGGCGATCGCGAGCGGGACGGTGAGGCGGGGGATGAGCACCCTCATTGCGATAGGACATCCTTTCTCAGCTGGCGCGGCATCTGCGGATCAGGGGTCTGGGAATCGGCTGGTTGATAGACGAGCTTGCTTATTACTATCAAGGATTGACTGGTTCTCTGGCGCCTAGATAGCTGTTCCGTCGCGACCATTTGAAAACGATGACTTACTGAAGAGACGTTTCAACGCTATGAGGGAATGCCGGTAAACTTTTTTTACCGTCGGCGAAATTCTTGTTAGCCTGAGCCCTCGTGCAGGTGGCAGGGAGGTTTCAAATGCCGGCAACGCGAGCGGGCGGCCCGGGGGAACCGACACGGAAGGCCTGTAATAGATGAAGATGGAGATTGCCCGCAATAAGCTCTGCGCGCAGCTCCGCCTACGCCGACCCGAAATCGAAGCCGCGCTCGTCACCCGCGTCTACGCTTTGGCTGATCCCACGGAGGTCGCCGATTCCGATTACGTCAGTGGCCTGCGCGCTTCCCTTGCAACGGCACTCGACTACGGGCTCGCGGCGATGGAGACGAGCGAAAGCCGCTCGCCAGAGATTCCCCCCACCCTGCCAGCCCAGGCGCGCGCAGCGGCCCGCAACGGTGTTGGACTTGAGACGGTGCTGGGACGCTACTTCGCCGGCTACACGCTGTTGATCGACTACGCCATCGAGGAGGCCGACACCGGTGGCCTGCTGGATAAAATCGCTCTGCGGAATCTGCTTCGGAACCAGGGAGTGGCTTTCGAACAGCTAATTGCGGCGGTAAGCGACGATTACCACCGCGAGGCGTCGGGGCGCTTGGTGTCCAGCGAGCAACGACGGGCAGAGCACATACGCCGGCTCCTCGCCGGCGAGTTGATCGATTCCCCCGACCTTGCCTACGAGCTTGCGAACTGGCATATCGGCGCAGTCGCAGCCGGCCCGGAAGCGATGGCGGCGCTGAAGAGGCTGGCGTGCTCACTCGACCATCGTCTGCTGCTGGTCCGCCGGGACGATGGCACGATCTGGGGCTGGTTTGGCTGTTGCAGGGAGGTCGATCGGGCACAGACCTATGAGCGAATCTCCAAGGAATGGCCCGAGGAGATGCGACTGGCAGTCGGAGAGCCCGCGAAAGGGCGAGCGGGCTGGCAACTTAGCCACCGCCAAGCGAAAATGGCCTTCCCTCTCGCCCGCCCCGCCCGCTCCCCTGTCGTCCGCTACAGCGAGGTCGCGCTTGCTGCCTCGGTCCTGCAGGACGACCTGCTCTCCAGCTCGCTGCGGCAGCTCTATCTGGATCCTCTTACTGACGATCGTGACGGAGGCCGCGCCCTGCGCGAGACCCTACGCGCCTACTTCGCCGCAGCCGGCAACGTCTCCTCGGCGGCAGCGGCGCTGGGGGTGAACAGGCGCACGGTCAGCGCCCGCATAGCCGCCATCGAAGAGCGCCTGGGACGGGACATCCGGGACTGCAGTGCGGAGCTTGAAGCAGCCCTGCAGCTGCATGAACACACCGACATCGATTCAGGCAAGGTCGCAGCGATAGGCCCGATTGCCCCACGGACGCGATAGGGAGGCTGAGGACACCGAAAGCGCCAGCGGGAGACAATCCTGGGGATGAACCCAGGCAAGAAGAGTTCCAAGGCCGGCCAGCACGCCTATGAGGCGAGGATGGTGCGTTCCACCGTGCACCCGATACGGGCGAAGGCGCTGTCGATGATGGCCGAGCGCCCGACCAGTCCGAAGGAAATCGCCGCCGCGGTCGGCAAGCCGATCGGCAACGTCGCCTATCACATCAAAGAGCTTAAGAAGGCGGGCATGGTGATGCTGGTGGAAGAGAAGAAACGAGGCGGTGCCACCGAGCACTTTTACCTGGCGACGACAATCGACGACGAGGCGAGCAGGCGAATCCATCCCGATCAACGGGAGATCTTGGCGCGAACGGGCCTTCATCTGATCGTCGCCGACGCGGCCCGTGCGTTAGAAGCAGGGATGCTGAGCTCGCGCCCAGATGTGCAGATGGCGCGAATTCCTCTTCATGTCGACGAGCGAGGCTGGTGCGAGATCAGGGATCTTTACGTGGCCACTTTAAATGCCGCGCTGGCAGCGGCGGCGCAGAGCGCTAAGCGACTTGAGGAAGGCGACGGTGACGGCTTTCGAGCACTGGCGGTGGCGATGCTGTTTGAGATGGCGAGCGAACCGGAAAGAGATTCATAGGATCGTTGCCGAGGTGTGGAGGGGGATCGCGGCAACCAGGAGGGAATCCGGTCGCGCTACAGGGCCCTACAGCTGGATGAGCTTGAATGATTGCTGCGCCCTGAATCGGAATTGGGACGTCGGTGCGGTGGGGCAACTTGCCCGGGGGAATCCACCCGCCGGCCCGTGATGAGGTTGTCGCCTACAGGACCACGGTCGCGTAGTCTAAATGTGGGCGAGTGCCACACGGCTACGACAGAATGCAGCGACTGTCACCGCGCGAGCGGGGGCGACGCACTGTGCCTAACTCGGTGCGCCGCCCCGGCCGTTCATCTGAAGAGACTGCGTTTGTCTAGGAGACTGAGAATTTCCGGCCTTCGTTTGCGCCGATCAAAAACCAGTTGGTGTTGATAGTAGCCGTAATAACTTTGTTATCGATTTTGACCGGCAAGGTCAACGTCAGCGGTTGTTCGATCCGGGGTTCACTTGCGTCCGGCATCGTGATCGAATAGGTCTTTGGTTCTTGCACGCGAATATAGTGAAGTTCTCCGTTTGGACAATGGAAGAACTTTTCGCCGGTTTCCTCTTTAAAGGTCCCGCCGTTCATGGTGAACGACCAAGACTGACCAGTCAGCTGACACCTGACGAATCCGTTGATGTACCAGGTGCAGTTATCGATCGTGTAGGTGTAGGTGTCGCCAACTCCGCCCGGATTGCCGATCGTGCCAGAGCCATGTTGGGCGCATTCCAGTTTTTCCGATCCAGTTGCGAACCATTCCACCTTCCAGGTTCCGGACGATGACGACGCAAATTCCGACGAAGAAGCTCCTTCGATGGACCACGATGGACTTGCAAAATTTTTCGTCACTAATTCCCGGGTCGTTCCAAAGGAATTTTTAGCGAAGAGCCTAAGTTCAAAGGAAGACTCGGGCTTCAGCGTGAAGTTAGTGATCACCGGTACGAAACTCGTGCCGGACCCAACTGCCTGGGGCGGAGTTAAACTCCAGGATTCAGATTTGCCGCTTTCGCGGAATTCCACCTGATAGGTAGTTGCCGCCCCCTCCGGGTTGACTTTAGCTTCCACTCTCGTGTTGCTGATGCTGGTATTGAACTCTGCGATGCCTTCTAGTTCGGGTGCTTCAGCAGCCGCGGCGGTGCCGGTGATCGCAGAAAAGATGGCGACTATGGAGATCGCTAATAGACCGAACCTGGTTGCTCGGGTTGATGTCACAGAATCCTCCCCTGTTTAGGATGGTCAAAATTGCCCAAGAGAACTGGATCTTGGGATCTCAGCCTCTCATCAATTCCATTCGGGATACCACGCCAAGATGGACGTTCATAAAGCTGATACGTGCCACTGTGTCCGCCCCTTTACGAAAGAGATTTGGTCGCAGGAAAGGTGGCCGAAAAGCGCCGCTCATGAGTATCCGGTTCCGTCAGGTGCCATGCCTAACGTCGTCTTGTGGCCCGGCCAGACTTCCCGCGCACGATCATGGAGTTCCAGGAGCGATTCCCCGATGAAGCTGCCTGCCTTGAGTACCTCGCTGCCTCGCGTT